>CAVRZB010000008.1:72500-251390 GCA_963725515.1 uncultured Solirubrobacteraceae bacterium | reverse complement strand
GAAACGCGAGATCGCGCGCGCTCTCCCACGCACCAAACTCAAGCTGGGCGATCCCACGCACGAGATCCTCAACGGCCTTGCCGATCCCCATGTGCTGCGCGGCATGCAACGCCAGGTGCAGCGTACGCGCCTCCACCGACAAAACCGGCACCTCCGCATCACCGATCAGCATCCGATCGGTCTGCTGAGAGAACGCTCCAAGAGCCTCGAGCAGCAGGCGCCCCGATGCCTATCAGCGTCCAATGAAGCTCGACCTCAACACCATCCGCCTCGCGCTCCCACCGCTGGTGATGACGGTCAACCAGCAACACTACATCGGCCTCCAGCGTGCGCGCAAAGCCCAGCCGCTCCAGCACCCGCGTCGCAGCCTCCAGCCGATCCTCGCCGACGAGCAAATCAACGTCGGCATACCGCCTCGCATCCTCCGGTGTATACAGCCAGCCAGCGACGGCTGGACCCCTCAGCAACACGCACATGACCCCTGTCTCGTCCAGCTCCTGCGCCACCTGGCTCGCGGCCGCCTCCAAGCTCGCGCGTCGTGTCGCCGCTTCGGCCCGCAGCCCAAAATCAACCAGGCGCTCGTCCATGACAGGTCGACTGTAACGTCTCCCGGCGCCGCACTCGCGGACCGCCCACAGTCTGTCGAGTGGCTGCACCAGGCGTTGGCGGCCTCGGGGCGCAAACCGAGCCCGATTGGATGCTCATCATCGTGGACGACGCGTCACCGATCCCCAGGCAACCGCGCGCCCCGATTGCGAGGGTGGGGCAACTCTCACCCTAGGGGGCCTATCCAGCGGGTTGGTAGGGGCGGAGGATGGTCGGGCAGACCAAACCCCCCCACCAGCGACCACGGTCCTTGTACGTGCCCGGTCGGGCGATTTGTTGAACCGTACCGCGAGCTTCCCGACTGCTTGAGAGCTTCTGGCAACGAGTCGGCCTGGTTGTTCCGAAGCAACCGGAGCGCGTGCAACGCCCGCCGACGCGTCTCCGCCGAGCGCCCAGTCATGATCGGCCACCGTCGTGGTGGTGCACGTAGGCGTGAGGTTGCGGTGCCCTCCGTGGTGCTACCACTTGATAGGCGAGTCCCGTCACTAATCTGCGGCATGTCGAACCTCCTATCAAGGTTTGGCCGGGCCCAGGGTGTTCACGCACCGCTGGGCCGCTCCCTTGTGCTCTTAGAGCGTAGCCGGGCGTTAGCCAGCCGTCAGCGTCACCGTGATGTGTTCGGTGATCTGCGCCTGCGACAGGTGCTGCCCGAGACGAGCATCGGGAGCCGATTGCGGCGCGAACTTTACGGCCACGCCACGATTCCGGCGGCCTCAGCGGGATCGGCGGCGATTGGGTTCTGTCAGGGTTTCACGCCAACTGTTGACGGCGGTCGGTTTCGTCGGTCACCCGGTACGCGCTAGCTGAGCAGACCACGAACCACGCCTGATCTCGTAGACCTCGGGAAGCTCGTCTCCGATCGCTTCGAGCGTTTCTAGCCACGCGACGGCGTCGAAATAGTCTCCGCGCTCGGCGGACTCATCAGCCCACTGCAACGTTCTCGCCACGGCCGCCAGATGCTTGGCCTCGCGCTTGGCGCAATCAGCCCGGGGCGAACCCGTCCGATCCTGGCGTCCAGTCCCCGGCTCCGGGTAGAGACCGGCGGCGTGATAGCGCCAGTGGGAGCTGCTGCTGCACTCATCCCAATCACTCCTTCTCCGGGCGTCAGTCCCCTCGGGCACAGGGTCCCGTGGGCATGAATCCCTTAGCTGGAAACGGGCCGTGGTCCCTCGCGATGTGGGCGGGCCCGTTAGGCGGAGGCCGATCGTCGGCGAGTCTTGACGACGGCAGGTCGGTGGTCAGCGACCGTCTTCCAGCAACCCTACTCCCTTTTGGAAGTGGCACGACCCACCGGCGGGCGGCGTGATTCTAAGCCCGTTTGTGGGGCCTCAACTTCGGTTCGCTGGATAGCTCGCAGGTTCGGGCTTACGGGCGGTCGTGCTTCCAAAACCGCGCGGATGACCGCCCTGTCGAGGTCCTCCAAATAGGCGACCTCAGCCGCGTTGAGTTCGAGGCCGAGCACCCGCTCGAGCCCAGGCGCCAAATCCTCCACGTCGCGACAATTGACCACCACATTCGCGACCTTGTCAACGAGGGACAGGGGGAAGCGCGGCGTGGTCATGGCCCGTAACCCTGTTGCTTCAGCCTGGCGATGTGCTGGCGGGTGCGCTCGGCACCGCCTCAAGGGACCGAAGGAACGCCTCGGCAGCGTCACGCTTGCCAACACGATCAAGTTCCCACTCAAGGTGATCGAGTTTCTCGGTGGTCGTGCCGCTCTCGCGGATATCAACGCCCTCAGCGTATGTGGTCAACGAGCACTAACGGTAAAGCCAGAGCCAGCGGTGCTCGAGCTCGGCGGCATCCGCAACAGCGGGCCTGCGCCGGCGGTGACGGACGGAGACTAGGACGCCCGCTAACCCACCCCCAACCTGCGCAACTCGGCACGCTGGCGAGAATTCAAATGACCAGTCTTCGCAGCCGGCGGCGCAACCTCAACCCTCCCGAGCAACATCGCGACAGCTTGTCGCTGCAGACGGATCTCGGAGATCGCAGGATTGAGCCGGTCCTGCCCCTTGGAACCACGAACCACAAGGCCCTCAGATCTCACGAGCGCCTCGAGCTCGTTAATCCTGTCGGTCACCTCACACGCAGATGCGAGGTTCGAGCGATCGCGCGCATCCAGTTCCCAACCCTCCGCCACGTCACTTTGGACCTGGCACCACAGATCACGACCCGGCGCTCCGAGGTTGGTAGGAGGCTTAACTCAACATCATCTGAGTGTAAATGCGGGTCGGGATGCCGGAAATCGCCACCCCTCAAGTCAGACGCAACGCGAGCGGCAGTCCTCCCCGGTCCCGAAAGCGGTGCATCGGGGGTCCCCCGCCACTCCCGTTATCCCCTGGACGCACCACTCAGCGTCCGACCTCATTTCTAATCTGCGCGCCTATGGCGTTCAAGCCGGGTGATCGGGTCGTAGGGTCGAGCACGACTACGGCGTCGGCGCGGTGATTGGCGACCGCACAGAAGCATTGGGGGTGGGGCCGGTTCCCATCCGTCCCCGCCCCCATACCGAGAGGAAGGGGGCGCACCCTCTCGGCGCGGACGGAAGTCATTCCCGGCCACCACCGACTCTAGTCCGATTGTCCTGACGCGTGTGGCGGTTCGCCCCATTGTCGTCGGATACCTGGCTCCGCGAGTGCTTCACGGCGGACATGCTGAGGCGTACCATCTTGTTTCGTGTGCGCTGGATGCGTAATGGCTGCCGCCGCAGGTGCCAGTGGAGCCCGGTCGTGGCTCCAGGCGCGGCACGTGACGTGGCTGACTCCGAAGCGGCTGCGCGCCGCCACGCTGGCTTTGTTCGTGGCTGCGTTCGGTATCTCGTCGTTCGGTCTGAGCGGCTCCACGCCCGCCGCCCACGGCGCGTCCGCTCGGCGCGCGCATCGACTCGCTAGAACCCCCAGGTTTCTAAGCCCCGAAAGCAAGCCCAATCGCCCCATTGCCACTCCGCGCTACGTCTCGGTGAGCCCACCAGCCCGGAGGCTAGGCTCCATTGCGTAGAGGACACCTTGCCTGCGTCTGATCCTCATTAGGACGCGGCGCTGCAGTCGTTGGTAACGAGCGGGCTGTGCCTCAGGGAAGCGTCGGGGCGCGTCAGGGACTTTGGGTTGCAGCCCGCTCGCCGACGTAAGCGCGCCACACCGTTAGGCGGCCTACTGATGCCAGTGATCAGTCAGAGCCCCCCAGGCTGCGCCGAGTCGCTCCTGGCAGTCGAAGCGGCTCGCTCCTATGATGGCGAGGCGCTCGCCCAGCATGCATGCCTAGCCTAGGATTCGAGTCCAGCGCGGCTGTGCGCTGGACGTGCAGGCGAGTACGGACTGACCTGCGGTCGCGCTCCGCAGCAGTGGTGGAGGCTCCGCCTCAGGGCGTGGTGGAGCGGCTCGCTCTACATAACGGGCGGTTGCCAGCATCGACCCGCGGAGCGTAGTGTCAGGCGTGGCCCGGCAGACCTTGGTCCCCCATGGTCGCCGGACAAGAGCGTCCTGCTTCTTGAGAACGTGGGTGGGGCGCTGGCTGATTCCGCCAGCGTTTCGCCGATGTAGCGGCGGGTAGAGCGAGCAGCCGTTCCTCTTCGAGGCGTCGAATGCGACGTGAAGTTGCGCGCCAAAAGATGGGGGCAAGACCTCATGGAGGCCGGTCGGCTGCCGCGGCCTCCCCCACTGTCAGCCCGTCTCGCAACCCTACGAGCACCACCTCGCGAGAGACAGGAGTCAGCTTGTACGGAGAGACGAAGGAACCGGATCGGGAATCGTCAGCCACTACCAAACAGCGATAGCAGCCAAGGGTCGAGATTCTCAAGCCACGCGAACTCAAGATCGACACGATCCGGAACGACACGCGTGCGGTTCTGAGGGCGCGATCGAGCGCCTGCTCGGCACGCTCGACTCATCGCTCGCTCCGCATTTGCCTCCCGGCGTTCGGTCGCCCAACGTCGCCTACAGCTCCGGCCGGTATTCGGCCCTAGCTGCGCAGAGCCGATCACAACCTGTCGGCCACCGAAGAGTGCTGCTTGTCGATCGAGCTCCGCTCGCCTTGCCGCGCCAGCCCAAATGGATCAGCACGAGGATGCGCTCGCCGTCGAGCCTCGCGGAAACGTTGCCTCAACACGGGTGGATCGAGCACGAATACTCGCCGGCAGCGTCCTCTGCCGCGATGCGCTGGTCGCTCCTCAGGACATGCCGTCGACGCTCATCTCGAAGTACTCGTTCGGGCTAAACGGTCTGGCCACAGACTCAGCTAGGCGCGGTTGGATCAGCCGGAGGGTGGCGGCGCGGGCACGGCGAGTTGCCTCGTCGGCGTGGAGCATCCAGGTGTCTCCGAAAAACCTGCGCGCCGAAGAGGATGCATTGCCGCCGCTGGGTATCGCCGACGATCGGCGCGCAACGGATTTCGGACGGATCCACGTCGGTCTACCAAGTCCGGGCACTCGGCCTGAAGCACCGGCGGCTCCTGTCCCTGGGCGCGGTGGCGCCGGCGGGCGCCCGCTGTACCCGCACAGCGGCTCTAGGCGCATACAGCGGGTGCTCACGGCCGACCGCCGACTCCGGGGCAGATCGCGGGTGTATCGTGACTCGTGAGGTCATGCCTTGGCTCGCCGACACCGACGTGGGCGCGGCGCACGGGTTCGCCCGGGCGCTCTTGGAAGCGCGGACGGTGACCGAGCTGCGACGCTGGGCGCTGTCGGGGCTCAGGGAGCTCGTTCCCGCAGACGTGCTGATGTGGGATCGCGTTGAGTTGGCCACCGGCGTCGTGCGACACGAGGCCATCCCGGCTGACGCCGAGCCGTCCGGCGCGTTCGCGGCGATAGTGGGCGATCTGGCGGGTCATCCGCTGCTGTCCGCGCATGCCGCCCGAAGGCGCCCGGCGCTGCGCCTGTCCGAGGCGGTCGAGCCTCGCCGCCTGTCTCACAGCGAGCTGTACGGTGATCTGCTCCACCCGTCGGGCGTCGAGTACGCCATCGCCATCGGCGTTCGCACGGAGCGCCATGAGATGCTCGTCGCGGGGCTCGGCCGCACCGAGCGCCAATTCTCAGAGCGCGACCGCGACATGCTCGATCTCGTGCGCCCCGGCATCGAGCACGCGCTGCGGGACGCGCAGGCGCGCGAGCGGCTCGACCGCGCGGTCGCTACCAACCCGCCGCCGGGCACCGCCGTTGTGCTGCTCGACCGTTACGGCGGGATCGAGCACGCGAGCCTCGACACCGAGCGCTGGCTCGCCGAGCACTTCGGGGCTGCCGAGCACGCGGGCTGGCTGCCCGAGGCCGTCGCTGCGTGGCTCGCTCTGCCACCGCGCCCGCCGCTCGTCAGCGTACGAGACGGGCGGCGCCTCACAGTCCACCTGGTGGCCGGCGATCCGCACGCGCTGCTGCTCGAGGAGGACGTCGCAAGCTTCCGCCCCGACGCACTCGATCGGCTCGGCCTGACCCCGCGCGAGACGGAGGTGCTGTGTGCCGCCGCCGCGATCCAGGAAGAGGCGGACATCGCGTGGGAGCTGTACCTCAGCCTGCACGCAGTCCGAGATCGGCTCGCGCACCTGGAAGCCAAACTCGGCGTACACACGGCCGCCGACGCCGTCACCCGGGCGCTCCGCGAGAGCACCTAGACAGTTGGCCTTCAGGCCGGATGCTCCCAGCCTGGTATCAAGCTCCTGGGCACGAGCCCGGCCGCTGGCGGCGAATCAGCCGATGCCCCTCCCCCGACATGGCCGAGCAAACTATTGAGGGTCTGGTTCACATAACGCCCGCGACAGCCACCACGGCCCGCCAGTCAGATGAGCACCAACGCATCGCAGTCTAGGCCCGAGACCACAAACGAGTCGGCGCGCCTGTGCTCGCGAGCAGGTCCGCGTGGGGTGTGCTGCGAAGCAGTTCGTGGGCCGGTTGGCGAGGTCCCGGCGGCAGGTCAGCCTTGCCAGTCATCGGTTGTCTCCCTGGTCGGCGGGGGAGGCGGCCGTTGGGAGTTTGTCGGCGCGGCTGGCGCTTTTTTTCTGTCGCGCTGCGGCGATCGACAGCTGTTCGGTCTCGATCACACGCGTATGGGCAAGCCAGTCCGGGAATCCCAGGCGCTTGAGCGGGATCGGCAAGTAGCCCCACGGCAACGGCACCATGGCGAGGTTCATCCCGATGTAGCGCACCAACGCGCGGACCGGTTTGACCTTCTCCCCGCTCGCCGTCACTAACCGAACCTGCATTAGTCGGGAACCGATGGTTTGGCCCGTAATCGACCAGAACGCGACGAAGTAGGCGGCGGTCCAGAGAACGTAGACGCCGCCGGCAATCGCCAGGAAGAGTGGCTTCAGATTCTTCGTGATCGGAAAGATGCCGACGATCAGCTCGGCACCGAGCCCGGTGATGATCGCCACCAAGTTGATGAGCAGGAAATCCACCGCCCAGGAGATCAGGCGTGTCAGTAGCCCGACGTAGGGCAGGTTCTCCTCGAGCGTGGTCTGGAGCGCTGCGTCGCTCTTGGGCGACTCGGCTGTGCTGCTCATCGGGTGGGCCCGTCGGGATTTGTCGGGCCTCGCTTGACCCGGCGACGGACGAGCCGACGAGCGGTTCGCTCCAGCCCGTCGTCGGCGTCGCGCGCGCGCTCCCTCAGGGGGGCGGTCAGGTGACCTGGGATCAGGTTGGGGATCGCCACATTCACGAGCCATGTGGCCACGCGGGTCATGTGACCGGCATGACCCGCGTCCTTCACAAGCGTGGCCCGGACCGGCGTGTTGCCGTTAGGAGACTTGAGGGGGCTGCCCATCTTCGTCGCCTTGCGTCGCGGCATGCGGCGACTCCGTGGGGTGGTGACGCATCAGGCGATCAGCGGCGCGCTCGAGCCGGCGGTCACCCTTGCGTGAGCGCGCCCTCACCGCTTCGCCGAGCTGATCAGCGAACCCGAGACCCTGCTGCGAAACAGCTGCCCTCACCGCTGGGCTCGACGCGATCTCGTCGACGAGCCGCCACAACCCGTCGCTGGCCAACAAGCGATCGATGAACCGGTCGAAAAGGCCGCTGTCGAAGAACGTGTCGATCAACTGCGTGGCGCCCTCGCTCCCGACCACTTGCGCCACGATCGCTTGCACACGGACGCTGTCGAGCAACCGCTCGAACTCGCCGCTCTCGAGCAGGCGGTCCACGGCGCGCTGCTCCAGGCCGATCCCCGCCTCGGCGGCGGCGCCGACAGCACCGGTGAGCGGTCTCAGCGTGGCGGCGGCGGCGCGACCACCGATGTCGGTGAGCGGCTTCAGAGGCCGCGATCGGGATTTCCGTGTGTCGTCGTTGGCCATGCGGATCATCGCGAATCTTCGCAGGACGAGACCCTGCTGTGTTCACCCGAATCGGGCGATGCGATGATCCGGCCGGGCAGTCGGTGATCTGTCGAGACGGCCAGCTCCGAAGCGCCGTGCTGCTCGTCGCACGATGCCGCACCAGCGGCAGAGCGGTCTGTTCATTGCCGTTTCGGCTTCGCAGACATAGCATCGATCTGAGATCAGGCGTTGGCCAGGCCATGGTGCAGCGCCCGTCGACCTTCATCAGGAGAACCAGAAGCCATGAAGATGCGCAAGCTCGGCGCGACCGGCCCGGTCGTTTCAGCAGTCGGCCTCGGGTGCATGGGCATGTCCGACTTTTACGGCGCGGCCGACGACGCCGAGAGCATCGCGACCATCCACGCGGCGCTCGATGCCGGCGTGAATCTGCTCGACACCGGCGACTACTACGCGATGGGTGACAACGAACTGCTGATCGGCAAGGCGCTCGAGGGGCGTGATCGCGACAGTGCCGTGATTAGCGTCAAGTTCGGGGCCTTGCGGGATCCAGCGGGCGGATGGATTGGGGTTGATGGCCGACCAGAGGCGGTCAAGAACTTCCTCGCCTACACGCTGCGCAGGCTCGGCACCGACCACGTCGACATCTACCGGCTTGGGCGCTACAACCCGCAGGTCCCGATCGAGGAGACGGTCGGCGCGATCGTTGAGATGGTCGAGGCCGGTTACGTCCGCTACGTCGGGCTCTCGGAGGTGGGCGCCGAAACGATCCGGCGCGCGGCCGCGACGTATCCAATCTCCGATCTGCAGATCGAGTATTCGCTGATCTCGCGTGGGATCGAGGCTCAGATCCTGCCCGCGTGCCGCGAGCACGGAATCGGGATCACGGCCTATGGTGTCCTCTCGCGCGGCCTGCTCAGCGGCCACTGGTCAGCAAAGCGCCATCTCGACCCAGCGGACTTCCGCAGCCGCGCTCCCCGGTTCACGGGTGAGAACCTTGATCGCAACCTCGACCTCGTCGAGGCGCTTCGCGCGGTCGCCGACGCGAAGGGCGCGACCGTGGCGCAGGTAGCGATCGCGTGGGTGCTCAGCCAGGACGAGGGGATCGTGCCGCTGGTGGGGGCCCGGACCCGCGAGCGTCTTGCCGAGTCCCTCACAGCGGCAGAACTCGAGCTCTTCGACGACGATCTCGCGGCGATTGACGTCGCCGTGCCGGCCCACTCGGCTGCGGGTGGACGCTACGACGATCAGCAGCTGGCGATGCTCGACAGTGAGCGCTGAGCAGCGAAGCCGGATCTACGCCCCCGCTCCCGGGTGCAGCGGCCGGGTCCGAGCAGCCAGCCGAGCCCCGCCTGCACCACCCTCGAAGTGCCCAAAGAGCACACGGGGTCGTCGGTGTGCTGTCTCCAAAGGGCAGCTGCTGGCGTCCGTGAGCCCGGTGCCGGGAGGCGACGGTCAGGCGGGGATGCCGGGGGGGCCGAGGATCTCGATGCCGAACTGGGCGGCGAGTGTGGCCAGGCCCTCGACGTCGGGCGGTTCGGTCGCGGGCGGCGGGATCTCAAGCTGCTGCGCGGGCTCGGAGAGCGTGCGCATGAAGTTCTCGAAGCCGGCCGGTTCGGTGACGAGCAGGAAGCGCGCGCGTTCGGAGCTGACCGTGAACGTATGCGGGATATCCCTGGGTCCGTACACGAACGATCCGGCGGGAGCGGGGATCACGTGCCCGCCGACCCAGAAGGTCAGCTCGCCTTCGGTGATGTAGAACCACTCGTCCTCGCGGTGGTGCACGTGCAGCGGCGAGCCGCTGCCGCGCGGGGCGAGGTGCTCGATCACCGCGACGCGTCCGGCGGTGGACTCGCTCGAGGCCTTGATCGTGGCGAGGATGCCGAGGAACCAGAGTGCCTCTCCCTCACCGGCCGTGAGCGCAATCGGTGCCACCGCGGACTGCTCGCTCACCGAGTCGCTGCCGCCTGTCGTCTGTGCCGTGTCGGTCGTCATCGCGTGCCTCCTTGGGCGGGTTTGCGTGTCGGGAGGTAGCGTGCCCTGACGGCGTTCTGTCGTCGATCCCTCGGTTGCGGGGATATTTCGTGCGCGACGTCGACACCCGGCCACGAACGGGTCATACTCGGTTCATGCCCGCAGCACGCTGGGCCGTGGAGCGGCTGATTGACGACGTGGCGCTACTCGGACGCCGGGCGCTGCCGCGCGAGCAGTACTTCGGCGAGGTTGCGGCGCGGATGCGGCGGGTGATCGACTACGACGCGACGTGCTGGCATACGCTCGATCCACAAACGGGACTGATGACCAGCGACGCGCCGCAGGAGCTGATCAGCGAGGGCGTATTCACACCTCAGGCGGCCGCGGATGCGGGCGCGGGGATCGTCGCCAGCGAGTACTTCGTCACGGACCTCAACACGTTCGCGAGCCTCGCGGCGCGCCGGGTTCCGGTCGGGATCCTCAGCCAAGCGACCAAGGGGCGTCCCGAGCGCAGCGCCCGCTACCGCGACGTGCTCGGGCCAGCGGGGATCCCGTTCGAGATGCGCGCAGCGTTCGTCAATCGTGGAAGGTGTTGGGGTGCGGTCCACATCGCCCGCCGCGAGCACCGCTGGGACTTCACCGCCGACGACGCCGCCGCGCTCGCCAGCATCACCACGGCGATCGCCGATGGGATTCGCACCTCGATCCGCTTCGACGCTGCGCGCCAGACCGGGGACGGCAGCGCTCCGGGACTCGTGGTGCTCGGCCCCAGCAACGACGTCGAGCTGATCACCCCGCCTGCCCAAGAGCTCCTCGCAGCGATGCGCAGTCCGGCGCTGGCAACGGTCCCCAGCCCCGTGCTGGCGCTCGCCGGGTTCACCCGCAGCCGCTCAAACGACCCGCATCGGCCGTCCGACACCGTGGCGGTGCCGACCCCATCCGGCTGGATCACGCTGCACGCCTCGCTGCCCGAGGGAGGTGCCGACGGCCGCGTCGCGATCGTGCTAGAGCGCACCGCCAGCCCCCAGACGACCGCCATCCGGCTCGAAGCGCACGGCGTCACCGCGCGCGAGCGCGAGATCGCGACTCTGCTCGCCCACGGCCTCACCAACACCGAAATCGCCGTCAGGCTCGTGCTCTCGCCCTATACCGTCCAGGATCACATCAAGAGCCTGTTCGAAAAGACCGGCGTCTCGTCACGCCAGGAGCTGGTCGCCCGCGTGTTCATCGACGACTACCTACCCCAGCTCGCCCAGCGAACACCGCTCACATCCAGCGGCGGCTTCGCCCGGCAACGCGACCCATAGCAGGGGCGCGAACCCATGACGGAGCTGCCGGACGCGCGTTCACGTGACTGTGGGCAGAATGAACGTCGGCGCCCAGCTGCGCGAGTACCGGGAGCGCGATGTCCAAGCGTGCAACGCAGGACCCAATAGCAACGTTCGAGGTGGCCCAGCGGCGTTTGTTTGCCGCATGCGCGATGCAGATCGTCAGCCGACGCGTCCGCCTGGCCGACCCGCCGCTTGCTGTGCGCGTGCTTGAGGCGGGCGCCGGTCCACCGCTCCTTCTCGTGCACGGCAGCGGCATGAGTGCGTCGACCTGGGCGCCACTGCTGCCCCACCTCGCCGGGTACCGGCTGATCGCCCCCGACCTTCCGGGGTTCGGGCTCAGCGACGCGTTCGATTACGCCGGCCGATCGCTGCGCGAGCACGCGGTTGCGCAGCTCACGTCGCTGCTCGATGCGCTCGCCCTCGATCGGGTCCCTGTCATCGGCACCTCGCTGGGCGGCATGTGGGCGCTCTGCTTGGCCGTCGATGCGCCGCAGCGGATCACCGCGCTCGCCACGCTCGGGGTTCCGGCGGTTGCCCTGCCCAGGATGCGCGGCGACCCTTTCTTCACCGCGCTCTCGACGCCCGGGCTGCGTCAACTGGTCGCGCGGATCGGCTCTCCCAGCGTCGCTGTCACCCGCCGGTCCTTGGCGCGCGGCGCGATCGGGTCCCATGCGGCTGAGCTCGCGCCCGACGGCTTCTTCGATGTCGTCCATGAGGGCATGCGACAGCCGGGCTTCCGTACCGCAATGTTGAGCCACATGTGGCTCGCGATGCGGCTTGGACGACCCCGTCCGGAGAACTTCCTCTCCGACGCCGAACTTCAACACATCGCGGCGCCCGTGCTCATGGTCTGGGGCGACGACGATCCCTACGGCGGACCGGAGATCGGCCGGCGCGCCGCCGCATTGATGCCCAACGCGCATCTTGAGGTCATCCCAGCGCGCCACGCTCCCTTCCTGGACGAACCTCAGCGGTGCGGCGCCTTGATCAACCGGCTGCTCGGCCCATGACGCGCGAGCGCGGCTCGGATCGGCAGGGCTGAGGCTCGCATGGCTACGCCCTGGGACGCGCGGACCTACGACGTCTCGAGCACGCCGCAGCAGGCGTGGGCCTCGGATGTCCTCGCCCGGTTGCATGGCATTCCCCGGGACGCGACGGTCCTCGACGTGGGCTGCGGGACTGGGCGAGTCACTGAGTCCCTGCTCGCGTTTGTGCCCCGCGGGGCCGTGCTCGCGATCGATGCGTCTGAGGACATGGTGGTGCTCGCGCGATCGCGGGTCGGTGATCGCGCCCAGGTGTGGTGTCAGGACGTGCTCGATCTCGATCTCGCCGAGCCCGTCGACGTCATCATCTCGACGGCAGCGCTGCATTGGGTGAGCGACCACGATCGCATGTGGGGACAGCTGGCCGGCGCGCTGCGCCCGGGCGGGATCCTTGAAGTGCAGTGTGGAGGCGAGGGCAACATCGTTCGTGTCCGCGAGGTCATCGACGGGGTCGCTCGGGACGCTTTCCCGGAGCTGGTGGGCTGGTCTCCCTGGGTGTTCGCGAGCCCGCAGGAGACCGAGCGGCGCCTGCGCGCGGCGGGCTTCAGCTCGGTTCGGTGCTGGCTGGAAGACCGGCCCACGTACCCCGAGGACATCGGCCCGTTTGTCCGCACCTCGATCCTGGCGGCACACCTCGCACGCTTGCCCGAAGAAAGGCGGGATGCGTTCGTCACCGCCGTCGTGGGCGGCGTGCGCCCGCCGCTGGACTACGTGCGGCTGAACGTCTCCGCCGTTCGTGGACCTGAGTGATCGCTCCTCGCGCACCGCGAGGACCACCGTCAGCCGTCGTCCTTCGCCTCGACGTCGCGGCCCTACGCAGCCAGACCCCAGCCAACCGCGCGCTCCTCAGGACCACCGTGTCCCGCTTTCGCGTCCGCACGATCATGCAGAACGGCTCTCGCGTCAATGCCCGAAATTTGCCGGACATGAGGGAAGTCGCCTCGCCACGCTGCGGGCGCTAGATGCGTTCGATCTTCGCCAACGAGGCGGGTGCGCCTTGCACGTTGAATCCAGTCTGGAGCCGCTCCGGGCTCAGGGAGGTAACACTCCAGCCGCCGCTGCGGCTGAACGGCGCGCTCAACTCCTCCTGGAGACGCCTGGAGACACCGCCGGAGGGGGACGCTCGGAGTCTTGAAGTTTCCGTTGCGTGCCTCGGCGGACATCGGCGGCGTGTCGACTGGAGCTTGTGAGCGATGTAGCACGTACAGACTTGAGGAGAGAGCATGATTTTGGTCACCGGTGCGACAGGGATGTTCGGAGGTAACGTCACCAATCAGCTGGTCACACGCGGTGTGCCGGTGCGAGCGATGACCTCGAATCCAGAGCGCGCTGAGCAACTGAAGCGCCCAGGGGTCGAGCCGGTCGTGGCGGATATGGATCGTCCGGAAACGCTGGGCGAGACGATGGTGGGTGTCGACACCGTCTTCCTGGTCTCGCCCATGGACGACCGCGTCAAAGCCCGCGAAGGGAACGTCCTCGGGGCGGCGCAGCGCGCTGGAGTCCGTCGGATCGTCAAGCTGTATGGCGCGGTCGAGCATCGCGGCGACCCGCTCGGCAGTCTCCACGACGCGAGCGTCCAGGCGATCCGCCAGTCAGGGCTGGAGTGGGCACTGCTGTCGCCGACCTCGGTACTTGAGACGAGCCTGCTCTCGATGGTCCCGTGGATCGAAGCAGTCGGTGGAGTCGTCGCCTCTGCCGGCGAGGGCAAAGTGGCCCATGTAGCTGCCGATGACGTCGCCCGTGCCGGTGCGGTCGTCCTGACCGACCGTCGCGAAAACGGTCGCAACTACGTGATCACGGGCCCGCAGCTGCTATCGCTCAGCGAGCTCTGCGAGATCCTCTCCCGGGCAACCGGCCGCTCGATCCCGTACATCGATGTCCCCGATGAGGAACTTGAGCGCCTGCTGGTAGAACAAGCCGGCATGACCGCTGAGCAGGCGGAGATCGGCGTCATCTGCCATTTCCGCGCATGGCGTAATGGCGACGCGATGGCATGCACCGACACCTATCGGGAACTCACGGGCCAGCAGCCGATAACGGCCGAGGAATGGATCGAGGCGCGTCACGAAGCGTTCGCCCAAGCACGCGACAAAGTACCCAGCGCGACCCTTGACTGAATATTGTGCAGGCGTATGTCCGAGCAGCCCCGACTTGACCGTGACGGCGATGTCTTCGTGATGAACCTTGGCGGCGGCGAGCAGCGCTTCAACCCGGACTGGGTTGGTGTGGTGTCGGCGCTCCTAGACGAGGTAGAGGCGACGGCGGCGCCGCGCGCGCTCGTGACGACCGCAACCGGGAAGATCTGGTCAAACGGTCTCGACCTGGATTGGATGGGCGCCAACGTCGAGCAGATTGAGCCGTTCATGGCCAGCGTGCACGAGCTGTTCGCGCGCTTCCTCGCTTCCACCGTCCCGGCGGTCGCGGCGCTGCAGGGTCACACGTTTGCCGCCGGTGCAATGCTCGCGCTCGCCCATGATCAGCGTGTGATGCGCGCGGACCGTGGCTTCTTCTGCCTCCCGGAGGTGGACATTCGAATCCCGTTCACGCCGGGTATGACTGAGCTCGTGATGTGCCGGATCCCGAAGCTGACGGCGCACGAGGCGATGACAACCGGCCGCCGCTACGGTGGGGCGGACGCCGCGGCCTGCGGCCTGGTCGACGAGGCGGTCGACGAGGAGCACGTCCTGCACGCTGCACTCGAGCGGGCTCACCCGCTAGCGGCCAAGGACCCCGCCACGCTCGGCGCGATCAAAGCCCGAATGTACGCGTCTGTGCTAGCTGCGCTGCGGATGCCACAGGCGTTCGGCGTTCCGCCCGACTGACGGCGCTCGCTCGCTTCGGCACAACTCCGCGCTCGTCCGGCCGATTGGCCGGCTTTCCTCAGCCGCCTGAGACACCGGGCAACACCAACCCCCGTGTCTGCACCAAGCCGCCGAGCACGCAGCTCAGGGCTTGTTCTGCAGTTCGGAATCGAGCAGCTCGAGGAACGCGGTGCCGGCGGGCGAGGGGTCGCGGTCAAGCGGGGTGACGAGCGCCAGCTCGCGCGGTATTGCTGGGTCGGTGGCGAGCCCGACCGCTCCGCCGTCGGCCATCCCGATCGCGGCCGGCGGCAGTAGCGAGACACCGACACCGAGGACGACAAGCTCGATCAGGTCCGCCATCGTTTCGACCTCGCAGACGACGCGGCGCCGCAAGCCCGAGGCCAGGCAGGCTCGGTCGATGCTGGCCCGCAGCGAGGAGTCCGAGCGATATTCGACGAACTCGCGGTCGCCGAGGTCGGTCAGCCGGACGCGGCTGCGCTCGGCGAGCGGATCTCGCGCGGCGACGCCGAGCAGCAGCGATTCGGTCCCGATGGGTCGGGCGCTGACTCGGTTGGCCTGCGGGCCGAGTGGGAGGTCGACGATCGCGAGCTCGAGGTCTCCATCGGCGGTCTGGTGCACGAGTGATGCCACACCCGCGTGCTGCAACCGGAGGGTCACGGCGGGGTGTCTGCGGTGATATCGGGCGACCAGCGCGGGAACGTTGATGGGACCCACGGTTTGGGTCTGGATGACGCCGACCGCCAGGTGCCCGCGCACGAGTCCGCGGACTCCAGCGACGGCGTCTCGGCCGTCCTCAGCCGCCGCGATGGCGCGCCGAGCGGCCGGCAGCAGGGCCCGCCCGGCTTCGGTCAGCTGAACCCGGCGCGTGCTGCGTACGAACAGGTCGCTGCCAAGTTCTCGTTCGAGTGCGCGGATTGAACTGGACAGGCTCGATTGCGTCAGGTGCACCTGCGTCGCAGCACGCGTGAAATGGCCCGTCTCGGCCACGGCGAGAAAGTGGGCAAGCTGGCGCAGCTCGATTCATTGATCGTATCGCTGAGTGATAGCGCAATGATCTGTTGGACAGCTGATAGCGCGTCGACCAGACTGAGATTGACCGACGCGCGGCAGCGCATCGGCCGTCCCGGTCGCGCGATGGACGCAGGCCCACGAGAGCTCCAGTCGCACGGAAATCCCCACCACTCCAAGAACGAAAGGAGCGACATGCTCACCGACGTCGGATCCGTACTTTCGGGGGTGATCGCCGTCGCCACCACCCTCATGGGCGCCCGGTACCTCCTCGACCCGCGACCAGCGGCGGCTGGATTCGGTATCCCCGGCGCGTTCGGCGAAACCATCCACGGCCCTGCGTGGCTGGCCGTGAAGGCCACCCGAGACATCGCGATCGGGATCGTCATTGCGATCCTCCTCGTCAACGGAGCCCCCCGGCTGCTCGGTTGGCTGATGCTCGCCGTCGCCTCGGTTCCTATCGCCGACGGCACCATCGTCTTACGCAGTGGCGGCCCGAAAGCCATCGCGTATGGCGTCCACTGGACCACCGCCGCGCTCATGCTGATCGTCGCCGCGCTCCTCATCCTGTAGAGCGGATCCACGCCGCTCCCGGCGCAGTGCAACGGTCCGGCGCAGCCCGCGCCGGACCATCGCATGGTCATCGGCCACGAGGATGCGGGTCTTGAGCGGCGTCATCCGGCGCTCTCGGTCGGGATGAGCCGACCACTCGCGTGCCTCGGCTCGACCGGTTGGCGTCGACGCGGAGCTGGAGGCCGATCAGAACTGCGCGTCGACTGCGCCGGTTGCGGCTCGAGTCCAAAAGGAGGCTTACCGCGCCCAGCTTGTTGGACCAACTTTCGTGTTCGTGGCGCGTTTGTGTACCTGTAGTCACATTTGGAGAGCTTTGGGGCAGAGCTCGCAACCCGCCCCCGCTTTCCGATCATTCGTGACTTATTAGGGGCGCAACGAGGCCCAGGGGAAAGGAAACCCCTGGGCCTCGTTATTACCGCCGACGCGCCTCTACCCGCCGCCGGCACAGGTCGCAACGCGGAGGTTATGACCGGCGAGAGCCGATACGTTTCGAGCTACCAGGTCAGCTCGAGGATAGGCTTGGGGGATGCCGCCCCCTGCTAGTCCGGTGCTCTCCGAGTCGCAGCTTACGACGTTGTCCATGCACGGGGAGGAGCGCCGCGCCGAGGTTGGTGATGTGTTGTTCCGGGTGGGCGACGCGCGTTATCCGTTTATCGCGATTCTCGAGGGAGAGGCCGCGATCCTCGATGGGGCTGGGCACGAGATCATTCGCCATCGGGCGTCGGGGTTTCTGGGCGAGATGAACCTCCTGTCGGGCCAGACGGTGTATTTGACGGCGGTCGTCACCCAACCGATGCGATATATCGCCGTGGACCGGGACAAGCTGCGGCCTTTGTTGTTCGAGGATGCTCCCTTGGCGGATCTCTTGCTGTCGACGTTCATGGCGCGTCGAGAAGCGCTCCAGTTGCAGGACGTCGGGCTCGAGATAGTCGGGCCGCGGTCATCGGAGCCGACACGGCGGATTGTGGAGTTTGCCCGCAACAGTCGCTTGCCCTTTAGGTGGCGTGATCCTGAGCATTCGGAAGATGATGAAGCCGTGCTCTTGCTCGATGGGCTAGACCCTGACGAGGTTCCGCTAGTGCGGTTGCCGGGCGGGATGGAGCTGCGTAATCCGTCGGCCGGAGAGGTGTCGCGGGCGCTGGGAATCGGCCTCGACCTTGCTGCCCGTGAGGAGGTCGATCTGGTGGTGATCGGCGGCGGCCCGGCTGGTCTGGGAGCGGCCGTCTATGGCGCGTCGGAAGGTCTGGAGACGCTTGTGGTCGAGAGCACCGCCCTGGGCGGGCAGGCGGGCACGTCGCGTCGGATCGAGAATTATCTTGGCTTCCCGGCCGGGATCAGCGGCTCGGAGCTGACCAGTCGCGCCGTTACACAGGCGCGCAAGTTCAGCGCGCGCACGGCTACCCCGTATCGCGCCCTGGCGCTCGAGCCCGGCGCCGACCGCCATATCGTGCGCTTGGAGGGCGACCGTGAGGTCGCGGCCCGCGCCGTCGTCCTCGCCACGGGGGCCGATTATCGTCGGCTGCCGGTGGCCGGTCTGGAGGCCTACGAGGGCGTCAGCGTGTTCTACGCTGCCGGCCCGCCGGAGGCCCAGCGCTGCGGGGCCGCAAGGGTCGGGGTGATTGGCGGCGGCAACTCGGCGGCGCAGGCGGCGGTCTGGCTTGCCCGCGGAGGAGCACTCGTGACGCTGCTGCATCGCCGCGCCGAGCTGAGCGAGACGATGTCTGACTATCTTGTGCTCGAGCTCGAGCGCTACGGCGTTGCGGTGCGTGACCGCAGCGAGGTGGCTGAGCTCCACGGCACCGACGGCGAGCTCGAGGCCGTCACCTTGCGCGATGGCGAGCGGCTGCCCTTCTCATTCCTGTTCCTCTTCCTTGGCGCGGCCCCGTGCACCGACTGGCTGGGCGACGTTGTCGAGCGCGATGACAGGGGCTTCGTCCTTACCGGCCCGGAGGCGGGCGCGGCTGGTTTGCTCGAGACCAGTGTGCCCGGCGTGTACGCCGCGGGGGACGTGCGGTCCGGCTCGGTAAAACGCTGCGCGACCGCCGTCGGAGAGGGAGCAATGGTCGTGCGATTCGTCCACGAACACCTCTCCGGCGTACCGGCATAGCCCAAGCCGATCCGAGCACAAACTGGGCGGGCTGATCTTGATCCGACGCCAGTGTCGCCCGTGGGGTAGAGTCGGGCTCTCGTCGTTGGGGAAGGAGAGCCGTATGCGTCGCGTCCTGCTGTGTCTCGTCGTCCTCGTCGGATTCTCGGCGCCCGCCGCGGCGTCAGCCGCGCCGTTGCCGTTTGGGCATGCTTGCACCGCGCAGAACGGAGTGCGTTTCTGCCCGACGGTCGCGTTGAGCCAGCGTGTCTCGAGCTTCGACGGCGTCCCGCTCGATGTCGACGTCACCTTGCCTCCCACGGGGGGTGGCCCATGGCCCACGATCGTCATCGGCCACGGCTACGGTGGCAACAAGACCAACGCGGAGGGGACGACCCCCAGCGATCATGGCAACAACGTCTTTTACGCCGAGCGTGGCTACGCGGTGGTGACGCCCAGCGCACGCGGATTCGGCCGCTCCTGCGGGGCGCCGTCCTCGCGCACCCCGGATTGTGCGCACGGCTGGATTCGGCTCGACGACCAACGCTACGAGGCCCGCGACGTACAGGGACTGCTCGGTCGGCTCGTCGATGAGGGGATCAGCGACCCACGCGCTCTCGGTGTCACCGGCGCCTCCTACGGCGGCGGCTTGAGCCTCGAGCTCGCCTACCTGCGTGATCGCATCCGCCTCCCGGATGGGCGTTACGTTCGCTGGCTCAGCCCGCGTGGGGTGCCGCTGCACATCGCGGCGTCGCACCCGATCGTGCCTTGGTCGGATCTCGTCTCCGCCCTGATCCCCAACGGCCGCTTCCTCGACTTCGCGCGCCCGACGCTCACGGAGAGCCGACAGCCGTTCGGCGTGTCGCTGCAGAGCTTCACCAACGGGCTGTATCTGGCGGGAACGATCAGCGGCTTCGTGTCGCCGCCCGGCGCCGACCCGCAGGCCGACCTGACGACATGGAACGCGCGAACCAACGCCGGAGAACCGTTCGACGCCGGCGCTCGGGCGATCGCCAACGAGATCTTTGCTCACCACCAGGCCTGGGGCATCCCGGGTAAGCCGGCGCCGCTGTTGCTGGAGAGTGGTTGGACGGACGAGCTGTTCCCGGTTCAGCAGTCGTTGCGGATCTACAACGACCTGCGCGTCCGCTATCGGAACTTCCCGGTGGCCCTGCAGTTCGCCGATCTGGGACACATGCGCGGCTCGAACAAGCCGCAGTCCGGGCTCGCCTTCAACGATCAGGCGGCAGCCTTCTTCGACCATTGGCTCAAGCACGCCGGGCCCGCGCCGCGGCCTTGGAGTGTGACCGCGTACACCCAGACCTGCCCGCAGAGCGCGCCGGATGGCGGCCCGTTCGCAGCGTCCTCGTGGTCGGCGCTGCATCCGGGCAAGGTCATCTTCGGTGGACGCCCGGCGCAGACGTTCACGTCCGCCGGTGGCAACCCGGCGACTGCGGCAGCTTTCGACCCCGTCTCGGACTCGGACGCTTGCAAGACGGTCACTGCGGAGCACGCGCCAGGCACCGCCGTGTACGAGCGCCAGGTGCACAGACCGTTCACTCTGCTGGGGCTCCCGACGGTGACCGCCCACATCGACACGACCGGTCAGTACGGCGAGATCGCGGCTCGATTGTGGGATGTCACCCCCGGCGGGCAGCAGCTGCTCGTCACCCGGGGCGTCTACCGACTGCGCACCGATCAGCGCGGCCCAGTCGTCTTCCAGCTCCAGGGCAACGGTTACAGGTTCGCGGCGGGCGATACTGTCAAGCTCGAGCTCACCGGCTCGGACGCGCCGCATTGGCGTAAGAGTAATTTCCCGTTTTCGGTGCGAGTGTCGAAGCTGCTGATCGCGCTCCCGACAGCCGAGCGGGCGTTGCGCGCGCCGTAGGCAAGGACACAGCGCACTTTCGCTCGACTTAGTGCGATTAAGTGGTTTAGCCACAGGCCGGAAGCGGGCACACTACAGCCCGTGACCGGGGTGAGCGCCGCACGCACCGCATTCGCAGCGAGGTGGCGCGTCGCCGGGGTGGAGGAGTCCGATCCGGTCGCCCTCGAGCAGGTGACGAGGTGAGACGCGCCCTGGCAAGCATGGCTCTCTCGGCCGCGCTGATCCTGCCGGCGACCGCAGGCGATCCGGCGGCGGCGCCGGCGGCCACGACTCCGCTCACGCCCTACTCGCTGGTGAACGGCTGCTACCAGCTTCGCTTGTCTTCGGGAAGCCTGCTCGGGCCGTACCGCATGCAGGCCACGACACTGGCGCAGTACCTGCTCTACAGTCAGGCCCACCAGTTCCTGGGCGCTGGCTTGCGCGATGTCGCCACGCCGAGCCAGTCGACCGTATGGCAGGTGAATAGCCAACTTCAGCTCACCAACGCGGCTACGGGGGAGACTGCGGCGGTTACGTTCGTGCCGGCCAGCGGATGTGCGACGTATCCCGAGGCGGGGGTCGACGCGACCGGACAGCCATTCACCGGCCCGAGCGCGGAGGGGGACGTCAACGGCACCATCGATGCCCACACGCATGTGACGGCCTTCGAGTTCCTTGGAGGTGACTTCCACTGCGGCATGCCGTGGCACCAGTTCGGCGCTCCGTACGCGTTGCCTGACTGCGCGCCCTACGAGCAGGGGAGCAACGGCCAGATCGAGAGCTTCCTCGACTATGGGCAGCCGCTGCACCTGCACGACACGGTCGGCTGGCCGACATTCCGCGCCTGGCCGTTGCCGACCGATCTGGCCGAAGAAGGCGACTACTACACGGGCATCAAGCGCGCCTGGCTCGCCGGCTTGCGCGTGATGGTCACGCAGCTGGTCGACAACGAAGCGCTGTGCCAGCTCATGACCAAGCGTCACAACCCGTGCAACGACATGGATGCGGTTCGCCTCCAAGCCCAGGACCTGCGCGCCCTCCAGGATTACATCGACGCCCAGGCCGGCGGCCCTGGCAAGGGTTTCTTCCGGATCGTCACCGACCCGTTCCAGGCCCGCCAGGTGATCAACGAGGGCAAGTTGGCGGTGGTGGAGGGGATCGAGGTCTCTCACCTGTTCAACTGCGGCGAGTATCTCGGCGTTCCGCAATGCGATCAAACCCAGGTCGACGCGGGACTGAACGAGGTTCGGAGTCTCGGGGTCAGCACGTTCTTCCCGATCCACAAGTTCGACAACGCCTTCGGTGGCACCAAGATGGACGGCGGTGAGCTGGGCGTGCTCATCAACGCGGGCAATCATCTCGAGACCGGGAGCTTCTGGAACGTTCAGACTTGCACGGGCCCCGAGCACGATCAGCCGCAGCTCACGGCGCCGGTGGTCGGCCCGCTGGGCGGGCTGATCAACTCACTTGCGTCGCAACTGAGCGGCGGCGCGCCGCTGCCGGTCTATCCGCCGGCCCCGCACTGCAACCAGCGCGGGCTCACTTCACTGGGCGGCTACCTGATCAACAAGATGATCCAGCAGCACTTCATCGTCGAGCTCGACCACATGGACGCCAAGACGGCCGATTCGGTTCTCTCGATCCTCGAGGCCAATCATTACAGTGGCGTGATCTCGGCCCACAGCTGGGACTCGCCGGAGGAGAACCCGCGCATCTACAACCTTGGTGGGTTCGTGACGCCGATCGCCGGCGCGTCCCCGGCTGCCTTCGTGGATCAGTGGCACGCCAGCCTGGCCATCCGCAACAAGCGCTTCCTGAACGGCACGGGCTTCGGTTACGGCGCTGACATGAATGGGTTGGCCGAACAGAGCCAGCCCACGTCGTCGACGCCGATCACGTACCCCTTCCAATCATTCGCTGGGAATGTCTCGTTCTCGCAAGAGGTTTGGGGTCAGCGGGTGTTCGACCTGAATAAGGACGGCGTCGCAAACTACGGCATGTATCCCGACTGGCTGCAGGAGCTGCGAACCATCGCCGGGCAGCCGATCATGACCGACATGTTCCGCGGCGCGGAAGCGTATCTAGAGATGTGGGAGCGCGCCTACGGTGTTCCGGTGGATCGCTGCCTCACCCCGACGGACGTGCAGAGCATCCAAAACGGGGCCTCGTGGCAGTCGGTGCTCTATGCCGACGGGCAGCCGCTCTCGCGTCCGGGGAGTTCGTTCCGCTATTGCGTGACCGACGGGCGAACGCTCACCGTCTCGTTCGACACGGGTGGCCGGGTCTCGAACGTGAGCGCGTCGGCTTGACCGCGCACGCGATGGTGAATGAGTCTTGCTGACGCCGCAGGCGGCTCACGTCGTCATGGCTCGACCAGTCCGCGTCGGATCGCGTAGCGGGTTAGTTGGACGCGGTCTCGCATCCCGAGCTTCTCGAGGATGTTGGCCCGGTGGCGCTCGACCGTCTTTTCGCTGATCACGAGCGTGTCGGCGATCTGCCGGTTGGTGTAACTCTCCGCGACCAGCTTGATGACCTCGGTCTCCCGCGGCGTCAGCGGGTCTCGGAGCGGTCCGCCTTCGAGCGCGTTACGCATGTGGTCGCGGATCACCGCGGTGACCTCGGCCGGGTACAGGAACGGCTCGCCACGCATCGTGGCCCGGCATGCTTCGACGAGGTCGCGATCGGCGAGCTTCTTGACCACGTACCCAGCGGCTCCGGCCCGGAGCGCCTCGTAGAGGTATTGCTCGCTCTCATGCATCGAAAGGATCAGGATCCGGAGTTCGGGCCGGCGGCGGCGGAGCTCCCGCGTCGCTTGCAAACCCGTCATCCGGGGCATCGCGATGTCCAGGACCGCGAGGTCGATGTCGTCGCCGACTGCGCGGGCGATCGCCTCGGCCCCGTCCCCGGCCTCGGCGACGACCTGGAGGTCTGGCTCCGCGTCCAGCACCATGCGGAGCCCACGTCGGACCATGGCATGGTCGTCGGCGAGCAGGATGCGGGTCTTCAGTGGCGTCATGCGGCGTTCTCGATCGGGACGACGAGACACACTCGTGTTCCCCCGCTCGATCGGTCGCGGTCGACCCGGAGCTCGGCACCGATCAGGGTCGCTCGTTCGCGCATCCCTTGGATCCCGGTGCCTTCGTAGCGGCCGTCCTGCCGCCCCGTCCCCTCGTCTGCGACCGTTAGCGCAAGCCCGCCCGGCGCAGCGAGCAGCGTCAGATCCGCCTGCTCGGTGCCGGCGTGTCGCGCAACATTCGTGAGGGCCTCCTGGGCAACGCGATAGATGACCAGTTCCGTCTCGGGCGAGAGCGGCGGGAGCTGAGCCTGTATGCGGCGAAGTACGCGTAGCCCCGAACGCTGGGCAAAGCCGCTGGCCAGCGCCTCGAGCGCACTCGACAGGCCGAGGTCGTCGAGCGCTTCAGGGCGAAGCTCGAGTGCGATCCGCCGGACGTCCTCGAGGCTCGCGCGAGCGGCAACCTGCACCTCGTCGATGTCGGCCTCGAGCTCGGATGGCACGCATGCTTGGATCCGGGAGAGCTGGAGCAGCACGGCGGTCAGCGTCTGTCCGACCTGATCGTGCAATTCCTGTGCGATCCTCAGCCGCTCGGCTTCTTGCGCCTCCAGCACCAGCCGCGTGGACTCGCGGCGCTCCTGCGCAAGGCGGGCAAGCATCTCGTTGAACGTGATCGCCAGCTCTCCGGCCTCCGACCCCGGCTTGGGCGCCGGCATCCGCTGCCCGGGACGGGTGAGATCGACCCGCCGAGCCAGCGCGGTCAGCTGTTGCAGCGGACCGACGACCCGGCGCAACAGATACAAGTTCACCAGCGCCACCAACGCGAGTGCGCCGGCGAGGACGGCGGCTTCGTCGACAGCAAACGATGAGAGCTTGCGCGGCGAGAGGACCAGGATCGTCACCAGGCACGCGGCGACCAGCAGCAGCGCGTTGGTCGCCGCGACCCGTTGAAACAGTGAAACGTAGGGTCGCCGTCGCGTTCGCGCCGGATGACGGCTGGAGCCCGAGTGGTCACTGCGGTCACGCATTCGGTCAGCCGACATTACGCCTTCGGGGCAGCCGTCGGCCGAGTACCCGAGTGCGTTCGCCGTTCAGCGATCTGGGCGCCTGGGGGAGGTCCTCGATCTCGCGCAGGAGCGACCACAGGCGCGATTCCAGCTCGGACCGGGCCAGCCCCAGGGTGCCCGCGATCTCGGGCGGCGCGATTCCGGCAAGCAGCATGCCGAAGATCGCCTGCTCGGGTGACTCCAGTCGGTCTCGCAGCATCCCCGCCAGGGGTTGTGGCACGGGCGGAAGCAGCCGCTGGCCACGAGCCACGCTACGGATCGCGTCACACAGCTCAGCGCCCACGCCGCCCTTGCTCACCAGTGCATCGGCCTCTGCCACGACACACGACGCGGCCAGCAGGCTATCCGCGTACGCCGAGTAGATCAGAACGCGGGGCGGGGTGGGAAGCCGTTTTAGCTTGCGGCTGAGCCACAGGCCATTGCGGGACTCCAGGTGATAGTCCGCGACCACCACGTCGATCGGTTCGCGCTCGGCGATGGAGATCGCGGCCTCAGCGGTCCCGGTGTCCCCGACCATCACGAAGTCTGACTGGTCCTCGAGCAGTCGGCGCAGGCCCATTCGAACCGCCGGGTGATCGTCTACGACCAGCACGCTGATCGCGCCAAAGCTCGTGGTCAAACACTCGGCGCCATCCATCTTTAGGGGGGTCGTTGAGAGCATGAATCCTCCAATCGGTTGAGGTTCACCCTCACACTGCCTTGCCGGGTGGCGCTCGCCTATGGATAGATGACCCCATCTCTGAGCCGCGTGTCGGATGGGCCACAGACGGACGACAGTTGCCGAAGATCGGGGAAGGACCCCATGGCGGGCGGTCCGTCGGCCGGGCACGCTCAACGCACGGCGTTCGTGCGCCCCAACGTATTCCAGGGCTAGGTTGCACCTGGCGACGCGGCCGGGGTCCGGCGGCGTCGCGACTGGGGCGGGCCGCGACGCCGTCTTGGGCGCCGCGGTGCCACCCGCATGCCGTCCCGGCTACGTCTGCCCCACGACCTCACACACGTCGACACCGACGAACGTCGCGGGAGCGTTGGGCATCTCGCGGAGGCGGTTGAACGTCGCCTCCGCGTGTCGAGCGTTCTCCTCCGTGTCAAAGAGCCAGAAGGAGTGCTGGATGAGTTCACCGCCGAGCGTCCTCGCCCAGTAGGCCCCGCCCGATCCAGCCATGCCCTGAACCATGGGCACGCCATGCTCGGCAATCATGGAACGAGTCTGCTCCTCGTTCCCCGGTTTGATCCTCACACGTCCGATGACCGCATACATTGGATCCCTCGATCGTCGGTTTCTGATGGACTGCTGCCCACCCTGTGGTCGTCCTGGATCGACCCTAAGCCTTCTGCGTACTCACCACAAGAGATCGCGCGCGAGCGCTCCCGTTCGGCGCCCTGTGGCCAGTTCGGTCAGGGGTCGAGGTGGCGACCAACCACGTCGCGATGGTCTCCCACCCAGATGAGGCGGTCGAGCGGATTGTGACCGGTCGTACGGGAACGCGGCGATGCCGGATGTGCTCCGGGACTTGGAACCGCGGATAAGGTGGGCCCGTGGACGTTCCGGAGGCTCATTACGCGCGCAGCGGTGATCTGCAGATCGCCTACCAGGTGGTGGGCGAGGGGCCGCTCGACATCGTGCTCGTGCCGTCTTACCTGTCGAACATCGAGCTGTTCTGGGAGCTGCCGTCCTTTGCGCAGCTTCTTCGAGCGGCTCGCGTCGTTCTCTCGGCTGATCCTGTTCGAGCGGCGCGGGAGCGGGATGTCCGACGGCATCGCCGGGGCGACGCCGCTGGAGGAGCAGATCGATGACGTCCAGGCCGTGATCGACGCAGTCGGCTCCGAGCAGCCGGTGCTGGCTCACTTTCTCGAGGGCTGCGGCTTGACGGCGATGTTCGCGGCCTCCCATCCGGACCTGGTCCGAGCACTCGTCCTGCTGTCCCCGCAGCCCCGCCTGGTGGCGGGAGCCGGGATACGAGTGGGCGCCGAGTGTCGAGCAGCGTGCCGCGATCGTCGAGGCCATCGTCGAGTCGTGGGGCACCGATTCGCCTGCGAACCCGCTGGCTGCCCTGGTTGGCGGTCGACGACGATCGGCGTGCGACGCCTGATGGCGCGCGTCGCAGCGCCTGGCGATGAGTCCTGCCGCTGCCGCCGCGTCGCTGGCGCCGGATCGGCGAAACCGATGTGCGCGACGTGCTGCCGAGCGTGCAGTGTCCGACGCTGGTGCTGCGCCTCGAGCACGACACGTACCTCGACGAGCGCCACTCGCGCTACGTCGCCGAGCACATCCCGAACGCCCGCTACGCGACGATTTCCGGGGAAGGGCGCGCTCTGGTTCGGCGCGGAGGACGCCATTCGCCGACGAGATCGAGCAGTTCCTGACCGGGGTGCGGCGACCGGTCGTCAGCGACCGCGTGCTCGCCACGGTGCTGTTCACGGACATCGTCGGCTCGACCGCAGCGTGCGGCCGAGCTCGGCGACGACGCGTGGCGGTCGCTGCTTGAGCGCCACGACAGCCTGGTGCGCGAGGAGGTCGAGCGCCACCGCGGTCGGTTCGTCAAGTCGCTCGGCGACGGAGCGCTCGCGGTGTTCGACGGTCCCAGCCGCGCGATCAGCAGCGCGACTGCGATCCGCGACGGCGTCCGTGACCTGGGCCTCGAGATCCGCGCCGGTCTGCACACCGGGCGAATGCGAACTGCTCCCGCGACGACGACGTCGGCGGGCTTGCGGTTCACATCGGCGCGCGCGTCAGCGGACTCGCCGCAGCAGACGAGGTGCTCGTCAGCAGCACGGTCCGCGACCTCATCGTCGGCTCGGGCCGGACGCTGACCGACCGCGGCGAACACGACCTCAAGGGCGTGCCCGGACCGTGGCGGATCTTCGCAGTCGAGATGTAGCGGCCCTGACCTCAGGCCCGGTGGGCGGCGATCACCGGTCCGCGTGTGATCTCGCTGAGACGCTCGTCGACGTCGAAGTACCGAGCCTCGATATCGCTGACCCCAGGCAGTCTTCCCAGCGACGTGGGCAGCATCTCGTCGCCCCACTTCCGGGCGTGTTCTTCGGTGTCGAAGAGATAGATACCGCCCGCGGCGGCCTGCGAGTCGTCATAGATCCAGATCTTCCACTGGAGTCCCGGGAGGCCGGCGATACGCTCGGCCGCACCCAACAGATGCTCGGCCTGCTCGGCATCGTCCTGCCCCCGTTCGCGACGATAGTTCACCTGCAAGAGCTTCATGGCGGCTCCCTCGTTGTGGAACGGATTCGCCCGACCGCGGTGGTGACGAAACACCGCGTTTACGAACACTACCGACGCCGCTTCGAGCGGTCGACCTATGGCGTGACGAGCCCCCTAGCCCGGGCCGAACGGCGGAATGTTCCGAACGATCGAGGGTCGCGGATCCGGCGGTTCCGAGGGCTGCGGTCTGGCCGCTTCGCTGGCCTTGAGCGGATCAGGACGACGAAAGCCTTCGACCGTCACCGAGACGAGCTCCCATTCGCCATCGTCCGTCTCTCGGATGAACCAGTGCTGCTTCCCGTCTGAGTCTCGGTTGAGTTGCGCGCAGCGAGTGACGGCCTCCTCGTGTGTCATCGACTCAGCGTACCCCCCAGAGACGGTCTCAGTGCCTGGAGGCCCAGCGAGCCATCCTCACGAAGAGCTCGGGTACGGGAGGCGCGGGCAGCGACGGGTCAAACTCGCGGTAGAGGGTCTGGACGTTGACGGCGATGCGCTCGGGATCGCCCCAGTCGCGAAAGTCAGCGATGTCGATGTCGTCGGCAGCTTCCTCGGCATCCATGCCGGCTTCGAATCGCCTCCGAGCTTCGTCCCGCACGTAAGTCAGGTAGCGCTGGACGTCGCGTACGCCGGCGCCGTCGGTGATCGGCCCGTGGCCCGGCACGATCGTGTGTGCGCCCAGGTCAAGAATCCGGTCGCACGCGCAAAGCCAGTTCGACGCCGGGCCGGCCCACATGATCGGCGTCCCTTCGATGAACAGGATGTCGCCGCTGTAGACCGTTGCGGCCTCCGGAAGCCAGACGATCGCGTCGCCGGCCGTGTGCGCTGGGCCAACCTCGACGAGCACGACGGAGCGCCCCGCGACCCGCAGCTCCTGACGCCCGCTGAACGGCTGGTTCGCCGGTCGATGCTCGATGTCGCGGAAGTCGAACCGACGCATTGTCCGCTCCGCGTAGGCATCGAACTCGGGACCGAGATCGAGATCGTTGAACAGTGCGTGCACCGCGCTGGGCGGTACGGACTGCATCTCGGTGATGGCCGCCGAGGTGGCGAAGATCGGAATGTTGTCCGGAAGCAGCTGGTTGCCGAAATAGTGGTCGCCGTTCCCGTGCGTGTTGGCGGCCAGCTCGATGGGGTTGGCTCTCGTCAGGCGCTTCATCGAGGCGAGCATCTCGCGCGTGAGCCGCAGATCGAACAGGGTGTCGACGAGCATCGAAGCGCCATCGCCGACGATCAGTCCGGCATTGCTCCACCCCCAGCCACCATCGGGCTGAAGGTAGGCGAACACTCCGTCGCCCAGTTCGTGCAGACCCCGGGTGAAGGAGACTTGCGGTCGTTGCCCTGGTGATCGGGTGATGGCGAGATCGTCCCACGTACGCTCGAACGACACAGCGCGGTCGGTTGCTCTCGCGGCGAGATCCGCACTTGAGAACCGCGAGGCTTGATGCTTGCGCATGGCGGGCGTAGCGTGGCCCGTCCATCGGCGTCATCGCTGGACAATGAGAGCTTACAGAGCTTGGCCGCGAGCCTGGCGCTCGCGGATTGGTGTCGGCCGGGCGGCCATCCCATAGCCTGACAGTGCGGTCGGGTCCTCTCCCGTTTCTGCTCGACCAGCCACGAGCGCCCCGTTTCCTGGACGTGCCGGGCGCTCGTCGCTTCTCGCACCGCCCGAGCGGATCCTAAGGTGGGGTTGCACGGCTCGGTGCAGGGTGAGAGAGTCGTTGCTGGCGGGCCCGGCACCGGGCCGGGCCGCGAGTGAGAGGAGTGGCATGGCCGACCGGATGCTGTTCATCGGCTGGGGGGCCTCGGTTCGCGGAGCGGAGGAGCGCGGACTCGAGGTGTTCAACGAGGCGCTCGGCCTGTTGGGCCGCATGCAGCAGGACGGCAGGATCGACGGATTCGATGTCGTTCTGTTCGATCCCAACAGCGACCTGAACGGCTACATCGAGGTTCACGGCTCCGCCGAGCAGATCGCCGGGTTGCGGATGGACGAGGAGTTCCAGCGCAACACAATCGACGCCGCGCTGATCGTCGATGATCTGCGCCACATAGAGGGTTGGACGAACGAGGGAGTCGCCCGCCAGATGGGCCTCTACCAGGAGGCGATCACCCGGGTCCCGCAGCGCGCCTGACCCACCTTGCCACGCAGCGGACCGATGCCCCGTCACCTCGCGGGGCCTCGGTCCGTGCTTAGCTTGAGCTGTGCCGGCGTGATGCCGATGCCTGAACTGGGTATCCCCGGTGCGACGCGCCGTTCCGACGCGACGCGACATTGCACCGCCACTCCCGATCGGCCACAGCGCCATGGACCACGACGACATCCGCGAGCACATCGAGGCCGCCGCTGGGCGACACGGGCCTGGCGCATACGGCCTGACCGGCCGCATTCGTCGTCTCTGCTGGCCCGGAGGGTCCGACGATCGCACGGAGCCGGCCGCCCGGGCCTGGGTCCGGCACTGGCGCCCCGATCGAATCGGACCGGCGCTTCCGGCGTGCTCCTGCCCGAGCGGGAACTGCCTCGTGTGTAACTGAGCTGCGGCCACCGGCGCTGAGCTGACGCTCCGCGCCTCGCCCGGGGCGGATCGCGTCAGCGCGCTGAACCGGCGCAACTTTCACCGGGTGGCCGGTTTGAGCGGGTACACACCCTGCTCGCCTGGAGGCCTGCCTGAGATGAATCCTCGTCGCCGTTCCGTAGTCCGGGTTCCTCGCGTCGTCGGCACCCCGGCGCGCAAGATCGTAAGGGCGAGACTGGCCCCGGCCGCGGTGGCGCTGTTCGTGCTCAGCGGCCTCGTGGGCTGCGCGCTGCCGGCGCCGCCAGGGGCGGCGCCGCTGCGCTACCGCGACGTGATCTTTCCCACTCTGACGATCACGTCCGGGCTCACGTATGGCAGTGCTCCGGACCTCTCGGGTAACCCGGTCACGCTGACGCTCGACATGTACCAGCCCAGCGGCGATACGCACACCAGCCGACCGGCGATCGTGCTCGTGCACGGCGGCAGCTTCGTCGGGGGGCACTCCACGGACAGTGGCGTGGTGAGGATGGCCAAGAACTTCGCGGAGCGCGGCTACGTGGCTGTCTCGATCAACTACCGCCTGTTGGGTGACAAGGAGAAGTGTGGTCAGGAGGACCCGCCCTCGGCGGCTTGCGTGACCGCGGTCCTCGCCGCCCAACACGACGCCCAGGCCGCGGTCCGGTGGTTGCGCGCCAACGCTGCGACATACGGCGTCGATACCTCGCGGATTGCCGTCGGGGGCACCTCGGCGGGCGCGGGCACCGCGATTGCCGTAGCGGTCAACTCGGGCGACCCCGGGACGAGCGGGAACCCCGGTTACTCGTCGAAGGTCGGCGCCGCGATCTCGATCTCGGGAGCCTTCCCGCACTCGGTGGCCTCCACCTATTACGACCCGGCCGATTCCCCACTGCTGATGTTCAACGGCACGGCCGACCAGACCGTGCCATACGCCGCGGCCGTCCAGACCGCGACCGATCTGTACACGGCCAAGGTGCCGCTGATCTTCGAGCCGCTCCAGGGCGCGGGCCACGTTCCGTTCAGCACGTTCGGCGACTACATGATCACTCAGTCGGTGTATTTCGCCTACGACTTCCTCGATCTCGCGCACGCGGCCGGCCAGCCACCTGCAGCCGCCGCGGCCTTCGACAGCCAGGCGAGGCGCATGCTGAAGGCGAATCCCAGCCTCGCTCGCGCGATCGGGCGCTAATCGTGCCCGCAGGATCGCTGCGGGACACTGCATATGCACCCCACCTGCTCAAGGTTCTCTCGCGGACGCCGATACCTCGCCCCAGGAGATATCGATGTTTTCAACGTGGCGAGACAAGAACGAGGGGGAGAGGGGCTTCACGCTGATCGAGCTCCTGGTGGTGATTTTGATCATCGGCATCCTGGCCGCGATCGCCATTCCCTCGTTCATCAATCAGAAGAGCAAGGGCAACGATGCGGCTGCGAAGTCGCAGGCGCGCACGGCTGAGACCGCGGCCGAGACGCTGGCGACCGACAACGGCAACAGCTATGCCTCGCTGACCGCGGTGGCGAACCTGACGGCGATCGAGCCGACGCTGGCCGATACGACGGGCGCGACGCTCTCGGTGCCGACGGCTGGTACGTCGAATACGTTCACGGTGGTCTCGACCTCGAAGGCCGGCAACAAGTTCACGATCGTGCGCAATACGACGGGCACGGTCACCCGTAGCTGCACCACCGCCGGGCAGGGCGCCTGTCCGAGCGGCGGCTCCTGGTAGCAGCCCCGCCGCCGCGCACCGCGGGCCACACGCGCGCCCCGCCGCCCGCGCCCCGCAGGCCGCGGCGCCACCCCCGCCGGCCCCGTCTCGCTAATTTGCGGTCCCATGAGATTTCGACCCGCCGTCGTCGTGGCTCTCGGCCTGGCGCTCCTGGCCGTTGCGCTCGCGGGCTGCGGCTCGGGCAGCAACACGCATCCGTCCCCCCATGGGCCCGCCACACACGCCGAGATCGGCTTCTCCGACGAGGATCCGGCGTTCTTTGCCAACCCGTACTTTCGGATCCTGCAGCGGAGGTTGAAGATCGGCACGGTGCGGCTGATCGCTTCGTATGACCAGGCCTCGGCGGCCTCCACGGCGGCCTGGCTGAGCGCGGCGCGCCGGGCCGGCCTCTCGCCGTATGTGACGCTCGGCGGCGACGACACGTGCACCAACCCCGTGGGCGTGCACCCGGCGACCGGGAACTGTCCGCCGCCGAGCGAGCTTCAGTACGCGGCCGGGTTCGTGTCCCTGCTGCGCGCGTTTCCCTGGATCACGGATTGGGGGGCCTGGAGCGAGCCGAGCAACTACGTCTACTACCCGTGCGCGACCCGCCCCGGGGCAGCAGCCCCGCCCGCGGGTGCCTGCCAATCGGCGCGCATGGGGCCCGCCCAGGCCGCGTCTTACTGGCGCGACGCCGAGCTCATCGACCGGCAGCTGAAGCGTCACGACACGATCGTCGCGGGGGAGACCGGCCTGGATTGCACGCCGCCGACGCTGAACCTCTGCACGGCGGATGGCGGACACACCTGGACCGGGTTTGTGCCCCGCTACCTCGCCGCGCTCGGGAACGCCCGCCCGGCGGTCTGGGGAGCCCACAGCTACCACGATCTCCAGCGACGCCCGGCGCTCGCAGCCACCGAGACGAACCGGTTCGTGCGCTTTCTCAACCTCCGCGCTGCGGCACCGAAGCTCTGGCTCACGGAGGAGGGGACGTGGCTCGAGGGCCCCAATGGCTCGCTGCTGAACGGCCATGCGGCCGCGCAGCGGGCGGCGGCCCAGGAATTCCTCGATCTTCCGCTCGTGCCCGCGGCCAGGGCGGGGCAGATCGCGCGCGAGTACTACTACTTCCTACAGGCTCGGATGAACAACGGCTTCGACTCCGCGCTGCTCGACGTCAATGGGACCCCCCGGCCCGCCTACTGCGTGCTGACCGGCGAGCCGGCCAGCGTGTGCCGCGGGCGTACGACCGACGCCAAGAACTGAGCCGCACGCCGCGGCATGTCTCGTGGGGCCGGCGTGCCTGGCAGCCCTACGGGCCTCTGAGTACCCTTTCGCCGCCGCGAGTTCTTGCAGGGCGCCGTCTGGTCGAGCTCGCAGAAAACACGGGCACCGGGGGAAAGGTTTCTGGAACGCCTCCACCCGCCTTCCCCTGGGCCCGTCAGTAGGGGGAGGCGAGAAGGAGAACTCCGATGCTCGAGAGCACGGCGGAGACGAAAGACGTTTCGGTCGGCATGCGAATCTCCAATCTCGTCGTGCAGACGACGAGCGCATGCACGGGCCGCGGGCCTACGCGCGCGAAGACCTCGATCGACACGGACCTGATCACCGTGGTGCTGCGGGACACGCTGACCAAGGGCGAGCGGACGCTCGTCGAACAGGGACAGGCCGAGCTCGTGCTGGCGATGCGGCGCGCGTACCAGCAGACCATCCGCGATGAGCTCGTGGCCGGCGTCGAACGGCTCACCGGGCGCCAGGTGGTCGCCTTCCTCAGCGGCCACCATGCCGAACCGGACATCGCGATCGAGAGTTTCGTGCTGGCCCCAGCCGAGGACTAGTCCCTGCGAATCGGACGGTGCTAGGTTTGTCGGGCAGTCGTCCGGCCTGCCACATTCCGGTGTGTCCGGGTGACGGCATCACGTAACGCGGGACGTGGCGATTCACGGTCGCTTGACGGACCGCCGCGAGGTTCTTGCAATTGCGATCGTTCGTCATCCCCCCAGCTCCCACGAGAGACGTCCCGGCCGTTGCCTGAGCTGGCCGGACAAGATCAGGTTCCGGCGGGGCCACTCGTGGTCCGTGCGGACACCAAGGAGGACGGCATCGTGCTCTCGCTGCAGGGGGAGTTCGACCTCGCCGGTGAGCCCCTCTTCATGCGCGAGCTGGGCGCGGCCGAAGCCGAGCGCCCACGGCGCCTGGTGATCGACCTGAGCGAGCTCACCTTCATCGACAGCACCGGGCTCTGGGCACTCTTACGCGCCCGAGAGCACGCCCACGATGCCGACTGGGAGCTCGTTCTCCGTCGCGGCCCGGATGCTGTGCACCGCGTCTTCGAACTGACCCAATCCGCCGAGGCCTTCAGCTTCGAGAGTTGAGGCGTCCGCGGCGCTGCGCGGAGACGTCTGAGTGCTGGTCGGTGTCGCCGAGGGGTGCATCGTCGTCGGCCGGGCGGCTTGACACGCATGCGAACGTATGTTCGTGACCTCGGACGGCAGTGCTTACCCACGGTTCCGTCGCGCGCTCAACACCGGCAACCTCAACCTGATCCGGGCCGCGGCGGCCGAGCTGCCGCACATCGGCCTGCGCGACGCGCTGGAGATCTGCCTGCTCGTGCGCGACGAGGATCTCGACCGCTTCGAACGTGCGGCGGTGCGCTGGCTGGGCAGGTTTGCCCTCGAGGCGCGCGAGGTCACGATCGACGCGGTGCAAACGGCGGCGGCCGCGCTCGAGGCGCTGCCGGCCCAGCCGGACCGCGCCATGGAGACGCTGGCCGCTCTGTGCGCACGGCACCGCGTGAGCGTGTGAAGTAGAACTCTGGCGTGTCCGCACACGATCGTCCGGCCGACTCCGATGTGGTGCTCGGCGGTACGTCGCTCGGACCACGCGAGGTGCTCGCCGTCGCCCGCGGCGGCGCCCGAGTCGCGCTCGGGGACGAGGCCCGCGCCGCGATGCAGGCCAGCGCCGAGGTGGTGGCGAGGCTGGCCGACTCCGAGGATCCGGCCTACGGCATCTCGACGGGTTTCGGTTCGCTGGCCAACGTGCGCATCCCCCGGGGCCGGCGGGGGGAGCTGCAGCGTGCCCTGATCAGGTCTCACGCTGCGGGCATGGGACCGCCGGTGGAGACCGAGGTGGTGCGCGCGACGATGCTGCTCCGGGCGCGCTCGCTGGCCATGGGGTACTCGGGCGCGCGGCCCGTGGTCGCCGAAGCGATCCTCGCCCTGCTCAACGCGAGCATCACGCCGGTGGTGCCAGAACACGGCTCGCTCGGCGCCAGTGGCGACCTCGCCCCGCTCGCACACTGCGCACTCGTCCTGCTCGGCGAGGGCGAAGCCGCGCCGGCCGGCGGCCGGGCGGTCGGGGCCGGCCAGGCGCTTCGCGAGGCCGGACTGACCCCGCTCGAGCCGAGCGCCAAGGAGGGCCTCGCGCTCATCAACGGCACCGACGGATCGCTGGGCATGCTGGTCATGGCCAGCCACGACCTGCTGGGGCTGCTGCGGACCGCCGACGTGACCGCGGCGATGTCGGTCGAGGCGCTGCTCGGGACCGATCGCGCCTTTGCCCCGGAGCTGATCGCGCTGCGACCCCAGCCCGGTCAGGCGGTCAGCGCCGCCAACCTGCGGCGGCTGCTCGAGGACTCGGCCATCGTGGCCAGCCACCGCCACGGCGACCCGCGCGTTCAGGATGCCTATTCGCTGCGCTGCGCCCCCCAGGTCGCCGGCGCGGCGCGGGATACGCTCGCGCACGCCGACGCCGTCGCCGCGGCTGAGCTGCGCTCGGCGATCGACAACCCGATGGTGCTCCCCGACGGTCGGGTGGAGTCGTGCGGGAACTTCCACGGCGCGCCGATCGGTTTCGTCTGCGACGCGCTCGGCGTGGCCGCCGCCGCGGTCGGCGCGATCGCCGAGCGCCGCACCGACCGGCTGCTCGATCCCACGCGCTCGCACGGTCTGCCGCCGTTTCTCGCGCCCGATGCGGGGGTCAACTCCGGGCTGATGATCGGGCAGTACACACAGGCGGCGATGGTGGCCGCCAACCGGCGGCTGGCCGCACCGGCGAGCGTGGACTCACTGCCGACCAGTGCAATGCAGGAGGACCATGTGTCGATGAGCTGGGGCGCGGCGCGTAAGCTGCGGTTGATCGTCGAGAACCTGGCCCGCATACTCGCAATCGAGCTGGTCTGCGCGGGCCGCGGCATGGAGTTGCGCGCGCCGCTGCAGCCGGGGCGCGGCACCGGCGCAGCGCTCCAGCTGCTGCGCGAGCGCGTCCCGGGCTTCGGACCGGATCGCTGGCTCTCGCCCGAGCTCGCGGCCGCCGAGGAGCTGGTCACGTCGGGAGCGGTGCTCGAGCGCGTGGCCGACGCCGTCGGGGCGCTCGACTGATGGCCGCGTCGCCGCCGGCGGGTCCGCGACCCGTGCGCGCTCCGCGGGGCCCCGAGCTGAGCTGTCGGGGCTGGCCCCAGGAGGCGGCCCTCCGCATGCTGATGAACAACCTCGACCCCGAGGTCGCCGAGCGCCCTGACGAGCTCGTCGTCTACGGCGGTACCGGCCGTGCGGCGCGCTCGTGGGAGGCCTTCGACGCCATTGTGCGAACGCTGCGGGGGCTCGGCGACGACGAGACGCTGCTCGTGCAGTCGGGCAAGCCGGTCGGCGTCTTCCGGACCCACCAATGGGCACCACGGGTTCTGATCGCAAACTCGAATCTGGTGCCGGAATGGGCGAGCTGGGAGGAGTTCCGCCGCCTCGAGTCGCTCGGGCTCACGATGTACGGCCAGATGACCGCGGGCTCGTGGATCTACATCGGCAGCCAGGGCATCGTCCAGGGCACCTACGAATGCTTTGCGGAGATCGCCCGCCGGCGTCATGGCGGCTCGCTCGCGGGGACGATCTCGCTGACCGCCGGACTGGGCGGGATGGGCGGTGCCCAGCCCTTGGCCGTGACCATGAACGGAGGTGTCGCCCTGTGCGTCGAGGTCGACGGGCATGCCATCGAGCGGCGCCTGGCCACCCGCTATCTGGACGAGCTTGCCGACGACCTCGACGATGCTCTCGCGCGCTGCCGGCGCGCCAAAGCGCAGCGGCGTGCGCTGAGCGTCGGTCTGCGGGCCAACGCTGCCGATGTCGTGCCCCGGCTGCTGGCCGACGGCTTCGAGGCCGACATCGTCACCGACCAGACGAGCGCGCACGATCCGCTGGGTGGGTACGTGCCGAACCTGATGACGCTCGAGGAGGCGCTCGAGCTCCGCGTGACGGATCCCGAACAGTATGTGCAGCGATCACGGCGCGCGATGGCGGCGCACTGCGCCGGGCTCGTGGGTTTCAAGGACGCCGGCGCCGAGGTGTTCGACTACGGCAACAGCCTGCGTGCCGAAGCTCGTCTTGGCGGCCTCGAGCGCGCCTTCGACTACCCGGGCTTCGTGCCCGCGTATGTCCGGCCGCTGTTCTGCGAGGGCAAGGGTCCATTCCGCTGGGTCGCGCTGTCGGGCGACCCGGCGGACATCGCCGCCACCGACCGCGCCGTGCTCGACGAGTTCTCCGGCGACCACGCGCTGGCTCGCTGGATCCGCGCCGCCGGCGAGCGGATCGCCTTTCAGGGCCTGCCGTCGCGGATCTGCTGGCTCGGTTACGGCGAGCGGGCTCGCCTTGGTCTGCGCTTCAACGAGATGGTCCGCTCGGGTGAGTTGAGCGCGCCGATCGTCATCGGGCGCGATCACCTCGACTCGGGCTCGGTCGCCTCGCCATACCGCGAGACCGAGGCGATGGCCGACGGGTCCGACGCGATCGCCGACTGGCCGCTCCTCAACGCGCTGCTGAACACGGCCGCGGGGGCCTCGTGGGTGAGCATCCACCACGGCGGTGGAGTCGGCATCGGCCGCTCGATCCATGCCGGGATGGTCTGCGTGGCCGACGGCACCGATCTCGCGGCGGAGAAGCTCGAACGCGTTCTGACCACCGATCCGGGCACGGGCGTGATCCGTCACGCCGACGCCGGTTACGAGCGCGCCGCCGAGATAGCCCGGGAACGCGGCGTGCGGGTGCCGATGTCCGAGGGGACCTGAGCCGCCCGCCGATCAGCGAGGCCGATCGGAGCGCCAGCGCTGGATCAGGACCCGCGCAGAGATGCTCACCGCGCTCGAGCATGGCCGCGATCGCTCGGCAACGCGTCGTCATTGCGGGCCCGCGCCTCGGCCGAGACCTCGACCGGCGCACCGTCGCGCGCGATCAAGGCCACCGCATTCGGTGTAAGGGACGCGCCGTCGAGCACCAGGCTTCCGTGCATCACCGCCCTGACTCTAGGCTCCGTAGAGTGCCATTGCCATGTCGCCGTCCATGTCGATAATCCAGGCCGCACAGATCATGCGGCCGCCGGAGGACGGGCTCACGACGCTGACCGGATCCGCGCTCGCGGCCCAGCGCTTCGATGGCGGCAGCCTGAGCGCGAAGGACGGCCTGATCACCGCCCTGGAGGCAGATCCGGGGGCCGATCTCGTGCTCGACGCGAGTGGCTGCACGCTGATCCCCGGGCTGATCGACTGCCATACGCACCTGCCGTTCGCGGGCTGGCGGGCCGAGGAGTACGAGGCCAGGCTGCGCGGGGCTTCCTACGCGGAGATCTCGCGGGCGGGCGGTGGCATCGCGTCCTCGGCCCGGGCGCTGCGCGAGACCCGCGACGAGCTGATTCTCGAGCAGGCGGGCGAGCTCGCCGCCGAGATGCTCGCGGCCGGCACGACGACGTTCGAGTGCAAATCCGGCTACGGACTCTCGGCTGACGGCGAGCTCCGCGCCCTGGGGCTGGCCCGGGCCCTCGATCGCCACGTCGAGCAGCCGACCACCTCCACGGCGCTGCTGGCGCACGCGGTCCCCGAGGGTCACACGGCCGATTCCTGGATGGACGAGGTCACGGTCATGCTCCCCGAGGTGCTGGCCCTGGGGAGCGTCAGCGCGCTTGACATCTTCGTTGAGTCGGTGGCCTTCACGAACGCCCATCTGGAGCGCATGGGCCACCTCGCGGCCGCGGCCGGGCTCGACCTGCGCTGCCACGTCGAGCAGTTCGCCACCCACCGCTCGGTGCCGGTGGCCCTGGCCGTGGGTGCCCGCTCGGTCGACCATCTCGCGAGCCTGCACCCGGACGATGTCGGCCCGCTGGCCGCGGCCGAGTGCGCCGCCGTCCTGCTGCCGGCGGCCGAGTTCCTGGGCGCCGAGCGGCATGCACCGGCGCGCGCACTGCTTGATGCCGGGGCGACCGTGGTTCTGGCCACCGACGCCAACCCGGGCACCTCGCCGGTTGTCTCGATGCCGCTGGTGCTCGGTCTGGCGGCCCGGCTCTACGGGCTCGATACGCGCGAGGTGCTGGCCGCCGCGACGCTCAACGCAGCCTGGACGCTCGGGCTCGAGCGTGACCGCGGGTCGATCGAGATCGGTAAACGAGCGGACCTCGTGCTCCTCGACGGCCCGGCGGAGCACCTCACCTACCGCTTCGGGCGCGATCCGGTGGCGATCACATTCGTGGCCGGCGAGCCGGTGTTCGTGCGCGAGGATCAACGCTGGAGGCTCGGCCACGGATGAGGCGAGCATCCGTGCCGGCGATGGCCAATGCCCATAGCCACGCCTTCCAGCTCGAGCTGCGCGGCGTGGGTGAACGCCCGGCGCCCGGCGATGACTTCTGGAGCTGGAGGAGCGAGATGTACCGGCTCGCCGCGTCCCACGACCCGGACTCGATGGGCGCGGTCGCCGCTCGCGCTTATCGCCAGATGGCGGCAGCCGGCTACGGGTCGGTGGGCGAGTTCCACTACGTCCACCATCGCCCGGACGGGCGTCCGTACGAGGATCCGATCGCGATGGCGGTCGCGCTGGCCGAGGCGGCACTGGAGGCCGGGCTCGAGATCGTGCTCGTCCCGGCTGCGTACCATCGCGCCGGGCCGGGCCGCCCGGCCGCGTCCGAGCAGGCCCGCTTCTGCGATCCGGACGTCGAGACGTTCCTGGCCCGGGTGGACCGACTGCGCGACTGGGCGCGCGACCGGCCCGGGGTGAGCGTCGGCGTCGCAGCGCACAGCGTGCGCGCGGTCCCCGCGAGCTGGATCGAGGCGATCGCGGCGTACTCGGAGCGCCATCGGCTCGTGCGGCACGTCCATGCCTGCGAGCAGCGCCGCGAGCTCGAGGAATGCCGTCAGGAGCACGGCTGCTCGCCGATCGAGCTCCTCGAGCGATGCGGTTTCCTCGCTCCCTCGGCCGGCGTGGTGCACGCCATCCACGTGTCCGAGCGCGACATCGAGCTGCTCGCCGCCAGCGGCAGCACGGTCATCAGCTGCCCGACCACCGAGGGGAACCTCGGCGACGGCTATCTGCCCGCGCTCCGCTACCGGGACGCCGGCGTGCCACTGGCCATCGGCACCGATTCGCAGGTCAGAATCGATCCCTTTGAGGAGTTGCGCGAGCTCGAGACCGGTGCTCGGCGCGAAGCTCAGACGCGCGCCGGGCTGCTGGCCGCCAGTGCGCGTGGCGACCTGTGGGGAGCGCTGGCCGCCAACGGCCGCGCGGCGCTCGGCCTCGAGGCCGGCGGTGGCGCCTGGGTCGAGCTCGACCTCGAGCACCCGGAGCTGGCGGGCATCGCGGATCGTGACCTGCCGCTGGCCATCGCCACGTGCGCTTCGGCCGCGGTGGTGGCACGCGGCGTCGGGTTGCGCTAGCGGCTGGAGCGGGGTGAGCCCGGGTCGCGCGACCCGCGTGGGGAGAGGGCGCCCCGGACGGGAGCGGGCGCCCCGGACGGGAGCGGGCGCTCCGGACGGCGCGCGCGGGGCGCGCCGCCCGGAGACCGCTCAGAACCGGCTAGTTGACGTGATTCGCCTTCAGGAACGCCGCGGCGACGGCAGCCGCGGGCTGCTTGTCGATCGCGACGGCCTTGTTCATCGAGACGACGGCGGGCGTCGTCAGGAGTCTGTTGACCGAGTTGATCGTGGACATGAACTGCGGACCGCCCAGGGCGGCGAGCTTCTTCGAGTCGATGACCAGCGCGACGTTCTGGAAGCCGAAGATGTTCTTCGGATCCTTGAGCACCACGTACTTGCCGCTGGCCAGCTGCGGGTCGGTGGTGAACACGTCGATCGCGTCGACCGAGCCACCATCGAGCGCCTGGTACTGGATGCCGAGCGCGAGCGACTTGAACGTGAAGTTGTTCAAGCCGTAGACGCTCTTCATGCCGGCGGCCCCCTGCTGGCGATTCAGGAACTCGGGCCGTGCGCCGAGCGTGAAGTGCGGCACCTTCTTGAGGTCCGCGGTTGTGACCAGGCCGTACTTGGTCGCATAGGCCTTCTTGACCGCGATCGCGTCGGTGTCGAAGAAGGGCGTCATCTCGCTCATCGACTGGCCGCGCTTGGCGTAGAACGCCTTGGCCAGGGCGTACTCCTGTTGGGCGCTCGTGACGTTCTTGTTGATCTTGGCCACCGTGGCCACGGACTCACCGGTGTACTCCGGATAGGCGTCGATCTGACCGCTGGTCAGCGCCTTGTCGATGACCTCGGTGGCGCCGATGTTCTCCTTGTAGTTGATCGTGTAGCCCTTGGCCTCGAGCGCCTGCTTGTAGAGCTGGCCGAGGATGAACTCCTCGGTGAAGTCCTTGGTGCCGAGCGTGAGCGACTTGCCGGAGCCGCTGCCCGAGCTCGCCGCGGTGCTCGCCGCCCCGGATGACGAGCTTGAAGCCGAGCTCGAGCTCGAGCTGCTGCTGCCGCACGCTGCGAGCAGCAGCGCCGCCAAGACCGCGACCAGCGCGGCCGCGATCCCGCGCGACGTTCGGCGCCGGCGCGTGCCTACGCGCCTGGATGATGCCGCCATTTTCGTGTCCTCCTCATGGGTGATTGGGGTCTCTGAAAGCTTTGTCAAGGCGCGGAAGTGTCCCAGGCGGCGTCGACAACCGCCTCGCTGCGCCCGGTCCGGCCGAGCTTTCGCAGTGGCGCCGGCGTCACGGCACGCTGCACGAGGGCCAGCACGCCGTCGAGCAGGAAGGCGAGCGCCGTGATCGTCAGCGATGCGGCGATCACGCCCGCCGTCCCATACGTCGGCTCGTTGGCGATGATGTCACCCAGGCCGCCGCCGCCGGCGAACGTCGCCAGTGTCGCGGTGGCGATCACGTACACCGTCGCGGTGCGCAGACCGGCGAAGATCAGGGGCAGTGCGAGCGGAAGCTCGACCCGCCAGAGCACCTGCATCGGTGTCATGCCCATCGCCCGGGCGGCCTGGACGGCGTCCGGGTCAACCTGATTGACGGCCACGAACGCGTTGGTCAGCATCACGGGGCCGGCCAGGATGACCAGGGCTACGAGGACGTTGGTGAAGCCGATGCCCAGGGTCGCGATGCCGATCGAGATCACGGCGAGACTCGGCAGCGCGCGACCGATGTTCGACGCGTTGATGGCCACGAAGGATCCGCGATGCAGGTGACCCAGCCAGACGCCGAGCGGAATGGCGATCAGGATCGCTACCCCGAGCGCGGCGAAGGAGAGCTCGAGGTGCGACACGGTCTTGTCGCCGATCAGGCTGAGGTTGTTGCCGAAGAACTTGAAGGCGTTTACGAAGTCGTTCATCTCAGCCGTACTGCAGGCGCTTGCGGGTCCAGGGGGCGATGATCCGTTCGACCACCACGAGCAGGACGTCGACGATGATCGCCAGCAGGATGGCCAGCGCTGCGGCGGCCAAGAACTCTGTCTTGAAGCCGGTTTGGATGGCGTCGAAGATCGGCTCGCCGAGTCCGCCGGCGCCGATGTACGCCGCGACCGTGGTCAGGCTGATGATGGTCACGGTGGCGATCCGCAGGCCGGCCATGATCGCCGGCAGGGCCAGCGGCAGCTCGACGCGCACGAGGCTCTGGCGGGAAGTCAGGCCCATGGCCCGCGCGGCCTCCTTGGTCGCGGCCGGCACCCCGCGCAGACCGGTGAGCGTGTTGCGGAACAGGATCAGGAGTGTGTAGGAGACGAGCGCGATCTCGGCGCTGAAGCGATTGATCCCGGTGATCGGCACCATCAGCTCGAAGAAGGCCAGGCTGGGGATCGTGTACAGAAACGCCGAGAAGAGCGAGAACGGCGTCTCGAACCAGTCGTGCTTATAGGCCAGGATCGCCGCCACGAAGGCGAGCACCGAGCCGATACCGACGGCGATCGCCGTCAGCTCGATGTGCTCGATCACGCGCGGCAGGAAGCGAGAGCTGAAGTTGTCGAAGAACCAGCTCGCGCAGAACTGATGGTTCTGGACGATGCAGTTGGATCCCTTGCCGAAGTTGGGGATCACCGGCCCGGCCGCGGCGAGCAGGGGGTTGAGCGCGATCATCGTTCCCGCTCTGGTGCCAACAGCCGGGCGATCGTGTCAAAGCGGATCATGCCGGCCGGCTTGTGGTCGTCGCCGGTCACGCGCAGCTCGGTGGCGCCGTTGGCCAGCATCACCGAGAGCGCGTCGTGGAGGCTCGTGTCCAGGCCAACGGTGTCCGCGTCCGGCGGCACCGTGCCGTCGTCGGGTTCCAGTTCGGCCTCGCGCAGCCGGTGGATCCGCAGGCGCTTCAGGCCGCGGTCGACGCCGACGAAGCTCGCGACGAAATCATCGGCCGGCTTGGCCAGGATTTCGTCGGACGGGGCAACCTGGACGAGCCGGCCGTCACGCATAATGGCGATGCGATCGCCCATCTTGATCGCCTCGTCGATGTCGTGGGTGACGAAGATGATCGTCTTGCGCACCTGCCGGTGCAGGCGCAGGAAATCGTTCTGCAGCCGGTCACGGGCGATCGGGTCGATCGCCCCGAACGGCTCGTCCATGAGCATGATCGGGGGGTCTACGGCCATCGCGCGGGCCACCCCGATGCGCTGCTGCTGGCCGCCGGAGAACTCCGCCGGGTAGCGGTGCATGGTGTCCTCGGGGTCGAGCCCGACGAGCCCGAGGAGCTCCTTCGCGCGTTCGCGGATGCGCTCCTTCTTCCAACCCAGCAGCCGCGGCACGGTGCCGATATTGTGCTCGACGGTCAGGTGGGGGAACAGGCCGATCTGCTGGAACACGTAGCCGATTCCGCGCCGCAGCTGGGTCACATCGAGCTCGTTGATGCTGCGGCCGTCGATCGTGATGTCCCCGCCGGAGAGCGGAATCAGCTGGTTGATCATCTTCAGTGCCGTCGTCTTCCCGCACCCGGAGGGACCGATCAGCACGCAGATCTCGCCCGGGGGAACCTCGAAGCTGAGGTCCGAGACGGCCGGCTTGTCGCGGCCCGGATACTGCTTGAACACCCCCCGAAAGGCGATCTCGGCCGGCTTGGACTTGCTGGAAGGGGTGTGCGAGCCCGCCGGGGACGGCGGCGAAGCGTCCGCGGACGGCGCGGAGGCCGGCTCCGTCGCGGCGGCTGCCGGGTCACCGGTCACGCGCAGCCCACATAGTGGACGGTCTTGCGGAGATTGAAGGCCTCACCCAGACGCTCAGATACTAGACAGGTATCGGTAGATCAGCCGTGGGTTAACGGAATGTCAACCACGGCGGTCGGAAAGCATAGTCCCGCTATAAGAGGAACAGGTCACCGCTGGTTCAGGACCTCGGACACGATCATCCCGGCGGTGGCGATGTCCCGGTCCGCGGCTCCTTCCTGGGGCGTGTGGCTCTCGCCGCCCTCGAGCGGCACGAGCGCCAGGAGCGTCGGCGTCAGCGCCGCGAGGTGCTGCGCGTCGTGCCCGGCGCCGGACCAGGTGGGCACCGCGGCGACGCCGCGCCGCGCCGCCTCGTCCAGGGCGGCCTGCACGAGCTCGGGCTCGAGCGTCACCGGTTGTCCGCCGCGTAGGAGCCGGACATCGCCGGCGATGTCGCGCCGCGCCACGATCAGCCGGACCTCGTCGCGAATCCGCTTCTCGAGCCGCTCGAGCGACTCGGACTCGGTGGCCCGCACGTCGACGCCCAGCCGCGCCAGCGCCGGGATGACACTCAGCGCGCCTGGCTCGACGGTCAGCGTGCCGACCGTGGCCACCGTCTGTGGCGGCTCCTCGCGGGCCGCGGCCTCGACGGCCAGCACCACCTCGGCGGCGGCGGCCAGCGCGTCGCGGCGATCCTCCATGGACGCTTCGCCCGAATGCGCCGCAACGCCCCGCAGCTCGATCTGCAGGCGCCGCGGCGCGGCGACCCGCTCGACGATGCCGAGCTCACGCAGCGAGCGCCGCTGGGCGACATGAACCTCGGCGTGCGCCCGCAGGCGGCCGAGCGGGGCATCGATCTCGGGCAGCTCGGCGAGCGTCCGGCGGTATTGCGCGCGGGCGTCGGAAGCGCTGACGCCCGCGGCATCGTGCATTCCGGCCAGCGCCGATTCCTCGAGCGTGCCCGCGAGCAGGCGCGAGCCGATCGTTCCAGCCCCGAAGCGCGGCGCCTCCTCGGCCACGCAGATGAGCAGCGCGGGGCGCGCTCCGGCCGCCGTGCCGCCCGCGAGCTCGTGGGCCAGCTCCAGCCCGAGGACCGTGCCCAGCGCGCCGTCATAGCGGCCGCCGTCCGGGACCGTGTCCACGTGCGAGCCCGAGCTCACGAGCGGGCCGTCCCAGTCGCGCGGCAGACCCCAGAGATTGCCGTGTCGGTCGAGGCCCGGATCGAGCCCGGCCTCCCGCGCCCAGCCGGCGACCAGACGCATCGCGTCGGCCTCGGCGGCCGAGAAGGCCGGCCGTTGTGCGCCGCCGCCGGGACCCTGCGCTATCTGCCACAGCCGCTCAAGCCGCTCGGTGATGCGGGCAGGATCTGAGATCGGACGAGGTTATCGTCGAGGATCCCACGACGCTCCGGCAAATCTAGATACCGGGCTGCCGATCGAGCAGTCGTCGGTGCCTGCGAGAGTTCGGCCCTTGAGCGGCTCCGCGACACGGCATCCGGCCCACAGGTCCGCGTCGAAGGACGGTTTGGGCGTCCTCGGCGGCCTGGCCGCGCTGAGTCTCGACGCGCTCTCGAGCGTCGCCTACGGGCCCGAGGCGATGGTGCTCGTCCTGATCGTGGCGGGCACGGGCGCGCTCAAGTGGACCGTGCCACTGACGCTGGTCATAACGGGCATGCTCGTGCTGCTCGTCATCTCCTACTCCCAGGTGATCGCAGCGCACCCGTCGGGTGGCGGCGCGTACGCGGTGGCCAAGCAGGACCTCGGGCGGCGCACGAGCCTGCTCGCGGCGGCCTCGCTGGTCGTTGACTACGTGCTCACGGTGGCGGTGAGCCTGGCGGCCGGGGCGGCCAGCCTGGCCAGCGTCTTTCCCGCGCTTTCACACCACCTGCTGCCGGTCGCCCTTGGCGGCCTGCTCCTGCTGACGGCGGTGAACATGTTCGGCCTGCAGGAGTCCGCGCGCCTCCTGATGGTGCCCACCCTGGTCTTCATCGTGAGCATCATCGCGGTGATCATCGTGGGGGCGTTTCATCCCCACCCCAAGGCGGTGATCGGCACGAACCTCGGCCCCTTCCGGCCGATCGAGGCGCTGGGGATCGTGCTGCTGCTGAAGGCCTTCGCGGCGGGCTGCTCGGCGGTCACCGGGCGTCGAGGCGATCGCCAACGGCGTGCCGCAGTTCCGTCCGGACCGGGTCAGGCACGCCCAGCGCACGGAGATCGGCCTCGGCGTGCTGCTGGGCATGATGCTCGTCGGACTGGCGATCCTGATCCACGTCCATCACGTCGTGCCGCGCGGCGGCGTGACGATCCTCGCGCAGCTGACCGCCGGCGCCTTCGGGACGGGCTGGCCGTTCTACGTCTCCAACCTGGCGGTCACCGCGGTGCTGGCGCTGGCGGCCAACACCAGCTTCGGCGGCCTGCCCGTGCTGATGAGCCTGCTGGCCAAGGATCACCGGCTCCCGCATCTGTTCTACCTGCGGGCCGAGCGGCCGGTCTACCGCCACGGCATCGTGGCGCTGGCGGTGCTGGCGGCGCTGCTGCTGGTCGCCGTCGATGCCGAGACGAACCGCCTCATCCCGCTGTTCACGATTGGCGTGTTCGTGGGCTTCACGATCAGCCAGGTCGGCCTGGTTCGCCACTGGCGCAAGGAGCGGCCGCCCCGCTGGCGGGCGCGGGCGACGGTCAATGGCGCCGGCGCGGTGATGACCGCGATCGCCGTCGTGGTCTTCCTCGGGTCGAAGTTCCTCGAGGGCGCGTGGGTGGTCACGATCGCCGTACCGCTGATGATGCTGCTGTTCTCGCGCATCGAGGGCTACTACGCGGAGGTGGCGCGCGAGCTGCGGCTCGGCAAGATCCCGCCGCCCCCGAAACGCAGGCCGAGCCTCGTCCTGGTCCCGGTCACGACGGTCAACCTGGCCACGCAGAAGGGTCTCAGCGCGGCGCTGTCGCTCGGCGACCGGGTTCAGGCGATCGACGTGGCCTGCGACGAGGAGGATCGCCAGCGGGTCATGGAGCAGTGGCAGAAGTGGAACCCGGGCGTCGAGCTGAAGGTCCTGATCAGCCCCGAGCGCGCCTTCATCCGCTCGACCGTCAAGTACGTCGAATCGCTCGAGCACAAGCGCCTCCAGGTGACCGTGCTGATCATCGAGATCGAGCCGCGCAGACGCCGCCACGCGGTACTGCACAACCAGCGCGGCGTGCTGCTCTCGGCCGTCCTGGGGTCGCGCACGGACGCGGTGGTCGCGCGCCTGCCGTTCCGGCTGCACGAGTGAGTTCTGGCGGTCTGGACCCGAACTGTCGGGATTTAGTACGCACCAGCGCCACCTTTTCCAGACGGTTCGGGCCGGATGCCCCGCTCCCGCCGCGCCCGACGATCTACCGCCGCGCCAGCGCCTGCCGCTGCCTGATCCCGGCGTGCCCGTTGCGGCCCACGTGCCGGGCGCCCGCACCGGCCGGGACGAGGGGCTCGTCGTCGTCGGGGCGCACGACGATGATCTCTCCCGGCGCGTGCTCGAGCAGCCAGGCCACGTCCTCGGCGTTGAAACCGGCGCGGCCCTGGGCGGCGGCGGCGATCACGATGCGGTCGTAGCGCTCGCTGAGGATCGTCTCCCGGAGAGCGTGGCGATACGTGCGCCCGCGCTCGATGCGCGCGTCGACCGGGATCCCGAAGACGAGTGCCCGGTGCTCGATCGCCTCCTGGAGCGGGATGGCGATCGCCGACTGGCGGGGGAGTGGTGTATCGAGCGGCAGGTGCAACGAGACGCGGGCCAGGAACACCGGCACGAGCGTGGCGTCCTCGGCCCGCGCGATCCGCAGCGCGGCGTCGAGCACCCGCTGGGAGAGCGCATCGGCGACGAACGGAAAGAGGATCCGGCGCTTCCCGGAGACCGGCGCCCGGGCCGCCGGGCGCCGGCGGAGGTTGAAGTTCACGCCGCCGAGGGCGGCGATGGCCACCGCGAGCAGGACGATGAGCACGATCAGGACGATCGTCACGGCTCCTCCTTGGCCATCTGGGCGCGGTCGGCCACGATCCGCAGGTCGACTCCTGGTAGCAGCCCGAGCAGGCGGTAGGGCAGCGCCGCCTGGGTCAAGCGGCGCAGCGCGCTACGTGGCCGGGGCGTACCCATGAGGATGTATGTGGTGCCCCGCTCGTTGGCCACCCGCTGGGTGGTGAGCGCGACGTCGTCGCCGCGCTCGACCAGCAGGTGCGCGCCGAGCACGCTGGCCAGGCGCCTGCAGCCCTTCGAGCTGCTCGCGCTCCTCGTCGGTCGGCTCGTTTCTGGCCACCCACAGCAGGTCGAGCTCGGCGCCGAGCCGCTGAGCCGAGCGCCAGGCCCGGCGGACGATGCGCTGCGAACGCGGTCGGGGGGTGATGAGCGCCAGCAGCCGTTCACCAATCGCCTGTGAGGCGGCGGTGTCGATCAGGCGCTCTTCGCGGCCGCGGACGCCGCTGTCCGAGGGGATCCGCTTGCTCTCGACCTCCTCGGCCACCTGGCGCAGCGAGACCTCGCGCAGCGCGGACAGGTTCTCGAGCTTGAAGAAGTTGTTGAGCGCCGCCTGGACGCGCTCGCCGGGATAGACCTTGCCCGCCATCAGCCGCTCGATCAGTGACTGTGGCGTGATGTCGATCAGGACGACATCGTCGGCGGAACCGATCACCGAGTCGGGCACGGTCTCCCGCACCCGGATCCCGGTCAGCTCGGCGACCTGGTCGTTGAGGCTCTCGAGGTGCTGGACGTTGACGGTCGAGAAGACGTCGATGCCCGCCTCGAGCACATCGTTGATGTCCTCGCAGCGCTTGGCGTGCTCCACGCCGGGGACGTTGGTGTGGGCGAGCTCGTCGATCAGGCAGAGCTCGGGGGCGCGGCGGATGATGGCGGGCAGGTCCATCTCCTCGAGCACCGCGTCGCGATAGGTCACCCGCCGGCGGGGGACCACCTCGAGCCCCTCGGCCTGGGCGATCGTCTCCTCGCGGCCATGGGGCTCGAGATAGCCAATTACGACGTCGCGGCCCGCCTCGGCCTCGGCCTGTCCCTCCTGGAGCATCCGGTAGGTCTTGCCGACCCCGGCGGCCATGCCCAGGAAGACCTTGTAGCGGCCGCGGTGAATGTCCTTGGCGAGGCCGGTGCGCTCCGAGGTTGAGCCTGAGTCAGTCACCACAGCCATGATCGCGCTCGCGACCCGCTCGCCGCCACTAGGCCCCGAAGACGTTGTGGATCAGAAGGTCGATCAGCTTGATGCCGATGAACGGTGCGATGATCCCGCCGAGACCGTAGATCAGGAGGTTGCGGCGAAGCAGCGCGCTGGCGCCGATCGGCCGGTAGCTCACGCCCTTGAGCGCGATCGGGATCAGGAGCGGGATGACAATCGCGTTGAAGATGATCGCCGAGATCACGGCCGATTCGGGCGTGCCAAGGTGCATGATGTTGAGCACGTTGAGGGGACCCTTGCCGCCCGGTGAGGTCGCCCACGTGGTGACGAAGATCGCGGGCAGGATCGCGAAGTACTTGGCCACGTCGTTGGCGATCGAGAAAGTGGTGAGCGCGCCGCGCGTGATCAGCAGCTGCTTGCCGACCTCGACGATCTCGATCAGCTTCGTCGGATTGGAGTCCAGATCTACCATATTGCCCGCCTCGCGGGCCGCCTGAGTGCCGGTGTTCATGGCCACGCCGACGTCGGCCTGGGCCAGGGCGGGAGCGTCGTTGGTGCCGTCGCCGGTCATGGCCACGAGCCGGCCCGAGGCCTGCTGCTCCCTGATAAGGGCGAGCTTGGCCTCCGGCGTCGCCTCGGCGAGGAAGTCGTCGACACCCGACTCCTCGGCGATCTTGGCCGCCGTGAGGCGGTTGTCGCCGGTGATCATGATCGTGCGGATGCCCATCGCCCGGAGCTGGTCGAAGCGCTGGCGCATGCCCTCCTTGATCGTGTCCTTGAGGTAGATCACGCCCATGACCTGCGAGTCGCGGGCCACGGCGAGCGGCGTGCCGCCCTCGCGGCCGATGCGGTCGAGCACGGCCTGCAGCTCGGCGGGCGGCCGGCCGCCCTCGTCCTTGACCCAGGCGATCACGGCGTCGCCGGCGCCCTTGCGCAGCCGGTGGCCGTCGAAGTTGACGCCGCTCATGCGGGTCTGGGCGGTGAAGGCCACGAACTCGGCGTGCAGGGCCTGCATGTCGTGCTCGCGGATTCCGTACTGCTTGGCCAGCACGACGATCGAACGCCCCTCGGGGGTCTCGTCGGCCAGCGAGGCCAGCTGCGCGACCTCGGCGAGCTCGGCCTCGCTCACGCCGGGCATGGGGATGAACTCCGACGCCAGGCGGTTGCCGATCGTGATCGTGCCCGTCTTGTCGAGCAGCAGCACGTCGACGTCACCGGAGGCTTCCACCGCGCGGCCCGACAGGGCGAGCACGTTGCGCCGCACCATGCGGTCCATGCCGGCGATGCCGATCGCCGAGAGTAGCGCGCCGATCGTGGTCGGGATCAGTGCGACGAGCAGCGAGATCAGCGTCGTCTCGGAGATCGGCGTGTGCGCGAACAGCCCGAACGGCCGCAGCGTGGCCACGACGATCATGAAGACCAGGGTCAACCCGGCGAGCAGGATGTTGAGCGCGATCTCGTTCGGTGTCTTGCGCCGCGCGGCGCCTTCGACGAGCGCGATCATGCGGTCGAGAAAGGAGTGACCGGGCTCCTGTGTGATCTCGACGACGATCTGGTCGGAGAGCACGCGCGTGCCGCCGGTGACGGCGCTGCGGTCACCTCCGGACTCGCGGATCACGGGAGCCGACTCACCGGTGATGGCCGACTCGTCGACCGAGGCGATGCCCTCGATCACTGTGCCGTCGCCGGGGATCAGCTCGCTGGCGTTGACGACCACGACGTCGCCCTTGGCGAGCTCAGAGGCACGCTTCGTGGTGCCGTCCTGGAGGTTGGCGACGGTCTCCTGGCGCATGGCCCGCAGGGTGTCGGCCTGGGCTCGACCGCGGCCCTCGGCGAACGCCTCGGCCAGGTTGGCGAATACAACGGTTAGCCACAGCCAGAAGGAGATCGTGAACGTGTACCAGGAGGGTTCATGGCCGCCGCCCAGTGGCTTGCCGCCCAAGACCTGCATCAGCCACGTGATGGTCGTGACCACGGCGCCGAGTTCGACCACCAACATCACCGGGTTGCGGATCTGGACGCGGGGATCGAGCTTGACGATGCTCTCGATCACGGCCCGGCGCACGATATCGCCGCGGAAGAGCGACACGGCCTGGCGCTCGTGCGGAGCGGCCGGGGGGGTGGGGACTTGGCGTATAGCGCTCATCAGCGGCCTCCGGCGCTCAGGCGGTCGAGGGTGAGGTTCAGCTGGAGCACGTTGACCCCGGGCTCACCGGAGAATCCGATCCCGCGATCGTGGGTGTACTGCGCGATGAGCTGATTCACCCGAGCCAACGGCAGACGCCGGACGGCCGCGATCCGGTGGGCCTGTATCCAGGCGTTGGCCTGCGAGATATCTGGGTCGATCCCCGAGGCCGAGGTGTCGGCGGCGTCGACCGGGACGGTCGCCGCGGTGAGCCCAGGGACGTAGGGCTTCTCGAGCGCGATGTAGGACTGGATGTTGGCCGCGATCGCCTGCTCGGTCGCCTTGTTGTTGGGCCCGAGGTTCGAGAACGTGGTTGCGGCGGCGTTGTTCGGGGGGACGGTCGCCGACGGGCGGCTCTGGAAGTACCTAGGATCCGGCGTGGTCACCGGGTTGCCGCTCTTGTCGACCTGCGGCTTGCCGTTCTTGACCACCTGCTCGGCGAAGTTCTGGCCGATGATCTTGGAGCCCACGAGCTTGCCGTTCAGCTTGATCTGCTGGCCGTTGGCGTTGCCCGGGAAGGCGACCTGGCTGACGCCCGTGATGACGAGCGGGTAGAAGATTCCGAGCAGCAGCGTCAACACGACGATGCCGAGCGCGGAGGTGATGATGTCGCGTCTCATGTCAGTAGAGGTGTCCGGTCAGGCCCTGGACGATCGGTCCGAGCAGCAGGGCGGGGAAGAAGGTGAGCGCGCCGACGAGCACGATCACGCCGATCAGCAGCACGACGAACGTCGGGTTGTCCGTACGCATCGTGCCGAGGCCGGCGGGACTGACGCGCTTGCCGGCCAGTGCGCCGGCGACCGCGAGCGCGAACAGAATCGGCGCAAAGCGAGCGAACAGCATCGTCAAACCGCCGAGCAGGTCGGCGAACGTGATCCCGTGCGAGCCGACGTTGCCGGCGTTGGGCTGGATGAAGCCCGTGTAGCCCGCGAACGCAGAACCGTTGTTGTTCGCTTGGGAGAGGTAAGCGTAGATGGTCTCAGAAAAGCCCTGTGGACTACCGCTGGCCGCGGCGGAGATCGAAGCTCGCCCGGCCTTGCTTGCAGTCGCCAACGAAGTCGCGAACAGCGCCGCCAGCGGCGTGATCAAGAGACCGAGCACGACGAGCTTGATCTCGCGCGCCTCGATCTTCTTACCCAGGTACTCCGGGGTGCGGCCGACCATTAGGCCGCCGAGGAAGACCGCCAGCAGCACGTACAAGAGGATCGAGTACAGGCCCGTGCCGACGCCGCCGAAGATCACCTCGCTGGCCGACAGGTTCGCCATCGGGATCGCGCCGCCGATCCCCGTGAACGATTCGATCGCGCTGTTTACCGCGCCACAAGAGGTGACCGTCGTGACGACGTCGAACAGGGCTGAGCCGGCGATCCCGAAGCGCTGCTCCTTGCCCTCCATGTTGCCCCCGCCAGAACCGGAGATCACGCCGGTGTGAAGGCCGGCGGCATGCTGCGCAGGGGACCCGTGCGCCTCGGCGATGAAGGCGACGATCGCCGCGCCGAGGAACATGATCATCATCGTCGCGTAGATCGCGTAGCCTTGGCGGCGCTTGCCAGCCATCTTCCCGTAGCAGAAGACGAGCGCTGCGGGGATGATCAGCACCGCCAGCATCTCGACAAGATTCGTGAACCCGCTCGGGTTCTCGAACGGATGAGCGGAGTTCGTGTTGAAGAAGCCGCCGCCGTTGGTCCCGAGCTCTTTGATCGCCTCCTGTGAGGCAACGGGGCCCTGCGCGATCTGGTTGGCGAGCCCCGTCGGGCCGTTGACGTTCAGGTAGTGCGAGAAGTTCTGGATCGAGCCCTGGAAGACGAGTACCAGGGCGACCAAGAACGAAATCGGCAACAAAACCCACAGCACGGTGCGCACGAGGTCCTGCCAGAAGTTGCCGAGGCTCTTGCCGCTGCGGCCGATGATCCCCCGTATCACCGCGATCGCCACCGAGATCCCGACCGCGGCGGAGACGAAGTTCTGCACTGTCAGCCCGGCCATCTGGCTGAAGTAGCTCATCGTCGTCTCCCCGCCGTAGTACTGCCAGTTCGTGTTCGTCACGAACGACGAGGTCGTGTTGAACGTCACGTTCCACGGCGCCGAGTGGAAGTGCTGCGGGTTCAGTCCCGTCCAGTTCCACAGCGTCTGCGTGCGCAGAATGAAATACAGCAGCAGCCAGCCCGCGAGCGAGAAGAAGATCACGCACTTGGCGTAGGCCTTCCAATCCTGTCCCTTGTCCGGATCGACCCGCATGACTCTGTAGAGCAGCCGCTCCGGGCCGCGGAACAGCGGATCCAGGAACGTGCGCTCGCCCGTATACACGGCAGCCATGTAGGAGCCGAGCGGGATCGCGAACGCCGTCAGGATGCCCGCGAACAGGAAGATCGTCAGCCAGCCGAGGAAGGTCATGGCGCTAGAACTTCTCCCCGCGCAACAGCGCGTACAGCAAGTAGATGCACACGATCACGGAGGCCACGAGTCCGAAGACGTCGGCGCCGCTCATGCTGGCGAGCACCAGGCTCATATCCGATCGATCCCGTAGATCAGGCCGATGAGCACGGCGAACGTCACCAGCGCGAGTAGTACGGCTACGAAGTCCATGAGGGCATCCTGGCCGCTGTCCAGTCAAGACCGCGTGCAGAAAGCGGCGCGCGGCATGAAGATGTTGTGAAGAGGTGCATCTCGGCGAGGCGCAGGGCGACGGCGGTCAGTCGGCGGCGCGAGCGGCGACGTCGTGGGACCCCTGCTCGGCGTCCACAACCGCCCAGACCGCGTCGCCCAGCGAACGCGGGCAACCGGCGTTGTACAGCGGACCGGTACCGTCGCTGAGGAGCACGAGCACGCGCGCCACGGCGCTCGCGCTCAGCGGAGGCTCCTGCTCGAGGCGGTCGGCCAGGCCGAGCATCGCCTCGCCGCAGCTCCGCACGGCATCGCGCCGCATCGGCACGGCCGAGCTGAAGCCGGGTGGATTCGGTCGCTGTGCGTCCGCGACCGTGTGCCTCAATGAGCTCGCGAGCCTGCGCCGCGCCGGGAGTTCGGTCAGCTGCCTGGCCCGCAGGGCCAGCTCCTTCGAGGCGCCGGCGGGCTGACCTGCGGCCAGCTCACGGTCGAGGCGGAAGCGGGAGAACCCCACGCGCAGGCGAAGTCGCAGGCGCGGCTTCGGGACGCTCAGCTCGGTCCGATCCGAGCTGCGCCGCGGGGTCTTAACAGTCAAGGGCTTGATCGTCATCGAGACCGGTCCTGTCTGGCATTCCGGACTGTTCTCACGGTAGGCGCGGGTCCGTAAAGGCCACGTGCAGATAGCGGGCGCCGCCGTCAAGATTCCGTGAAGAGGACGGGGAGGAGGCATCCCATGGCGCGCCGGCGCGATGGACTGGCGCAAGCTGCCCGGCGATCTCCGCCAGCGCGTCGCGCAGCCGGCGGTCCGAGGCGGCGGAGAACATTGGGCTCCTCGAGTCTCGGACGAGCAGCCGCGCCAGCGCGATCCCGGACGGATCGAGCGTGGCGGTGCTGCGCAGGCGGCCGATCAGCGCCTGGATCTCCGCACTGGCATCGCGCACCGCCGGGTGGTTGACGATCAGGGGCGAGCTCGGGTCGGCGTTCCGTTCCTCGGCGGCTTGCACGATCGTGCCGAGCAGCCGGGCGATCGTCCTACGAACCTCGGGGCTTCTGAGCTGATCTGCCCGCAGTGCCAATGCCGGTGAACGATCGGCGCTCACGCCTCGGGCGAGCTGCCGGTCGAGGACTCCGCGGGTGAGGCGAACACGCATACGCAGGCGCCACGTCACAAGCCGAGCGTAGGTCCGCCGGTGTCAAGGGCCGGTGAAGGTTCGACGGTCCGCCGTCAAGATCGTGTGAAGGCGGCCTCCGAGAAGCCAGACCCTCAGCGCGCGGCCACGAGTGCCTCATAGCGTCGCAGGATGTCGGCGCGATCTCGATCCTCGGAAACCGAGACCTGGCTGGCGTGCAGGATCATCGCGGCCTGTTCCATCAGGACGTCGCGCTGGGCGTCGTTGGTACAGGAGCTCATAACCATGCGCAGCGCTTCGAGCTGGCGGATCATCACGGCCGGCATCCCGTGCGAGGCCTGGCGGATCTTCTCGAAGGCCCGTTCGACCAGCCGCCGGTCGCTGACCGCCACCGTGATCACGAGCAGGTTGCCGCGGCGGTCGCGATGTGCCGTGACCGGATCCCATTGGGCGAAGACCTTGCCCAGCCCGTCGCCCAGCCAGTCGATGCAGGTCAGCGCGGTGAAGGTGTCGTTGACCGCCGGCGACAGGGCGCGAATCGCGATCTCGACGAGTTGGTCGACGGCAAACGACACGTCCTGAGCGAGCGTTCGGTGCGGACCGGTGGCGTGAGCGCGGTCCAGCGCCTGGGCCACCTTGGGCGCCGCCTGCGCAGGCCAGACGATGGCCAGCGGCTGTCCTTCGCTGACGAAGTGCCCCGGGCGGTGCAGAAGCCGAATCACGGCGTGTGTGCGGGACGCGATCCCGAGCAGCGTGTCGAGCCGCACGAACTGCAGGTATCCGCTGGCCCGGGCCCGCACGAGGTCGCCCGACTCGTCGAGGCGTCCCAGCATCTCGGAGATCGATGGGCCGGCCCGCAGCTCGACGGGGTCGGGCGCCGAGTTCGAGTCGTCGATGGCGCGCGAGAGGTCGCCGGCGATGCTGGCGATCACCTGCGGCAGCTGGATCGACTTGGCGATGTGATCGATGAACACGATCAGCACCGCGAGGTCCACCGCGACCAGCACGAGTGAGATCGTGATCGACAGGTGCGGTATGAAATCGCCATGTGGTCCCGGGCTGATGGAGATCAGGGTCAGCACGGCGTAGGCGAAGGTGGCGACGAACGTACCCAGCGTCAGCTGGGTCACCCGGTCGCGAATGAAGTTGCGCAGCATGCGCGGGCCGAACTGCGTGGAGGCCAGCGTCAGGGTGACGATCGTGATCGAGAACACGAGCCCGATGACCGTGATCACCGCGGCCGCGAGCCCCGTGAGGACCTGCCGGCTGCCGTCGGCGGTGCCGCCGTAGATCCAGTTCGGAAAGCTGATCGTGCCGCGGTAGGCGGCACGGTCCAGCGCGTAGGTCGCGGCGAACAGCGCTGTGGCCAGCAGCACCTCGACGGTCGGTACAAGCCACAGGTTGGTGCGAAGCGTCTCGCGTCGCCAGGACGAGAGCGGCCTTACCTCGCGTAGTCGGTTGAGCAAATCAGCCTCGCGCACGTCGAAGGATGTGCCGACCAGGCTTCCCGGCTCACCGCCGAGGATCCTAGCGAGGCCTCGGCCGCCGGAGCGGGCGGTTTCGCTCGGCTGCGGGCTAGCCCGAGAAGCGGTAACCGACGCCCGGGTCGGTCCGGATCAGGCGCGGACCGTCGGCAGGCTCGATCTTGCGCCGCAGGTTGGCGATGTGCGCCCGCAGAACCTGGGTGTCCTCGCCGTATCCCGCGCCCCAGACCGAGACGAGCAGCTCGCGATGGGTCATCAGCCGGCCGCGGTTGCGCACCAGCATCCTCAGCAGGTCGAACTCGATCGGCGTGAGGTGGATCTCGACGCCGTCGCGCGCCACGGTGCGGCGGGCCAGATCGACCTCGAGGCCGTCGGCCAGGACCACCGACTCCTCAGGGTCGGGCGTGATGCGACGCATGTTGGCCTGCAGCCGGGCCACGAGCTCCCGCGGACCGAAGGGCTTGGTGATGTAGTCGTCGGCGCCGGCGGCCAGCGACCGCACCTTGGCGTCCTCGTCGCCGACGGCGGACAGGACGATGATCGGCATCTCGCTCCACTCGCGCAAGCGCGCGCAGAGCTCGACGCCGTCGCCGTCGGGCAGCACGAGGTCGATGATCGCCGCCTCGGGGCGTCCGACGGCGGCCACGTCGAGCGCCTCCTGCACGGTGTCGGCGGGCAGCGCCTCGAAGCCGGCGTCGCGCAGGATCACGCGCAGCGCGCGGAGGATCTGCGTCTCGTCGTCACAGACCAGGACGCGCGGCCGCTCGGCGCTCACGCGCGCACCTCGGGGGACGGCTCGGACGGCACAGCCTCGATTGGTAGCGAGATGACGAAGCTCGTGCCCTGCCCCGGCAGCGAGTCGACGGCGATCGTCCCGCCGTTGGCCTCGACGAAGCCGCGCACGATGGCCAGACCCAGACCCGAGCCCGTCCATGGCCCGCGGCCCTCCTGGGGACCGCGATAGAAGGGCTCGAAGATCCGGGCGCGCTCGGCGGGCTTGACTCCCGGGCCCTGATCGACGACCCGCACGACGACGCGTTGGCCGCTGCGGTGCGCGACGACCGACACGGGCAGCCCGCCCGAGTAGCTGCGGGCGTTCTCGAGCAGGTTGGCGAACGCGCGCTCGAGCTGCGCGGCGTCGGCCCGCACCGGGGGAAGGTCCGGATCGATCGACACGCGGACGTCGGCGGCGGGGTCGCTGAGGCCCTCGCGCGCCGCGAGCACGACATCCTCGATCGATACCCAGTCGCGATGCGGGGACGCGCGGCCGGCCTGGAGCACGGAGAGATCGAGCAGCTTCTCGACGAGCCGCGAGAGGCGCTCGGCCTCCTCGACCACGCCGGCGCTGAGCTCCACCCGCTCGGTGGCGGTGAGCGACTGCGTCCCGAGCGCGTGGCCTGCGGCCACGATCGCCGTCAGGGGGGTGCGCAGATCGTGTGAGACAGCCCGCAGCAGGGCGGTCTTGACATCGTCGCTGCGTCGCAGGGCCGCGGTCTCCACGGCCTCGGCCTGCAGGGCGTCGCGCCGCAGGGCGATCGCCACGAGCGCCCCGAGCGCCGGCGCCAGCCGGGTGCGCAGGCGCTCGCTGGTATCGCCGCGAAGGTCGTGCGGCACGAGCAGCGTGGCGATCTGGCGGCCGTCGGCGTCTCGCAGCGGAACGGCCCGCCGGCGTTCGTCCGCGGCGGCGGCCCCGAGCTCGATCGACGCCGAGGCCAGGCCGAGGGCCTCGGCCACGCGGCGCGCGGTCGCCCCGAGCGCATCGCGCGTCCCGGATCCGGACAGCAGCTCGCGGGCCAGCGCGGCGGTGAGGTCGGCCTCACCGCGCCGCCGGTCGGCCTGCACCGCGCCGCTGCGGGCCAGCTCGGCCACGCCGCTGACCACCACCGCCGCCGCGACGAAGGCCCCCAGCGCGACCCAGTTGCGGCTGTCGGCGATCGTGAACTGCCCGACGGGCGGGAGGTGAAAGAAATTGAACGCTGCTGCGCTGGCCAGCGCGGTCACGAGCCCGTCGATGAGTCCCCACAGAGCCGAGACGAGCAGCACGGCGGGCAGGTACACGACGCTCAGCGAGACGACGGGCGCCACATGCTTGAGCGGGTAGATGAGGGCGGTGGCCAGCGCGACCGCGACGCCGGCTACGGCCAGTCCGAGCCATGGCCGGTCGCGCTGCTCGCGCAGCAACTCCGACCAGGCTTGCGGGCTCATGGCGTGGAGGGTACGCGCGCGCCGGCCGCCGGGAAGGTCGAGGCCACCACCTGGGCCACGCGGGCGGGGTCCTCGAGCTGCGGGTAGTGACCGAGGTCGGGCAGCTCTGTGACCGAGACCCCGGGGCGAAGCTCCTGCAGGCCGCGCAGCACCTCCACCCGCGCGACCGGGTCGAGCAGGCCCCACATCAGCGAGAGCTCACCGTTCCAGTCGCGGATCGCGCCGTGCCAGCGCTCGGCGTACTTGATGCGCTCGTCCATGTAGGCGATCAGCTCGTGCGCCCGCCGGTGGCCGCCCCGCTCGGTGACGAGCGACCACTGATCGGCGGCCTCCTCGGCGCTCAGCGGATGGCCGGGCGAGAAGACGGACCCGAGCTGCTGGCGAAAGAACCGCTCCGTGCTCACGCGGGCCAGGAACGGACCGGCTGGGCTGCGCAGCAGACGCTGGCCGATCGTCGGGTTGGCGAGATGCAGCAGCATGCTGCCGTTGAACAGCAGCGCGCGCGAGATCGCGATCCGCCCGCGACCCTCGACGTCGCGCGCGAAGAGCTCGCTGGCCACCGAGGTGCCCATGTCGTGGGCGACGACGAAGACCTCCGGACCGCAGTAGCGCGCGACCAGCTCCTCGACCAGGTCGGCCTGGGGCATCAGCGAATAGGGCCGGCCGGCGGGTTTGTCGGAAAGGCCGAAGCCGAGGAAGTCGAAGGCCAGCACGCCGCGGCCATCGAGCGCGGGCTCCTCGAGCAGTGCTCGCCAGTCGTAGGAGCTCGAGGGAAAACCGTGCAGCAGGATGAGCCACGGCGCCGTTCCCTCGCGCGTGGTCACGAAGACCTCGTGGCCACCGAGCACACTCACGCGCTCCCCGGAGCGGGCCCAAGCCGCGGTGCGTGGCGTGAGGCTCATGTCCGCGAGCCTATCCGGATAGATTCACGTGCGGTGAACGAGGCCGTCTCTCAGCGGACCGTGACCGGCGCCGGCGTGCAGCTCGCGCTCGTCGAGGCCGGCGATGCCAACCGTCCCACCTTGGTGTTCGTGCACGGTTATCCGGACACCAAGGAGATGTGGGTCGACGTCCTGCCGCTGCTGCGCGACCGGTTCCATGTGGTCGCCTATGACGTCCGCGGCGCCGGGGCCTCGAGCTCCCCCCGCGGACCGCGCGCCTATGACCTGAAATGTCTGGGCGACGACCTGACCGCGGTGATCGCCGCCACCTCGCCCGCCTCGCCGGTGCACCTCGTGGGACACGACTGGGGTGCGATCGCGGGCTGGGAGTTCGCCACGGACGAGCGCTTCAGCGGCCGGCTTGCGTCATTCACCGCGATCGCCGGCCCGTCGCTCGACCAGGTCGCGCTGAGCGGGCGCGGCCTCATGCGGCGCCCGACGCCGGGGAACCTGGCCAAGGCTCTCGGCCGCGTGCGGCGTTCCTGGTATGTGCTCGGGCTGCTGACGCCGGGGGTGCCGACGCTGGCCTGGCGGGGACCGCTATCCCGCGGGCGGTGGCGCTGGCTGCTCGAGAACGGCGAGCGGCTGCCGCCGCGCGCTGCCCACCCGGCGCCGTCGGTCGCGCGGGACGGGGCGCGGGGATCGAACCTCTACCGCCGCAACATTCCGCGGCGCATGCTCCGGCCACGGCGTGACGCGCGCGCACACGTGCCGGTTCAGCTCATCGTCCCGGGCGGTGACCACTTCATCTCGCCGAGCTACTACGAGGTCGCCGAACGCCATGCGCCCGGGCTGCGACGCCGCGTCCTCGGAGGCTCGCACTGGGCACCGCGGCGACACCCGGAGCTGATCGCCCGCTGGATCGCAGAGTTCGTCGACGACGCACACGCCACGGCGCGCCATGCCCTGCCATGGATCCCGGGCGCAGGGCTCGAGCAGCTGGCGGGGCGACTCGCGCTGGTGACCGGGGCGGGCAGCGGCATCGGCCGGGCGACGGCCTGCGCCCTGGCCGCGGCGGGGGCCCGGGTCATCATCGTCGACCGGGACGTAGACGCCGCCTCGCGCACGGCCGAGATGGTCCCGGGCGACGCCCACACCGAGGTCTGCGACGTCAGCGATGCCCGCGCGATGGAGCGCATGGCCGCGGCCGTGATCGAGGCCCATGGCGTGCCCGACGTGGTGGTCAACAACGCCGGCATCGGCGTGGCCGGCTCATTCCTCGACACCGGTCTGGAGGACTGGCGCCGCGTGCTTGACATCAACCTGATGGGAGTGGTCCATGGCGCGCGCCTGTTCGCCCGAGCCATGGTCGAGCGCGGAGAGGGAGGCCAGATCGTCAACACCGCCTCCGCGGCGGCCTTCCAGCCGGTCAAGGACCTGGCCGCGTACGGAGCGTCCAAGGCCGCCGTGCTGATGCTCTCGGAATCGATGCGCGCCGAGCTGGCCCCATTCGGCATCGGCGTCACGGCGGTGTGCCCCGGGGTGGTGGCGACGAACATCACACGCTCGACGCGCTTCGTGGGTCGTCCGGAGGCCGATCAGGCCCGCCTGCAGCAACGCGTGACCAGCATGTACGAGCGGCGGAACTTCACCCCCGAGCAGGTGGCCCGCGACATCATGCGTGCGATCGCCACCGATGCTGCCGTCGCCGTGGTCACGCCGGAGGCCAAGCTGGCCCACGCGCTGGCGTGCTTCGCCCCCGGAGTGCTGCGCCACCTGGCTCGCATGGACAGCCTGCCCGCCTGAGACCCGGCCGGCTTCGTCCCCGGGGTGCGACCGGGAAGGACAACGCGTGCCCGGGGCGAAACGCTGTGCATGCTCCTCAAACGCCGCTCTCCCGGGATCGACTCCCGCCCCAGCAATCCCACCAAGGGCCTCGAGCATCTGAGCGACGAATGGGTCGCGGTGCTCCGCTGGCTTCACGCCAACAAGGTCGAGCACGTGCTCATCGGCGCCGCCGCTGAGGCGATCCGCGGGCGCACGGACACATCTGGTCCGGTGGCGATCGTGCCCGCTCCGTATGGGCGCAACTACGATCGGCTGGCCCGCGCGCTCGTGGCCGAGCACGCCCGGATGCGACTTGACGGCGAGCGTGACACGACGGCTCTCAAGCTGACGGCCGAGAAGCTCGCCCGCGGCACGCGTTGGACGCTGCGCTGCGGCCGGCACGACATCGACGTCGAGCGCACGGGCGCGCGAGGGGCCAACGGCACCCCCCGCTACCAGGAGCTGCTCTACGAATCGGCGGGCTTCGAGATCGAGCCCGGAGTGAGCGTCGAGGTCGCCTCACCCGAGGACATCGAGCATTTCGCCCATCTGCACCGCACGGGCGCGGCGCCGGAGTTTCGGGTGACACGCGCCGAGCGCACCGACCGGGTTCGCGAACAGGCGCACTGAGAGCTGCGCGCCGCAGGCGCGCGACCGGGCACACGCGCTGGCTACCCTGAGGTCATGCCCAGACGTGCCCCGTCCGCACTCCTCGGTGCGCTTGCCGGTCTCCTGCTGCTGTTCCTGACCTGGTACGCAGCGTTCCATATCGGCTTCCTGGAGCGCGCCGACGGCCAGATCCTCGGCGGCTTCTCCGGCATCAGCCGGCCGCGCATCGACTCGATCACCAACCAGATCGCGGGGCTGTGCAACCCGAAGCCGTATGTCGTGCTGGCCGCGATACCGGTGATTGTCGCCGTGTGTCGCGGGCGCATCGAGCGGGCGGTGGCGATCTTCGGCATCCTGCTCGGCGCCAATCTGACCACCCAACTGCTCAAGCCCCTGCTCGCGGAGCCCCGCCTGACCACCCAGGTCGCCGGTAACGCGCATGTCTCCTCGGCGTCCTGGCCCAGCGGCCACGCCACCGCGGCCATGGCGCTGGCCCTGTGCGCGGTGCTCGCGGCCCCGGCGCGCTACCGCCCTCGGGTGGCCGCCGTCGGCGCCGCCTTCGCCATCGCGGTCAGCTACTCGTTCCTGGAGCTCGGCTGGCACTACCCGAGCGATGTGCTCGGCGGCTTCCTCCTCGCGGTGGTCTGGACGCTCCTGGGGGCGGCGGCCGTGTTCGCCTACGATCGCCGGTGGCCGCGCGCCGAGGAGAGCGACAGCGAAGCCATCGCCTCGCCGTCGCTGGCATCCGTGTTGTGGCCGTCGGTGGCGATCGTCACCTGCGGCGTGGTCGTGGTCGGGCTGGTCGCCCTCGCCCGCCCGCACGAGGTCCTCGTCGTACGCCCGCGACCATACGGCGTTCATCATTGGCGCGGCCGTGATCGGGACGCTCGCGATCGGGCTCGCGGCCGGTATCACCCTGCTCTCAACGGGCTCTCACGGCCGGTACCGGCCGGGCTCCCAGAGCGGCTCCTGACCGCGGTTGGCGCCGCGGCTGAGGATGAAGAGCAGGTCCGACAGCCGGTTCAGATAGCGCACGACCTCGGCGTTGACCTGTTCACCGCAGGCGATGACCAGCCGCTCCGCCCGGCGGCATACGGTCCGGCAGACATGGAGGTGGGCGGCCGCGGCGCTGCCGCCTGGGAGCACGAACGAGTGCAGCGGCTCGAGCGTGTCGTTGACCTCGTCACAGCGCTCCTCGAGCCACGTGGTCTGCTCGGGCAGCACGCGGAGCCGCTCGCGATCGGGGTCGTGGGGCGCGGATATGTCGGCGCCCACGTCGAAGAGGTCGTTCTGGATACGCGCCAGCCACTCGGCGTACGCCGGCGGCAGCCCCTCGACGGTGAGCGCGACGCCGATCTGGGCATTGAGCTCGTCGACCGTGCCGTAGGCCTCGATCCGCGGGTGGGTCTTGGGCACCCGGCTCATGTCGCCAAGGTGGGTCTCGCCGCCGTCGCCGAGGCGCGTGTAGATGCGGGTGAGATTGACGGTCACGGGGGGACAGATTCTACGTGTGACTTGACGTGAAGCGGTACGATCCTCCAGTTCAAGGTCGGTGGAGATGGGAAGCCGGGGAGGATCCGGCGCGGACCCGCCACTGTGATCGGGGACGCCGTCCGCAATGAGCCACTGGGCACGCCGAGTGCCCGGGAAGGCGCGGCCGGTAGGCCCGTAAGCCAGGAGACCAGCCTCCGACCGCCAAGCCCATACGCCCTCGTGGAAAGGGGTGGCTCTCATGACAGTCAGACGTTCTGTTGCCATAGTCGGGGCGAGCACTGCGCTCGTGCTCGCTCCTGCGTCGGCCGCGCCGGCGGCCGGGACCGCCGTGTCCGTGCGTATCGAAGGCCGGACAAGCACGCTGCTTGCGCCGACCCTTGTGCACACCCATGCCGGGTCGATCACCAAGGGGGGTGCGGCCAAGGGCAGCTGCCCGGCCTCCACCGCCGCCGGTGCGTTGGATGCGGCCACGCGCGGCCGTTGGCAGGGCAAGATCTTCTCAGGGACGCCCGGGATCTTCGTGGCATCGATCTTCGGCGTGAAGCCGGCCGGGAATTTCTATTGGACGGTCTTCGTGGACAACCGCACCGCCCAGGCGGGCGTCTGCGGCCTCAAGCTCCGCAAGGGTGAGCAACTGCTGTTCGCCGTGACCGACGGCAGCCAGTTCCCGATCGTGCTCAGCGGACCGGCGCGCGCCGGCGTCGGGCGACCGTTTGAGCTCAAGGCCATCTATTACAAGCCCACACCGAAGCGCCCGGCGGGGGTCCCCACGCCGCTCGCAGGCGCACATGTGGACGGGGCGATCACCAATAAGCACGGGACGGTGACCCTGACCGCGCATCACGCCGGGCGGCTGAAGTACGCCGCCACCGAGACCGGGTATGTCCGGTCGGTCCCGGTGACCGTGCGCGTCTCGTAGTGATGGCCGGCCGGGCCCCAGCCGCGCGCATCGCCCTCGCAACGCTGGCGGTCGCCCTCGCGGCCGCCGGCGCTGGGGGCTGCGGGCTCGGACCGGGTGCCGGCACCAGCGAGGTCAACCTCAACGTGACGCGCGACTTCGGCGCGCGTAGCGTGAGGTCGGTCACGCGATCCCACGTGCCGGGATCGGAGACGGTGATGCGGATGCTCGAGCGCTCCCTGCCGGTCCAGACCAGGTACGGCGGGGGCTTCGTCGAGTCGATCGGTGGCCTCGCCGGAGGCGGGCCGCACCTGGACTGGTTCTACTACGTCAACGGCGTCGAGGCCGCGGCCGGCGCGGCCACGACGGCCGTGCACCGCGGCGACCGGATCTGGTGGGACCTCCACGACTGGACCGCGACTGACACGATTCCAGCGGTTGTCGGATCGTTTCCCGAGCCGTTCGTGCACGGCGTTGGCGGCAAGCGACTGCCGGTAACGATCGAATGCGGCTCGGACGTCAAGGCGGCCTGCGACCGCGTCACGGCCACCCTTCGCGCCATTCACGTCCCGCTGGCCAGCCAGCTGATCGGAACGGGCTCGGGGTCGGACACGATCGGTGTCGTGGTGGCGCCGTGGCGCGAGGTCATCGCGGAGGTGGCGGCCAGTCTGATCGCCCACGGCCCCTCGGCCAGTGGCGTCTACGCACGCTTCGGCGGACGCACCGGCAGCACGCTCGCGCTGCTCGATCCGAGCGCCCGCGCCGTGACCACGCTTGGCCCCGGGGCGGGACTGATCGCCGCCACCCGCGACAAGCTCTCCGAGCCCACCTGGTTCGTCACCGGCACCGACAGCACAGGGGTGCTGGCCGCGTCAAAGGCCTTCAACCAGGCTCAGCTGCACAACCGCTTCGCGCTGGCCGTACAGGGGAACCGTGTATGGCCGCTGCCGGTGAGCACACCGTGAGCTACCGGCGCCGCCGCAGCCCGCTCCACGCCGCCCGGGCGGGCGCCGGGTGCCTGTACTGTCTCGCGCTTGCGGTCGCGGCACTGTTGCTCGACCACCCGCTCGAGCTGGGCGCCGTCGTGCTGGCCACACTCGGTGCCGGAGCTGCGGCCGGCGTTGGTGCGGAGCTCCGTCGCGCGGCACGTTTCGCCGTCCCGCTGGCCCTCCTGATCATGCTCGTCAACGCCCTGGTGAGCCGCGACGGGTTGCACGTGATCGTGCGGCTCGGCCAGCTGCCGATCCTCGACCACACCGACATCACCCTCGAAGCGACCGCGTACGGCGCGATGCTCGGTCTGCGGGCGGTCGCCTTCATCCTCTGCGGCGCGCTCTACACAGCCGCCGTCGATCCCGACGAGGTGCTGCGCCTCTTTCGGCGCGTGTCCTTCCGCTCGGCGCTGACGGCGACCCTGGCCACCCGAATGGTGCCGGTCCTGATGCGCGACTCCCGCCGTCTGGCCGACGCCCAGCGCTGTCGGCCCGGGCCGCCGCCGTCGCGTGTGACCCTGATACGCGCCGCGAGCTCGGGGGCGCTCGACCGCGCTCTGGACGTGGCTTCAGCGCTCGAGGTGCGGGGATTTGGCGGTTCGGCCAAGCCGCCGCGGGCCCAGCGCCCGTACTCGCGCCACGACCTGACCTTCGGCGGCTCCGCCGTGGCCCTCGTAGGCCTCGCGCTCGTGGGGCGTCTGGGCGGCCTGGCGCCGTTTCACGCCTACCCGTCGCTGCACGTGCCGCTCGGTCTCAGCGAGCTGTTGCTGGCCGTGGCGCTGGCGGTCGTCGCGCTGCTGCCCTTCACGGATCGCCGGGGGATCGGATGACCAGTGTGCTCAGCGTGCAGCGGCTGACCTACACATACCCAGGAGCCGCGTGGCCCGCCCTGCGCGACGTGTCCGTGGACATCTCGGCCGGTGAACTCGTGGTGCTCGCCGGAGCGTCGGGATCGGGCAAGTCGACCTTGCTGCGCGCCGCGGGCGGCCTCGTGCCGCACTTTCACGGGGGCGAGATCTCCGGGCAGGTCGTCGTGGGGGAGATGGACGCGCGCGTCCACGGTCCGAGCGACCTCTCGGCGGTCGTCGGCTCGCTCTTCCAGGACCCTGAGACCCAGGTGATCATGGGGACGGTGCGGGCCGAGCTGGCCTTCCCGCTCGAGAACCGCGGCCTGGGCACGGCCGCCGTGGCGCGCGGGGTGGAGGAGGCGGCGCTAGCGCTGGGGATCGCTCACCTGCTCGAGCGCTCGACCGCGGAGCTGTCCGGCGGCGAGCTCCAGCGCGTGGCGCTCGGCGCCGCGCTCGCCGGTCGGCCGGCGCTGGTCGTGCTCGACGAGCCCACCTCGCAGCTCGACCCAGTCGCCGGCGATGAGCTGATCTCACTCCTGCACCGGCTCAACGAGGACTCCGACACCGCGATCGTGCTGGCTGAGCACCGCCTCGAACGCTGCCTGGGCTTCGCCGATCGGGTGATCGCCATGGTCGACGGTCATGTGGGCTGCGACGCGGCCCCGGGCGAGTTCCTGGAATGGGCGGCGCTCGCCGCGCCCGAGCTTCAGACCCCCGGCGCCCGCCTGCTCGGCGCCGTCGGTGTGCGGCCGCCGCGGGTCGGGGTGCGCCGGGCCCGAGCGGCCCTGCGCCAGCACGGGTTGCTGCCCGAGGCCGCCGTTGCGCCGACGGCGCCGCGTACACGTCTGAGCCGCCGGCGGCGCAAGGGCAGCCCAGAGCCGGCGTTGCGATTCGACGGCGTGTGGCACGAGCTGGCCGACGGCCCTGCCATCTTGCGCTCCGTGTCGCTCGAGCTCGCCCCCGGTGAGCGTGTGGTCCTGATGGGGCGAAACGGGGCGGGAAAATCGACGCTGCTGCGCCATGGCGCCGGGCTCATGCGGCCCACTCGCGGGCGCGTGCACAGCTCGGGCCGCGTTGCCCTGCTGCTGCAGAACCCGACGGACTATCTGATCCACGAGACCGTCGCCGAGGAGGCCGGAGCGGCGGCGCTCGCGGGCATGGGCCTGGGGGACCCGTCGTTCGCTGGCCGGCACCCGCGCGAGCTCTCGGGCGGAGAGCGCCAGCGCCTGGCGCTGGCCATCGTGCTCGACTCGCCCGGCGACCCGGCGGCCGTCGTGTGCCTGGACGAGCCGACGCGCGGCATGGACCGGGCGCTGAAGGGCGAGCTCGCGGCGACCCTGAGATCCCTGGATGCGGCGGTGCTCGTGGCCACGCACGATCCCGAGTTCGCCGCTGCGTTCGCCGAGCGCGTCGTGCTGCTGGCCGACGGGGCGCCGATCGCCGACGGGCCGACCCCGGAGGTGCTCGCCGGTGGCACCTACTTCGCCACCGAGACGGCACGGATCCTCGGCGGCGCCGGCGGAGCGCTCTCGCCCGAGGATGGGGCCGAGCTGATCGGCGCGCGGCGGCGGATCGAGGTGACCGCGTGAGCTGGCAGGTCGGGGCCTTCGCGGTGCTGGCGCTGGCGCTCGGCGCCGGGTTCGCCTGGTACGAGCGCAGGCGGCCGGACGCCCGGATCATCGCGATGGTGGGCACGCTGGCCGCCTTCGCCGCGCTGGGCCGGATCGCCTTCGCCGCCCTGCCGAACGTCAAGCCGACGACCGACATCGTCCTGATCTCCGGCTTTGCGCTTGGCGCCGCCCCGGGCTTCGTGGTCGGCGCGCTGGCCGGGCTGACCTCGAACTTCTTCTTCGGACAGGGTCCCTGGACGCCCTGGCAGATGGCGGCCTGGGGCGTCGTCGGCCTGCTCGGCGCCGGGCTGGGCATGGTGGGGCGCCGCGCCAGGGACGAGCAGCTGCTGGTATCACGCTGGCCGCTCGCCGTTATCTGCGCCGTGGTGGGGTTCGGCTTCGCCGCCTTCCAGGACGTGGGTGACTGGGTCACCTACAGCGATCATTCGAGCGCCCAGCTCGGCGTCTACCTCGGCAAGGGGATCGGCTTCGATCTCGTCCACGCGGGCGGCTGCCTGGCCTTTGCGCTCGCCTTCGGACCGGCTCTGGCGCGCTCGGTGCGGCGCTTCGGGGCGCGTCTGCAGGTCACCTGGAAGCCGGCCGGCGCGGTGCCCGCGCTGCTCGTCGTCCTACTCGCCCCGCAGGCGCTCGCCCTGGCCGCCGCCACTCCCGCCCGCGCGGCCTCGCCGAGCACGTACCTGCGCGGCGCCCAGAATGCCGACGGCGGCTTCGGGGCCGCGCCCGGCGACCCGTCGGTACAGCTCTATGCCGGCTGGAGCGCGCTCGGCCTGGCCGCCTTCGGCCAGAGCCCGGCCGACGTGCGCCACGGCGGGGCCAGCGTGCTCGACTACGTGGCCGGCGGTGTCGGCTCAATCGGCGACGTGGGGTCGCTCGAGCGCACGATCCTGGTCGTCGGGGCGGCCGGCGGCTCGGCGCGCAACTTCGCCGGGCATGATCTGGTCGGGGCGCTCATGCGTCATCTGCGTCCGGACGGCTCGGTGGCCAGGCAGGTCAACCTCACGGCCTTCGCCGTGCTGGCCCTGCGCGCCGCCGGCGTCGCGCCGCCCTCGAATACGATCGGCTGGCTGCGGCGCCAGCAGAACTCTGACGGCGGCTTCTCCTTTGCCACGGCAGGCGGGCAGAGCGACGTAGACGACACCGGCGGCGCGCTCGAGGCGCTCGGTCCCGGCCGCACCACGCCCCGCGCGGTTCGCTTCCTGCGTACGCAGCAGAACGCGGACGGTGGCTTTCCATCCCAGGCCGGCGGCGAGTCCAACGCGCAGTCGACCGCCTGGGCCGTGCAGGGTCTGCTGGCCGCCGGAGTCAACCCGGCGGGACTCCGCCGAGGGGCCCGCTCGCCGCTCTCCTTCCTGCGCTCGATGACCGCCTCCGACGGTCACGTCCGCTACTCGCCCTCGACTGACCAGACGCCCGTCTGGGTGACCGCCGAGGCCGCCCTGGCCCTCGCCGGCCGCGTGCTTCCCCTGGCCGCGGTCCCCGCCTCGGCCGGCGGATCTGCCGGGGGGTCTGCGACGGCGGCGGCCCACGCGGGCCGGAGCTCGACCCACATCGTGGCCTCCGCGCGCAGCCGTACGCGCGCGGGGACGTCGGCCGCCAAGCCGGCCGCGGGCCGTTCGGGTGGCGGCGCGCCGCTGCTCGGCCTTGCCTCCGAGGCCGGTGCGGTGACCGCCCTGCTGCTGGCACCGGTCGGTGTCGGCTGACGTGTGATCATTACGCGCGCGCCGATCCGGGTTTCTCCCTCGGGAGAGGGGGAAGGGTGCAGAGCGGTGCCGAGCAGCGTGGAGACCCCGTGACATCCCCAGAGAACCCGGCGCGAGGGCGAGCGCTGGTCACCGGCGCCACCGGCTTCGTGGGTGGCAAGCTCACGCACGAACTGGCCGATGCCGGCTGGAACGTGCGCGCCATGGTTCGCGACGGTCGCGGGCGGAGCGCCCGCGAGCTGGCCGCCGCCGGCTTCGAGCTCCACGAGGGCGATGTCCTGAAGCCCGAGACGCTGCGCGGTGCCGGGGACGGCGTCGACGTGGCCTACTACCTGATCCACTCGATGGGTCGCGGGGGCGGCGCCGATTTTGCCGCGCGCGAGCGTCGTGCGGCCACGGCGTTCGCCGCCATGGCCAGCGCCGAGGGGGTCGCCCGCGTTGTGTACCTGGGAGGTCTCGGGGACCGCCCCCAATCCGAGCACCTTCGCAGTCGTCACGAGACCGCGCTCGCGCTGCGGGAATCGGGCCCGCCGCTGACCTACTTCCGCGCGAGCATGGTGGTGGGCGCCAAGAGCGAGTCCTACCGCACGCTGCGCTACCTCGTCCAGCGCCTGCCGGCCATGATCGCCCCGGCGTGGCTGAAGAACGACACCCAGCCGATTGCCATCGACGACGCGCTCGCCTATCTGGTCCAGGCCCCCTCGATCGAGGCCTCGGCCGGCCGTGAGATCCAGATCGGCGGCCCGGACGTGCTGTCCTACGGGGAGATGCTCGACCGCATGGCGCTCGTGCTCGGGCTTCGCCGCCGGCCGCGCATCCCCGTGCCGTTCATCACCCCGTGGCTCTCCTCGCACTGGATCGGGCTCGTCACGCCGGTCGACGCCGGGGTGGCCCGGCCGCTCGTCGAGGGCCTGGCCGTGCCGACGGTGGTCACCGACCCGTCGGGGTCGGAGCTCTTCGACGTGCCGGCGACGCCCTTCGACGAAGCCCTGCGCCGGGCCGTCGACGAGGATCCCGAGGTCGGTCCGGCAACTGCGGCCCGCTGAGCGTGTGGGCGGGCCGTCACCGCATGCGGCGGGCCGTCACTCCGAGACGGCGGCCTCGGCGATCACGCGGATCGGGGCGACCCGGACCAGCAGCTCACCGGGCACAGCGTTGCGGCGTCCGAACTCCTCGGCGAGCTCAGCGCCCATGTAGCGGCGACCGATCTCGATTGCGAACCTCAACAGCTCGTCCGGGTCCTCGCTGATCCGGGCCTCGCCGCGGACGTGCACGAATGAGTACGGCGGCTGTTGATCGTCGACCACCATCGAGACACGTGGGTCGCGGCGGAGGTTGCGGCCCTTGACCGTGTCACGGCCGGTCGTGAAGACGATGTCCTCGCCATCGAGCACGAACCAGATCGGCATCACGTGCGGGGCGCCGCTCTTCATCACGGTCCCGATCTTGCCCGTGCGCGTGCCGAACATCAGGAATGCGCGCAACTCGTCGCCTGACATCTGCCGGGCCATGTTCAGTGAAGGATTATGAGCACCGCCAGCACGATGGCCAAGAGCGCCAGCAGCGCGACCGACCGGCTGATCCAGCCGGCGCTGCGGCGGCCCTGCGTCAGAGCGCGCTCGGGCGGCGTGATCGGCACCGGGTCGGGGGCGAGCGGCGGCGGCGCGGGCAGGCTCAACGGCTGGAGGGCATCGCGAGTCCCGTCCGGTGGTTCGCCCTCGGCGCTCGGTCGCGCGAGCTCGGTGGTCAGTCGCTCGAGCTCGGTGCCGAGGCCGTCGCGTTCGACGCGCGTGGCCTCGAGCTCGGCGTGGGCCTGGTTGAGCTCTTGCGCGAGGCCTCGCTTCGCGGCGACCGCCTGGTCGAGCTCTCGCTCGAGCTGACGGCGCTCGGCGTTGGCCGCCTCGAGCTCCATGGTCGCGGCGTCGCGCGCCACGAGCGCCTGCTCGCGCTCGGCCCCCGCCTTGGCCCGCTCGAGCTCGGCGGCGGCGCTCTGGGCCAGCGCGTCGTCCCGTTCGCCCTCGGCGGCGGCGCTCTGGGCCAGCGCGTCGTCCCGTTCGCCCTCGGCCGCGCGCGCTCGCCGGCGCGCGCCATCGCGCTGCGAGATCGCCGCGTCACGCTCGGTGAAGGCCTCCAGCTGAGCCCGGCGGGCGGCGTCGCGGTCAGAGCGCGCCTTCACGGTGTCGTGGTCGGGGCCCACGCGGGGCAGGCGCTTGCGGCCGGCCCTTGATCCGACTGCGGTGCGGCGCTCGGGTGGGGGCCCACCTGCGGTCGGCCCGGGGAGGGCGATGGCGATGTCGGGGGCGACCGCCAGCTCGGCGTCGGCCAGGTCGGCGTCCTGCGAGTTCCACGGGAAGGCGGCGATCCACGGAGCGCCGTCGTCGGCCGCCCAGGGTTTGTCGTCGAGCAGGGCCAGGGCGCGGCTGCGCCCGGCGCCGCCGGCGACGGTCAGGCTGGGGCGCACGAAGCGCCGGCCGCGCACGCCGTACCAGCGTCCCGTGATCTCGAGCCGATCATCGCCGACCAGCTCGAACCGGTCGAGCTCGAAGCTGACCGGCTCCGGCCCCACTGCGCTCATCGGTTGCTCGGGTATCGCCGCACTTCGCTCCCCTACCCATTTGCGGGCCAAAACGCACCTGAAACACGGGCAACGGGCGCCCGCATGCGCCGCGGCGTCCTAACGCGATAGCCTCCCGCGCCGCATGAAGATCGGCGTCCCGACTGAGACCGCGGGTGGCGAGCGCAGGGTTGCGCTCGTCCCCGAGGTGGTGCGGAAATTGACCGGCCAGGGCCATGATGTGCTCGTCGAGCGCGGCGCCGGCGCGGGGGCACTGATCCCCGACGAGGCGTTTGCCGAGGCGGGCGGCACGCTCTCCGACGCGACGGCGGTCTGGGGAGCTGACCTCGTGGTCAAGGTGGCGCCCCCGAGCGCCGAGGAGACGGCCCGGCTCGGAGCTGACCAGGTCCTGATCGGCTTTCTCGCGCCGCTGACCAACGGCGAGGGCGTGCGGGCCCTGGCCCAGTCCGGCGTAACCAGCTTTGCGCTCGAGGCCGTGCCCCGGATCAGCCGCGCGCAGTCGATGGATGCGCTGTCCTCGCAGGCCAACATCGCCGGGTATCGGGCGGCCCTGATCGGCGCGCAGGAGATGGGCCGCTTCTACCCGATGCTGATGACCGCGGCCGGCACGATCCGCCCGGCGACGGTGCTGGTTCTGGGCGCCGGTGTCGCCGGCCTCCAGGCCATCGCGACGGCGCGCCGGCTCGGCGCGGTGGTGCAAGGTTTCGATGTGCGGGCCGCCGTCAAGGAACAGGTCGAGTCACTGGGCGCGAAGTTTCTCGAGTTCGACCTGGGTGGCGACCTCGAGGGCTCGGGCGGCTACGCCAAGGAGCTGACACCCGAGCAGCAGGCCCGCCAGCAGGAGCTGATGGCCGAGGCGATCGGCAAGGTCGACGTGGTCATCACCACGGCCCTCGTCCCGGGCCGACGCGCCCCGATCCTGGTCACGGCGGCCGCGGTGGAGAAGATGAAGCCCGGCTCGGTGATCGTCGACCTCGCGGGTGAGGCCGGGGGTAACTGTGAGCTCTCCGAGCCCGGCGAGACGGTGATCCGTCACGGCGTGAAGATCACGGCGCCGCTCAATGTGCCATCGACGATGGCCGAGCACGCCTCGCAGCTCTATGCGCGCAACATCCAGTCGCTGCTCGAGCTGATGATCTCCGAGGATGGCGTGCTGAAGCTCGACTTCGAGGACGAGATCATCTCCGGCGCTTGTGTGACCCGCGGCGGCGAGATCGTGCACGAGGGCGCCAAGAGCGCCGCCGCCGGCTAGGAGACGGGAGACCTGATGGACAGACTCGTGATCGATATTGCTGTGCTCGTGCTGGCGGCGTTCGTCGGCTTCGAGGTGATCTCGAAGGTCCCGAACACCCTGCACACCCCGTTGATGTCGGGCACGAACGCGATCCACGGGATCGTCGTGCTCGGCGGGATTCTGACCATGCACCTGGCCCAGGGCGTGCTCGAGCACCTGATCCTGGTGATCGCGATCACGTTCGGGACGATCAACGTCGTCGGCGGTTTCCTGGTCACCGACCGCATGCTCGGGATGTTCAAGAAGAAACCCGAACCGGTGCCGGAGCAGATCGAGGAGGGCGAACAGAAGTGACCGTCCTGGCGTCCTCGTTCCTGCAGGACCAGAACTTCATCGATGCGCTCTACATCGTCTCGTTCAGCCTGTTCATCTTCGGGCTGAGCCGTCTCACCGGCCCGCGCACAGCGGTCAACGGGAACAAGATCGCGGCCGTCGGCATGGCGGTCGCGGTTGTGGCGACGCTGCTCGAGCCGCACGTGCTCGACGGAAGCAGCACGCCCTGGCTGATCGCGCTCGGGATCGTGCTCGGCACGGCGGTCGGCGTACCGGCCGCGCTGAACGTGCGCATGACCGCCATGCCCCAGATGGTCGCGCTCTTCAACGGCGTCGGCGGCGGCGCCGTCACCCTGATCGCGTGGTTCGAGTACCGCAAGCACTTCGGGGGGGACTACGCCCTGCGGGTCGAGATCCCCTCGCTGTTCGCGGCCATCGTCGGCTCGATCTCCTTCTGGGGATCGAACATCGCCTTCCTGAAGCTGCAGGAGATCCTGCCCGGCAAGCCGATCAAGCTGCCGGGGCAGGCGATCATCAACCTTGTTTTGTTACTCATCGCAGTGGGCAGCGCCATCGCACTCACGGCCGGGGTCCACTCGCAGGCGTTGTTCATTCTCGGGATCCTGGTCACCTCGGCCGTGCTCGGGAACATGGTCGTACTGCCGATCGGCGGGGCGGATATGCCGGTCGTGATCTCGCTCCTGAACGCCTTCACCGGCCTGTCGGCCGCCGCCACCGGTATCGCGCTGGGGAACACGGCGCTGATCGTCGCCGGCATGATCGTCGGCGCGTCGGGCACGATCCTGACCAACCTGATGGCCAAGGCCATGAACCGCTCGGTGCCGTCGATCATCGCCGGCGGGTTCGGCGGCGCGATCGCCGCGCCGGCCGGTGGCGCGGGGGAGACGGGCGGCACGGTGCGCTCGACCTCACCCCAGGACGTCGCGATCCAGCTCTCCTACGCCCGTCAGGTTGTCGTCGCGCCCGGTTACGGGATGGCCGTCGCCCAGGCCCAGCACGCGGTGCGCGAGCTCGAGCGCGCGCTGGAGGCCAAGGGAGTCGAGGTCAAATACGCCATCCATCCGGTCGCCGGCCGCATGCCGGGTCACATGAACGTGCTGCTCGCCGAAGCCGACGTCCCCTACGAGCTGCTGCGCGAGATGGACGACATCAACCCCGAGTTCTCGCGCACCGACGTGACCCTGGTGATCGGGGCCAACGACGTCACCAACCCGGCGGCCAAGAACGAGCCCGGCTCGCCCATCTACGGCATGCCGATTCTCGAGGTCGACAAGTCGAAGGCCGTGATCGTGCTCAAGCGTTCGATGGCCTCCGGCTTCGCGGGCATCGACAACCCGCTCTTCTACGACCCCAAGACGGAGCTGCTCTTCGGTGACGCCAAGAAGTCGGTCAGCGAGATCACCGCTGAAGTACAGGCGCTCTAGGTTCGGGCGGCGGCACCGTGAGCGCTGAATCCCGGCGGCTGAGCGCTGAATCCCGGTGGCTGAGCGCTGAATCCCGGTGGCTGAGCGCTGAATCCCGGTGGCTGAGCGCTGAATCCCGGCTTCCCTGCCGTCCGCCTGCCGGTTAGAGTCCGCCCGAGTCAAGAGAATGGAGCAGCGATGGACCCGAATCGCCTGAAGGAGATCTACCTGTTCTCGCAGCTGTCCGATGAGGAGGCCCGGCGTCTGGCCGCCTTCGCCACCGAGACAAGCGTCGCGGAGGGTCAGATCCTGATGAAGGAGGGCGATTACTCGACCGAGCTGATCGGCATCGAGGAGGGCACCGCCGACGTGATCCGCAACGGCAACACGATCGCCTCACTCGCGGAGGGCGACGTGATCGGCGAGATGGGCCTGCTCACGCGCGAGCCCCGCAACGCCTCGGTGATCGCCACGTCTCCGATGCGCGTGCTGAAGCTGACGCACTGGGAGGTCAAGCGGATGTCGGCCGACACCGTGAAGCGGATCGAAGAGCTCATCCAGGAGCGGCGCCAGGCCGGCGGCGCCGATCCGGCGCACACGGAGGAGTAGGGGCGGCGGGGCCGCGGGCGCGCTGCCGCGCGGTCCGGACCCGCGGGCGCCCCGGCCGCGCGGTCCGGACCCCGGGCGCCCCGGCCGCGCGGCAGGACCTCTGGGCGCGCTGCCGCGGGCCGGACCCCTGGGCGCGCTGCCGCGGGCCGGGCCCGGTCGCGCTGCGCGGGCCGGTCCGCGTGATCGGTTTTTCCCATATAGGCATGAAGATCGATCACGGGCCCTGACGCACCAGAAACCCGTTGATAACGTCCGCCACTCCGCCGACGGCCGTCGAACCCTGCCCGCGCAACGAGGATTGCCGCCAGTTCTCGCGCAAATTGCGGACTTTTGCGGATGAGTCCCGACCACGCGCTCTGGTACGGTGGCGTGCGCCGAACCCCTGGGGAGCCATCCCAGGGGACGGGGAACCCAATTCGTTTGGGGCGAGTCCCGCGGTGGTCCGCGGGAAGCGCTCGATCAGAGCGCGAGCCCGTCAGCTAACTCCGTAGGCGTCAGGCACAGATTTGCAAGATCTGACCCACGGAGCCATTCCGCTTGCCCGTTTACAGCAGCTTTCGCGCCATAACGACGTGCATTTCGGCTTCTACCCGCGGTGCTCGCCGGGGAGCGGCCGATGTCAAACCGCAGATGTTCTCCATCAGACGTCTGGTCCCCGTGCTGGCGAGCGCGCTGCTCATCGCGCTGCCGGCCAGCGCGTCGGCGGGGTCGGGCGGCGCGGGCGTCAAGGCGCCTCAGGCGCCGAGTGGTTTCGACAGCTCGGCCATCTCCTACTCCAACTTCTCACGCACGCTGCGGGTCGGTTCCGTCGGCCAGGACGTGAAGACGCTCCAGACCTGGCTCACCGAGACCGGCTACCGGATCCATGCCAGCGGGACCTTCGGGCCCAAGACGGCGAGCACCGTGCGGGCATTCCAGCGGGGCCACCGGCTGCAGGCCAGCGGCATCGTCGGCGTCAGAACGGCGGCGGCGCTCCGGCGGGCGGTCGAGACGGTGGCCACGCACGCCGCGGTGGCCGGATCGGGCGGAGCGAACCTGGGTGGCGTGGGCGGCACGGTGGGCCGCGGCTCGACCGGCTCCTCGAGCTGGGTCTTCCCGCTGCAGCCGATCTCGCGCGTCCTCGCGCCCAACGACTGGACGCTTGACCAGGGTGTCGACATCGGCACCGTCGGCAACGCCTGCGGTTCCAGGGTCACCGAGGTGGCCGTCACCTCGGGCACGATCGTCCAGGAGGGCATCAGCGGTTTCGGGCCCTATGCGCCCATCCTCAAGGTCTCAAGCGGTAAGTACGCGGGCCGCTACATCTATTACGGCCATGCCGCGCCGGCGCTCGTGCGCGTCGGAGCGCACGTCACGGCGGGCCAGCCGATCGCCGAGGTCGGCTGCGGGCAGGTCGGGATCTCCTCGGGCCCGCACATCGAGATCGGCATCAGCGATCCCGGCGGGCCCACATGCTGCCCGGGGGGCGAGACCTCGCGCGAGATGTACGACATCGTGCTCGCGCTGTACAAGAAGAAGCACAACTAACGGCGCCGCCGGGCTCTCGCTGCGTCACCACGACCAGCGCGTCGCGTACCCTGCCTCGGTGGCCCCCGCCGCAAGGACGACAGAACTTACGACGAGGACCGGGTAGTGCTCGCGCGTCAGCAGGCGCTGGAGGCGCTCGCCGGCGAGCGCTTCGACGTCGTCGTGATCGGCGGCGGGATCACGGGCGCCGGAGTCGCGCTGGACGCGGCCACGCGCGGCTACAGCGTGGCGCTCGTGGAGAAGGCCGACTACGCGGCCGGAACCAGCAGCCGCTCCTCGAAGCTCGTCCATGGCGGCCTGCGCTACCTGCAGAACTTCGACCTCGGCCTGGTGCGTGAGGCGTTGCTCGAGCGCCAGCTGATGGTCAGGCTCGCTCCCCACCTGGTGCGGCCCCTGAAGATGGTCGTGCCCGCCTTTGACGGGGCACGACCGGACCGGCTGGTCGGAATCGGGCTCAACATGTACGACGTCATGGCGACGCCGGGGCTTCGGGGTCGTCGCAGCGCGCGGCGCGCAGCGGGGGCCGGCGGGCGCGGCGACACGAGCTCCGCAGACGCCGCCGAAGCCGATTGGAGCCCCGAGCGCCACCGCGTGATCTCGGGCGAGGAGGTCATGGAGCTCGTTCCAGCGCTGCATTCGCGCAACCCGACCGGCGGCTACCTGTTCTACGACTGTCAGACCGACGATGCGCGCCTCGTGCTGACCGTGCTCGGAGAGGCCGAGCGGTTCGGCGCGATCTGCGCCAACCGGCTGGAGGTCACCGAGCTCGTGCAGGAACACGGCCACGCGGCCGGCGTGAAGGTGCTCGACGCTGAGACGGGCAGTGAGTTCACCGTGCAGGCAGACAACGTGGTCAACGCGACCGGCGTGTGGGCCGACCGCATCCGACCGGAGGAACTCCACCGGGAGGCCGAGGTGCCGACGATCCGGCCGAGTCGGGGCACTCACATCACGATTGCCCAGGCCGACCTTCCCCTGAGCGCCGGCGCGATCGTGCCGGTTGGCGATGGGCGCTCGATCTTCGCGCTGCCCTGGCTGGGCCGCAGCCTGATCGGCACGACGGACAACAACTACGACGGCGACATCGATCACGTGCGTCCGTCCGATGAGGACATCGGCTACCTGCTCGATGCCACCAATACCTTCTTCGCCACCAGCCTCGGTGTCGGCCAGCTGACCGGTGCCTACGCCGGCGTCCGGCCGCTCATCTCGAGTGGCGACTCGCGCAAGTCGGTCGACATCTCGCGCAAGGCCGAGCTCTACGAAACCTCGAGCGGCATGATCACCATCACCGGCGGCAAGCTGACCACATGGCGCCGAATGGCCAAGATGGCCGTCGACCGCCTGGTCGAGCGCGAGGGTCGCCAGGCCCCGTGCCGGACGCACGAGGTCCCGCTCGGCCAGCCGGTCGACCCGCAGGTCCTGCCCGCCGTCGAGGGCGTGAGCGACGACTCGCGCCGAGCTCTGGCGGCACGCTACGGGCACGCCGCCGACGGCGTGCTGAAGACCGCCGCGGAGCGCGGCGAGCTGGCCCAGGAGATCGTCCCCGGGCTCCCGGACCTGCTGGCCGAGGCTCCCTTCGCCGCGCGCAACGAGCAGGCCCGAACGGTCGGCGACGTGTTGCTCCGCCGCACCCGGCTGGGTCTCCTGGCCGGGCGCGAGCTGGCCGCCGCCGACAGCCAAGTTCCGGCCCGTGTGGCCCGCGCGATGGCGGGAGAGCTCGGATGGGGCGAGCAGCGGATCGAGGAGGAGATCGATCGCTTCCAGGCCGAGGCCGACGCCGAGGGCATCGCGGTGACCCGCTGATGCGGCGCCTGATCGCGGCGCTCGTGCTGCTGCTGGTGCTGAGCGCGGCCGCGGTCGCCGCTGCTCAACCGGTTCCCCAGCCCAGCGTGGTGATCGACCGCCCGTCCGGCGGTGTGACGGCGCTGACCGGGCTGTCGCTCGCGCGCGACGGTGCCGGCGGGGCGGTCTACCTGAAGGCCTCAGGAGGGGTCCAGCACGTCTTCGTCGCCCGCCTGCTGTCGGGCAGCTTTGTCCCGCCCGAGCAGGTCGACGCCGGCCTGAGCTCGGCATCCTCGCAGCCGGTGATCGCCGCCGGGCCGAACGGCATGCTGCTGATCGCCTTCATCAACGCCGGAAAGCTGTACGTAGTGAGCCGGGCCAGTGCGAGCTCCGGCTACGGCGCTCCGCAGGCGCTGGCCGCCGGAGCCCAGAATCCGGCGCTCGCGCTCAGCATCCATGGCAAGGGCTACCTCGCCTTCACGATGGCGGGAAGCGGCGGCCACGACGTGCGCGCCGCCTACTACGTGGACGGGTTCTGGGCCGTCGAGTCTGCGCCGCTCGACGCATCGCCGGCCAACGATGCCGGCGTCGGCGCGGGCCGCCCGCAGGTGGCGGCCGCCGGTGACGGGGTGGGGATCGTCGTCTGGGGGGAGGCCGGGCATGTCTACTCGCGGCGCGTGTGGGCAACCTCACCGAGCGTCGTATTCGAGCAGGCGGACGTTGCCGGCTTCTCGGGTTCCTCGGAGGTGTCCGCCGACTCGCCGGTGATCGGTACGGGCGACGACTCCTCGTTCGCCGACGTGGCCTTCACCGAGCGGGTATCCGGCGCCCAGGGCCAGGTGTCACGCGTGCTGGAACGCCGGCTTCGCGGTTCGCTCTACGAAACCGCGGTGGCGGCCGACGGACTGCCGGCCGGTGGTCCCGATAGCGCCTCCGGCCCGCAGATCGCCGAGTCCGGTCAGACGCACGGGCTGCTGAGCAGCTCGCGCCTGACCTCGAGCCAGGTCTATACGGCCGCGCTCGGCGACGGTGGCCTGGTCGTCGGCACATCACGCACCGACACGTTGGGCAGCACGGCTGCGCCCCACCCGACGGCCACCACAGCGGGGTTCTACTCCGGGCTCGTGGCTTGGCAGCGCAGCCCCGGCGGCCTCTTCCCGCCCGAGATTCGCGCCCGCTTCTACGACGGCTCGACCTACGGGCCCGACGTTCTCATCTCCTCTCCAGCGGGCGGCCCAACGGACGCGTCCGCAGGTCTCTGGGCCAGTGGCGACATCACCGGGAACATCGCCATCGTGTGGGTTCAGGGCGGCGGCACGCAGACACAGCTCTCGGGCGCGCTGCTCTACTACCCGCCGGGGTCCTTCGGCCCGCAGAACGCGCCCAAGTACTCCACGCGGTCCACCCCCGTGCTGTCCTGGTCCTCGGCGCGCGAGCAGTGGGGTCCGGTGACCTACCGGCTGGCGATCGACGGCGTGCAGGTCGCGCAGACCGCCCGCACGTCGATCCGCGTACCCCAGCCGCTGGTCGATGGCTCTCACTCCTGGCAGGTGACTGCGGTCAACCAGGCTGGGATCGGCACGCCGGCTCGGGCCGCCACCGTGCAGGTCGATACCGTGGCGCCCAGCGCGCGCTTCACGCTCACCGGCCGCCAGCGGGGGGGCTCCAGCCTGCGTCTCGTCGTGCGCACGACCGACGCGCCGGTCCCCGGCGAGATCGGCTCCGGGGTGAGTAGCATTCTCGTGCGCTGGGGCGACGGGCATTCCACGCGGATCGCGCACGGTGCCCGGCACGCCTACTCGCGGCCCGGGACCTACCGGCTCACGCTCACCGTGACCGACCGCGCGGGCAACGCGGCCAGGCTCACGCGCCTTTTGAGGATCGGCTCAGCGTGAGGCTCACCGGCTGAGGCTCGTCTCCATCTCCAGATAGTCTCCGGGCATGGAGGAGACACTCGAGTTCTGCCGGCGGGTTCTTCGCTCCACGGGGGCTGCGCAGGAGGCCGCCCGCACCGCGATGGACACCGCGCCGCCCGACCGCCTGCAGCGGCTTGCGGCGGCCAGCCGCGCCTGCCGTGCGCACATCGCGCTCGACGTCGCCCTGCCTCATGCACCGGGCGAGGACGGCGGGCTCGACGGCGCCGTGGCCCGCGAGCTCGCGGTGGCGACCGCGCGCCTTCCCGAGCGTCAGCGGGAGGCGCTCGCTCTGCGCGAAGCGATCGGCCTGTCGTATGCAGATCTGGCCGAGGTGGCCCGGATCGACGTCGCGGCGGTCGGTCCGCTGTTGGCCCGCGCCCGCCTGCGCCTGCGCGCCGAGCTGCGCGGCTCGGATCTGTCGGAGCGTGTGCCCTGCGCAGAGGGCGACCGGTCTCTGCGGTCGCTCGCCCGGCGGCAGGACGGCGAGCCGGTCGCGCCCGAGGAACACGAGTGGCTGAGCGATCACCTCGGTGATTGCCCGCCCTGCCGCCGCATGCACGCCGCGATGCTCGAGGCGTCGGTCTGTTACCGGGCCCGGCGGGTGGACGCGATTCCCGACGCCGACGGGCTCGAGCCGATGCTCAGGGATCAGCGCCCGTGGGACGCCCGAGGAGAGGGCCTCGACCGCGAAGGCGATCGCCCCGAGGGGCCCAAGCCGGCCCTCTGGAGCCGCTTCCGGTCCGCGCTGGCCGCCGACGCTCGGCGATGAACGTCCCCCGGCGGACGTTGTTCACAGCGCGGGGCGCGCTGGAGCTTGGCGGCCGCCCGCTGCTGATGGGCATCGTCAACGCAACCCCCGATTCGTTCTCCGACGGCGGTCTCGAGCAGACGCTCGAGGCCCGCACCGCGCGGGCCGCCGGACTGCTCGAGGCCGGCGCCGCGATCATCGACATTGGCGGCGAGTCCGGCGTCACGAACCGCCCCGCGGTCACGCCGCAGGAGGAGATCGAGCGAGTCGTGCCGCTGATCGAGCGTGTGAGCGGAGAGCTCGGTGCCACTGTCTCCGTCGACACCTACAAGCCCGCCGTCGCGCGGGCGGCGATTGCCGTGGGCGCAGCGCTCGTCAACGACGTGAGTGGGCTGCGAGATCCCGAGCTCGCCGACGTCTGCGCCGAGACGGGCGCCGCGCTCGTGCTGATGCACACCCGCGCCGCCCCGAAGCAGAAGCTGCTCGACCCCGCGCTCGACGGTCGCACGGCCGCGGACGTGGAGGCCTTCCTGGCGCAACGGATCGAGTTTGCGCAGCAGCACGGTGTTGCGTTCGAACAGCTGATCCTCGATCCCGGCCCGGACTTCTCCAAGACGCCGGCGCAGACGATCGAGTCGCTGCGTGACCTGGACCGCCTGCATGCCTTCGGACGGCCGCTCCTGCTGGCCGTCTCGCGCAAGGACTTCGTCGGGGCGCTCACCGGCCGCCCGCCCCGCGAGCGGCTGTCCGGCACGCTGGCCGCCGTCGCCCACGGGGTCCGCTGCGGCGTGCACATCCTGCGTGTCCATGACGTCACGGAGACGGCCGAGTTCCTGACCGTGCTGGAGGCGCTGGAGTCAGACAGGGAGATCGATTCCGGGCTGCGGCTCGTGGACGACCTGCGCTGGGACCAGGGGGCCGGCCCCTCCGGACGCTGAGACCGGCGAGCCGCGGCTCAAGGGAGCGCGTGCTCGGGTCGATGAGGCTTGCACCATGCCTATGGGACGCAGGATGTGGGCGTACAGTCTGGCCGCGCTCGGCTCCGGCGGCCTGCTCGCGAGCCTCTGGCTGCCCTGGTACACGTTCCGGATCCCGGCCGCCGCGATCAACCAGGCCGAGCAGATCGGACAGCAGTACGGGGCCCTCGGGCCGCTGATCCGCCAGGCGGCGGAGATCGCCCGCAGCCTGGGACCGCAGCACGTGTCGGCCTGGCAGGTCATGCACCAGGCCGACATCTTCATCGCCATCGCGGCCGCAGTCGCGGGCTGTCTCGCGCTGTTGGTGATCAGCGGGCGGGCGATCGGCGACGGACGGCTGATCGCCACCGCCGGCGGTGTGGGTCTCCTCGTCGCGGGCTACCGGACGTTCGTCCCGCCCGGACCGAGCTCGCTGCTGCACCCCGCCTGGGGTGCGTGGCTGGCCGTGGCGAGTGGAGCGCTCGTGGTGGCCACCGGTCTGCTCGGAGCGGGAGCAGATGACGAGCCGCAGTGGACACCGCCGCCGCTGCCGAGCTGGGGGGAGGCGGAGTCGCCGGAGCCACCGGTCGGCTGGACGACGAGCGGCTCAGTCGCTCCCCCGGGAGACTGACCAGGCAGGTTGCGCCCGGGCACGGCCGTGCGCTCCATGACCACATGGGGACCGATGTCCGGCAGCTGGAAGATGTCCGAGGCCGGCGCGAAGCCGGCGCGTTCGTACAGCGAGCGAGCGCGCAGCCGCGCGTTGCACCACACCCGGTGGCCGCCGCGCGCCCCCGCGTACGCGCACAGCGCCGTCAGCACCGCCGTCCCCGCACCGCGGCCGCGCGCGTGCGGCGCGGTGGCCATGCCTCGGACACGCCAGGACCCGGGTTCGCCGTCGGGTCCCACGAGTCCCACCGACACGAGCTCGCGGGCCTCGAAGGCGCCAACCGCGAACGCCCCGTCGGGCTCGTGCGACGCCACCTGCTCGACCGACTCGTGCGGACGCAGAACCGCCTCCCGCAGCGCCCTGGTCTGCCGCACCGGGACAGGTCTGACCTCGAGCCGTTGCATTCCCTCTCCGATGCTAGGCACCTGGCCACGCGGTCGCCGCCAGGCGACGGCGCGCGAGAATGTCAGCAGGAGAGGCGTGAGAACCGATGCCCAGACCAGAGCCTGAATTGGAGCGCCGCAGGCGTCCGCCGCGGCGCTACCTGCGCTTCGCGCTGGCCGTCGCCCTCGTCTCGCTGATCGGAGTTGGAGTCGCGCTCGCCCTCGCTCCGGCCCACCGGCGCCGGGCCGCGGGACCGGTGCCCGCCCGACCGGCTCAGCTCCGCACCGGCTCGAATGTCACGTTCAGCTCGACGATGAGCAGCGGCACGACATCGGCTCCGAGGCCGCACCCGCCCCCGGCCAAGGCGAGCGTGCCGACCCGTTTTGCCGTCGGGCTGCGCGTCCTGCGGCTCGCCGATCGGAGCCGAACGATCAGGCTGCCCGACGGGAGGCGCGTGCCGCGCACGCTGGTGACCTACGTGCGCTACCCCGCCGCCGGACCGCTGAGCGCAACCGATCGGCGCAACGCGCCGCTGGCACGGGTCGGCGGACCGTTCCCGCTGCTCATCTTCGGACACGGGTTCACGGTCACTCCAGCCCCGTATGCGCGCCTGCTCCAGAGCTGGGCCCGCGCGGGGTACGTCGTCGCAGCGCCGGTGTTCCCGCTGGAGAACGCCAATGCGCCCGGCGGTCCGAACGAGGCCGACCTGGTCAACCAACCCGCCGATATGAGCTTCCTGATCAGTCAGCTGCTGCGCGCCAATGGACGTCCCGGCGCGCTGTCCGGGGCGCTGAACCCGGGTCTCGTAGCCGTCTCCGGGCAGTCCGACGGCGGCGAGACGGCACTCGCCGTGGCCTACGACCGGTTCTTCCTCGACCACCGCGTGCGCGCCGCCGTGATCCTCTCCGGCGCCGAGATCCCGGGTGTGGGCGGCTTCACCTTCCCCGCCGGAAGCCCTCCGCTGCTGGCCACGCAGGGCACGGCGGACACGATCAACCCGCCGAGCTTCACCAGCGCCTTCTTCGATATCGCGCCGCGGCCCAAGTATCTGCTCGACCTACTCGGCGCCGGCCACCTACCGCCCTATTCCGGCCAGCAGCCCCAGCTCGGGATCGTGGAGCGGGTCACCACGGCGTTCCTCGACCTGTATCTCAAGCGCCGCGCGGGCTCACACCGCCGCCTGGCCGAGGCCGGCAACTCGCCGGGCATCGCGCGGCTGATCGCGCGGCCCTAGCGCGACGGGGCACCGGTCAGAGCTGGTCGCGACGAGGTCCGCGGCGGGCGCGGCGACGGATCACGAGCCGCTCCACGGCGAAGCTGAGCAGCAGGATGAGGAGAACCGGCAGGGCGAACCAGGCCACCACGCCCACGCCCGCGGCGAACGACAAAAAGAGCGCGGCCACGACCGCGCCCAGCGCGACATCCACCGCCAACCGACGACGCTCGCGGCGCGCGGGGCTGGGACGGCGCGGGCGGGGTGCGAACTCCTGGGCCACGTCACTCACGTCACGGAGAATAGAAGGCGCGCGCGGGACTGGGTGGGGGAATAGAGTTTTCTCATCTTTAGTTGACCTTGAGCCACCGGAGGGCATAGTCCCGAGATCGGATGTCGACCCTCGCGCCGCCACCCTCTAGACACACGCCCGCAGGCCCGCAGCCGACGAGGGCGAGACCGTCTCCCCGGTCGCCGTCCCTCTGGCGGCGACTTCGCCGAATTCTGCTGATCGCGGTGACGATCGCGCTCGTCCCTGTCGCGGTGTCCTACGTCCGGGTGCTGACCAGTTCCTCCAACAGCAGCCTCGGGATCCGCAGCGTCGAGTGGCTGCGTGACCACGGGGCATCGGGTCTGGTCTCGCAGGTTGAGGACTGGTACTACTCGCTGACCGCGCCGGCCAAGGGCGGTCCGGCGCTGCACGCGCTGCCGCAGGTTGGATTCGCCCAGACCACGCGGCCCGCCCGCCACGCGCGCATCACTTACTACCGGCCCCACCGCATAGCCCCGGTGATTCACCCGGCGTTGCCCTTCGAGGGCGTGTGGCGCTCGGCGCTGGCCAACGCCGGCCCGCGGCCGCCGGTGCTCATCACCACCTTCCGCAGTGAGGCGGCCTACCCGCGGATCGTCACCGGCGTGGCGTGGATCGACAAGGGTGCGACGAGGTTCCGCTACTTCCCGGGTGCGCTCGAGCCGCCTGTGCCGATCGTGCGCGGCCCGGAGGAGATTCCGCCCTCGCTTCGCCGCGGCCTGGTCGCCGTCTTCAACGGCGGCTTCAAGCTCCACGACGCCGGCGAGGGCTACGCCTACCAGGGGCGGACGTGGACCCCGATGCTCAAGGGAATCGGCACGCTCGTGCAATATCGCGACGGGCACGTCGACGTGATCTCCTGGAACGGCGGGCCGACCGCAGGCCCGGACGTCCTGGTAGCGCGGCAGAACCTGCCCCTGATCATCAACCACGGCAGGCTCAATCCGAATCTCAGCGACGGTCCGGAATGGGGCGCCACGGTCGGCAACGCGATTCGCGTCTGGCGCTCGGGCCTGGGCGTCGACCGGCGCGGCAACCTGATCTACGTCGCCGCTCCCGAGCAGACCGTCCGCACCCTGGCCGACAGTCTCCTGCGGGCCGGCGCGGTGCGGGCGCTCGAGCTCGACATCAACGAGTACTGGACGAGCTTCATCACCTACGCGCACCACTTCGCGCGGCATCCAGCGAATCTGCTGCCCGACATGATCCGCCCCAACACGCGTTATCTGACCCCGGACGACCGCGACTTCTTCGCACTCTTCGCGCGCTGATCCGCGCCTCCCGCTAGGCTAAGCGCATCGCCGGTCGCTGGCTCAACGCGACCGGAGCCAACCGATCAACGCCTCAGGAGGCCCACATGTCAGTACTCGACCGGTCCGCGCTCGACGAGAGCCCACTCGCGGACCTGCACACCATTGCTTCGGAGCTGTCGATCGACGGCTACCGCCGGCTGCGGCGCGCCGATCTGATCGACGCGATCCTCGGCGAGCAGCCCGCCGCCGCAACCGAGAACGATTCCGAGGACAGCGAGGACGACAGCTCAACACGCCGCCGGCGTGGGCGCCGTGGTGGTCGCGGGCGGACCGCCGGGTCCGACGACGAGCGCGCGGAGGCCGAGACCGAGCCGGAGACCGAGGCCAAGCCGAGGCGTCGCACGCGCCGCGCCGACGGCGACGAGGAGCGGCCCGTGCGCGCGCCCAGGTCCTCGGGCCGGGGTGCCAAGCCGGCCGAGCGGGCGGCCAAAGCCGACGAGCGCCCACCCCGAGACCAGGAGGAGCAGGTCGTCGACGGCGTCGTCGAGCTGCTGCCCAACGGCTCCGGGTTCGTGCGCGTGGCTCCGCCCGAGACCTCGGACGACGACGTCTACATCTCGGCGGCGCAGGTCAAGCGCTGCGAGCTCGTATCCGGCGACAAGGTCGCCGGCCCGCGTCGCGCCCCGCGTCGCTCGGAGCGCTTCCCGTCGATGATCCGGATCGACTCGATCAACGGCCGGCCGGCCGACGAGGTCTCCGAGGGTGCGCGTTTCGAGGACCTGCCCGCGACCTTCCCGAGCGAAGGGCTCGGGCTCGAGACCGGGAACGCCACGATCGACGCGATCATCGGCCTGGCGCCGTTCGGCAAGGGCTCGCGTGTCACGATCGCCGGGCCGGCCTGGACGGGCAAGACCGAGATCGTGCGCGCACTCGCGTCGGCGCTGTCCGGGGTCGAGGCGCTCGAGCTGTCGGTCGTGTTGGCCGGCGTGCGGCCGGAGGAGATCTCCGACTGGGCACGCGGGTCGGGCGAGCTCGCCGGAGGAGTCAGCTTTGCCGCTTCGGCCGATGCTCAGGCGCTGGCCGTGGACCGCGTGATCGAGCAGGCCCGCCGGATCGCCGCGCGGGGCGCCGATGCGGTCGTGCTGATCGACACCCTCGATGGTCTGCCGCCCGCGGCGGCGCGCAAGGCGCTTGCGGCCGCCCGCAACATCGTGGACGGCGGCTCGCTGACGGTGATCGCCACGGCGAGTAAGCCGCTCGGCGGGGAGACGACGGTCGTCGCGCTCGATCCGGCGCGGGCCACCGCGGGGAGCTTCCCGGCCCTGGATCCCGTCCTCAGCCGCACGGCACGCGCCGAGCTGCTCGTGGGGGAGAAGGGCGCCAAGGCGCTGGCCTCGGCGCGCGTGAAGGCCGCCGCGAAGTAGCGGCGGGCGGCGCTGCGGGCGGGGAGACCTCAGCCCGTGGCCCGTACACGAGCCTGCGCCGCGATCGACCGCAGCACCCCGGTGAAGGCGTCGGCTATCTCCGTCAGCTCGGCGTCGAGCAGCGTCCGCATGTCCCGCAGCACGATTTCGGTGCCGTAGGCGGCCTGCACAACGGCCAGGCGCAGAGGGATGTCGGCCGCGGCGGCGAGGTCGCGGGCGAGCAGCTTGGCGCCGGCGGCCGGGTTGCCGAAAATGACCGTCCAGGCTACGAACCCCGGTGCGCCCGCTGCGGCCATGTCGTGACCGTGATCGACAACCACGTACTCGATCAGGCCGCGTTCGACCAGCACCTCGCGCAGCGCCGCCAGAACCGCCGGAGGGGCGGCAGTGACGCCGACACGCTCGTAGCCGGACACGGGCTGGCGCAAGGATCGCGCAGGCGCCGGGGTACCGTCAATACGCCGTGCAGCGCGAACGATGTCTCGGCGCCGCCTTGTAGCGAGCGCGCTGGCCGCGATGCCAAAGGATCTGATCGATCTGCGCGGCGTCGACATCGCCCAGCTCGGCCACGATGAGCTCGACGGCGTGCAGCGCGCAGGCCCGGATCTCGATTTCCTCGTGTGAGCCGTGGTCGATCAACTCGCCGCGCTCGATGCGCGCGCGCAACGCCGGCTCATAAGCGAGCACGCCATCGAGGCGCAGAACGTGGGGGACCAGGTTGTCCGCGAACATCGTCAGCCGCCCGAGATCATCGAAGTCCCCGAGACAGGCCCGGCTCAGGTCCGCCGCGGCGATCTGGGCGCGCTTGAGGAAGGGAACCTCGAGCTCACCGTAGAGCGAGACGTCCTCGAAACTCCGCCACGCGGCCAGGTCCGAGACCAGCCGGGCCGCCGAGCCGTCGGCGTCGTGCACGACGCCGAGGAAGCGGCCGCGGTGCTCACCCGCCACGTGCGCGCCGAGATCGTTCAGAGAGCGCGCGAACAGACCCATCAGCTCATGACCGGGGTCCTGGCCGAGGGTTCCGGCGATCTCGCCCGGGGCGATCCGGCGGAGTTCCGTGGCGCTCCAGGCGCCGCGCGTCGCGAACCGCTCGCGGACCCCGCCGGCGATCGTGAAGTACCCCGATCGGCCGTCGCGCTTGCGGAGCGTCGGAAACCATCCCGATCCGAAGTTGATCGCGTCGAGCGTAAGCCAGAACGCCGCGAGCGTCTCGTGGTCGGCGTCGAGCAGGGCGGTCGAGGCGTCTGGGGTCGCCGCGACCGCCGCCGGGAGACTCCTCGCGTAGCGCGGGATCGCAGCCGAGACAATGCTCACATGCTGAGACATCGCGGCCACTTGGCGGCATGCGCTTCGCAGGTCGGCGAGGAGGTCGGTCACCGCTCAAGGATCCCCCAAAGCCCGCTGACCCGCCGCCGCCATCGCTACCGTTGATGTCTTGTCCATGGCCGAGCTCAGCGACGATCTGGATGCCCTGCTCTCGGGGCTCAACGATCCTCAGCGCAAGGCCGTCACGCACGGCGAGGGACCGCTGCTGATCCTGGCCGGGGCCGGTTCGGGCAAGACGCGCGTGCTGACCCACCGGATCGCCTACCTGGTGGCCACGGACGTCGCGCGCCCGGACGAGATCCTGGCCATCACGTTCACCAACAAGGCGGCCGGGGAGATGCGCGACCGCGCCGGCGTGCTGGTCGGCCGTCAGGTCCGCGCCATGTGGGTGATGACCTTCCATGCCGCCTGCGCCCGAATCCTGCGGGCCGATGCCCACCGGCTCGGCTATACGCGCCAGTTCACGATCTACGACCAGGCCGACGCCCGGCGGCTGATCAAGCGCTCGCTCGACGAGCTCGGGGTCGATCCCAAGCGCTTCACACCGGGAGCGATCCACGCCCAGATCTCCGACGCCAAGAACAAGCTCCGCGACGCCGACGCCTATGGCCAGATGGTGGGCTCGTTCTTCGAGCAGACGGTCGCCGACGTGTATCGCGTCTACGAGCGCGAGCTTCACCGCATGAACGCAATGGACTTCGACGACCTGCTGGTGCGCGCCGTCAATGTGCTCGAGCTGTTCCCCGAGGTCCGGGAACGCTACGCCGCCGGTTTCCGCCACGTGATGGTGGACGAGTACCAGGACACCAACCACGCCCAGTACCGCTGGCTCCAGCTGCTCGCGGGCGAGCACCGCAACCTGATGGTGGTCGGCGATGATGCGCAGTCGATCTACGGCTTCCGTGGCGCCGACATCAGCAACATCCTCGAGTTCGAGGACACGTTTCCCGACGCGAAGGTGATCAAGCTCGAGCAGAACTATCGCTCGACCCAGACGATCCTCGACGCCGCCAACGCCGTGATCCGCAACAACCGGGGGCAGAAGCCGAAGTCGTTGTGGACCGAGCTCGGCCAGGGCGACCCGATCAAGGTTCGCGAGCTCGATGACGAGCACGCGGAGGCCCGTTTCGTGACGGGCGAGATCCAGCGGCTCGTCGACGAAGGCGTCTCGCGGGCCGAGATCGCCGTCTTCTACCGGACAAACGCCCAGTCACGGGTACTCGAGGACACGCTGGTCAGGGCGGAGATCGCCTACCAGGTGATCGGGGGCACGAAGTTCTACGAGCGCGCCGAGATCAAGGACGCGATCGCCTACTTGACCTCGCTCGTGAACCCCCAGGACGTGGGGGCCTTCACGCGGATCGTCAACGCGCCGCGGCGGGGGATCGGCTCGACCTCGGTCTCACGCGTGCTCGCCTTCGCCAACACGATGGGCACGACGGTCTGGGAGGCGGCGGCGGAGCCCGAGCAGGTGCCCGGCCTCGGGACCCCCGCGGTGAAGGCGCTGCGACGCTTCATGGGCACCATGCAGGTGCTCCGTGAGCGGGCGCAGAGCCGCACCCCGATCGCCGAGCTGATGCAGGAGATGCTGCGCGAGACGGGCTATCTGGAGGCGCTCGAGGCGGAGCGCACGATCGAGGCCCAGGGCCGGCTCGAGAACCTAGAGGAGCTGGTCAACGTGGCCGCCGAGTACGACGCGAGCAACTCCGAGGAGCCCTCGCTGGCCGAGTTTCTGCAGCAGGTAGCGCTCGTCTCGGATGCCGATGACCGCAGCGACGACTCGGGGCTGGTCACCCTCATGACCCTCCACAACGCCAAGGGGCTGGAGTACCCGATCGTCTTCATGATCGGGCTGGAGGAGGGGGTCTTCCCACACTCGCGGGCGCTCGACGAGGGCGGGCTCGAGGAGGAGCGGCGCCTGGCCTATGTCGGCATCACGCGGACTGAGCGTGACCTCTATCTGACCAGCGCCCGCACGCGCAACGTGTTCGGGGCGCGCACCTATGGCGCCGCGAGCCGCTTCATCGGCGAGATACCCGCCGCGCTGACCGATCATGAGGAGCAGCCACGGCGCAGCCTGGGTGGCTTCCGCGCCCGTCTCACCTCGTGGTCTGACTCCTCCGCGAACGAGAACACACCGTTCACCCGCGAGGCGGACGCGCCGATCGCCTATCGGCTGGGCGACGATGTCACGCATCCGTCCTTCGGCGAGGGCGTCGTGACCGGCGTCGAGCCCGGCGGGATCGTCGTCATCCGCTTCAGTCGCGACCGCTCGGAGCGCAAGCTGGTGGCCGACCTGGCCCCGATCTCCAAGCGCTGAGTCGGTCTCAGCGTCGCCGGGCGACGTAGTGCAACTCGGGATGCTCGGGCGCGCTTTCGCCTGAGGCCACCGGTCGCCCGTCGAGGTCGGTGCACTCGATCAGCTCAAACCCGAGCTCGGCGAGCTGGCGCTGCTCGGCGTCGCGCGTGATGTAGTAGTGGAGCACCGAGTAGTCGTGCGCGCTGTCGTTGAGGATCGCGTAGCCGGGACGCTGCAGCTCGTAGCGGCGCAGGGAGCGCCGATTGTGCAGCCGCCTGGGCGCGCGGCGAAGATCGAGCGCGGTGCCGATCAGGCCACGACCCGTGCCGACCGGGCCGCTGATCTTGAAGGCGCGGTTGTGGGAGGACATGATCAGCAGCCCGTCGGGGGCGAGCACGCGATGGATTTCGCCGAGGGCCTGGCGGCGCTCGGCATCGTTGACGACGTCGAGAACGGCGTAGGCCGCCACGACCACATCGAAGAAGCCGGGTTCGAAGGCCGACAGATCCCGCATGTCGCCCTGGCTGAACGTGCCGGCCGGGTAGGTCGCGGCGCAGTGCTCGACCATCGTGGAGGACACGTCGAGGCCGTGAACTTCGCCGCCGAGCGCCACCAGATAGCCCGTGACCCGCCCGGCGCCGCACCCGACCTCGAGCACGCGGCCGCCCAGCGCGTCGCGATACCGAACCAGCAGCATGACCTCGGCGGGGCGAAGCTCGCGATTGGCGTAGGTAGCCACATGCTCGCCCGAGCTCCAAGCCGCCTCTGAGGCGCGCGCCTGCGCCTGCTCGGGCGTGAGGCCGCTGGGCGGAGCGCCACCGTTGGTGTGAAACGAGTGCAGGATTCCGGTGCCCAACATGCCCAGATGTAGGTTAACGCGCGGGCACGCTCGGGGACGCAGGTCTGCCTGCAGTCGCCGGCGCGTCATCCGACAGGCGCAGCCGCGATACTTATCGCAGATGGCATCACTTCAAGGGCGATCGGTCCTCGTCACCGGCGCCGGCGGTTTCATTGGGGGGCACCTCGTATCTCGGCTCGTCACGGACGGCGCGCGTGTGCGGGGCCTCGTTCGTTACAACTCGCGCAATCAGCGGGGCACGCTCGACTGGATCGAACCGGAGATCGCGGCCGAGGTCGAGGTGGTGCTCGGCGAGCTGCGCGATATCGAATCGGTGTCGCGCGCGGTCTCGGGAACCGAGTTCGTGCTGCATCTCGGGGCACAGATCGCAATTCCGTACTCGTACGTCAATCCGCGCGACTTCTTCGAGGTCAATGTGCTCGGGACGCTCAACGTGGCGCAGGCCGCGCTCGGCGCCGGCGTCGAGCGCGTCGTGCACACCTCGACCAGTGAGGTCTATGGAAGCGCGCAGACCGTGCCGATAACTGAAACGCACCCTCTCGAGCCCCAATCGCCGTATGCGGCCAGCAAACTGGCCGCGGACAAGCTGATGGACAGCTGGCACCGCTCCTTCGAACTGCCCGTGACCGTTCTGCGACCCTTCAACACCTACGGCCCGCGCCAATCGGCGCGTGCCATAACCCCGACGATCATCAGCCAGGCGCTGAAGGGGGACACGCTGCGGCTGGGCTCGCTGCATCCGCGCCGCGACCTGACCTACGTGGGCGACACGGTGGCCGGGATGGTGGCCGCCGCCGTGACGCCGGAGGCCGTCGGACGGACAATCCAGCTCGGCACCGGCCACGCCGTGTCCGTGGGCGAGATAGTCGCGATGATCGGGGAGATCCTGGGCAAGGAGTTGCACACCGAGCTCGATGAGGCCCGCGTGCGCCCCGAGCGCAGCGAGGTCCAGCTGCTCCTCTCCGAGCCCGAGCTCGCCCGCACCCTGCTCGGGTGGACTCCGTCTGTGAGCCTGCGCGAGGGCCTCGAGCGGACGGTCGAGTGGATACAGGACAACGCCCACCGCTACCGGACTGAGGAGTACGTCATATGAGAGCTGTGATCCTCGCCGGAGGCCTCGGAATGCGCCTGCGGCCCTACACGACGATCCTGCCCAAGCCACTCGTGCCGGTGGGCGATCGGCCGATTCTCGAGCACATCCTGGTCCGCCTCGCGAGCTGCGGCGTCGAGACGGCCGATATCTGTGTCGGCCACCTCGGGGAGCTGATCCGCCTCTACTTCTCCCAGGACGGCAAGCTCCCCGGCAACCTGCAGCTCAAGTGGCACTGGGAGAACGAGCCGCTGGGTACAGCCGGTGCGCTGCGCACGGTGACCGGCCTCGACAGCACCTTCATCGCCATGAACGGCGACGTGTTGACCACGCTCGACTACCGCGAGCTCGTCGATTACCACCGCGCCCAGGACGCCGTGCTGACCGTGGCGATGCACCGCAAGCGCGTCGACATCGACCTCGGCGTGATCGAGAGTGAGGGTGGGTTCATCACGGGCTATCTCGAGAAGCCGTCGCTGAACTACGAGGTCAGCATGGGCATCTACGTCTATGAGCCCGAGGTCCTCGCCTATCTTCCCGACGGACCGTGCCAGTTCCCCGATCTCGTGCTGAGACTGATCGAAGCCGGCCAGCGAGTCGCGGCCTTCCGCACCGAGGCGGAGTGGTACGACATCGGGACCTTCCAGGAGTACGAGCGGGCCATGCAGGCCCTCGAGCTCCGGCCGACCGAGTTCGGCCTCGAAGTCGTCTAGGCGGAGCTCTCGAGCAGCAGGCGGGTCACGCCCGCCGGGTCGTCCCACATCGGGACGTGACCCCACGTGGGCATCTCGACGTAGCGCGCACCCGGCGGCAGCCGGGAGCGGCTAGGACGCCCGACGACACGGTCGCGCTGTCCCCAGGCGATCGTCACGGGCACCGTGAGCCGCCCCTCGTCTTCGAACACGGCGGCCCGCATCTCACAGTTGGCCTCGGCGTAGCCCGCGGAGTCGAGATACCCATCGACGATGCCCCGCGCCTCTGGGGCCGGGATCAGCCCGGGCTGGGCGAAGACGCCGCCGAGAACCATCTGCCGACCGTGGCGCGTGCGCATGAGACCGTGCACGACGGAGCGCAGACGGCGGCCGAGCTCGTGGCTGTCGCGGCGCCGTGGGCCCAGCGGGTTGCGCCACAGCCCGGCGGGCGAGATGCCCGTCACCGACCGTGCAGCCCTGGCCTTGGCCATCTCGAGCGCGACCCAGCCGCCGAGCGAGTTGCCGGCCACGTGCGGACGCTCGATGCCGAGATCGGCGCAGAACGCGGCTAGGGTGGCCGCGAGGCCGGCCGGACTGGGGGGGACGCCGTTGCGCAGCGGCTCGGAGCCGCCGAAGCCGGGCATGTCGACGGCGATGACGTCGCGGTGCCGGGCCAGCAGCGGGATCACCGGGCGCCACAGGGTCAGTGTGCCGCCGAGCGGGTGCACGAGCAGCAGTGGGTCTCCGGCGCCTTCCCTGACGTAGTTGAGATCCACGGCCAGAGCGTAGGCCAAGCGCCGGAGGCGGGGGCCGGCCCGCACTTGGGAAGCACGATGATCTAGCGTCCCGGGGCATGACGGCTCAGATCATCGACGGTCGCGAAGTGGCCAACCGCGTGCGCGCCGGCGTCGCGCGCGAGGTGAGCGAATTGGAGGCCAGCACGGGGCGCTCACCCGGGTTGGCCACGATCCTCGTGGGGGACGACCCCGCGTCGGCAATCTACGTGGCCAACAAGCGCAAGGCGTGCGCGGAAGTCGGGATCGCCGACCGTCACCGCCATCTGGAAGAGCGCGCCTCCTTCGAGCAGGTATCCGCGGCCATCGATGAGGCCAACCACGACCCCGAGGTCAGCGGAATCCTGCTCCAGCTACCCGTCCCGCGCGGACTTGACGGGGCAGCTCTGACGGCGCAGATCGCGCCGGCCAAGGACGTCGACGGCCTGACGCCGATCAGCGCCGGCCTGCTCGTGCAGGGGTCGCCGGGGCTCCGGCCGTGCACGCCGCTCGGGGTCATCGAGCTGCTCGACTCCTACGAGGTCGAGCTCGAGGGGGCCCGAGCGGTCGTGGTGGGCCGCTCGGATCTGGTCGGCAAGCCGGTGGCCGCGCTGCTGCTCCAGCGCAATTCCACCGTGACCATCTGTCATTCCCGGACCCGCCATCTGGAGAGCGTGTGTGCCGAGGGCGACGTGCTGATCGCCGCCGTCGGCGTTCCGCAGCTCATCGGGCCGGGCCACGTCAAGGAGGGCGCAGTGGTGATCGACGTGGGCATGAACCGCACCAACGATGGTCTGCTCGGCGACGTCGATTTCGATGCCGCCGCGCGGCGCGCCCGGCTGATCACGCCCGTTCCGGGTGGGGTCGGGCCGATGACGATCGCCATGTTGCTGCGCAACACGCTGACTGCGGCCGCCCGGCAGGCGGAGCGGGCCGCGTAGCCACATCGGTCGCACGTCCAGCCAGAACGGCTCAAAACAAGGAAATACCGCCGATTTGTCGTACAAAGGTCGAGAAACCGAGGTGGTACCCGGCTGGTGTCGGCGCGATCGAATAAGGTTGCGCTAGGCCCGAGTACCAGCAACGGCCTGTCACTATTAGCGGAGGGGCTAAATGAACGTAGACAACGTATCGCGGGACGATTGGATCCTTGGTGGGATCGCGCTGCTGCTGGTGATCGACCTGTTCTTCCTGCCGTGGTTCGACATAACCGTGAGCGCTGGGGCGTTCTCGGCCTCGGCCACCTTCCCGGCAACGGACACCCCTGATGGCTGGCTCGGCATCCTCGCCGCGCTGGCTGCCATCGCCGTGATCGTCGACCTAGGCATCGAGCGATTCTCGCCCCAGACCCAGGTTCCGGCCATCGGCGGCAGCCGGGGGCAAACGCGCTTCATTCTCTCGGCGGCCGCCGCAGGGTTCGTGGCGCTGAAGTTCCTCTTCCACATCCACTTCGACCTGTTCGGTATCGGCTTCTGGCTCGGGATCATCCTGGCCGCAGCCCTGGTCGTGTTCGCCGCCCGGCTGCGTACGGCCCCGGCGCTCAACACGCCCGCCCCGCTCGCCTGAGCGAGGATGGATCTCGACTTCTCGCGGCTTCGCCGTGGTGAGTTGATCGCGGCCAGCAGCGCCCTGGCGCTGCTGGCCGTCATGTTTCTGTTGAAGTGGTACGGCGCGGATGGCGTGGCCGCAGTCAACGCCTGGCATGCGCTGAGCATTCTGCGCTGGGTGATGCTGGCGACGATCCTGCTCGCGTTCGCGCTGGCCTACCTGCAGGTCAGCCGCCGTTCGCCGGCGTGGCCCGTCACCTTCAGCGTGCTGGTCACGACGGCGGCGGTGCTGCTCGTGCTGATGCTCATCTACCGCGTGCTGATCAACGAGCCCGGCCCGGATGACGTCGTCGGGCAGAAGGCGGGCGCGTATCTGGGGCTGCTGTGCGCGGTCGGCATCGTCTACGGCGGCTACCTGTCGATGCGCGCCGAGGGACTCTCGTCCACGGACGCCAGGACACAGATCGAAACGGTCGTCATCGGGGACGGACCGGGCGGACGTGAAGTTCCGTCCGATCCTTCCTGACGACCCTTCCTCGCCACCCTTCCTAGAATCAGCCGCACGATGCTCGACCGCGACCAGGTACTGCACGTGGCCCGCCTGGCCAGGCTCGAGCTCACGGAGCCGGAGCTCGAGAAGATGGCCAGCGAGCTGTCCAAGGTGCTCGACCACATCGACAAGATCCGCGAGCTCGACCTCGCGGACGTGCCGCCGACGACGCATGTTCTGGATGTCGTCAACGCGCTGCGGCCCGACGAGCCCGTGCCCTCGCTGGACCGCGACGTCGCCCTGGCCTCGGCTCCGGAGCCGGTCGAGGGTGGCTTCGGCGTGCCGAGTCCCGGTCCGTCGGCCGAGTCATGAGCGAGCTGATCGAGCTGACGGCGGCGGCCGCGGCCGCCGCCGTCCGGAGCGGCGAGCTTGACCCAGCCGAACTGTTCGAGGCCTACCGGGCTCGCGCCGGCGCCGATGAGCTGAATGCCGTGCTCTGGGTCGCCGACGGAGCGCCACCCGACGCGCCCGCCCGCGACGCGCCGCTCGGCGGGGTGCCCCTGGCCGTCAAGGACCTGTTCTGCACCCAGGGCGTCCCCAGCCAGGCCGGATCGCGGATCCTCGAGGGCTACCGGCCGCCCTACACCGCCGGTGTTGTCGAGCGGCTCGGGCAGGCCGGGGCACCACTGCTGGCCAAGACGAACCAGGACGAATTCGCCATGGGCTCCTCGAACGAGAACTCGGGTTACGGTCCGGTGCTCAACCCCTGGGACCGCTCGCGGGTGCCCGGTGGCTCGTCCGGCGGGAGCGCCGCCGCCGTGGCCGCCGGGCTCGCTCCGTGGGCCATCGGGACCGACACCGGAGGCTCGATCCGCCAGCCCGCGGCGCTCTGCGGCGTCGTCGGCCTGAAGCCAACTTACGGTGCCTGCTCACGGTTCGGCATGATCGCGTTCGCCTCCTCACTCGATCAGGCCGGGCCGCTCACCCGGGATGTCAGCGACGCCGCCCTGCTGCTCAGGTACATGGTGGGACACGACCGCCGCGACTCGACCTCGGTGCCGTTCCCCGAACCGATCGAGACGCCGACGCTCGAGCATCTGAAGGGGGTGCGATTCGGGGTGCCGGAGGAGCTCGCCGGCGATGGCATCGAGCCGGGCGTCCGCGCGAGCTTCGAGGAAGCGCTGGCCGTGGCGCTCGAGCTGGGCGCCGAGGTCGAGCCGTGCCGCCTGCCGCACGCTCCCCACGCCCTCTCGGCCTACTACCTGATCGCCCCGGCCGAGGCATCGGCCAACCTCGCGCGCTTTGACGGCGTACGCTACGGACTCCGGGTCGACGGCGGCCTGAGCCTCGAGGAGATGTATTCAAAGACGCGGGCGGCGGGATTCGGCGATGAGGTCAAGCGCCGCATCATGCTCGGCACGTACGCGCTGTCCTCGGGCTACTACGACGCCTACTACGGGACCGCGCAGCGCGTGCGGACCAAGATCGCCGAGGACTTCCGGGCCGCCTTCGAGCGCTTCGACTTCGTCGTCACGCCGACCAGCCCATGGACGGCCTTCGAGCTCGGGGCCAAGACCGATGATCCGCTGGCCATGTACCTGAACGACTTCTGCACGGTGCCGATGCCGCTGGCCGGCATCCCGGCGATCTCTATCCCCTCCGGGCTCAGCGACGGTCTACCGGTCGGCTTTCAGCTGGCCGGACCGGCGTTCAGTGAGAATCGTCTGCTGAACGCCGCCTACGCGCTCGAGCGAGCGATCGGCTTCGACGGGCGCGCGCCGCGGCGAGGTGGGGCGGGATGAGCGGCTTCGAGCCGGTGATCGGACTCGAGATCCACGTTCAGCTGAAGACGCGCACGAAGATGTTCTGCGGCTGCGAGCTGTCCTTCGGTGATGAGCCCAACACACATACCTGCCCGGTGTGTCTCGGGCTGCCCGGATCGCTCCCGGTGCTGAACTCCCGGGCCGTCGAGTTCGGGATCCTGATCGGGCTCGCGCTCGGCTCGGAGATCGCCGAGCGCTCGCTGTTTCACCGCAAGAACTACTTCTATCCCGACCTGCCGAAGGGCTACCAGATCTCCCAGTACGACGTGCCGCTGTGCCGCGGCGGCAGTCTGGGTGAGGTGCGTATACACCGCGTGCACCTCGAGGAGGACGCCGCCAAGCTGGTGCACGTTGGCCGGAGCGGACGCATCCACGGGTCCGACCGCTCGATCGTCGACTTCAACCGCGGCGGTACGCCGCTGGTGGAGATCGTCACCGAGCCGGACGTGCACTCTCCCGAGCAGGCCCGGGACTGGCTCACGTTGCTGCGGGCGACGCTGAAGCGCCTCGGGATCTCCGATGTGAACATGGAGGAGGGCTCGCTGCGCTGTGACGCCAACGTGTCCGTGCGTCCGGCGGGCACGCGCGAGCTGGGCACCAAGACCGAACTCAAGAACATGAACTCCTTCCGCTTTCTCGAGCGCGGCGTGCGCGCCGAGATCGAGCGCCAGATCGCGGTGCTCGAGTCGGGCGGTCAGGTGCTCCAGGAGACGCTGCACTTCGATCCTGCCTCGGGCGCGCTCACCGCGCTGCGCTCGAAAGAGGAAGCGCACGACTATCGCTACTTCCCCGAGCCCGATCTCGTGCCGCTGGTTGTGGACGAGACGATGCTGGAGCGCGCGCGCAGCGAGCTGCCGGAGCTGCCTGCGGCGCGCGCGGCGCGCTTGGAGGCGCTCGGTCTGCACCCCGATCGGGCGCGCTCGTTCGCCTTCAACCCGGAGCTCGGCGACTACTTTGAGCAGGGGCTTGGCGACAGCGATCCTTCGCCTGACCCGGTCACACTGTCCAACTGGATCCCGCAGCTGGTCGAGCGGATCGGCTCCGACGCGGATCCGGCGGCCTCACGGGTAAGCGCGCGCGCGTTGGCCACGCTGGCGCAGATGGTGAGCGCCAGGGAGATCAGCCACGACGCCGCGCGTGAGGTGTTGAGCCGGCTGGTCGAGTCCGGGGGAGACCCGCGTGAGGTGGCCGAGCATGAGGGTCTCGGGGCCCTGGCCGACGACAGCGACGGGCTCGTCGAAGTGGTCGACCGGGCGATTGCGGCCGATCCGGCCGCCGCCGAACAGGTGCGCGCCGGAAACATGCGCGCCATCGGACCGCTCGTCGGCTACGTGATGCGGGAGACGAAGGGACGCGCCGACGGTGGCGTCGTCACGCGACTGATCGCCGAGCGGGTGGCGGCGGAGAGCTAGCCGTCGCCTGTGTCGCCACGCCGGCGGCGACCGAACCCGGTGTTGCGGGCGCCGTAGTCGGGGCGGCGACGGCGGGGGAGCCGGCCACGGCAAGGCCCTCGGTGGCCGGCACGGCGCGCGGGGCGCGGCGACGGCGGATGTTCATCCTGGCGGTCTCACGGTGCACGGCAACCGGACGCCGCATGATCACGGTGACCACGGTCCAATACAGCACGGCGAGATCGAGCCGTAGGCTCGAGCGGCGAGCATAGAGCTGATCCATACCCAGCTTCTGGGGCAGGATGCGGTCGACGTAGTCGTCCACCGGCGAGTCGGCGTCGAGGATCTCGTGCTCGCCCGCGTAGGCCATCTGAGAGAGGCCGGTGATGCCCGGCCGGACGGTGAGGATGAGCGCGTACTCGTCGGGGTGAAGCGCGACGAACGAGGGGTCCTCGGGTCGCGGCCCGACGATGCTCATGCGTCCGCATAGCACGTCCCAGAGCTGCGGGAGCTCATCGAGTCGAGCGTGGGTGAGGACCTTGCCGACGCGCGTGAGGCGCGGGTCGCCGCCCGTGGTCAGCGGACCACCGGCCGCGTCGTCGTGCATCTTGCGGAACTTGAGCATCATCAGTCGCCGCCCGCGGTGACCGACGCGGTGCACGCGGAAGAAGACCGGACCGGAGGAGTCAAGCTTGATGGCGATCGCGATCGCCATCAGCAGCGGCAGCGCGGCGATCAGCAGGCTGACTGCGAGCACGATGTCGAAGACGCGCTTGAAGAACGGCCACACCGCCCGCGTCCCATGTGCGGACGGTGTGGCTGCATCGGCCACGGGGGCTCGGGCCGGGGCAAGTTTGGTGCGCGTGCCGTTGCCGTTCCCGTTGGCGGCCGCGGCGCCGTTGCCGTTCCCGTTGGCGCCGTTGCCGGCGGTCCTCGCGGCGCCGTGGCCACTGCCGTGGGCGCCCGCGGCGCCGCTGCCACTGCCGTTGGCAGCGGCCTGGTCAGGGACGGGCGCGATGAGGGGGTCTGGATCGTCCACGCTGGGAGGGTCTGTCGAGTACGGCTCCACGTGCCTAAGGTCGGCGTTCAAAAGCCCGAGAGGAACCGCGTGAAGCGGCCTTGGACATGTGTATGAGTGGATCGGCCCGAACGGGTCAGAGCCGTAGCGCCGACGTCGGCATGCAGACTTATCGGGCGCTGAACCCGCAGACAGGGCTCAGGCGGTGTTGCCCGACCACATGCTCCAGCCGGAGAGCGGGCTGCCGGACTGCAGCGTGTAGTTGTGGCTGAACGGGTCGACGAAGCCCGGGTCCGCCGTGATGGTGCCCGAGACGCTCACGTTGGACACATGCGCGACGCCGCCCGAGTTGTTGTAGGACACGTTGTCGGTGAACGTGTTGCCCGAGCCCTTGGCGCCGCCCCAGTAGTCGGAGATCGCCACGGCGCCGATGCCGCCGCTCGGCAGGCCGACGGAGTTCATGACGACGTTGTTGAACACCTGGTTGCCGGTGACGTTGTAGCCCGGCTCATCGCCGATCACGAACCCGGCGCCGGCGTTGTCGATCACGTTGCCCCAGACCCGGGCATTGGTCGGCCCGGGATAGAGCTGCACGCCCCAGCCATGATGGTCGTTCCACATCCAGTTGTCGTAGATCTGGACGTTGTTTCCGTGCGCGAGATAGATGATGTGGTCGTAGTCCTGGCAGAGGCCTACATCATGGATCTTGCTGAACCGAATGATCGTGTTGTCGGGCGTCCCGCCCCAGCCGATACCGATTCCGTTGCCGCGCAAGCTGGCCACTGACTGGTAGTAGTTGTCGTACTCGAGGATGTCATTCGCACCTTCAATCGAGAGGCCCTGAGAGACCGGATACGGGCAACTCGTGCCGGAACGCTGGTTGGTGTAGAAGGTGTTCGATCCGTCGATCTGCAGATGTGACAGCGTCGTGTAGGACGCGGTGAGCTGGACCCAGCCCTTGACGAGCGGAGACTCACCCGGGTAGGCGGTGATCGTGATGCGCGCCGACGCGGTGCCATTGGTGGCGAGGTCGTGCCACGTGCCCGTGTCGCCGTAGGTTCCGCCGCGCAGGCAACCGGTCAGCCCGGGGGAGAGAGCCTGATCGAGCTTCCGGACCGTGGCGAAGGGCTTGGCGAGGCTTCCGTCGCCCTGGCTGTCGGAGCCCGAGGGTGCGGCGTACAAATCGCAGTGGACGGGGCCGGCGGGCGGGAGGATGTGCGGGCTGGGGGCGGTGGGGGTAGTCGCCGGGGCGGTGGGGGTAGTCGCGTGGACGGTCGGCGTCGTCGAGTGGCCGGTCGAGGAAGTGGCCGGCGCGGTGTGGCGCGGCTTGCGCACGACCGCGGTGTGGGCCCGCACGGTGCGGCGGTGGGTCTTGATGGGCTTGCAGACGCGGACGCCGTGCTTGTGGTGCGCGCGCCTGACGACGGTGCAGTGGGTGCGGGCCTTGGGATGGTGCTTGGCCCGGGCCAGCGCCGGTGAAGCGGGGACGAGGACGGCGGTGGCGATAGCGAGGGCGGCGACCTTTCTCATGGGTTGGTCATCGACCCCATGGCGCCCGTCACGACTAGGGCCGCGGCTTCGTCCAACGAACGTCCAGCGTGCTTCTAGGACAAACGTCCAGTGCCCGTGAGGGGCTCTCTCCGGATAATGGGGCGATCCCCGCCGGCCGGCGATGCCGCGTCACGCGGACCCGCCCGTACGGGTCAGGCGCAGATGCCCGTGCAGGTCACCCGGACCCGCCCGTACGGGTCAGGCGCAGACGCCGCCGGTGGCTGTGCCCGGACGCCCAGGCACGGTCGCAGACGCGCGCGCCGCGCGCGTCCGAAAGGCCGGCGGGGTGGCCGAAAGCCGCCCCGCCTGGGCCGAGGTCCCTGAGTTGCTCTTAGCTGACCGCGGCCGACGCGAGAGCCGGTTCGGCTGAACCGGACTCGGCAGCGGGCGCGGGCGCGGGCTGGTGTCGCCGGCGGACGTTCATGCGGCCGCTCGAGCGGTGCACGGCCACCGGCAGGCCGACGATCACGGCCACGAGCGTCCAGAAGATGATCGAGAAGTCCATGCGCAGCGAACTACGCCGGGCGTAGAGCGTGTCGAGTGAGACCTTCTGCGGCAGGATGCGGCTCACGTAGTGACCGACCGGGTCGGCGCCGTCGAGGATCACGCTCTCCTTGGCGAAGGCCAGCTGCGAGACGCCGGTGATCCCAGGTCGTACGCGCAGGATGTCCTCGTAGTGCTCGGGGTGCAGCGCGACGAAGCGCGGGTCCTCGGGCCGCGGTCCGATGATGCTCATGCGTCCGCGCAGGACGTCCCAGAGCTGGGGTAGCTCGTCCAGACGCGTGCGCGTGAGCACACCTCCGACGCGGGTCAGGCGCGGGTCGCCGCCGGTGGTCAGCGGACCGCCCGAGGCGTCGTGATGCATCTTGCGGAACTTCAGCATCATCAGCGGGCGTCCCCGGTAACCGACACGATGAACGCGGAACAGCACGGGCCCGCTCGAATCCAGCTTGATCGCCACGGCGATCAGGATCAGCACGGGGAGCGTGGCCAGCAGCAGCGATGCGGCGAGCAGCACGTCGAGCGAACGCTTGATCAGCCGCCAGCTCCTGGTGGCGACGACGGATGTCTCGGCCGACAAAACCGAAACGGAACGAACAAGTGCGAATGCGTGTCGGCGTATTGCCTTCACGGCGATTGGCGAAGTCACGATGGTTGCCCTCTTATTTGTTGCCCACAATGGCGTCACAAGACCCAGGAATCCTTCAATGGTCCCGAGCCCACCTAAGTTGATGCACCCGCCTGTGCGCGCCACTCGTCCTCGACCGATGGCGCGCGGTGCACCGATGTGCGTTGCATCATATCGTGCTTGCAGGCGAGAACTTGTACATTTAGTGATCGGGCTGGTTACATTCGGTGCGAAACGGCGCTCCAGACGCCGTTCATACCGTCAAACGCTGCTGGTAGGATCCGCACGGATTGGTGGAATCCACCGCTAGCTGCTTAACCCTGGGGGTTGAAATGAGATTCAAGAGGACGGTCTTCCTTGGTCTTACGTGCCTTGTCATGCTCGCTGTAGCCGCGCCTGCCTGGGCGGAAGATCCCGCACAAAACGCGTACAACAAGTTCTCGCAGTTCCACGGCTCGGGTTCGACGCTGCCCTTCACGGGCATCAACGTCGGAGCGGTCGCCGTGATCGGGCTGTTGCTGCTGGCGGCCGGCTTCGTCGTGCGCCACCGCACTCGGACCCGTCTCTCAGACTAGAAGTCGCCATTCGCGCGGCCGCGGCAGTCGGCTCTGCTCTGTTCAGGCGCGCGTGCGCGCCAGCGCGGAGTCGACTGCCCCGAGGACGACGTCGAGTTGCTCGGTCGTCATGTGCGCGAACAGCGGTAGCGTGACGGTGCGGGCCGCGTAGGCGTCGGTCACCGGAAGCTCGGGCGCGCCGGGTTCATAGATCGAGAAGTGGTGCACGGGCGGGTAGTGCATGCTCGTCTGCACCCCCGCGCCCGCCAGGGCCTCCCTGAACCGGGCGCGGTCGACCTCGGGATCGAGCAGCAGACAGGCGAGGTGATGGGCGGAATCGAGCCCCGCGCGCGGAGCCAGTGGCACCTGCAGTCCGAGGTGTTCCAGCGCCGAGCGGTAGGCGGCGACGATCGCACCGCGCCGAAGGTCCTGGTCATCGAGGTCCCTGAGGCGCGCGCTGGCCAGCGCCGCGCGGGGCTCGTCGATGCGGTAGTTGTAACCCAGGGCGACCACGTCGTATCCGGTGGCGTGACCCTTGTGGCGGTCCCAGCTGAGCGAGGTCATGCCGTGCGAGCGCAGCAACCGCAGACGCTCGGCGATCTCCGGATCTGAGGTCACGGCGGCGCCCCCCTCGCCGACGGCGAGATTCTTGTTGGAGAAGAAGCTGTAGGCGCCGGCCGTGCCGAACGTGCCGAGCTGACGGCCGTGCAGGCGCGAGCCGAGGCCGTGGGCGGCGTCCTCGAGCAGCATCAGCCCGTTCGCGGCACAGATCTCCACGAGGCGCTCGGTCTCGCCGCAGTGACCGCCGTAGGTCATCATCATGACCGCCTTCGTGCGGGGCGTGATGAGCTGCTGCACCTCCGCCGGGTCGAGCCACGGCTCGAGCACCGAGACGATGTCGGCGAACACCGGACGCGCGCCGGTGTAGGCGATCGCGTTGACGGTGGCCACGAACGTCATCGATGGGACGATCACCTCGTCGCCGGGACCGAGCCCGGCCGCCATGCAGATGAGGTGAAGCGCGGCCGTACCGTTGGCCACCGCGACGGCGTGCTCCGCGCCCGTGTAGGCGGCTAGGTCCTCCTCGAAGGCGGCCGTACGCGGACCGAGGCTGAGCCAACCCGACCGGTAGACGTCGGCCACAGTCGCGATCTCCTGCTCGGTGATGGTCACGTCGGAGAGCGGGACTTTCCATGAGGCCATGCCCCGACCCTATCGAGTCACCTGGAACGAGGCACGGCGCGCCGGGGCCTCCGCGGTCGTCCGCGGTTCACACCACCGGCTCGCGGCGGTCGGCTGGGCGCAGGCGCCCGGTTCGCACCGGCGGCGCGTGTACGATCGCGGCCACGGTGACGCCCGAGCCCGAGCAACCGAGCCGCGCCCCGGAGCCCGAGGTGCCCGCGATCGACGAGCGGATAGAGGCGGCCTATTCGGGCTACCACGCCAGTGAGCGCAAGCGGCGCGCCTGGGACTCGGCGAACCCCGGCAATCGGGCCAGCCATCTCGAGCTCGCCGCCGCCGTACGGTCGCTCGCCGCCGCCCAGCTCGCCGGCGAGGGGGCGATTCTCGACGTGGGCTGTGGCACCGGCGGCTGGCTGCACGACCTGAGCGCCGACGTCGATCCGGGCCGTCTGTACGGGGCCGATCTGCTGCCGAGCCGCCTCGAGCACGCCAAGCGCAACGTGCCGGGCGCAAACTACGTCCACGCCGATGCCCGCGAGCTGCCCTTCGAGGACGGCCGTTTCGCTCTGATCCTGCTGTTCACCGTGCTCGGCGACCTGCCGGCCGGGCCGGATTCGGATCGGGTCGTGGCCGAATGCGACCGCGTGCTGGCCCCCGGCGGGATGCTGCTGATCTACGACCCGCGCATCCCGAACCCGTTCAACCGCTCGACGCGGTCGATCCACCGGCGCGACATCGCGCTGCCCGTCGAGTCCCGCACGATCACGCTGTTGCCCCAGATCGCTCGCCGGCTTGGCCCTCGCGCGCCGCGGCTCTATCCGGCGCTGGCGCGGATTGGACCTCTGCGAAGTCACCGCCTGTGGTGGTACCGGAAGCCCGCGGCGGATCGGTGACCGGAGCCGCGGCGAAGATCCGCACCGTCCAGCTCGCGCCCTTTCTACCCGCCGCCGCGCTCGCGGTGCTGTGGATGGTCTGGATCGGCGAGAGCGGCGGCTACTTCGAGGACCTGTGGTACCCGAGTGCCTTCGGCGCGGTGGCGCTCCTCCTGGTCACGCTGCTCTGGCACCGGCAATGGCTTCCGCGCCAGCGGGCGGCGCGCGTCGCCCTACTGGCCTTCGCCGCGCTGACCGCGCTCAACTACCTCTCGATCATCTGGTCGGGATCCAAGGGCGCCGCGCTCGTGTCGGCGGACAAGCTGCTGCTCTACCTGGTGATCGCCTGGATCTTCTCCGTGACGCCATGGACGCCGCGCGCGGTCACCCTGCTGCTCGCCTCCTGGTCCGTGGGGGTGGCCGCGTTCTGCGCGATCGGTCTCCTCCAGGCCACCTCAGCCCACAGCCTCGACCCGTTCTTCGTCCAGCTGCGCTACGCGACGCCGCTCGATTACCCGAATGCGACGGCCGCGATCGCCGTGATGGGCCTCTGGCCAGCGCTGATTCTCTCCACGCGGAGCGAGCTGTGGCCGCCGCTCAGGGCGCTGGGGCTGGCGATCTCGGTGTTCCTGTGCGAGTTCGCCCTGCTGCCGCAGAGCCGCGGCGGCCTGGTCGGCTTGACCGTGACCGCGGTGATCGCCGTCCTCATCACGCCGGGTCGCTTGCGGCTGCTCGTGCGCTACGCCGTGCTCGGCGGTGGCCTCGCCTTCTCGCTCTCGCGCACGGTCAAGGTAGACGACGCCATCAACGCCGGCAAGGTGGTCGGCCCGCTGCTCTCCCGGGCGGCCACCACGATGCTCATCACGAGCCTGGTGGCGTTTGCTCTCGGGCTCGTGATCGCATTGGTCGAGGACCGGGTGCCGCTCCCCCGGCCGCTCGCGGAGGCCCGGCGCGCACTCAACCGGCGCAGCGGCCGGATCGCGCTGGCCATGTTCGCCGTGGTGGTGGTGGCCGGCGCCTCGGTCGCCGCCGCGCCGCAGATCAGCCGGCTGGCCAACAAGATCTACCACAGCGGCAAGGTCGACGCCAGCACCGGGCCGAGTCGCATCTTCTCCGTCACGCCGGAGGAGCGCTTCGACTACATCCGGGTCGCGCTGCACCTGTTCTCCGGTGCCCCCGTGCTCGGCGTCGGGGCGGCCGATTTCGGCCGCCGATATGACGGTCTGAAGCGGTTCGCCAAGCATTCCCAGTACGTGCACGACATCACCCTGCGGACGCTCAGCGAGACCGGGATCGTCGGCTTCGCGCTGTTCGCCACCGTCGTCCTCGCCCTAACGGCCGGCCTCGCGCTCACCGCCCGAAGACTCGGAGGCCTTGGGCGCGCGTGCGCCACGGCCGCGTTCATGGTCGCCACCTACTTCCTCGTTCACGCGTCGCTGGACTGGCTCGACGAGTTCCCGGCGCTGGCAGCGCCGGCGTTCTCGATGGCCTTGGCGGCGATCGAGATGCGCGACCCGGAGCCCCCGCCGGGCGACGGTGCGGTCGCGGCCGCGCCGCGGGCCTCCCGCTGGCGCGGAGGCGGACTGGCGTTCGCCGGTGCGATGCTGCTGGCCCTCGGGCTGGCCGGGGCGGCTTACGGGATGTACGGCCCGTACATAGCCGACCGCTACGTCAACCGCGCACTCAAGACCTACGGGCAGCGACCGAGTGGGGCGTACCATGACCTCTCGCGGGCAACCTCACTCGATCCGCTCAGCGCCGACCCGGCGATCACCGAGGGCGCCGCCGCCGAGGGGCTCGGCGACTCGACGCGCGCCCGGGCCGCGTTCGTGCGCGCGCTGGGCAAGGAGCAGGACTGGTATTCCTGGCTCCAGCTCGCCCTGCTCGACGCGGGGAGCGGCCACTACACGCTCGCGCTCAGCGAGCTCGACCGAGCGGCGAAGCTCGACGTCGACGACCCGCTGATCGGCCAGGCCCGGACGCTCATCAAGCGCCATCAGCCCATCGACCCGGTCAAGTTCAATCAGCTCCTGACGCAGGGCGCGAATGCCTCACTCTTCAAGAAGCAGAACATCAGGTAGATGGGGACCTTGACCCGAGTCGACGTGAGCGTGCTGATCCCGGTCCTCAACGAGGAGCGGCACCTGCGCGAGGCTGCGCACGCGATGCTCGCCCAGGAGTTCGACGGCACGCTCGAGTTCCTGTTCATGGACGGTGGATCGACCGACGCCACCCCGCAGATCCTCGCCGAGCTTGCCGCCGATGACCCGCGCGTGCGGGTGTTCGAGAACCCACAGCGCCGGACTCCACATGCCCTGAATATCGGGCTGGCCGAGGCGCGTGGGGAGTTCGTGGCCCGCATGGATGCCCACACCGTGTACCCGTCGCGCTATCTCGCGGCCGGCGTGCAGCGCCTCCGGCGCGGCGGTGTGGCCTCGGTGAGCGGGGCCCAGATCGCCGTCGGCGCGAGTCCCGGGTCGCGTCGCGTCGCGCTCGCGCTGAGCACCTCGTTCGGTACCGGGGGAGCCGGGTTCCGGCGGGAGCTCGAGCGCGAGCACGAGATCGACACCGGCTTCACAGGCATCTGGCGGCGCTCCCTCCTCGAGCGCCACGGCGGCTGGGACGAGGAGTTCGTCAACGACCAGGACATGGAGCTCGCCGCCCGCATCAGGGCCGAAGGCGGCCGGATCGTGTGCCTGCCCGAGATGGCGGCCAGCTATATCCCGCGCGACACCCTGGGGGCGCTCGCGCGCCAGTACCTGCGCTACGGGACCTACCGGGTCAAGACGGCAGGGCGCCATCCCGAGAGCCTGCGCCGCTCGCAGGTCTTGCCGCCCGCGCTGGCACTGAGCGCCGCCGCCGCGGTGCTGGCGCCGTCCCGGGGGCTGCGCCGCACAGCGCGCGCCGGGGTCGCGGCGTACGCGGTCACCCTGCTCACCGCGAGTGCGCGCGCGGCGGGCGAGGGCGCCGGCGCGGACGCCGCAGCGCTGCCGCTCGTCTTCTCGACGATGCACCTGAGCTACGGAGTTGGGTTCCTGATCGGCTGCGCGCGCTTCGGTCCGCCGCTCGCCGGGCTGGCACATCTCGGCCGCGGCCTGCGGCGCCGCGGCGGCGCGGACGCGAGCTGACCATGCGGCTCGCCGTCTACACCGACTACACCTACCGACGAGTGGCGGGGCGGATATACGCCGAACGGGCCTTTGCGCTCTTCCTGGCCAAGCTCGGCGACGAGCTCGAGCGGGTGGTGATCCTCGGCAAGGTTGACCCGGACCCCGGTCCGGCCCGCTACGCCCTGCCCGAGACGACCGGCTTCGTCGCGCTGCCCTACTACCGCAGCCTGACGCGCCCGTCCGAGGCACTTCGCGGCATGGCTCGCTCGCTGGCCACCTTCTGGCGCGTGCTCGGCGAGGTGGACGGAGTCTGGCTGATGGGGCCCCACCCACTGGGTGTCGCCTTCGCGCTGCTGGCCTTCGCGCGTGGCCGGAGCGTGGCGCTCGGGGTGCGCCAGGACTTCCCGCGCTATGTGCGGGCGCGTAACCCCGACCGTCGCTGGACGCACGGGATCGCCGACCTGCTCGAGGGCGCCTGGCGCCTGATGGGCCGCTTCGTTCCCGTCGTTGTGGTCGGACCCGCGCTGGCCCAGGGGTATCGCCCCGCGCGGACACTCGTGCTCTCCGTCTCACTCGTGCGCGAACAGGACATCGTCCCCGCATCGCTCGCCACCACCCGCTCCTATGACGCCGGTGAGCTGCGCGTGCTCAGCGTCGGCCGGCTGGAGGAGGAGAAGAACCCACTGTTGCTGGCCGACATCCTGGCCGCATTGCGTCGCCGTAGCGACCAATGGCGCCTGCTCATCTGCGGCGAGGGGCCGCTGGAGGAGGCGCTTCGCCGGCGCCTCGCCGAACTGGGTGTCGAGGCCCACGCCGAGCTGCTCGGATACGTCCCCCACGACCAGGGGTTGCAGGACATCTACCGCTCGAGCCACGCCCTGCTGCACGTGTCGTGGACCGAGGGGCTGCCCCAGGTGCTCTTCGAGGCCTTCGCCGCCCGGCTGCCGATCGTGGCCACCGACGTCGGGGGCGTACGGGCCGCCGCCGGTGAATGCGCGCTGATGATCCAGGCCGGCCACGCCGAGGCGGCCGTCGACGCGCTCGAGAGGATCCGCGTCGAGCCGGAGCTTCGCGCCCGGCTGACCGAGGCCGGGGCTCAGAACGTGGCCGAGCGGACGCTCGAGGCTGAAGCGCGCCGGGTCGCGCGCTTCCTGGCCAGGCGCTCGCTGTAGAGCGCCTCCACGCGGCGGACCATGGCCTCGAGCGAGAACTCCCGCTCCTGGAGCGCCCGCCCCCGCTCGCCCATGGCGCGCGCCCGCGCCGGCTCGGCGAGAAGCTGCGCCACCGCGGCGGCCATCGCCTCGGGGTCCTGCCGCGGGACGAGCAGACCATTGTCGCCTTCGCGCACGAGGTCGGGCATGCCGCCGACGTCCGTGGCCACGATCGGCAGTCCGGCGGCCAGGTACTCCATGCCGGCCAGGGGGCTGCCCTCGAAATCCGACGAGGACACGGCGACGTTGGCCGCCGAAAGCACGTCGGCCACGTCGGCGCGCGCGCCGAGGAAGGTGACGTTGCCGGCGACGCCCAGCGCGGCCGCCAGGTCCTCGAGCTCCGAGCGCTCGCCACCGCCGGCGATCAGCAGGCGAACCTCAGGGTAGTCGGGCACGATCAGCGCCAGCGCCCGGATCATCACGTCGATGGCCTTCTGGGGGCGGAGATTGGCCACGGCCACCAGCACGCTGGCGTCGGCGGGCACGCCGGTCTCGCGGCGCACGGCGCTGCCGTCCCCGGGCGGCAGCGGAGCGATTCCGTTGGGGACGAGCACGATCTTCTCGCTCGGGATCCCGACGATCTCGGCCATCCGGCGCTCGTCGGCGGCCGAGACGGCGATCACCGCATCGGCCAGGCGCCCGACGACCCAGCGGTCGATGAAGCGCCGCACCGGCTGCCCCTCGAACGACCACGTGTGTTCGTGGGCGAACATCACCGGAACGCGCGCCAGCTTGGCGATCACCGCGCCCCAGACGTTGGAGCCGAACTTGTGGGCGTGGAGGATGTCGACCTGCTCATCGCGGATGAAGCGGATCAGGCGCAGCCAGGCTCGCAGGTCGCGGCTCGAGCGGCGCTTGAGCACCAGCACCTCGATTCCACCGGCCTTGAGCAGCTCGAGGCGCTTGCGGGAGTCGAATTCCTCGTCCGGGTCGGAGAACGCCGGGTCCCTGGTGATGCATACGGTGCGCCGGAACTGCCCGGGATCAAGCGACTGGTTGAGCGTCAGCACGATCTGCTCGGCCCCGCCGACCCCGATCGTGTCAGTGAGCGTGACAACATGAGTCTTGCGCGTCTGGCCACCTTCCATGCGATGATTCTCACGGATCCAGCGGCGCGAAGCCCGCAACGGCGCGTGGCATGGGGCATACGCGCTAAGGGTGACTCGGACACCCGCCGATACAGACGTGATCGCACCGACTAGCGGTCCAGACTCAAAACTATGATTGTGAGCACGCATGAGCTTTGACGCCGAGTCCTCCTCGTCGGGACCGCCGATAGTTGTCGAGGAAGCGGCCAACCCGTACCTCCGTGCCGTTACGCGCCACTGGAAGCTGGTCGTGGTCATCGCTCTGGTGGCCACGGCCGTGGGCGTGGTCACCGTCAAGCGCCGGGGGCACAGCTATCAGGCGACCTCGTCGATCCTGGTCAGCCCGATCAACGAGTCCAACTCGGACCTGATCGGGCTCGGGGGTGTCACGGACTCCGGCGATCCCGCGCGCAACGTCGAGACCGCTGCGGCCCTGATCGATTCGCCGAGCGCCGCCCTCGGAGCGGCCCAGAGCATGGGCCGGGGCTGGTCGCAGGGTCGCGTGCAGTCCGGGGTCAGCGTGGCCCCGGTCGGGCAGAGCAACGTGGTCGGCGTGACCGCCACGGCGCCCAGTCCGGGGGAATCGGCCAAGCTGGCCAACGCCTTCGCCGCAGCGTCGCTCGCCGACCGCAACGCGATCGTGCAGGGCAACGTGAGCTCGGAGCTCACGCAGCTCAAGGCGCGCCAGGCCGCCCTGACCTCTCCCAACGGCGCGGTGGGGCAGGACCTCGCGACGCGCATCAACGCGCTCGAGTCGATTCAGGCCGCCAACCGTGATCCCACGCTCGCACTGGCCGCGCGGGCCCAGACGCCGACGAGCCCGACGGGCGCGTCGGCAGCGCTGATCGTCCTGCTCTCGCTGCTCGGCGGGGCGGCCCTGGGCGCCGTGGCGGCGCTGCTCGTGGAGCGCTTCAGCGGCCTGGTCAGGGACGAGAACGAGGTCTCCAGCCTCATCCGGGCGCCGATTCTCAGCGGCGTGCCGAAGCTGAGCCGCGGCCAGATGCGCAACGCGCCATCGCCCGACTCGCTCCCGCCGGCGGTGTTCGAGCAGTTCCGTCTGCTGCGGGCGCAGCTCGGCACGCGCCAGGAATCCCCCGCCATCATGATCACGAGCGCCGACGCCGGAGACGGCAAGACAACCGTGGCAACCGCGCTGGCCGCGGCCCTCGCTGAGATCGACCAGGACGTGATCCTGCTCGATCTCGATCTGGCCAAGCCGGACGCGGCCAACGTGTTCGGGATCACGCAGCGCATCGAGGAGAACGCCCTCACGAACTACAACGTGCGTCTCGAGCAGATGTTGGTCACCGTGCCCGAGCACCCGCACCTGAAGATCCTCCCTACGCGACAGACCGACCTCGTGACCTTCGAGGCCGTGATCGACCGTTTCCCACACCTGCTGGCCGAGGCCAAGCAGCTCGCCCATTGGGTGATCGTCGACACGCCGCCGTTGGCGGCGGTCAGCAGCGGCATCCGCCTGGTGCAGGTTTGCGACGAGGTGATTCTCGTCGTGCGGCCGCGCCACACGGACCGTTCCCGCCTGATCCTGGCCCGCGACCTGCTCGCCAGGGTCGGCGCCTTTGTGACCGGCACGGTGCTCGTCGGCCAGACGATCGCCAAGGTTCGTCCCAGCTACGGATACGGCTGGACCGATGGGGCACCGCGACGCACGAGCGTGCCCGAGGGCGAGCCCCGGATCCGTCGGCCGGAGCGCCTAACCCGGTCCTCCGCGGAGAAGTGACCGACCTCGATCGCGCGGCGGGTGAGCCCCCTCGTGTGCGTCCGGAGCTGAAAGTGCTGGCGCTGATCGATCACCTGGCCATGGGGGGCGCCGAGCTGCTGCTCGCCAAGTTCGCCGCCGGTGCACCGGCGGCCGGGATCAGCTACTCCGTGGCTTTCCTGGCCTCGCGCGACGGGAACCCGGCCGGCGAGCCGCTCGAAGAGGCCGGGGTGGATCCGGTGCGGTTGGAGGCGCCGGAGCGACTGGGACCGAAGGCGCTGCTGGCCGTCCGGCGGCACATTGCCGCGGTGGCTCCGGACATTGTCCACACCCATCTGGGGACGTCCGACTTCCTCGGCTCGATCGGAGCCCGAACGCTGCGCGTTCCGTCCGTTTCGACGCTTCACAACCCGATCTGGGGCGGCGATCGTCGTGAGCAGGTTCGGCGCTCGGCCACCGCCGCGGCACGCCGCTTCGGATGCGCGCGCGTGATCGCGGTCTCCGAGTACACGCGCCGTGAGTACCTGGCGCGGGGGTGGGACCGTCCCGAGCGCGTGGTGACGATCTACAACGGGATCGACGTCACGCCCGAGCCGGGTTCCGGGCGCGGGCTGCGCGCCGAGCTCGGCCTCGGCCCCGACGATCTGGTGATCGGCATGGTCTCGGCGCTGCGACCCGTCAAGGGGCACTCCGTGGCCATCGAGGCGCTGGGCCTGCTGCTCGAGCGGTTCCCACAGGCCCGACTCCTGATCGCCGGGCAGGGCCAGACGCGCGAGCAGCTCGAACGGCAGGCCGCCGCGCTGGGAGACCGCGTGGTGATGGCCGGGCGCCGGCCCGACGTGATGCGGGTGTTCGACGCGCTCGACGTCTGTCTGCACCCGTCCTATGCCGATCCCTTCCCGGGAACGGTGATCGAGGCTATGGCCGCCTCGGTGCCCGTGCTGGCCAGCGCGGTGGGGGGGATCCCCGAGCAGCTGGTCGACGGCGAGAGCGGCATGCTCGTCCCCGCCCCACCGAGCGCGGAGGGAATCGCCCACGGCCTCGAGCGGCTGCTCGGTGATCGGGAGCTCAGGCGCAGCATGGGCGCGGCGGCGCGGCGCCGCTACGAGGCCGTGCTGACCGGAGGGCCGTGGGTCGCGCGGACGCGCGCGCTGTACGACGAGATCCTGGCCGAGCGGGCACAGGGCGGAGCGAGAGCGTGAACGAGACCCTGAGACGGCCCCTGCCGATCATCCCGGCGCCGATCATCGTCGGCGCTGTCCTGCTGGCTGCCGTGGGCGCCGGGCGCCTGATCGCCACCGGGCATGTCGGGCTGAGCGTCGGCATCGTGTTGGCGATCCCGTTCTTCGTGCTCGTCTTCATGGACCTCGCGCTGGCGATTGCGATCTGGGTCGGGATGCTCTTCGTGGCCCACCTCTCGGCGCTGAGCGTCGCGCCGACGGCGATCGAGATCCTGCTGGCTCTGGCCTGGCTGGCGGCCGGGGGCAACGTGCGTGGGCGTCTACCCGTGCTGCGCGACAACGTCCGGATCGTGTGGGCGATCGCCGCCTTCCTGGTCTGGGTCACGATCTCCGCCGCCTGGTCCTTCAGCCCCTCGGACGCCGGGTCGCAGATCGGCACGTGGTGGCAGTCGGCGATCATGTTCCTGATCGTCGCAACGACCCTGACCACGGTGCGCGATGTCCGCCTCGTGACCTTCGCGTTCGTGATCGGCGCCTGCGTCTCGGTGCTGATCGGGCTGCTCGGCTACGGCGGCCCGACCAACAACGCCGTGCGCATCGCCGCCGTCGGCAACCGCCTGACCGGGGGCGGCGGGGATCCGAACTACCAGGCGTCGGCCTTCCTGGCCGCGATGTTCGTGGCCGGCGGCCTCGTGAGCGTCGTGCAGACTCGCCGCGCGAAGCTGATGATGGGCTTCGCGCTCGCCTTCATCACGATCGGCTTCATAGCCACCGAGTCGCGCGGCGGGCTGCTCGCCCTCGGCGTCGCGGCGATCGCCGCCTTCGTGTTGCTGCCGGAGCAGCGCCGCCAGGTCCTGGCCGCGCTCGGCATCGGCGCCCTGGGGCTCGGCGTGTGGGTGATCATCCGCCACAACGCGTTGGCCCGCATCACCGACTTCAGCGGCGGCACGAGCGGTCGCCACGACCAGTGGACGATCGCGTGGAAGATCTTCAAGCAACACCCCCTCCTCGGGGTCGGCATCAACAACTTCCGCCAGTTCGAGCCGCGCTATGTGCTGCAGCCCGGAACGACGCTCAACCACGTCCATCTCGTGGCCGAGACGCCGGAGATCGTTCACAACGCGTTTCTTCAGTTCCTGGCCGAGACCGGCGTCGTCGGGTTCGCGCTCTTCATCCTGGTCGTCACCGGCTGCCTGCGGGCCACCTGGCAGGCGATCCAACGCTTCGAGGCGGTTGGCGACCGCGCCTACGCCAGCCTGTCGCGGGCCGTGCTGATCGGAGCGATCGGGATGCTCGCGGCCATGTTCTTCATCTCCGACGCCGATGACTTCCGGCTCTGGACGCTGTTCGCCCTCGGCCCCGTGCTGCTGAGCCTGTCCAAGCGCCGGCGGCCCGCCGCGCCGCGTCCGCGGGTGACGGCCAGGCCCGAGCCGCGCCCTGAGCTTGACGCGGGACGCCCGCCGGCGGCCGCGCTGCCCGCCGGTCCCGAGCTGCGTCCCGACGAGCGCGCCCTGCTCTCGCTGATCGTGATCCACCACAAGTCCTTCGCGGAGGTTGCGCGCCTGCTACGGACCGAGCCGTCCTTCGTCCGCTCGCGCGCCCACGCCGCGCTGGCCGCGCTCGGCCAGCGGGTGAGCGGAGCGCTGCTGCACGGTGCGCGTGTCGAGATCAGCGACTACCTGCTCGGCGAGCAGGCGACTGAGCGTCGGCAATCCACGCGGGCCATGCTCGAGAGCTCAGCCGCGGCGCGTGAATGGGCCCACGCGGTGCAGGTCGAGCTGCGCGCCCTCGACCGCGAAGAGCGGGAACCGATACCCGTCGGCTGACCGAGGGCGAGCGCCGCTAGCGCCCATTCCAGAGTCCCCAGTCTCGGAGCGGGCTCCCGGGCGCGAGGGCGTAGTCGTGCGCCGCCGGACCGACGAACCTGGGATAGATCGAGAGGTTCTTGAAATGCCTGATCGCCGAGGTGGTGGCCATGACGCCCTGCGGATTGCGGTAGGAGTCGTTGTAGACGAAGCTGTTGCCCGTACCCGCGGTGCCCGGCCAGTAGTCGCTGATGGCCACGCCCTTGAGGTTGGCGTTGGGCAGCCCGGTCGAGTTGAGGACAACGTTGTGGTCGATCGTGTTCCTGCTCGTGGCCGGGTTGCCGCCGACCGTGAAGCCCGACCCGGCCGAGTCGATCACGTTGGAATGGACGTGGGCACCATAGGCGCCCGGGTAGAGCTGCACGCCCCAGCCGTGGGGGTCGTTCCACATCCAGTTGTCGTAGATGCGCACGAAGCTGCCGTGGGCCAGGTAGATCAGATGGTCGAGGTCCCGGCACTGGCCAACGTCGTGTATGCGGTTGTAACGGATGACCGTCCCCGTGCCGCTGCCCGACCAGCCGATCCCGATCGCGTTCCCGCGCAGGGCGGGCTGGGACTGGTAGTAGTCGTTGTGCTGAAAGACGTCGTGGCGGCCCTCGATCGAGAGGCCCTCGGAGACGCCTCGGCGGGGGCAGCCGGTGCCCGAGCTGCCACCGGTGAACAAGGTGTTGGAGCCATCGATCTCGAAGTTAGAGAGCGTGGTGTACGAGCCCGTGAGCTGGATCCAGCCGACAAGCTTGACGTGCTCACCGGGATAGGCTCGCAGCGTTATGCGGCGGCGCGCGGTGCCGTTCTTGGCGATCCAGTGCCAGGTGTGGAAGTTGCCGTAGGTGCCGGTGCGGAGGCAGCCCGTCTGTCCGGGTCGCAGGGCGCGATCGAGGCGCCGCAGGGTGTGGAACGGGTGCCGATGGCTGCCGGTACCGTGGTGGTCGTTGCCGTACGGCGCGGCGATCTTGTTGCAATGAACGCCGGCCGAGGCGATCGTGGCAGGGGCTGTGGTCCGCGCGCTCCCGCACGAGGCCAGAATTCCGAGCAGGCTGAAGGCGCACAGCGACGCCAGCCATATCCGCGAAGCGAATCGAATGGGCATGGTTCATCACCCCGCCGACGAACCTGGTTCGTAACACGCGAGCCCGGCTATTCGTGCCATGGCGCGTGCCGCCGGCGAGAGCTTGGTCAGAGCTTTCGGCAGTCAATGTATCGATGTTCCCGGACTGTCTCCGATCCAAACCACGTCCTTGCGCAGGCTCGGGCCCGAAAACGTACGAGAATGGCTGCAGGTAGATGAAGGAAGAAACCGAACACGGCGAGGCGGCAGGAGGGGTGCAACCGACAGGCGCGGCGTCGGCTGAGGAGACCCCGCAGAGCGCCAAGGAAACGCTCGGCTCCAGCACGCTGCGGGGCATGTTCTGGTCCTACGGCTCCTACGTGGGCGGCCGTCTGCTGTCCCTGATCGCCACGGCGATCCTGGCCCGGCTGATCTCGCCGAGTTCGTTCGGTCTGGTGGCCCTGGCGCTGACCTTCATGGCCTTCCTGGACCTGATCCAAGGCCTGGGCGTGGCCGAGGCGATCGTGATCGCCGACGAGGACGAGTCCGACGAACAGACCGAGACGGCCTTCGCGCTCAACGTCGGCCTGGGTCTGTTGCTGGCCATCGTCACCGCGGCGCTCGGACCGGCGGCAGCGTCGTTCTTCCACCAGCCGCAGCTCGTCCAGATCATGCCGGTTCTCGGCCTGAACTTCCTGCTCTCCGGGGTGGGAAATACGCACGCCGCGCTGGCGCTCAAGCGCATCGACTTCCGTTCGCGCACGGCCGCCGAGCTGGCCGAGGTGCTGATCCGCGGCGTGATCGGCGTCGCGCTCGCGCTGGCCGGCGCCGGCGTCTGGAGCCTCGTGATCGGGTACGTCGTGGGCACCGCGGCCTGGACGGTGACGCTGTGGATCTGCATCCCCTGGCGGCCGCATTTCAAGCCTCGGCGCCGGCACGTCGGCCGCCTCGTGCGGTTCGGGGGCTCGCTCACCGGCGTCGCCGTGCTGGGGGCCTTCCTGTCGCAGTTCGACAACCTGGTCGTCGGTCGGGTTCTGGGCGCCGCCGCGCTCGGCTTCTACACGATGGCGACGCGGCTGCCCTACCTCCTGATCGTCAACCTCGCGGTCGTGGCCGGCCGCGTACTGTTCCCGGCCTTCGCCACGCTCGGTGACCGGGACGAGATGGGCCGCGCGTACCTCTCGGCGATCGAGTACACGGTTATGGTCACCCTGCCGCTAACGGTGTTCATGATCATCCTGGCCGAGCCGTTGATGGTCGGGCTGTTCGGCCCCAAATGGCTGCCTGCCGTGGCCTCGGCCCAGGTACTGTGCCTGTGGGCGCTGATGTCGCCGCTGGACCAGGTCAGCGGCAATGCCTTCAAGTCCCGCGGCCGGCCCGACATCCAACTGAAGATCGCCATCCCGCGGGCCATCCTGCTCGTGGTCGGTTCGCTGGTTTTCGTCCACGACGGGATCGTCGCCGTCTCGTGGGTGCAGGCCGGGATCGCCTTGGTGACCCAGTTCGTGCCGATGCTGATCGCGCAGCGCATGTTCGGCTTGAGCTTCGGCGCGCTGGTGCGCGTGCTGCGCCCGTCGCTGTTCGCCTCGGCCGCCCTGGCCGCCGTGCTGCTGCTGATCCACAGTGGGATCTCGGGTCCGTGGCCGCAGATCATCGTCGGCGGCGTAGCGGGCGCGGTCGTCTACCTCGGGTTGATCGTCGTGCTGGCTCCGGCGGTCCTGCGGCGCCTGCTGACCATGCGCCGCGGGCTGGTCAAGGGCGCGCCGGCCTGAGCGTCGATTTCCGGGGTGGTGGGGCGGTGGGCGAGCGGGGGCTGCTCGGGCTGGTCGTCTCGCGCTACGTGCGCACCTGGCCGGTCGTGGCCGGCGACGTGAGCTTCTCGACCACGGTCTCGCCCCCGGCGGGCCTGCTCGACCGTGTGCAGGACATGATGGCCCGGCTCGGCTGGACCGGATCTTCGAACTCGAGCTGATTCAACGCACGGACAGCGCCTTCGCCGCGATCGACCTCAACCCGCGCGTCTACGGCTCATTGGCGCGTGCTTCGGGCGCGGGGGTCGGACTGGCCGCCCGCTGGTGCGGCTCATTGCTCGGTGCGCCGGAGCCGTTCGCCGATGCGCCGGCGGGGGTCAGCTACCGCCGCGAGGACGGTGACCTGGCTCACGCGCTGTGGAAGCTGCGCCACCGACAGATCCGCGCCGCGCTGGCCGCGCTGGCGCCCCACCGCGGGTCACGCACACCCTGCTGGCTCCTGGTGACCCCGGACCGCTCGTCGCCCGCGCCGTCAATCTGGTGGCCGGCCGCACGCGCCGGCTCGTCACGCTTCGGCGCTCGTCCTAGCGGCCGGCCACGGCGCGCAAGTTCCGGACGAACGGCGAGACCTTGACCGCGAAGCGCCGCGGGGTGTCGATCGAATAGGCGCCGACGCGCGGCCACTCGAGCGCCTGCGCGCGATGCAAGCGGGCGGGCAGGGCGGCCCCGGTCTCATAGCCCGCAGCCCGCGTGGCGGCGAGCACACGTTGGTCGACGTCGCCGTATGGGTAGGCGATCGACCGGCAGGCGTCGAGCTGCTCGAGGCACGCCGCGCGGGACTGGGCGAGCTCGCGGGCCAGCGCCTCGTCGTCGAGCTGGGTCAGGTGCGGATGACTCACGGTGTGCGAGCCGATCTCCCACCCCGCATCCCTGAGTGAGCGCAGCTGTGACCAGTCGAGCGGCTCCAGCTCGGGCTCGTGCGGGCCACCCCGCCATTGGTCGATCCCCGGCCAGGCGAGCACGGCGCCGCTCGCGGGGAACGCTGTGGGCACGAACACGGTCGCGGGCAGCCCGAGGCGATCGAGGACGGGCTTGCCCTGGGTCAGGGTCGAGGTGTAGGCGTCATCGAAGGTGACGGCCAGCGTCCGGCGATGGGGAGGGTTGGACACGGCGTCCGAGAACGTGGCCCCCCGGTAGCCCCGGCGGGTCAGCTGCTCGAGCTGGTGCCCGAGCTGCGCGGGCGAGATGGCCAGATCCGCCGGCCACGTGTCGCTGACGGCGTGATAGCACAGCACCAGCACGTCGCGTCTGGCAAGCATCGGTCGCACAGACTAGCCCAGCCGGGCCCACCGGCCGGCGTCACCGCGGGGGTTGCCCCGCGCCCGCGACCCGTTCACGTCCTGGGGGCGGGCTCGACGCGCTCGGGGCCCCGGAGTGCTCGCGCTCCCGCTCGAGCGCGCGATCGAGCACGGCGTGAGCCTGCGCCTGGGCCCAGCCCGGCCGGAGCGTGTGGTCGCGGACCGGAATGTGCTCGAGCGTCACGTGCGGCGCCCGATCGAGGCGTGACATGTGACCCGTGCGCGTGAGCTCCTCGTGCAGGGGCTCGTTGTCGGAGAAGAGCAGCGTGACGCGCTTGCCCGATTGACGCAGGCGGTCGAACAGCAGGTCGAGCTCGTCGCCGCCGTGGATCAGCCGCCCCCTGCGTGACGCCAGCAGCCGGCGCAGCGCGGCGAGCGCCCAGCCCAGGTTGGCCAGCGCGCGCCGGGCCGAGGCGCGATTGATCTTGTGCCAGTTGGACGGGTGCAGCCAGCCCCGGGCGATCTTGCGCTCCATCAGCAGCGTCGGGTCCCAGATCAGCGCGCGCGGGTTGAGCATGATGGCCGCGACGACACGTGGGTCCTCGACCGCGCCGTGGAAGGCCCAGTAGGCACCTGAGCACAGACCGCCGAGGACGTAACGCCGGCCGACCCCGAGCTCCTGCAGGGCGTCGAGCGAGGCCAGCACCTGGGTCACCAGCTCGGGCACATAGAGGCCTTCCACCGAATCGATCTGCTCACCGTCGGCATCGCCGATCCCCTGCACGTCGAGGCGCAGCACCGGGATTCCCTGCGCAGCCCAGCGCCGAGCCGCCTCGACCCACAAGCGGCTGGGGCCGGTGCGCCGGATGGCGCCGGCGTTGAGGAGCACGGCGCAGAGGTCGGACTGTCGCGGTCCCGCAGGCTCGGTCAGCACTCCACTGAGCTGCCCGAAGGGCTGCTCGAAGGTGATCGGGGTCTCGATCACCGCCGTGCCGTCGGCGACTCGCAGCGCGGCGCGGCGGTCATCGCTCAACGCCGCGGGCAGCGAATCCAGGGGCTTGGCGTCGGATGCCTCGTCGAGCCATGCGGTCACTCGCTCGACGAGATCGACCGGCGTGCGTGCCAGGTGCGCCTCGGCGGTCATCATCGCGTAGCCCTTGCCCGGCGCGAGCGTCACCGCGACGCCCGAGCGCTCGAGGTGCTCGCTGAGCCGCTCGTCGACGGCGATCCCGTCGCGCTCGAGCAGCAGCACGCGGCGCGAGCGGTTCTCCGGCAGCGGCAGCTTCGTCAGGTCGACGCCGCTCAGCTGCTCGCGGGTCTCGGTGGTGAGCACGAAGCCGCCGGCGGTCACATCGCCGGGCGCAACCGGGCCCGGGCGCTCGGAGGCCGGGCCGGAGAACTGAGACGCCTCGAGCTTGGCGAACACGCTGAGCTCACGCACCAGGGCGCGTCCCCGCGCGGGCGTGGCCCACAGCACGAGGTCGTCGATCTCGGCGCCCTGGGCGGCCGCCCGGTAGGCCAGCAGGCCGCCGAGCCCGATGCCGATCGCGGCCACGCGCTCGACCCCGAGCGTCTCGCTCAGCCAACGCGCGGTCGACGTGATGGCACCGGTCCAGGCGTCCACCTGATGCGGGTCGCGCGGCGAGCCGCCGCTGTCTCCGGTGCCCGGAAGGCTCACCCGAACGGTCGGATAGCCAGACGCGGCCAGCCTTTCGGCCCACTCGCGCCGGCTGCGATAGGAGCAGATCTCGTCCCAGCCGAAGGGCGGGCAGAGGACCACCGCCGTGTCACGGGCGGAGCTGCTCGTCGGTCTGTGGAGCACGGCGAAGATCGGCTCCGCGGCACCTTCAAGGTAGATGGCTTGCGGTGACGACACGCCTACTCCAAGTCTAATGAGAGGATTCTCATGAAGCCATCGAGGTTGAGCGCGCTCAGCGCTCCGCCCCGGAACTCGCCCTCTGCCGAGCGTCTGAGCGCCACCACGCGGCGGCCGCCCGGCTCGACACAGAACGCGTCGTCCTCGGGTTCGTACCCGGCAACGTGGAGCCTGACGCCGTAGGCCAGCCGCCGGCTCTCCACCGTGAGCGTCAGCCCGTCGCCGGGGGCCGGGCGCAGGTTGGCCTGCAGCCCGAGGTGGGCCGCGGGATCGCGCGTCGCGGGCCGGCCGGCGGGAAACAGGAACGACTGCGAGACGGGTTGCGGCGCCTCGCCGGAGGCCTCGAGGCTGGCCACGATCAGGTCGTGCGTCGGCGGGCCGAAGCGGTAGGCCCAGGCCGCGTCGGCGTAGTGCCCGAGCAACCCCTCGACCGTCCGCTGCAGCGCGCCGTGGGCGGGGACCTCGATCTCCTGCACGGCCTGCTCGACCTGGGCTTCGAAATTTCGGTACAGCGCGGTCCGCAGCCGTCCGCGCCACGGCTCGGGCCGGTCGTTGGCCACGTGGACGGCAACGCCGTTTACGCCCTCGTCGGTCATCCACACGGCGACCGGAGACAGGGCCCGGCGCAGGTGGTGGTAGGCCACCTTGGGCGCGCCGGCGTGGTCGAGCACGCCCAGCCCGGCCCCCGGGGCCATGTCCTTGCACCAGAGTACGAGAGCCCCCTGGCAGGGCGAGCCTGCGCGGCGCCACTCGCCCATGACCTCGGCCATGACCTCGCCGGAAACCGCGCGCGAGAGCTCGAGGTAGCGCTCGTGCTCGACGCGCCGGAGCTGCACGGGATCGACCCCGTGCAGCAGGCCGAGGTAGAAGTCGCGCACATCGTCGAAGTCCCATCCGGCGCCCGAGTCCCACCCGCTGCCGGCATCGCGGGGTACGCCCGCCTTCCAGCGCGGGTGGTGCACCGGGAACTCGACCTCGTCGGGCACATTGGCAAAGGCCAGGCATTCCGCGGCGAAGCGAACCTCGGCGCGCCGGGCGTCCGACGGCGGGCGAAAGTAGCCGCTGACCCCGAAGTAATGGGCGATTCCGGTATCGGCGTGGAAGGGGAGATCGCCGCCCACGGGGGTCGAGCGCACGTAGGCCGCGTCGGCGCCGGAGTCGCGCAGCAACTGCGGAAAGGTTCGCTCCCAGAGCTCATCGCGGCCGAGGGCGGGGTCGAGGCCGAGCATCGCCGCCTGCTGCTCGACCTCGGAGTTGCCGGCCACGACGGCGAGGCTCGGTCGTCCGGCGAGCCCGGCCAGAACCTCGCGGACCTCGTCCTGGACGGTGGCGATGAAGTCAGGATCCGCGGTCGGATAGTCGAGGTTGGCGAACATGAAATCCTGCCAGACGAGGATGCCGAGCTCGTCGCACAGGTCGTGGAAGGTGGGCGACTCATACGCCCCGGTACCGACGACGCGCAGCAGGTTCATGCCCGCGTCACGGACGCGCTCGAGCAGCCGGCGGAGGGTCTCGGCGCTCGGTGCCATCGAGACCAGGTCCGGGGGTGTCCAGACGGCGCCGCGGGCGAACACGGGCACGCCGTTGAGCTGCAGAGCGAGCCCGTCGCGTTCGGGATCGCCGCTCCAGTGCAGGCTGCGAAACCCGATCCGGCGACTGGCCAGAGTCTCCCCGGCGGCCTCGAGGCGGATCTCGTACAGGGTCGGGCGGCCGTGCGTGTGCGGCCACCAGGGCTCCACGCCGGCGAGGCGCAGCTGGCCCGTGAAGGCACCGTCGGGCCCGGCCTGGAGCTCGGTCGTTCGCCCCGCCAATGTGGCGCGGATCGTGCCGGGCAGGCTCACCCCCTCAGGAGCGCGCGCACGCCCGGACACCGAGAGCATCCCGTTCGCGCCCTCCAGCCGCGGCCGGAGCGCTAGCTGCTCGAGCCACGGGGCGCTGTGGCGGGTGAGGCGAACCGGGCGCCAGGGGCCGACGGCCGCCGGCCCCGGGGCGAACCCCGGCGAGCGGCCGAACATCATCGTGCGGTACCAGCGCAGGTTGCCGTCGGCCACGACGCGGGTGCGCCAGCGCGCTCGCGGGCGGCGGCGCGCGGCCAGCCGCGGCGCCAGCGCCCGGCACACGATGGCCAGCTCGTTGTGCGCCGCGAGCTGCCCCGTGACGGGCAGACGATGGGCCTTCCACATCGACACCGACTCGAGGACCGGCTCGCCGTTCAGGAACACCTCAGCCAGCGTGGCCAGACCATCGAGTTCGAGTATCACCTCCTCGCCGCTCTCGCCCGGGTCGGCGTCGAAGCGGGCGCGGAACCACCAGTCCTCGGCGTCGAAATCGCGGCCGTCGGCTCCGAGCGCCGCCGCGGCCGTCCCGGGCACGGGGACCGGCAGCCAGTTCAGATCGGCGAGGTCGCGCGGCGTGGCGAACGCCCCGGGGACGCTGGAGGCGACCTCCCAGCCGTCGAGCAGGCGGGAGGGCATCTCTAGCCCAGGGCGACGCCGAGCTTGTCCATGCCCTCGTCCCATGCCTCGGCGAGCGCGGCGATCGCCGGCTCGGGGTCGAAGGGGCGGCGGCGGGCCAGCCGGAAGGAGACGATCTTCGATCCCTCGACGATCCGGCGCAGGGCCGCTGAGGCCTCGGCGCCGTCGCCCCCGAGGACCCACTCGACGTGGTCGGCCAGCAGCTCGAAGGCCGCCCCGACCATGCGCACGGTCACGAAGGCATACGCGTGGTAGTCCTCGGGCGAGCCGGCCAGCAGCCGGGGCAGCTCGGCGCTCAGCTGCTCTCCCCAGGCCGTGAACGGATTCCGCTTTGGTCGGCGCGCATAGTGGTGGGCCAGGAGGTCCCTGGCCGCGGCGCGCAGCGCCTCACCGCTGAGCCGAGGCCCGGCGTCGAAGCGCACCACCTCGGTGAACGGGTCCATCACGTCGTCGGTGAAGTGGTCGAGCAGCCGGAATGCGCCCCGGTAGTCCTCGCCCTCGAGTTCGTAGAAGCCCGCGTTGTGGAAGTAGCGCATGCGCTCCCCCTCGCGGTCGATCGTCTCGGGCGCGACGGTCGTCTTCAGATGTTCGCGCCGGTAGCTGGTGGCGGCCGTGTCCGGTAGATACCAGGCGTCGATCTCGACCAGCACGGTCCGCCCGAGCGCGAGCTGCTCCTCGATGTGCTCGGGCAGCGAGCGGTATGGGAGCATCTCGTGGACGTCGATTCCGAAGAGCCGGTCAAGGTCCGCGTAGGGCGGCTTGAAGTAGGTGAACTGGTCGCCCTCCCAATCGGTGCGCACGATGAAGCCGAGCGCGGCCAGCGGCTCGTCCCCGCGGGCGTTCAGGAGCTCGATCAGGACATCGGCGTAGCAGTTGGTCTCCAGGTAGGTGCGACCCGCGGCGTGCAGTGGGTGGGGTCGGTGCTCGGACAGCTCGGTGCCCCATAGGGACACGGCATCGGTTCCGGTGGCGCTCATGGGAGCTCCAGGCGCGCGCGAACCTCCTCGGGCCAGCTTGCGGGCTCGAGGCCGTGCGCGCTGAACAGCGCGAGCGTCACCCGCTCCTCTCCGAAGGCCATGCACCCGGTGTGGGCGAGCTCGCCGTCGGAGGTCTCCAGCCCGTAGGTATGGCCGAAGTGGTCCTGGTGATAGTTCGAGGACGCGATCGCGGTGGGGTTGCCGGCCACCGGAGCCACGAGCTCCCATTTGAGCTCCTGGCCGCGCTGGGCCGAGGCCAGCAGCCGCCCGGCGCGGCCGAAGAAGGGGTCGTTGGCCACGTCGAGCTCGACGTCGAGGCCGAGTGAGCCGAGGAGCTCGACCGCCCGTACCCGCCAGCCCTCGCGCCACTCCACGACCGTGTCGTGATCCGCGATGCGCACGATCTCGCGCATGTGGAAGATCTGCATCCGGGCCGGGTCGTCGGACGGCTCACGGCGGAAGACGTAGGAATCGCCGGTGTCGAGCGTGACGCCGCCCTCGGGCAGCCCTCCGCGGGCCGCGACGGCCGGATAGAGCGGATAGCAGGCGGCCGGCATGAGCACCATCTCGCTCATCTCCTGGAACTCGCTCCAGTCCGCGTGGCTCGTGGCCAACTCGAGCTGCCTGGCGGCATCGTCCTCGTCGCCCTCGAAGGCGAACACCGTGCCCGCGAGGTGCGGAAAGGAGCCCAGATAGCCGCTGGTCTCGAGCTGCTCGCGCGGGAGCAGCGGCGGGAAATGCAGCGGCTCGGGGCTCTCGGGGGCCGCGGTGCGGGTCACGAGCGCGTCGAAGGCCAACCGCACCTGCTCGAACGCGCCCCCGCGCGCGTACACGCCGTGTACGCCGGTGCGCGTGAACAGTCCCGCCTCGACGAGCTCGTCAAGATACGCGACCTGCTGAGGTCCTCCAGCGCGAAACTCGGGCATCAGACCTCCTTGGCGATCAGCAGCAGGTCGGCGTTAGTCTGATGAATCCGTTCGTTGGCGATCATCAGCGCGGCCGACATCGTGTCCCGCAGGTGGCGCCCGACACTGAACGGTGTGTCGTTCTTGAAGCCCATGATCCCGCACACATCGAGCGCGCCGCGGCACACGTCGGCGGCCTGCTCCGAGGCGGCGATCTTGAGGTTGTTGAAGCGCAGCTGCGCGGCCAGGGTCGAGAGCCACTCCCGCTCCGGGCCCTCGGACGCGGCCAGGAACTCGCGCAGCGACGAGTCAACCTCGGCCCGCAGCAGCGACAGCTCGCTCATCACGCGCGAGAGGCGCTGGGCGGCCGGCAACGGCGCACCGGGCTTGCGCTTGGCGGCCGCGCGCACGAACGCGCGCGCCCGGTCGAAGGCGTCGGTCGAGATCCCGAGCCACAGGTGCGACCAGAGAATGTGCGAGGCCGGGACCATCGATTCGGCGGCCATCAGCGCGAACGGCGTCGAGAGCACCTGCTCGGACCCGAACGCGGCTCGCACGACGTAACCGGGCGAGCATGTGCCGCGCATGCCCAGCACGTCCCACGTGCCGGTCGGCTCGAGCTCGAGCTGCTCGCGGGGGGTCAGCACCAGGACCTGGTCGCCGGGTTCGGCGTCGGGAGCGCGGCGCAACGTGGTCAGGAGGTCGTCCGCATACGCCCCGTAGCTGACGGTCGGCGCCTGCTTCTCAAACGAGCAGTTGCCATCCGGGCCGGGCGTCACGGCGGCGACCGAGCTGCCCATGTCGCCGCCCGTGCCGACCTCCGAGGTCACCGAGGCGATCAGGCGCTGCTCCTCGCAGAGCGTGCGTAGATACTGCTCGAACCACTGGTCGCGCGGATCGAGATGGCGCACGATTGTCGCCAGCTGGATCTGGTGCATGGCAAAGACCATCGCGCTCGCGCCGCAGAAGCGACCGAGCTCGAAGCATGAGCGGGCCAGCGCCTCGAAGGACACGCCGCCACCGCCGAATTCCACGGGCACGAACGCCGACAGCGCGCGCTCCTCGCGCAGCGCGTCGATCGCCTCGGCCGGGAAGCGGGCACTGCGGTCAACGTCGTCGGCGTGGGCCGCGGCGACGTCGCGCGCGATCCGCCCGACGCCGGCCACGAAGGCCTGGTCTCGGTCAACGGTGACGCTCATGCCGCCATCTCCGCCTGCAGCTCGCCGAGCGCAGATTGAATTGCCGCGACGCTCTCGAAGACACTGCGCCGAAGCATCCGGTCGGGGAACTCGACATCGAACGCGTCCTCCAACGCCAGCATCACGTTGACACTCGCGTGTGAGGTCATGCCGGCCTGGTACAGGTCGGCATCGTCGCTGAGCGAGTCGACGTCGACCGGGAGTCGAGCGTGGTCCCTGAGGGTCTGGCGAATCTTTTCGTTCATTGCCTACTTATCGGCCGTTGTCGGGATTTCTGCAATCACTATGGCTGACGCAAGGCCGCGCTCATGAGTCAGGCTGAGCGCGAGGTCCTCGATGCCCGCGTCCGAGGCGAGCGTAGCCGCCCTTCCCGTGAGCCTCAGCTCGACCCAGCCGCTGGCGTTGCGGTGCACCTCGATGTCCCGCCATGGCACGGGATCTTCGCCGGGGCGAAGCACCTTGATCATCGCCTCCTTGGCCGCGAAGCGGCCGGCCAGGCGCTCGGGATCGACGCGGCCGGCGGTACGGCAATCCGACACCTCCCGGTCGCTGTAGATGCGTTCGAGATAGCGCTCGCCGTGCGCGTCGATCGAGTCGCGCACGGATTCAGCGGACACCAGGTCGATTCCTACTCTCAGAGGCATGGGCTCGGGAATCCGACCTGATTATCAGGCTCCGCGCCCAGATACAAGCGGGTTTCTCCCGATATGCCGGATATTCGTGCTTAGCGCGCCGAGATGCGGCGACGGATGGCCACACCGCCGCCCAACATGGTGGCGCCGATCACGATCGTGGCGATCAGATCCATCCCGGTGAGCGGCAGCGTCGAGCCGCTGCTGCCTGAGCTGCTCGCCGTGGTCGCGGTCGGGGTGGAAGTCGCCGAGCTACCGCTGGATCCCGAGGTCGAGCCGCCGGAACTGCCGGAGCCGCCGGAACTGCCGGAGCCGCTCCCGCTCGAGCTGCTCGTCGCGGCTACCACGATCGTCCCCTTCATGTTCGGGTGGATCTTGCAGATGTAGGCGAACGTGCCGGCCGTGTTGAAGGTGTGCGAAGCGCTCTGACCGTTGTTGAGGACGGGCGTGTCGAAGCTGCCGTTGTTGGCCGTCGCCGTATGCGGCTGCTTGCCGGTGTTCGTCCAGGTCACGGTCTGGCCGACCTTGATGTGCACGGTGGCGGCGTTGAAGGCGTAATCGACGATGCTGACCGAGACGGTCGAGGCGATGTGAGCGGCGGCCTTGCGTGCCGACTGACTCGTGGTCTTGGCGGCCGACTCGGCGGTGGCGGCCGGGGTGGTCACGGTGCTCGTCGTCGTGGTCGTCGTGCTCGGCGCCGGCGCGGAGGCCGGGGGGTTGGTCGGCGCGGGCGTCGTGGCCACCGGGGCCGGCGGCGCCGGGGTGCTGGTCGTCGACGTGGAGGTCTGCGTCACCGGATCCTGGGGCGCGGCCGCGAGCGCACCGGCAGGCGCGATGAGCAGGCCGGCGGCAACCAGTGTCCATGTCAGCGTCTTACGATCAGGCAACTGTTCCTCCACGCTTGCTGGAATAAGTGTGACCTACTACGACGTCGGAATCCGCCTAAAGCTTCCCACGTCGAGGCGTACGATGGGTCACCGAGCAGCAGAACGCCGTCAGGAGGCATCGTATGTCCCGACTCGTACGGATGGACCAGACCGGCCACACGACCCTGGCGGAGTGGTCGGCCGAGGACCTCGCCTCGGTGCAGAGCGCCGTCGCCGCCTTCGCCACGAGCTCGACCGGGGCTTCTACGCCGTCGTCTCCCGCGGCGAGGGTCACGCCGAGCAGGTCCGTGAGCTTCCGGTCGATGCCAACCTCGTGATCATGCGGCGGCCGATCGCCGGCGGCTGAGCCGTGGCCGGGGGCTGTGTGGCCGGAGAGCCTGGTTGGGACGCCGGGACGCCCGCGGCCGGGGCGTTGCCGGAGCTCGCCACCGTGTACTGGCGCCGACGCGCCGACGAGCGCTCGCTGCGCCGGGCCGGGCAGCTCTGGACGCTGAGCACCGCTGCGCACACGATTCCGTTCATCCTCGCCGCCGTGCTGCTGATCGCCCTGAACCCGATCACCACGCCCGTCGCGCTCGCCGCGCTCGCTCACGCCTGGATCATCCCGGAGCTCTACGCGGCCCGGGGCGCCGGCGTCGTGCGTGAGAGCACCGCTGCGCGGACCCGCGCCGAGCCCGAGCGGGTCGCCCTCGGCCTGCTCGGCGATCTGCTCAGTCACGGCCCGCGCGATCTCCAGGCCCGGACCGGCCTGGTGGCCGAGCGCGGGCGCTTCGGCGTGTGGCTCGTCGGGGGCGCCGGCGCGCTGCTCGTCCGTCCCGGCGGCCGGCGCGTTCATTGCTACTGCGTGAAGGCCAGCGGCTCGGGACTGCCCCCGGCCGACCGCATCGCGCACCTGCTGCTGGCCCTGCGCGAGGACGAGGCCGGATTTGCCACCGTGGCCAACCTCGCCTTCTCGGGCGCCGGCTGGCGCGTGAACCGCCGGCTGAGCAAGCGGGCCCGGCCGGCGCTGGCCATCGGAACCCGGATGGCCGCGCAGGGGGGAGACGTCGGGGACACCGACCGCGGCGGGCGTCCTCCGGGGCACAACGCAACCGCCGGCCGCTTCGCCCGCGGGCGCACACGGCCGGTGTGAAGCTTGGACATCGGGCCAGTGTGCGGGGGCCCCGCGAGGTGGATCATGCTCGTCATGAACTCTCCAGCTGCAGCCTCAAGCTCACTGCACGTCGCAGGCCAGCGCCCCGAAGCGTCAGATGCCGGGCCCGCCCCGCTTCGCCGCTATCGGATTTCGCGGCTGCGCTTCGACGCGCGCGTCGCGGGTCGCGTGGTGGAGGCCCAGGACAGCAAAGCGCGACGATAGGAGGGCCTCAGGGCGGGGTGGCCGGGTTCCGGTCGCCCCGCCCTTGCCCGCGGCCGGCGAGCCCGGGGCATCTGTCCGGCCCGGGCCCCCGGCGCGCTACGCTTTGTGCATGGAAACCGAAGCGCCACAGCGCCCCTCGCTCCTGCGCCGCGTGCTCGCGGTCCTGGTCCTCGTCGCCGCCGCCGCACTGGCCATCCACCTGGTCATCGGTCTCGTGATGGCCGTGTTCTGGGTCCTCGTGGTCCTGGTGGTGGCGGTGGCCGTGCTCTGGGCGCTCAAGACAATCGTCTGGTAGCGCGGCATGGAGGGCTCGGGCCTTCTCGTGATCATGTTCTTCTTCGGGCTCGCCGGAGGGATCGTCGGCAAGCTCAAGGGAAGCTCGTTCTTCATCTGGTTCCTGATCTCGGGACTCGTACCCTTCCTCGGCCTCTTGACCGCGATCTTCTACCGCTGGGAGAACGAGGAGCTGCGGCGGCAGTGTCCCGGGTGTGGGCGTGTCGTCAAGCTCCACGACGCCGTATGTACGCGCTGCGGCACCGAGCTCGAGTTCCCCGACGTCGCACTGGCCTCGGAGGCCGCGCTGCGGCGTGGCACGGCCTGACGCTCAGGCCGCCTTGCGGCCGGCGACGACGTAGTGCCATCCCAGCCGGCGGAGCGTCGGGCGGCCGGCGCTCGCGCGCTCGAGCCGAGCATGGAGCGTCGTCCCGGAGGCATCGGGCAGCACACGGCGGCCGAGGAAGGTGAACGGGCCGAAGCCGACGGTCGCGCGACGCACGGGGACCACGGCGGCCGCGGCGAGCATTCGATCGACCTCAGAGGGCAGGTGCCGGTAGGACGGCGCGCTCTCGGAGGTGTCCTCGCCGCCGGCGCGGATCACGTCGCGCACCAGGCGCACGGGTTGCAGGAGCGGGTTCTCGCGCGGCTCGAGCACGAAATTCAGCCGGGAGCGGTTGTCGGCGGTCACGATCATCCACCCGCCTGGCGCGAGCACGCGGGCCATCTCGCTCACCGCCCCGGCGGCGTCGTGGAGCCAGGGGATGAGGCCAAGTGCGGTGACGAGCTGAAACTCGCCCGCGGCGAACGGCAGCTCGTGGGCATCGGCACGCTGCACCGAGACGCCGCGCGTGCCGCGTTCGCGCGCCTGCCGCGCGACCAGGTCGACCATCTCCTGGCTCGAGTCCGTCGCGGTCACGGCCAGCCCGCGTTCGGCCAGGGCCAGGCTCAGCAGCCCCGCCCCACAGCCGGCGTCGAGGACGGGTGCCCCGGTGGGGAGGCCGAGCGCCGCGGTCCAGCCGAGCACCGTCTCCATCCGGCGCCGGTAGACCAGACCCTGGAGCCCTCGTTCGCGGTAGACGTCGTTCCAATAGCCGGCCTCGCGGTCGAAGTAGCTGTCGACCACGCCCTGGTGGTCGGGACTGGCGGCGCTCACCGGCAGACGGGAGGTCGCGGGAGCGTCCCCGACCGGACGTAGCCGAGGCCGGTGCGGGAGGTGGAGGCGATCGGACGTCCGCCGCGCCAGTCGATCTCGATGTGCTTACGCGTGTTGCGCAATGCCGGCAGGAAGGCGACCGTGCGGAACGTCCTCGTGCTGATCACGTCGCCCGAGTCGCCGACGAACACGAAACACCCGCTGCGGCTGTGCTGGACCCAGCCGTCGCGCTCGCAGTCATAGCTGCAGCCGGACTCCGTGCCGCTCAGCGGATGAGACAGCCGGATATCCGCCAGATGGCGGGGCGCGTGCCGGGGCAGGCCGCTCACGTCATACACATGCACGTAGCTGTTGGGTCCGTCGATCACCCAGACCTGGCGCTCGTTCGGCGAGAGCGAGATGCCGTGGCTCGGTGCGCTGGGGGCGAAGTTGGCCGGGTCGTAGGCAAAGCGCCGACCGAAGGTCACCGTGTAGAGCACATGCCCGGTGGTGATGCTGCTCACCTGGAAGCCCAGAAAACCGGTCGCGGTGGTGAAGGCCAGCGTTTCGCGTCCGTTGAAGGTGAACGGGCGCACGCCCGAGCGCAACGGGCCGATCCGCCGTAACACCCGGTTGGTCGACGTGCTGGCCACATCGAGGTACGGCGCGTTGCGGCCGCCCAGGTATACGTGCCGGCCGCTGAGCGACACGGACGTGTTGTGCGGTCCGAGGCCACCCTCGATGCGGCCGATGTCGTTTCCGTTACGCGCGTCGACGACCAGCCATGTCCCGTTGCCGGCCAGTTCTCCGTCGGGCATGTAGATGCGCGAGCCGCTCGGGCTGATCGCCATGCTGTCGATCCCATGGCCGTAGGAGCGATCCCAGACCACCCGGTTTGAGAGCAGGTCGTAGGCCAGCATCGAGCCGTTGCCGTTGCCGCCGGCGTCACCGCCGTGGCTGATGTAGAGCATGTGCGTGGCCGGGCTCGCCACGGCGCCGCGGACGCCGCTGACCCCGGGGAGCGAAACGTGCTGCACCAGCTTCAGGCCGTGGTCGATGTCGTAGACGTACATGCCCCCGTCCGGGAAGACGTATTCGAGATGCTGGACACCCGCAGCGGCGGCCGGACGGGCCACGGCAGAGGGGGCGGCCGGAGCGCCGCTGACCGCGCTCGAGCCGCAGGCGGCCACGGCGAAGATCGCGGCGACGAGCGCAGCGGAGCCCAGCCCGCGGGACCCTCTCACGGCCCGACCTTGACCTCGCTGGATTGCGCGAAGGGAAGCGGCCCCGACGGCGAGGACTGGCCATCGCCCGCCGGCTCCGCGGCACGGCGCCGCGTGAGCATGCGTCCCAGGTGGGGAGTGACGCCGCGGACCATGGCCAGATATGGAACCAGATCGTCGGACGCCCACCAGGCCATCTCGTCGATGCCCCTGAGCGAGCGCCGCCACGCGTCGAGCTCGAGGTCGCCCTCGCGGCGGAGTTGCAGCGCAACGCCGAGATCGTGGGGCTCATCGATCCACTTGCGGCCCTCCTTGGCGCTCGCGCGGGGAACCGGGCGTCCCGTGAGGTCGAGGTGCATCGCACGCACGACGTCGACGCCGGCCTGCGAGACGAACAGCCTGAAGGTGCTGCCCACGCGCGGGTTCACGTCAAGCAGCTTGTAGAGGCCGTCGCGCGCGTCGTACCGGAAGCCCATGTCGACGATGCCGCGGTACTCGAGCTCCCGCATCAGCCGCGTTGCGGCGTCGGTGACGGTTGCGTTCGCGCTGCAGATGCCCAGCGTGGTGGGACCGGTTCGGGGTCCGCGCTGGCGGAGCTTGCGACCCGTGACGGCGCACAGGGCCTCGGACCGGGCATCGAAGTAGCCGTTGAACATCCAGACCGAGTCGGACCCCCCGGGGATGTGGTCCTGCACCATCACCTGTGGCTGCACGTCCGATTCCATGCGGTCGTAGGCGGCGAGCAGCTCTCCCGGGTCGGCGGCGATGGCCACACTCGGAGCATTCGGGTCGCGCGGCGGGAGCCAGGGATCGGCCCGCTTGAGCACCACCGGATAGCCGTACTCCTGGGCAGCCTCCAGCACGGCCTGCTCGGAGTGCGGAAACGCCGAGGCCGGCGTGGGGATCCCGAGCTTGATGCAGAGCTCCCAGAGCTCGCGCTTACCCGCGAGCCGGCGCTGCAAGCCGGGGGGCTGGAGGGGGAGCCGGAAGTGCTCGGCCAGGAGGCCCTGATGATCGCCCACGGCCACCGCTGCGCGATCGTCGACGGGCAGCAGAACGCCACCCTGGTGGTGGCTGCCGAAAGCGATCAGCGCCGCGATCCAATCCTCATCCGGGCCCCCAGGGGGCAGCCCCAGCGTGCCCGTCAGGTAGCGGGAGCGCGTCGCCGGCTCGCGATCGTTGAGGCGTGAGCAGTACACCGGGACCCCGAGACGGCCGGCGCTCCGCGTCATGGCCAGCACGCCGTGCTGGAACGGACCCAGGCTGCGGCGCAGGATGACCACCGGGACCGACGTATCGGCACGCCCGTGCAACGGGTCGCGGCGTCTCAGGCTCACCCCGACACCCCGACCAGCTCGCCGTCGCGCAGCTCGAAGACCTCGTCGAGGTCGTCGATGTGCTCGAGCACGAACTCGACGTCGTGGTACTGGCCCGTGGCCGACAGGTACTGGACGCTATGACCCTCGAGGAACGAGTCGTCGGGAGCGTCGCCCCACCGCTTGGCGATCTCCGATACGAAGACGTCCCGCGGCGCGAAGCCCGCGTCGATCAGCTGCCGCGCGATGCGCCCGCAGCACAGCCGATCCTCCTCCCGGAACTCTCCGCGGCTCTCCCCGGCCAGCAGCAGGACCGACTCGTGCTCGGCGATCAGGTGCTCGGCGGTGGCCCGGGCGTTGCGCAGGCAGGCGGCGTAGGTGAGTCCACGCGCGGCCGCCTCACACAGCAGTCGCGTTCCGGACGTCGAGAGGAGGATCACCGGGCGGTCGAGATCCACACGTGTGTCCATCTCGGCCGGACTGTTCTGGCGATGGAAGCCGAACGGCATGTTGCCGCCCAGCTCCCCGGCCAGCAGGGGATTCGCGAGCCGCGCGGCGAGCGGGACGGCGGCCTCGATCGTCGGCACGGGAAAACACCGGCGTCCGGCCGCCACGGCGGTGATCGCCGTCGAGGTGGCTCGGATCACGTCGATGCCGACCACAGTCCAGTCGGTATCGACCTCGCCGAGGCTCGGGTAGCACGCGATCGCGACTGACTTGCTCACGGGCGTTTGCTCACGGGCGTGCTAGCGCGAGGACGCGACGCGGGGTGTTGAGATCGGGCGCAGGGACGGATTGGCGAACGCATCGGAATGCAGCCCGCGGCGGTAGATCTCGACGCGCAGCACCTCGTCGAGCTTCACGTTGGCCAGCCGGATGCCGTTGCCGAAGTGATCGAGCAACGCGAACTGGCTGCTCTTGCTCGGGGCCTCGAAGACCAGCGTCCCGATCCCGAAGACGTCGATCAGCCGTTCCGCGAGCGCCGCGTTGAGCGTCCCGTGCTCGTCGAACAGCCCGACGCCGGCGGCACTCTCGCGCGCTTCGACGATCAGCTTCTTGGCGCCGACGTCGAGCCAGCGCCGGCCATCGTCGATCAGCTCGTCGAGCGTCTCGGCGTCGAAGGCCCCGCCGTGCTTCTTGCCGAGCTCGTACTCCACGGCCAGTCCGCGCTCGCCGGCCATGCGGGCGATCTCCGCGGGGGAGACACCGGGATCGGTGAACCCGTTGCCGCACTCGATTCCGTCGAATCCCACGTCGGCGCACAGGTCCAGGTACGCGGGCAGCTGGCCCATGGCCACGGCGACCTCATAGGGTCCGCCACCGGCATTCGTCGGAACGCCGGCCGCGCGCGCCGCGGCCAGCTTGCGGCGGGTGGCGGACTGCTCGGCGATGATCCAGCAGGCCATCGAGATCTTCAGGCTGAACATGAGGTGAGCGCTCTGGGCCAGGTGACTCTCGAGCACCACGGGCGCCACCCCGGGATCGAAGGGGCAGGTGAGCGGACCGAGGCGTGCGGCGCCGAGCCTGCTCAGATACGCATCAAATCCGCTTCCTTGCGGAGCAAAACCTCGGAGGTCTGGCACAGCTTGCCGCCCGGCCTTCAGTCGATTGTCGTTTTCGTGCGCCGAGCCACCCCCTGCACGGCAATGCGCCACAAGATAGCGACCATGATCTGGCCTGCGAAGTATTTTCATCATTGCCAAGCTTTTGATGGCGTAGGATGTGCCTCCACGGAAGGTTGCATGAGGGCTTGGTAGAGATGAGTAGCTTCCTGAGGGGGCACCGACGCGCACGGCGACGCAGCCGCTGGGCCGCGCACGCGTTCGCGCCACGCGCAGCCGCGCTGACACTCGCCGTGCTGGGCGTGGGGTGGGCGGCCCCGGCTGCGATGGCCGGCTCAGCCCAGCCCTACCGGCCCGGAATCGTGGTTGTGGGGTTCAAGGCCGGCGTGCCGGCGTCGCTGCAGCGTCGTCTCGAGCGGCGGGTCGGCGGGCATTGGAAGCATCCGCTTGGCCAGGCCTCGCGCGCGGGACGCGCTGCCGGCCGGCTCGAGCGCCGGATCGGCACGAGTGTGGCCGTCGGGGTCAGCCGGGGCGGCGTGCTCCCCGCCGTGCGATCGCTGCGGCGCTACCGGCGCTGGATCCGGTATGCCGAGCCGGATTACGTCATGCGGGCGAGTGGGGTGCGGGTGCCTTCTGATGCGGGGTTTGGGTTGTTGTGGGGGTCGTTGAATTCGGGTCAGGTGGTGCAGGGGGTGGCGGGTGTGGTGGGGGCGGATGATCGGGCGGCGTTGGCGTGGGGGGTTTCGACGGGTAGTTCGGGGGTGGTGATTGGTGAGGTGGATACGGGGGTGGATTACACGCATCCGGATTTGGCGGCGAATGTGTGGGTGAATCCGGGTGGGGTGGGTGGTTGTGCGGCGGGGACGCGGGGTTATAACGTGGTCGCGGGGTCGTGTAATCCGATGGATGACGACACTGTGTATGGGGGGCATGGGACGCATGTCGCGGGGATCATGGGGGCGGTCGGGAATAACGGGATCGGGGTCGCGGGCGTGAATTGGTCGACGACGATCCTGCCGGTGAAGTGGCTTGATGCGAATGCGTCGGGGTCGACCTCGCAGCTGATCAGCGCGCTGGACTGGCTGGTCAGGGCCAAGCAGGCCGGCGTCAACGTGCGCGTGATCAACGACTCGGCGACGTTCGTGGGGACCGCCTACTCGCAGGCGCTCTCGGACGAGATCGACCTGCTGGGCCAGAACAACATCCTGTTCGTGACCGCGGCCGGGAACACCGGCCAGGACAACGACAACCCGGCCTACACCCGCTATCCCTGCGGCTATGACCGCCCGAGCGAGATCTGCGTCACCGCGACCGACCAGAACGACCAACTCCCCAGCTGGGCGAACTGGGGCGCCACCACAGTCGACCTCGGCGCCCCCGGCCAGAACATCTACTCCACGCTGCGTAACAACACCTACGGCTACATCAACGGCGGCTCGATGGCCGCCGCCCAAGTCTCCGGCGCCGCCGCCCTGATCCTCTCCACCGGCGACCAAACCACCACCAACCTCAAAAACGACATCCTCACCAACACCGACCCCACCCCCGCCCTCACCGGCAAAACCCGCACCGGCGGCCGCCTCAACATCTGCAAAGCCATACCCACCTGCGGAGCGCCGCCGTCTTCGCCGCCGGTGAATACGGGGTTGCCGGGGATTTCGGGTGTGGCTCAGGTGGGGCAGACGTTGACGGCGAGTTCGGGGTCGTGGTCGAACGGTCCGACGTCGTTTGCCTTTGCGTGGCAGCGGTGTGATGCGGGTGGGGGTAGTTGTGGGGCGATCTCTGGGGCGTCGGGGTCGTCGTATGTGGTCCAGTCGGTGGATGCGGGTTCGACGTTGCGGGTGGCGGTGACGGCGACGAATGCGGCTGGTGCGTCGGGTCCGGCTAGCTCGGCGCAGTCGGGTGTGGTGAGCACGCCGCCGACGACGTTGACGTTCGGCACGACGTCGGTGGGGTCGTTGTCGGACACGTTTGCCGCGAATCGCAAGCGGGTGAGTGCGTATTCGCTGCCGGGGGCCGGGTCGGTGTCCAAGCTGAGCTTGTATCTGACGCCGACCTCGACGTCGGGGCAGGAGAATGTGGAGGGTGTGATCTACGCGGATTCGGGTGGCGCGCCGGCGGGTTTGCTGGGGGTCAGCTCGCAGCTGGTGTTCTCGAGTTCGAATGCGGCGGGTTGGTATGACCTGAGCTTCCCGACGCCGGTGGGGTTGGCGGCGGGGCGCTACTGGATCGGGGTGATCACCGGCGGGACGGGTGGCGTGGCCGGCTTCCGGTACAGCAATGTGAGCTCGAGCCGGGATTACAACCTGAACACCTACACGTCCGGCCCGAGCAATCCGTTCGGCGTGACGACGATCGACAGCGAGCAGACCTCCCTCTACGCCACCTACACGCCGGCCCCGCCGCCGTCTTCGCCGCCGGTGAATACGGGGTTGCCGGGGATTTCGGGTGTGGCTCAGGTGGGGCAGACGTTGACGGCGAGTTCGGGGTCGTGGTCGAACGGTCCGACGTCGTTTGCCTTTGCGTGGCAGCGGTGTGATGCGGGTGGGGGTAGTTGTGGGGCGATCTCTGGGGCGTCGGGGTCGTCGTATGTGGTCCAGTCGGTGGATGCGGGTTCGACGTTGCGGGTGGCGGTGACGGCGACGAATGCGGCTGGTGCGTCGGGTCCGGCTAGCTCGGCGCAGTCGGGTGTGGTGAGCACGCCGCCGACGACGTTGACGTTCGGCACGACGTCGGTGGGGTCGTTGTCGGACACGTTTGCCGCGAATCGCAAGCGGGTGAGTGCGTATTCGCTGCCGGGGGCCGGGTCGGTGTCCAAGCTGAGCTTGTATCTGACGCCGACCTCGACGTCGGGGCAGGAGAATGTGGAGGGGGTGATCTACGCGGATTCGGGTGGCGCGCCGGCGGGTTTGCTGGGGGTCAGCTCGCAGCTGGTGTTCTCGAGTTCGAATGCGGCGGGTTGGTATGACCTGAGCTTCCCCACGCCGGTGGGGTTGGCGGCGGGCCGCTACTGGATCGGGGTGATCACCGGCGGGACGGGTGGCGTGGCCGGCTTCCGGTACAGCAATGTGAGCTCGAGCCGGGATTACAACCTGAACACCTACACGTCCGGCCCGAGCAATCCGTTCGGCGTGACCACGATCGACAGCGAGCAGACCTCCCTCTACGCCACCTACACTCCCGGGGGCTGACGGACCCCGCGGACGCGGCTGGGCGGACTCCGCGCAGGGCCGCCGAAAGGGTCGGCCGGCGCTCGCGCGGGGCGCGTCGCGGTGGTCTTTCAGGCCCAAAACGCACTGCTAGACTGCCTTTTCCCCGGTGCCCGCGAGTCACGCGCAGGCACCCACATACCGAGTCCCGGAAAGGAGGCGAACGCGATGCGTGCAGTCGATGCACTTATGGAATGCTTGAAGGCAGAGGGTGTCGACGTCGTATTCGGCCTCCCCGGCGGCGCCAACCTCCCGACCTACGACGCCTTCTACGATGCGGGCATCCGCCACATACTCGTGCGTCATGAGGCCGGCGGCGGCCACGCGGCCGAGGGCTACGCCAAGGCCACCGGCAAGGTGGGCGTCTCGCTCGGCACGAGCGGCCCCGGGGCGACCAACCTGGTCACTCCGATCTGCGACGCCATGATGGACTCGGTGCCGGTCGTCTTCCTGACCGGCCAGGTGCGCACCGAGCTGCTCGGCACGGACGGCTTCCAGGAGGCCGACACGATCGGCATCACGATGCCGATCGTCAAGCACAGCTTCATGATCCAGCATCCGCTGGAGATCCCGCGCTCCATCCACGAGGCCTTCCATATCGCCCGCACCGGGCGTCCCGGGCCGGTCGTGGTCGACATTCCCCAGGATCTGAGCCGCGCCGACATTCCGTACGAGCCGGTGACCGACGTGCATCTGCCCGGCTACCAGCCCACCACGGACGGCAACCAGAAGCAGATCCGACTGGCCGCCAAGGCGCTGGCCAACGCGCGGCGGCCCGTGATCTACGCCGGCGGCGGGGTCATCAGCGCCGACGCCGCGGCCGAGCTGACCGAGCTCGGCACGGTCGACCGCTTCCCCGTCACCACGACGATCATGGGCCTGGGGGCGTTTCCCGCGCCCCACGACCAATGGCTTGGCATGCTCGGCATGCACGGCACGCGGGCGGCCAACTACGCGATGGACGAAGCCGATCTGATCGTCGCGATCGGGGCGCGCTTCGATGACCGGATCACCGGCAAGCTGTCGGAGTTCGCACCGCGCGCGAAGTTCATCCACATCGACATCGACCCGGCCGAGATCTCCAAGAACGTGCCGGCCCACATCCCGATCGTCGGCGACGCCAAGAACATCGTGCCCCGCCTGACCGCGGAGTACCGCGCGCTGTCGCCCGACTCGGCGCGGCTCGAGGAGTGGTGGTCGCGCATCCGCACCTGGCAGGACCGTCACCCGCTCAAGTACGAGGACTCCAAGGATTCGGAGATCAAGCCCCAGTACATGGTCCAGGCGCTGTACGAGGCGACGGGTGGCGAGGCCATCGTCACCAGCGATGTCGGCCAGCACCAGATGTGGACCGCGCAGTACTACCAGTTTCCCAGGCCGCGCCGCTGGATCAACTCCGGCGGCCTGGGCACGATGGGCTTCGGCCTGCCCGCCGCGATGGGCGCCAAGGTCGGGTGCCCCGACGAGACCGTCGTGTGCATCGCCGGCGACGGCTCGGTGCAGATGAACCTGCAGGAGCTCGCCACCTGCGCCCAGGAGGGCATCGCCATCAAGGTGTTCATCATGAACAACGGCTACCTGGGCATGGTCCGCCAGTGGCAGGAGCTGTTCTGGGACAAACGCTACAGCCAGGTCGACATGGGTCAGTGGCCGGACTTCGTCAAGGTCGCCGAGGCCTACGGCGCCACCGGCATCCGGCTTCGGGACAAGAAGACGCTCGTCAGTGACATGAAGGAGGCCCTCGCCACCGAGGGTCCGGTGGTCGTCGACGTCAACGTCACGCGCGAGGAGAACACGTACCCGATGATTCCCGCGGGCAAGCCCGCGCGCGAGATGGTGGGGTGAGCGCGGTGGGAGAGCCAGGCACCAAAGAGGTCCTCTCGCTTGATGAGCTGGAGGCGGTCTCCGGGCTGCGAACCGGGCGCAAGCACATCCTCTCGATCCTCGTGGAGAACAAGCCGGGTGTCCTGACCAGAATCGCCGGACTGTTCGCCCGGCGTGGGTTCAACATCGACACGCTCGCCGTCGGGCCGACCGACGACGAGTCGGTCTCGCGCGTCACCCTGACCCTCGACGGCGCACTGCACCCGATCGACCAGGTCACCAAGCAGCTCCACAAGCTGGTCAATGTGCTGAAGATCCGCGACCTCGAGCCGGGCGAGACGCTCGCGCGCGAGCTGGCCATCTTCAAGGTCTCGGCCGATGGGGCGGCGCGGGCCGAGGTCATGCAGATCTGTGAGATCTTCCGCGCCAAGATCGTCGACGTGACCAAGCGCTCGCTGATCCTGGAGGTCACGGGCACATGCGACAAGGTGGATGCCTTTGAGCGCCTCGTGCGGCCGTTCGGGCTGATCGAGATGGCGCGCACCGGCGAGATCGCAATCTCGCGCGGACGGGGCGAGACATAGCCAGACGACACCACCCCGGCCGCGCAAACCGCTGAGAGGGGCGATGCCCGCGCCCGGCGGTTGACCGACCGTGGCCTAGGGGTAGCCTGAACACGGTATGGCCGAGCTCTCGATCGCCGGATCGCCTCCCGCGTGGCTCGATGCGGCCGCGGTCGAGCGCCTACACGACCAGATCGGACGGGCACTCACCCGGGCCCGGGCCGGCGGCGGCTCGGTGATCGCCAGCATCACCGCCCCCGTCGGCCAGGACGTCGATCCCACCGCGACCGTGTGCGCCTCGCGGCGCCCGGGTGAGCATTGGTTCTGCTTTGAGCAGCCGGACCGCGATCGGACTGCGCTCGCTGCCCTCGGCTGCCTGAAGACGATCGAGTGCAGTGGCGAGGATCGCTTCGAGCGCCTGGCCGCTCGCTGGCGTTCGGTGTCGTCCGCCGCGCTGACCGATGGCTCCCAGGAAAGCGCCGGTGCCGGGCTCGTCGCCGTGGGCGGACTGGCGTTCGCACCAGACGGAGGCGTCACCCCGCCATGGGCCGGGTTCGCGCCCGCGTCGCTCGTCGTTCCCGAGCTGTCGCTGGCCCGCCGCGGCGCCGAGGTGAGACTCACGATCAACGTGGCGGCCACGCCCGACGATACCGCCGAGGAGCTGGCCGGCCGTGCGCTGCGCCGCGTGGGCGAACTGCGCAGCGGCCCGCTGCCGCTGCTCGACCCCGCGCCGACGGGCACCTACCGCGTGAGCAGTTCGATGCCACCGTCGCATTACGAGCACGCCGTCGCGCAGGCGGTCGGGCGCATCCGCGCCGGCGTGGTCGAGAAGGTCGTGCTGGCCCGCGAGGTGCAGGTTCACGCCCCCGCAGCTCACGATCCGGCCGCCGTGCTCGGCGTCCTGCGGGAGGCGTTCGCGTCGTGCTACGTGTTTGCGGTCGGCCGCGGCGACGCGACCTTCCTGGCCGCCAGCCCCGAGCTGTTGATCCGGCGCGAAGGCCAGCGGGCGAGCACCGTCGCGCTGGCCGGATCGGCACGACGCAGCGCCGACCCCTCCGTCGACGACCACCTCGGCGAGCAGCTTCTGCAGAGCGAGAAGGACCGCGAGGAGAACGCGATCGTCGCCCGCCGGATCGCCCGCACGCTGCGCCCGCACGCCGTCTGGGTGACCGCCGCGCCCGATCCGGTCCTCGTCCGGGTCGCCAACATCCAGCACCTCGCGCGTCCGATCCGGGCGCAGATGGCACGCACGCCCGGGGCGATCGAGCTCGCCGGGCTCCTTCACCCCACGCCGGCGGTGGGCGGCGAGCCCGGCCGGGAGGCGATGGAGCTGATCCCGGCGCTCGAGGGTCTCGACCGAGGCTGGTACGCCGGACCGGTGGGCTGGACGGACGCGACCGGCGACGGAGAGTTCTGCGTCGCCCTGCGCTGTGCCCTGATCCGTGGCCCGGTCGCGCACTGCTATGCCGGCTGCGGGATCGTGCGCGATTCCGTCCCGGCGGCCGAGCTGGCCGAAAGCGAGACCAAGCTTGAGGCGATGCTGCCGGTGCTGGCCGGTTAACCGGCCACGGAGGCCAGCGCGGCCTGCACGGCATCCGCCACGCGGCGGTGAAGCGCCAGGTTCGCCACCCGGTCGCTGCGCACCTCGAGGATCGTCGTCGTGCCAGCGCGCAGCGCTCGCGCGAGGCTCGTCTGCAGGGCCCCGAGCGTGGGCACGAGCTCATGCCGGCACCCGTAGAGCGCGGCGGCGTGCGCGTAATCGAGCCCGTGCGGCGTGGCCACGTGCCGCTCGAAGCCATCGGTCTCTCCGGCGACCGGCAGGAAGTGAAAGATCCCGCCTCCGTCGTTGTTGAGCAGCACGATCGTCATGGCCAGACCGAGCCGGCGGGCGGCCAGCAGGCCGCCGATGTCGTAGGCCAGAGCCACGTCACCGAGCAGCAGCACGACGGGGCCCTGGCCGGCCGCCGCGGCGCCGAACGCGCTCGACACGGTGCCGTCGATCCCGTTCGCCCCGCGGTTGGACAGCACCCGTGGGGCGTCGTCGCGGGCGGCCCAGAAGCTCTCCACGTCGCGGACGGGCATCGAGGAAGCGACGAACAGCGTCGCCTCCGGGGGCAGCCAGGGGCCAAGCGCCGCCGCCACCGCCGGCTCGGAGAGCCCGTCGCCGAGCGAAGCCGCGATGGCCTCGGCGGCCAGCGCGTCCCGCGTACGCCAGGCAGCGAGCCATTCGGGGTCGGGTTGCACCTCGGCCGCCAGCGCCTCGAGCGTGCGCGCGGGATCGCCGCTCAGCACGAGGCTGAGCGCGCCGGCCGGGTCCTGCCAGGCGCTCTCGGGGTCGAGCGCCACCTGCTCCGCTGCGGTCAGCTCCGCGAGCCAGGTCCGTAGCGGCTTGGACGTGGGCAGATCGCCGACCCGGATGACCAGATCGGGAGCGTGCGCGGCGCTGAAGGCCGCATCGCGGAGCAGGAAGTCGTAGTGGTCGACGGAGGCCCGGCCGCGGCGTGCGCTCGAGAGCGGGTCGGCGAGCAGGGGATAGCGCGCCCGCTCGGCGAACGCGACGATCGCGCCGGCCAGCTCCGGCGAGCGCTCGTGACGCCCGGCGACGACGATCCCGCGCGGAGGCAGATCCGGCAGTCGCGCGGGCGCCGCCGGTGCGGCGGCGGCGCGGCGCAGCCACGGAGCCCCGCCTGGCCGGCCATCGTCGGCCGGGGCCAGCGGCTCGCTCAGCACCAGCGGCTCGCGCAGCGGGACGTTCAGGTGGACCGGTCCTGGCCGCCCATCAAGCGTCGTCCAGTAGGCCCGGCAGGCCAGTCCCCGCAGCCAGCGTTGCCGAGCCGGCGAGGCGTCGGCCAGATCGAGCTCGGCGAACCATTTGACCGCGCTGCCGTAGAGCTTGAGCTGATCGATCGTCTGACCGGCACCCACGTCCCTGAGCTCGGGTGGCCGGTCGGCGGTGAGGACGATCAGCGGCACGCGGGCCTCGTGCGCCTCGTACACGGCGGGCGCGAGATTTGCCGCGGCGGTCCCGGACGTGCACGTGACGGCCACGGGCCGCCCGGTGGCTTTGGCCGCACCGAGGGCGAAGAACCCAGCGCAGCGCTCGTCGACATGTGACCAGCAGCTGATGCGCCCATCGCGCACGAGCGAGAGGACGATCGGCGTCGAACGGGAACCGGGGGAGGTGCAGGCGTCGGTCAGCCCGCAGCGCGCGAGCTCGTCGCAGAACGCGCGGAGAAGCAGGTAGCTGTCGGTGGCGGTCATGATTGATCGGCATGGCGCCGGCGATCCTGCTCCTCCACGGCTTCACCAACACCGGGGCGAGCTGGGACCCTGTGGTCACGGCGCTGGGCGAACGCTACCGGGCGCTGGCTCCCGACATCCGTGGACACGGGAGCGCGTCCAAGCGCAGGCCGGTGGGCCTGAGCGGCGTCCTCGAGGACCTCGACGGCCTCGCACCGCAAACGTTCACGCTGGCCGGCTACTCGATGGGCGGGCGCATCGCGCTTCACGCCGCCCTGGCCTGGCCGCAGCGCGTCGAGCGCGTTGTGCTGGTCGGCGCGAGCCCCGGAATCGCCGATCCGCTGCAACGCGCCGCGCGCCTCCGTGCCGACGAGCAATTGGCCGCGGAGATCGGTCGCTCGAGCATCGAGGAGTTTGCGGCCCGCTGGGCCCACACGCCGCTGCTCGCGGGACAGCAGCCGGCGGTCGCCGCGGCCGCGTACCGCGACCGCCTGCGCTCGAGTCCGGCCGGGCTCGCCGCTGCCCTGCGCGGACTCGGCACCGGCGCGCTGCCGTCGCTGTGGGATCGTCTCGCGGAGCTGGCCGCCCCCGTTACGCTGATCGTGGGCGAGCGCGACACCAAGTTCACCGCGATCGCCGAGACCATGCAGGGGCTGATCCCGCGAGCGCGCGTCGAGGTGGTCGCCGGGGCCGGGCACGCCGTGCACCTCGAGGCCCCGGACGTGGTGGCCGGGCTGTTGACCGAGCCGGGAGATCCGGGCCTCAGGCCCGCCGGTACCAGCTGAGCAGCCCGTCACCCAATCCGGTGCCCGGCGGGGGCGCGAGCCGGCCGTCGACGATGGGCATCACGCCGGGCGCCGCCGCGAACAACCCCAGCGTGGCCAGACCACACGCCCGGTCGGGGGCCAGCGCGCCGGCCGCGTGAAGCGCCGCCGCGATCCCGAGCGGACCGTCGAGTGTCGAGGCGACATAGACCTGGTAGCCGCTCGCCCGTGCCTTCGCGCCCGCCTCGAGCAGTCCGGAAACCCCGCCGCAGCGCGCGAGCTTCAGGCAGATCGCCGTCCCCCAGCGCGCCTCGAGCGCCCCCGGCAGCATCGCGCTCTCGTCGAGCGCCACCGGCACCCCCGTCGCGCCGGCCACGGCGCGCATCTCCTCGAGGCCGTGCACCGGCTCCTCGCAGCACTCGATCCCGGCCGGCTCGAGGACGCGCAGCGCGGCGAGCGCCTCGGCGACCGACCAGGCTCCGTTGGCGTCGAGGCGGATTGCCATGTCCGGGCCACAGACCGCCCGGACCGCGGCCACGCGTCCCGGGTCGTCACCCAGGCCGACCTTGAGTTTGACGCAGCGAAACCCCGCGCTCCGGGCCGCGGCCGCCTGCGCGACCGCGCTCCTTCGGTCGGCCGCGGCGATCGTGGCGTTGACCTCGATTCGAGGTTGCCGGCGGGTCTCGAGCAGCCGCCACAGCGGCTGGCCCGCACGGCGGCCGGCCAGGTCCCAGAGGGCGAGATCGATCGCCGCAATGGCCTGGGGCAGCACGGCGCGCTTGGCGCACGCCCGCAGCAGCCCAGCCCGCTCGCGTCCATCCGACTCCGCGAGCAGCCCCCGGCAGTCCTCCAGCGCCGCCCGCACGGCCGCGAGGCTCACGCCGTCGTAGGCCTCAAAAGGTGCCGCCTCGCCGCTGCCCTGCCGTCCGTCGTCGTCCTCCAGGGTAAGCAGCAGGAGCTCGCGCTCGATGGTCTCGCCGTGGGCGCTCACGAACGGCTCGCGCAGCCGTGCCGTGACCGGCTCCAGCCGGACCTTCACCGGCTGAGCAGCAGGCCCGCGGCCAGGAGCGTGCAGAACGAGAGCTGGAGAATCCCCGTCTGCGCGAGCGCCTCGTTGAGCGACGCACCGTCGACGTGGTTGCGCACCGTGCGCACGATCGGCGCCGCCAGCGGCAGCGTCAGCCAGGGCAACAGCACCCAGGCGGTCAGCGGGCCGAAGATCCAGGTCACAGGCGTGAGCAGGTAGGCCGCGTAGACCATCACCGCGAACAGGTCCCGCGTGCGCTCGCGGCCGAGCCTCACGGCCAGCGTGCGCTTACCGGCGCGCCGGTCGGTCTCGATGTCCCGGACGTTGTTGACGACCAGGATCGCGGAGGCGAGCAGGCCGACCGGGACCGCGAGCGCAAAGGCCTCCCAGCTCAGGTGTGTGACCTGGACGAAGTAGGACCCGACCACGGCAACGATGCCGAAGAACAGGAAGACGAACACCTCGCCGAGACCCTCGTAGCCGTAGGGTCGCGGGCCGCCGGTGTACAGAACCCCGGCCAGGATCGAGGCGCCGCCGACGATCAGGAGCTGCCAGCCCGCCACCGCGACCAGGTAGATCCCGGCCAGCACGGCGATGCCGAACGACACATAGGTGGCGATCAGCACGCTCCGAGGCGGCACAAGCCCGCCGGCGGTGACGCGCACCGGGCCGAGGCGATCCTCGCTGTCCGCCCCACGGCGGGCGTCGGAGTAGTCGTTGGACAGATTGGTGCCGACCTGAATGAACACCGCGCCGATCAGCGCGGCGATGAACCGCAGCGGATGAAAGACGTGCGCGAAGCCGGCCAGGGCCGTGCCCACGAGCACGGGCGCGACCGCGGCCGGGAGCGTGCGCGGCCGCGCGGCCATGAGCCAGATGCGCAGGCCCTCGGCGCCGCCGGCCGACCGTGGCGTCTCCTCGCGCGCCGACACAGCTCAGGCTCGGCGCGGGAATCGTGAGAAGTCAGGCGGGCGCTTCTCGACATAGGCGGCCCGGCCCTCCTGCGCCTCCTCGCTCATGTAGAAGAGCAGGTTGGCATCGTGGGCCAGCTGCTGGATGCCCGACAGACCGTCCTCGTCGGCGTTGAAGCTCGCCTTGAGCAGCCGCAGCGAGAACGGGGAGAGGGCCAGCATCTCGCGGCACCACCGGACCGTTTCCTCCTCGAGGCGCTCGAGCGGCACGACGGTGTTGACCAGTCCCATGTCGAGGGCCTGCTGGGCGTCGTACTGGCGGCACAGGAACCAGATCTCCTTGGCCTTCTTGGGCCCGACGAGCCGCGAGAGGACGCTGGCCCCGAACCCGCCGTCGAAGGATCCGACCCGCGGTCCCGTCTGTCCGAAGCGGGCGTTGTCCGCGGCGATCGTCAGATCGCAGACGATGTGCAGCACGTGGCCGCCGCCGACGGCGTAGCCGGCCACCATCGCGACGACAGGCTTCGGCATACGGCGGATCTGGATGTGCAGGTCGGTGACGTGGAAGCGGCCGATCCCCGGCTGCGCACCGGCCGCACCCGGGTCCGCGCCGGTCACGTAACCGCCGCGCGCGCCGCGCACCCGCTGGTCGCCGCCCGAGCAGAAGGCATCGGGACCCTCGCCGGTGAGGATCACCACACCGACCTCGAGGTCCTCGCGCGCCCGCTCGAACGCGTCGGAGAGCTCGACCACCGTCTCCGGCCGGAAGGCGTTTCGGACCTCGGGGCGATTGATGGTGATCTTGGCGATACCGGCGTCGTCGCCGGTCGAGAGCTCGTAGCGGATGTCCGAGTACTCGCCGACGGGCTGCCAGGCGACTGACAAAGCGAGAACCTCCTCTGGCAGGGTCGTGCGGGGGCCTCAGACTACCGTGTGCCCATGGACCACTGGCTCTCCCGTGCCGCGCAGATCCATCCCCGGCGGGTCGCGCTGGCCACGCCCGAGGGCGAGCTGCGCTACGCCGAGCTCGAGCAGCTGGCCCGCGCCGCCGCCGGCGCGCTGCGGGAGCGCGGCGTGGCGCCCGGGGACCGCGTGGCCATCGCCCTACCTGCGGGCGTGGGGTTCGTGGCCGCGTTGCACGGTTGCCTGATGGTCGGGGCGATCGCCGTGCCGATCGATCTGCGGCTCGGCGTGGATGAGCGGGCCGCCCGCTCGGCGGGAGCGGTGACCGAGGTGCGGGGGCCGCTGCGCGGCGCCCCGATCTCCGAGCCCGCCCCGCTGTGGCCCGAAGCCGTCGCCGTGGTGGTGCACACCTCCGGCACGACGTCGGCGCCGCGGCCGATCGCCCTGAGCTACGGAAACCTGCTGGCGAGCGCGCTCGGGTCCGCGGTGGCGCTCGGGCTCGACCCGCGCGAGCGATGGTTGTGTCCGATGCCGCTCGTCCACGTCGGCGGGCTCTCGATCGTCCTGCGCAGCGCGATCTACGCCACGGGCGTCGTGCTGCACGAACGCTTCGACGCCAGTGCGGTGGCGAGCGTCCTGATGGACGCGGGGGAGAGGGTGACGCTCGTCTCGCTGGTGCCCACGATGTTGGCCAGGCTGCTCGACGAGGGGCTGCGGAATCCACCCACGCTCCGCTGGGCGCTCCTCGGCGGCGGCCCGATCGCCCCGGCGCTCGTGCAGCGGGCGGCGGACGCGGGCATCGCGGTGGCCACCACCTACGGCATGACCGAGGCCTCCTCTCAGATCGCCACACGCGGATGGCCGCTGCCCGGGGTCGAGGTGCGGATCGACGCCGACGGCGAGCTGCTCGTGCGCGGCCCGACCGTGGCCGCCGGCGCGCTGGCGCCGGACGGCTGGCTGCACACCGGCGATCTCGGCGACTTTGACGCGCGCGGCCGGCTGGCCATCACCGGGCGCAAGGCCGACACGATCATCACCGGTGGGGAGAATGTCGCGCCCGCCGAGGTCGAGGCGGTGCTGCTCGCCCACCCCGCGGTCGCCGACGCTGGCGTCTACGCCGGCGCCGATCCCGAGTGGGGTGAGGCGGTCCTCGCCACCGTCGTCCTGCGGGACGGCCAGCGCGCGGACGAGCATGAGCTGCGGGCCCACTGCGCCGAGCGGCTGGCCGGCTTCAAGGTCCCGAAGGCGATCAGCTTCGCCGCGGAGCTTCCGCGCACCGCATCCGGCAAGCTCCTGCGGCGTCGCCTGGGGTGAGCCGGCGCGTGTGGGCGGCCAGACCCGCAGGCTATGATCGGCGCGTGTCAGCCTCCGTAAAGTCGGCGGAGCGTGGTTCACGCCGCAGGGACGACGACCGCAGGGGTGGTTCGGAGTCGCCGAACCAGCTCACCATCGAGCAGCTCTCGCAGGCTTCCGGCATGTCGGTGCGGAACATCCGCTCTCACCAGGCCCGCGGCCTGCTCGCGGCGCCCGAGGTGCGCCTGCGGGTGGGCTACTACGGGCCCGAGCACGTCGCCCAGCTGCGGCTGATCCGCGAGCTCCAGGACGATGGCTTCAACCTCGGCGGGATCAAGCGGCTGCTCGACGGCACGCACGGCACGGCCGAGCGTCTGCTGCGCTTTCGAGACGTGCTCACCGCGCCGTTGCACGACGAGCGGGCCGAGACGCTGAGCCGCGACGAGCTGGCGCGGCGCTTTCAGGTCAGCGCGGAGGAGGTGCCCGAGGTGATGGCCAAGGCGCAGAAGCTCGGGGTGTTCGTGCCGGTGGGGGAGGACCAGTTCGAGGTCCCGAGCCCGGCCCTGCTGAGCGTGGCCGAGGAGGTCGTCAAGCGCGGGATCTCGGTGCAGGGCGCGCTGGCCATCCTCGAGCTGATCGAGAAGCATTGCGACTCGGTCTCACGCGGCTTCGTGAAGCTGTTCGTGCGCGAGGTGTGGAAACCGTTCCAGCAGGCTGGCATGCCGGCCGACATGTGGCCCGAAATACAGGAGTCGCTCGAGCAGCTGCGGCCGCTGGCCTCCGATGCCCTGCTGGCCATCTTCCAGCAGCGGATGAGCAATGAGGTCGAGTCGTCCTTCGGGGAGATCACACGCGAGCTCTCGCACCGGAAGGGCTGAGCCAGCCGATGAACCCCGAGGACGGCGACACTCAGCGGGCCGAGCTGCTCGAGCGCTGGGAGCGCAACGCCGCGGGGTGGGGCGCGCGCGCCGACGGGCTGCGGGCACTCGGCATGCCGGTATCGGTGTGGATGCTCGAGCATCTGGGGCTGCATCCCGGGCAGCGCGTGCTCGAGCTCGCCGCCGGCCCGGGCGACACGGGCTTCCTGGCCGCCGAGCTGATCGAACCAGGCGGCGTGCTCATCTCCAGCGACGCCGTCGAGGCGATGCTCGAGGTGGCGCGGGCGCGGGCGGCGGCTCTGGGCGTCGAGAACGTCGAGTTCCAACGCCTCGAGCTCGAGTGGATCGACCTGCCCACGGCCAGCGTGGACGCACTCCTGTGCCGCTGGGGCCTGATGTTCGCGCTCGACCCCGCCGCCGCGCTGAGCGAGTTCCGCCGCGTGCTCCGTCCCGGGGGCAGGCTGGCGCTGGCCGCATGGGACGCCGCCGAGGTGAACCCGTGGGCCACCCTGCCCACCCGGGCGCTCCTGCAGCACGGGTGGGTCGAGCCGCCTGATCCCGCCGCACCCGGGCCGTTCGCCCTCGCGGCGCCCGGGCTGCTGCGCGAGCTGGTCGAGGCCGCAGGTTTCACGGAGGTCGTGGTGGAGACGGTCGAGGTCGCCCGCACCGGCCTGAGCGTCGACCAGTACGTCGCCCAGACCCTCGACCTCTCGGGTCCGTTCGCTGAGATCCACGGGCGGCTCTCGCAGGGCGAGCGCGACGAGCTGCGCGAGACGATCGCCGGTCTGGCCGCCCCGTTCACCGACGGCCAGGGGGTCATCGACCTGCCGGGGCGAACGCTCGTGGCCGCCGCAAGCGCCTAGCCACGCTTCCGCTAGGGTCTCCAACCCGAGTCATGCCAGCTATCCCCGGACGAAAAGAAATGTTCTACGACGACGACGCGGACCTCTCACTGCTCGAAGGCAAGACCGTCGCGATCATCGGCTACGGATCTCAGGGCCACGCTCACGCGCTGAACCTGAAGGATTCCGGGGTCAAGGTCGTAGTCGGGCTCCGCGCCGCGTCGGCCCGCGCCGAGAAGGCCCGCGCCCACGGCCTCGAGGTCATGGAGCCGGCCGACGCCGCCAGCCAGGGCGACATCGTGATGATGCTCACACCCGACGAGCTGCACCGCGAGATCTGGGAGGGCGGTGTCAAGGACGGCATCGCACCCGGCAACATGCTCCTCTTCGGTCATGGCTTCTCGATCCACTACGGCGAGATCGTGCCGCCGCCGGATGTCGACGTGGCGCTCGTGGCGCCCAAGGGTCCCGGCCATCTCGTGCGGCGCCAGTACACGGAGGGCTCGGGGGTACCCTGCCTCGTGGCCGTGCAACAGGATGCGAGCGGCCACGCGCTCGCGCTCGCGCTGGCCTATGCCAAGGGCATCGGCGGCACGCGCGGCGGCGTGATCGAGACGAGCTTCAAGGACGAGACCGAGACCGACCTGTTCGGCGAGCAGGCGGTGCTGTGCGGCGGCGTCACCGAGCTCGTGCGCGCGGGCTACGAGACGCTCGTCGACGCCGGCTACGACCCGCGGCTGGCCTACTTCGAGTGCATGCACGAGCTCAAGCTGATCGTCGATCTGATGTACGAGAAGGGGATCGCCGGGATGCGCTATTCGATCTCCAACACCGCCGAGTACGGTGACCTCACCCGGGGTAGACGCGTGATCAGCGAGCCCACCCGGCAGGCCATGAAGGACCTCTTGGGCCAGATCCAATCGGGTGATTTCGCGCGCGAGTGGATCGCCGAGAACCGGGCCGGGCAGGAGAACTTCAAGCGCATGCGCGAGGAGCAGGCGGGTCATCAGGTCGAGGTGGTCGGCAAGGAGCTCCGCGCGCAGATGGACTGGATCGACACCGAGTTCCAGGAGTAGCGGCGCGCCACGCGCGCCGGAATCGAGGACGCGTCCGCGCAGGCGTTCGTTACACTCGGCTGCGCCGCCGTGACTGGCGCGAACGGGTGGAATGACCACCGGGGAGCGGCGGCAGGGGTAGATAAGCCGTGCGCCTGGGCATGTAGATCCCGCAACTCTCGAGGAGCCTCATGACCGGGTCGCAGACATTCCTTAAGATTCCCGACGAGCTGAAGCCGGTGGATGGCCGCTTCGGCTCCGGACCCTCACGTGTGCGGCCGGCCCAGCTGGCCAACCTGGCCGGCCCGGGTGCCGCCATCATGGGCACGTCACACCGCCAGAAGCCGGTCAAGGACTTGGTCGGGCGCATCCGGCTGGGTCTGCGCGACTTCTTCGAGCTGCCCGACAGCTACGAGATCCTGCTCGGCAACGGCGGCACGACGGCGTTCTGGGATGCCGCCACCGCCTGCCTGGTCCGCGAGCGGTCGCTGCACCTCGTCTACGGCGAGTTCAGCTCCAAGTTCGCGGCCTGCACCCGCGGAGCGCCGTTTCTGAAGGACCCGATCGTGGTCGAGGCCGAGCCCGGTGACGCCCCCGAGCCGCGCGCCGATCCGGACGCCGATGTGATCGCCTGGGCGCACAACGAGACCTCGACCGGCGTGATGGTGCCCGTCGCCCGCCCCGCCGGCTCCGACGACGCCCTGGTCATGATCGACGCGACCTCGGGCGCCGCCGGTCTGCCGGTCGACGTCGCCGAGTCCGACGTCTACTACTTCGCCCCGCAGAAGGGCTTTGCCTCCGACGGTGGGCTGTGGATCGCGCTGGTCAGCCCCGTCGCGCTCGAACGTATCGCCGAGCTCGCCGCCCACCACGGCTCGGAGCGCTGGATCCCCGAGTTCCTCTCCCTGCAGACCGCGCTGGAGAATTCGCTCAAGGATCAGACGTACAACACGCCGGCCCTGGCCACGCTGCTGCTGCTGCTCGACCAGATCGAATGGATGCTCGCGGGCGGTGGTCTGGAGGGGATGGTCGCGCGCACGACGGCCTCCGCGGGCCACCTCTACGAGTGGGCAGCCGCCTCGGAGCACGCGACGCCCTTCGTCGCCGACCCCGCCAAGCGCTCGCTGGTCGTGGGCACGATCGATTTCGACGAGCGCATCGACGCCGCCGGCCTGGCCGCGACGCTGCGGGCCAACGGCATCGTCGATGTCGAGCCCTACCGCAAGCTGGGACGCAACCAGCTCCGCGTGGCCATGTTCCCGGCCACCGACCCCAGCGACGTGCAGGCCCTCACGGCATGCATCGACTGGATCCTGGAGCAGGGCTCATGAGCGCGCCGGGCGAAGCCATACGGGTGCTGGTGGCCGAGAAGATCGGCGACTCCGGCGTGGAGCTGCTGCGCCAGAACTTCGAGGTCGAGGTGGGCACCGACTGGAGCCGTGAGGAGCTCGCCGAGCGGATCGGCGAGTTCGACGGCATCCTCATCCGCTCGGCGACCAAGCTCGACGCCGATCTGATCGCCCGCGCAAGCAGGCTGCGCGCGATCGGCCGCGCCGGCGTGGGGGTCGACAACGTCGACGTGCCCGCGGCCACCAAGCGCGGCATCGTCGTGGCCAACGCCCCGCAGTCCAATGTGATCACGGCCGCCGAGCACACGATGGCGCTCCTGCTGGCGCTGGCCCGCAACGTGCCCCAGGCCCACGCCTCGCTGACCGCGGGCCGCTGGGAGCGGTCGAACTTCTCCGGCGTGGAGCTGTTCGAGAAGACCCTCGGAATCCTCGGCTTCGGGCGGATCGGCCAGCTCGTGGCGCAGCGGGCCCGCGGGTTCGGGATGCACGTGATCGCGTTCGATCCGTTCGTCGGCGCCGAGCGCTACCGCGAGCTCGGCGTCGAGAAGGCTGACTCGTCCGACGACGTCTATGCCGTCGCGGACTTCATCACCCTGCACCTGCCGAAGACTCCTGAGACCGAGGGCTGGCTCGATGCCGAGGCGCTGGCCAAGTGTCGCGACGGGGTGCGGATCCTCAACGTCGCCCGTGGCCCCCTGATCGTCGACGAGGACCTCAAGGCGGCGCTCGATTCCGGCCGGGTGGGTGGAGCCGCGCTCGACGTCTTTCGCACCGAGCCCGTGACCGAGCACCCGCTGTTCGGCTATCCGAACGTCATCGTGACCCCGCATCTCGGCGCCTCGACGGCCGAGGCCACCGACCGGGCCGGGTACCAGGCCGCCGAGCAGGTGGTCGCGGCGCTGAGCGGCGGCGTCGTCACGAGCGCGGTGAACGTGCCGGCCATCTCGCCCGAGGACAGCGAGATCCTCGGCCCCTTCGTGCCCCTGTGCCGCGCGCTGGGCCGAATCGCGATTGCCCTGGCCGAGGGCTCGTCGATAGACCGCGTCGAGGTCGAGTTCCTCGGCCGGGTGGCCGAGCGCGACAGCCGGCTGCTGACCATTCAGGTCCTCATGGGCCTGCTCCGCGGGCACACCGAGGAGGAGGTGAACGAGGTCAATGCGCCCGCGCTGGCCGAGGAGCGAGGCATCGACATCTCCGAGACCAAGCGCACGGGCGCGCGCGACTACACCGACCTCGTCCGCGTCACCGTCACCTGCGGCGAGGAGAGCCTGCGCGTGGTCGGCACGAACCTTGGGCGCCTGCACCGCCCGCACCTGCTCGAGGCCTGGGGCCAGCGCTTCAACGTGCAGCTCGAGGATCACCTGACGCTGTTCCGCTACCGCGACATCCCGGGCATGATCGGGCGCGTGGGGACCGTGTTCGGCACGCACGGCATCAACATCGTCTCGGCGGCCGTGGGCCGCCAGCCCGACGGCGCGGGCGCGAGCGGCGATGCGCTGGCCGCCATGGCGGTGACCACCGACGCCGAGGTCCCGCGCGAGGTGCTGGCCGAGATCGTGGCCAGCGAGGGATTCGAGGCGGGACGGACGCTAAGCCTGTAGGTTTGGCGGCAGAGTGCGCGCCGTCGTCATCACCCGGCATGGGCCACCCGAGGTGCTCGAGGTCCAGCGAGCGCCCCGATCCGGTCGCCCGGGCCGGCGAGGTGCTGATCGAGGTCGGTGCCGCGGGGGTCAACTTCGCAGATCTGATGGCCAGGCTCGGTCTCTATCCCGATGCCCCGAAGCCGCCCTGCGTCGTGGGCTACGAGGTCGCGGGCAGGGTCACGGCGCTGGGTGAGGGAGCGGGCGAACGGATCGCCGTCGGCGATCGCGTCGTCGCTCCGGTCCGCTTCGGGGGCTATGCCGAGCAGGTGAGCGCCGCGGTGGATGGGGTCGTGCCGCTGCCCGAGGGGCTCAGCTTCGAGCAGGGCGCCGCGATCCCGATCAGCTATACAACGGCCTGGGAGGCGCTCATGCGCGCCGGCAACCTGCAGCCCGGCGAGCGCGTCCTGATCCATGCCGCCGCGGGCGGGGTTGGGATCGCGGCGACCCAGATCGCCCGCCGGGCCGGGGCCGAGATCTGGGGAACGGCGTCGCCGGCCAAGCACGAGGCGATCCGCCGCTTCGGGGTCGAGCATCCGATCGACTACACGCGCCGCGGATGGGAGCGCTCGGTGCCCAAGGTCGATCTGGTCATGGACGCTCTGGGTGGCGCGAGCTTCCGCCGCAGCTACGGGCTGCTGCGCGCGGGCGGCCGGCTCGTGTGCTTCGGCGCCTCCGGCGTCGTGGCCGGCGAGAAGCGCAACCTGGTCGCCGCGGCTCGCACCGCGCTGCGTATGCCGCGTTTCAACCTCCTCAAGCAGATGTCCGAGTCCAAGGCCGTGATCGGGCTGAACGTGCTCACGCTGTGGGATGAGCTCGGCACCGCCGAGCGGTGGACGAAACCGCTCACCGAGATGCTCGCCGACGGCACGATCGAACCGGTCGTCGCCGAGGCCTTCCCGTTCGACCGCGCGGGCGACGCCCACAGCTACATCTCCGAGCGGCGCAACGTCGGCAAGGTCGTCCTCACGCCCTGAGCGCGCGCTCCCGGGCGTGAGGGGCCGGGCAGAAAACGTGCGCGGGCCGGCGCCGCGTGATACACCTCCACCCCGAGAGATGGAGGGCGCGGTCCAGACCCGGGGTTCAGAGGCTCAGCGCCCGCGCGCGCTGAACGCCCGCACGCTCTGCGAGGCCTTCCAGATCACGGCCGCCGAGCACTCCGACCGGATCGCTCTGCGCACCCTGGGAGGTGGGGTCAGCATCACCTTCGGGGAGTACGCCGAGGCAGTCAGCAGCCTCGCCGCCGGCTTGCACGCGCTCGGCATCGGACCGGGGGACACGGTCGGTTTCATGCTCGTCAACCGGCCCGAGTTTCACCTCCTCGACAGCGCCGCGATGCACCTCGGGGCGACCCCGTTCTCGATCTACAACACGAGCTCCGCCGAGCAGATCGCCTACCTGCTCGATGACGCGGCCAACCGCGTGCTTGTCGTGGAGCCGGCCTTCCTGGAGCGCGCCCGACAGGCCATGTCCGAGGCGGGCGCCGTCGAGCACCTCGTGGTCCTCGACCAGACACCGCCCGACGCGCTCTCGCTCGAGCGCCTGCAGGAGCTCGGCCGGGCGGCCGAGTTCGACTTCGAGGCGGCGTGGCGAGCGGTGGAGCCGGACGCGGTCCTGACGCTGATCTACACCTCGGGCACGACCGGGCCGCCCAAGGGCGTCCAGCTGACCCACGCCAACGAGCTCGCTCAGTGCCGCGCCCTGGACAGCGTCTACCCCTGGCAGGAATACGGCTCCGTGGTCTCCTTCCTGCCGATGGCGCACATCGCCGACCGCGGATTCAGCCATTACGCCCAGATGGTCTGCGGTCAGACCGTGACCTCGTGCCCGGACCCGGCCCAGGTCTTCGCCCACATCGCCGACGTGCGCCCGACCCTCTTCGGCAGCGTGCCGCGGATCTGGGAGAAGCTCAAGGCGGCGCTCGAGGCCGGCATCGCGGCCGAGCCCGACGAGGCCAGGCGCCGAGCCACGCTCGCAGCGCTCGAGGTCGGCCTGCAGAAGGTGCGGACCGAGCAGGCGGGGGAGACCGTGCCGGCCGAGCTCGCCGAGCAAGCCGCGCGCGCTGAGGAGCAGGTGTTCGCAAAAATCCGGGCCCGGCTCGGCTTCGACCGCTGCGAGCACTATGTGATCGGTGCGGCCCCGACCCCGCTCGAGGTGCTCGAGTTCTTCGCCGCGATCGGCATCCCGATCTGCGAGGTGTGGGGCATGTCGGAGCTCTCCTCGGTCGCCACCTGTGTGCCCCCCGGACAGATCCGGCTGGGCACGGTGGGCCCCCGATCGCCGGCGTCGAGATCAAGCTCGCCGGCGATGGAGAGGTGCTCGTCCGGGGGGCGACGGTCATGCTTGGCTACCGCAACCAGCCGGAGAAGACCGCCGAGACGATCGACGGGGACGGCTGGCTTCACAGCGGCGACATCGGCCGCTTCGACGAGGCCGGCTATCTCAGCATCATCGACCGCAAGAAGGAGCTGATCATCAACGCTGCGGGCAAGAACATGTCCCCGGTCAACATCGAGGCCCAGCTCAAGTCGGGCAGCCCGCTGATCGGCCAGGCAGTGGCGATCGGAGACGGGCGCCCCTACAACGTTGCCCTGGTCGTGCTCGACCCGGACGCGGCGGCCGCCTTCGCCGCCCAGCGCGGCCTGACCGACGGCTCGGTTGCGGCCATGGCCCACGAGCCCGCCGTGATGGCCGAGGTCAGCGCGGGCGTCGAGCGGGCCAACGCGCGGCTCAGCCGGGTCGAGCAGATCAAGCGCTTCACCGTGCTCCCGAACGACTGGCCGCCGGCCGGCGACGAGCTGACGCCGACGATGAAGCTCAAGCGCAGGCCGATCGCGGCGAAGTACGCCGAGGAGATCGACGCGCTGTACGCGCGCTGAAGCTCCTTTGAGACGGGGCGGGGCGGCTGCTAGGCTTCGCCCCGCATGGCACTCAGCCTCGCCCTTCGACTTCTTCTCCTCCCCCGCAAGGGGGAATAGCGCGCCGGCGGCCGCACGTAGCCGCGAACCAGCACCGAGAAGCAGCGAAGTTCTGAGACAGACAGGAGTGACATGAGCATCCCAGAGGACCCCAACCGAGTACTGATCTTCGACACGACTCTGCGTGACGGCGAGCAGTCTCCGGGCATCTCGCTGAACACGCAGGAGAAGCTCGAGATCGCCGCCCAGCTCGCGCGACTGGGCGTCGATGTGATCGAGGCCGGCTTTCCGATCACCTCGCCGGGTGACTTCGAGGCCGTGCAGACGATCTCCCGCACGATCGAGGGCCCGGTGATCGCCGGCCTCGCGCGCACGCACGTCGCCGACATCGACGCCGCCTGGAACGCCGTCCGGGACGCTCCCCGCCCGCGCATTCATACTTTCATCTCGACCTCCGACATCCACATCGAACACCAGCTCCAGACCACCCGCGAGGACGTCAAGGGGCAGGCCCGCGCCGCCGTCGCCCATGCCAAGCAGTACGTCGACGACGTCGAGTTCTCGCCCATGGACGCCACCCGCGCCGAGCTCGAGTTCACCGCCGAGGTATGCCAGATCGCGATCGACGAGGGCGCCACCACGATCAACATCCCGGACACGGTCGGCTACACGATGCCGCACGAGTTCACGGCCTATCTCGAGGGCCTGTATGCACTCCTCCCCGCGCTGCGCAACGTGGTGCTGTCCGTGCACTGCCACGACGACCTCGGCCTGGCTGTGGCCAACTCGTTTGCCGGCGTGCTGGCCGGCGCCCGTCAGGTCGAATGTGCGGTCAACGGCATCGGCGAGCGCGCCGGGAATGCCTCGCTCGAGGAGATCGTGATGCTGCTGCACACGCGCCAACCCGACATCGGGCTGAGCACCCGCGCGGTGACCCGCGAGATCGCGCGCACCTCGCGTCTGATCTCACGCCTCACCGGCTATCCCGTGCAGCCCAACAAGGCGATCGTGGGACGCAACGCCTTCGCGCACGAATCGGGCATCCACCAGGACGGTGTGCTCAAGGAGCGCACGACCTACGAGATCATGGACGCGACCACCGTCGGCCTGGAGACCAACTCGATCGTGCTGGGCAAGCACTCGGGGCGTCATGCGCTCCAGCAGGCCCTGGCCGAGCTGGGTCTGGAGGTCTCGGGCCAGACGCTCAACACGGCGTTCAAGCGCTTCAAGGAGATCGCGGACAAGAAGAAGCAGGTCACGGCGATGGATCTCGAGGCGCTGGTCACCGACGAGCTGCGCGAGGAGATCGTCGGCTTTCAGCTTGAGTGGTTCGACGTCGAGGCCTCCTCGCGGCGGCCGCCGCACGCCACCGTGGGGATCCGCACGCCGGAGGGTGAGGAGGTCATCGGCTCGTTCACCGGCGATGGTCCGGTCGACGCCATCTTCCACGCGATCAACGCCGCCACCGGCCGCGACGCCAAGCTCCGTGAGTTCCGGGTCGACGCGGTCACGGCCGGTCAGGACGCCCTCGGCGAGACCTCGGTCGTGCTCGAGCTCGGCGGCGTCACCGGCTCCGGCCAGGGCGTCTCCACCGACATCCTCGAAGCGGCGGGCCGGGCCTACGTCCGGGCCCTCTCGAGCGCCGTCCGGCGCGCGCGCGTGCTGGGGCAGTCCGAAGCGCCGAGCTCCGATCCGATAGAGCCGGTCGCGGCGCCGTAGGCGGGCGCGGCCGCGGACCTAAGCCGCCGCGCCGACGCGCACGCGGGGGGTTGTGCGGAGTCCGGCGATCGCCTGGCCCTGCCGGTAACCGGCGGCCAGCACGCGCTCCCGCGGCTCGGGGTTCATGAAGTCGGCGCCCATGATCTCGGCCGCGGCATCGTCGGGCCCGAACACCTCGACGATCGCGCCCCGCCGGCGCAGGACGACCGCTTCGAACGAGACAGCCGAGCGGGAATAGCTGCGCGCCACGCCGACCAGGCCGCTCGATCCGCGGATGCCCGCGGTCGGGTTGAGGCACACGACATGGGTCTCGCGCCCGGCCGGGGCGGCGTCGAGGTTGGTCGCACTCCAGACGCCGCCGTCGACGTACTCGCGACCACCGATCGTCACGGGCTCGAACAGCCAGGGCACCGTGCAGGATGCCTCGACCGCCTCGGCCACCGTGGCGTGCGGCGCACCGGGGCTGCCGAAGATGACCCGGCGGCCGCTGCGGCAATCGACGGCGGTGACCCGCAGGCGGCCGTCGAATCGCGCGCCGGCGCGCTCGACGTCGCGCCGCAGCGTCTGCAGCGAGCCGCTCGGACGGGGGATCCGGCGCAGCAGGGCCGCCCGCACGATTGCGCCGCCAGGGCGCGCGGCGTTCAGAGCGAGCGGGGCCAGTGGCGCGCTCGCGGCCATCGCCCAGCGACTTGCGCGGCGCGCCGCGCGGCGCGCGGCGACGCTCAGCGGGGTATCGGCAGGACCGGCCTCGTGCGGCGTCTCGGGCCCGGAGCCGGACGCCGGTTCGCCAGGCCGGCGGGGCGAGTGCCCGGCCACGAGCCGCGAGGCGACGATCGACCCGGCTGAAGTGCCGACGAAGTACTCGCAGTTGCGCAGGTCGAACGAGGTCGCGTCCTCGAGGCCGGCGAGCACGCCGGTCATCCAGGCCTCGCCGAGGACGCCACCACCACCGAGGACGAGAATGTCGGGTCGCGAGAGCAAGGATCTGAGGCTAGCGCCCCGGTCTGTGTACGTGATAACGTACGCTTGTATGGTGTTTGTCGCCGAAGGGCTCGACACTCCCGTTCCCGTGGGCCCCCGGATCCGCCTGCTGCGCGAGGCCATGGACCTCTCGTTGCGCGACCTCGCCGAGCGCTCGGGGGTCAGCGCGCCGATGCTCTCGCAGGTCGAGCGCGGCGAGACCAGCCCGACCCTGCAGGTCGCCGGACGGATCGCCGCCGGGCTCGAGCTCAAGCTCTCGCAGCTGCTGCGGCTCGACGAGGACGGATCGGTCACGGTCGTGTCCGCCTCGCACCGGCGCAAGGGACCGAGCACGGCGCGCGGTCACCGTTACGAGATTCTCACGCCGCCGGTTCCCGGCCAGCGTGCCGAACTCTCCGAGCACACGCTGGCCCCCGGGGCCGTGACCGGTGGCGCCGGGGACCCGCCAATGCACGAGCCGGGCAGCCGTGAGACGGCGCTGGTCCAGTCCGGCACCGTGGTCCTGCACTGCGACGGCGAGCGTCACGAGCTCGGCGCCGGCGACTGCGTGACCTTCGACGCCGACCTTCCCCACCACTTCGAGAACCCCGGAAACCAGGATGCCGTGCTGCTCGCTGTGCTGAGCGCGGGCCTGCGAAGGAGCTGAGATGCCAGAAACGCTGTTCGACAAGATCTGGGCGGCCCACGAGGTCAAGCCCGGTCTGCTCTACATCGATCTGCACCTCGTGCACGAGGTGACGAGCCCGCAGGCCTTCGACGGCCTCCGGCTCGCCGGCCGCGACGTCCGCCGCCCGGACCGCACGCTGGCCACAGCCGACCACAACGTGCCAACCGACGGCACGCCGGTGGCGGAGCGCATCAGGGATGAGCTCTCGCGCGTGCAGGTGCAGACGCTCGAACGCAACTGCGCCGAGTTCGGCATCCCCGTCTACTCGCTGGGTTCCGAGCACCAGGGCATCGTGCACGTGATCGGCCCCGAGCTCGGGGTGACCCAGCCCGGGATGACGATCGTCTGCGGGGACTCACACACGGCCACCCACGGCGCCTTCGGGGCACTGGCCTTCGGGATCGGCACGAGCGAGGTGGAACACGTACTGGCCACCCAGTGCCTGGTGCAGAGCAAGCCACACTCGATGCGGATCCGCTACCAGGGTGAGCTCGGCTTCGGCGTGACGGCCAAGGATCTGATCCTGGCCACGATCGGTCAGATCGGCGTTGCCGGGGCGGTCGGACACGTCGTCGAGTTCGCCGGTCCGGCGATCGAGAGCCTCTCGATGGAGGGTCGCATGACGGTCTGCAACATGACGATCGAAGCGGGCGGCCGGGCGGGGATGATCGCTCCTGACGAGACGACCTTCGAGTGGATGCGTGGCCGTCCGGGGGCGCCGGCGGAGCTCCCCGAGGAGTGGCGGGCGCTGCGCACCGACCCTGGCGCGAGCTTCGACCGCGAGGTCGTCGTCGACGCCGCGGCCATCAGCCCGATGGTGACCTGGGGGACGACGCCGGGGATGGTTGTCGGGGTCAGTGACGCCGTTCCCGCGCCCGCCTCCGAGCAAGACGAGCGCGCGCTGGAGTACATGGCGCTCGAGCCCGGGACACCGGTCGAGCAGATCGCGCTCGACCGCGTCTTCATCGGCTCGTGCACGAACTCGCGGATCGGTGACCTGCGCGCCGCGGCGTCGGTGATCGACGGTCGCCGGGTGGCCGACAGCGTCTACGCGATGGTCGTCCCCGGCTCCCAGCAGGTGAAGCTGCAGGCCGAGCGCGAGGGGCTCGACGAGGTCTTCCGCCGGGCCGGTTTCGACTGGCGCGGCGCGGGTTGCTCGATGTGCCTCGGCATGAATCCCGACACGCTCGAGCCCGGCGAGCGCTGCGCCTCGACCTCGAACCGTAATTTCGAAGGACGCCAGGGGCGGGGGGGACGCACCCACCTCGTCTCGCCCCAGATGGCCGCCGCGGCGGCGATTGAGGGCCGGTTTGTCGATATCCGCAAGTGGGAGGCGCAGCGATGAGGGCGATCGAGACGATCACGGGCCGTGTGTCGGTGCTAAATCGCGACGACGTCGATACCGACCAGATAATCCCCAAGCAGTTCCTCAAACGGGTCGAGCGCACAGGGTTCGGCGAGTTTCTGTTCTACGACTGGGCCAAGGAGCCGGGCTGGGAGCTGCCCCGCAACCCGATCCTGGTCGCGGGACAGAACTTCGGTTGCGGGTCGAGTCGCGAGCACGCGCCGTGGGCGCTCGAGGACTACGGCTTTCAGGCCATCATCGCCCCGAGCTTCGCCGACATCTTCCGCTCCAACTGCACCAAGATCGGATTGCTGCCGGTCGAGCTCGCAGCGACGGACTGTGCGGCGATCCGCGAGGCCGGCGAGGCGCAGGTCGACCTGGCCGCACAGGAGGTGCGATGGCCGGGCGGCAGCGCGCATTTCGATATCGACGCCGACATTCGCCACCGACTGCTGAACGGGCTGGACGACATCGCGCTCACGCTCGCCGAGGGCGAGGCGATCGAGGGCTACGAGCAGGGTCGCGAGCGCAGCGGCCCGGTCACCACCGCGCTGTGAGCGATCGAGCCGAGCCGCGGCGCGACTGGGACGCGGCGACCTACGACCGAATCTCGGACCCGCAACTGGGCTGGGCGGTCGAACAGCTCGAGCGGCTCGAGCTGCATGGTGACGAGGTCGTGCTCGACGCCGGCTGCGGATCGGGCCGGGTGACCGCGCTGCTGCTCGAGCTCCTGCCGCAGGGGCGCGTCTACGCGGTCGATGCCGCGCCATCGATGGTCGAGCACGCGCGCGAGGCGCTCGGCCCGCGGGCCACGGTCCTCTGTCAGGACCTCGTCGATCTGGCTCTGCCCGAGCCCGTCGACGCCGTCTTCTCCAACGCCACCTTCCACTGGATCCCCGACCACGATCTGCTCTTCACGCGCCTGCACGAGGCGCTCAAGCCCGGGGGACGGCTGGTCGCCCAGTGCGGCGGTCTGGGCAATATCGACGACTTTCGCGCGATCGCGGAGGCGGTGGCCCGCCAGGCGCCCTTCGCGCCGCACTTCGCGAACTGGGCCAAGCCCTGGAACTACGCCGGCGCGCCCGAGACGCAGGCCCGCCTGGAGCAGGCCGGCTTCCGGGAGGTCGAGTGCTGGCTCGAGCCCAAGCGCGTGGAGCTCTGGGACCCGCGCCCATTCGTGGAGACGGTGTGCCTGGTCCGCCATCTCGACCCGCTGCCCGAAGAGCTCAGGGGACCGTTCGTCGACGCCGTGCTCGAGACGACTGGAGTCCCCGTCACACTGGATTACGTGCGTTTGAACATGACCGCGCAGCGATGAGGAATATTGACTCCCCCGTGCGGATTCTCTTCACTGACGCCACCGGCGTGTCCCCTGGCCGAGGGGGCCGTCGGCCGGCCCAGTAAGGCGTACGTGGCCCTGGACCGGTAGTCGATTAGGATCCTGCCGGTGCCGCTACCACCGCCCACACCCGACTCGGTCGCGCTGATCACCGGTGCCTCCGCGGGGATCGGCGAGGAGTTCGCCCGTCAGCTGAGCGCACGCGGCTACCGTGTTGCGCTCGTGGCTCGACGGGCCGAGCGGCTCGAGCAACTGGCGTCCGAGCTCGGCGGACCGGACCGCGCCATCGTCATCGGCGCCGACCTGGCCGTCCCCGCCGACCGCGACCGGCTCGTCGCGCGGCTGCGGGAGCTCGGGCTCGACGTCGAGGTGCTGGTCAACAACGCCGGGATGGGCGTCTATCTGAGCTTCGCCGAGAGCCCGCGTGAGGCCGAGCTCCAGCAGGTGCGTGTCGACGTCGAGGCCGTGGTCGACCTGATGGCCCGCTATCTGCCCGGGATGGTCAAGCGCGGCCGCGGCGCGGTGATCAACATGTCCTCCACCTCGGGCCTGCAGCCACTGCCCTACAGCGCGGGATACGCCGCCGCCAAGTCGCACGTCCTGCTCCTGTCGGAGGCGGTCAGTACCGAGGTCAAGCCGTACGGGGTCTCGGTGACCGCAGTATGTCCCGGTCCGGTGCGCTCCGAGTTTCAGGAGGTCAACGACGCCCGCTTCGCCGAGCGGCTGCCGAAGCCGGTGTGGGCCACCACGCAGCGGGTCGTGCGCGACGCGCTCGAGGCGGCCGAGAAAGGCAAGCGCGTCGTGATCCCCGGGGGACCCGCCGTGAAGCTCGCCTTCGGCCCGAACCGCTGGGCTCCAAGCGGCCTCCGACTCGCGGTCGCCAAGCGGCTGATGGCCCGGTAGGCCCGGCCATGGCCGCACGGGTCGTGCTGCTGGCCGGCGACGGCATCGGTCCCGAGATCATCGGCTCCGCGGTCGCGGTCCTGCGCGCCGTGGGGACCGAGCTCGAGTACGAGGAGCACATCTTCGGCGGCGCCTCCATCGACGCCCACGGCACGGCGCTGACGGACGAGACGCTCGCCGCCTGCCGCTCGGCCGACGCCGTGCTGCTGGCCGCCGTCGGCGGCCCCAAGTGGGACACGACCGATCCGGCCAAGCCCCGCCCCGAGCAGGGTCTGCTCGGACTGCGCCAGGGCCTCGGGCTATACGCCAACCTGCGACCGGTGCGGCCGCTCCCGGCCCTCTACGACGCGAGCCCACTCAAACGCGAGGTGATCGACTCCACCGATCTGCTGGTCGTCCGCGAGCTCACCGGCGGTATCTATTTCGGCGCGAAGACACGCACCGATGACGAGGCCACGGACCTGTGCGTGTACACGCGGCCCGAGATCGAGCGCATCGCCCGGGTCGCCTTCGGAGCCGCGCGCTCGCGGGTCACCAGCGTCGACAAGGCCAACGTGCTCGAGACCAGCCGTCTGTGGCGCGAGGTCGTGCGAGGCGTGCACGCCGTGGAGTTCCCGAACATCGAGCTCGAGCACGTACTGGTCGACAACGCCGCCATGCAGCTCGTCTCCAGCCCGCGGCACTTCGACGTGATCCTGACCGAGAACATGTTCGGTGACATCCTCAGCGACGAGGCCGCGATGCTGACCGGGTCTCTGGGCATGCTGCCCAGCGCGTCGCTCGGTGGCGACGGGCCTGGCGTGTTCGAACCCGTGCACGGCTCGGCGCCGGACATCGCCGGCACCGGCGCCGCCAACCCGCTGGCCATGATCCTCTCCGCGGCGATGATGCTGCGCCACGGACTCGATTTGGAAGCTCAGGCACTGGCGGTAGAATCGGCCGTCGATCGGGCGCTGGCCGAGGGCGTGCGCACGATCGATCTCGGGGGCGACGCGACAACCGACGAAGCCACCGCCGCCGTACTTCAACACCTCTAAGGAGCATTCGTGGAACAAGCCGACCTCATCTGGCAGAACGGAGAACTCGTTGCCTGGGAGGACGCCAAGGTCCACGTATTGACGCACGGCCTGCACTACGGCACGGGCGTCTTCGAGGGCGAGCGAGCCTATGAGACGCCCCAGGGCACAGCGATCTTCCGGCACATCGACCACCTCGAGCGCCTGTTCAAGTCGGCCGAGCTGTACTACATGCCGATCCCGTTCACGCTCGAGGAGCTGCGCGCCGCAACCCACGAGCTGATCGCCGCCAACGGACTCAGCGAATGCTACATCCGACCGATCGCCTACCGCGGCTACGGCCAGATGGGGCTCTACCCGCTCGACGCTCCGGTCGAGGTCTCGATCGCCGCCTGGCCGTGGGGGGCCTACCTCGGCGAGGAGGGCAAGCAGCTCGGCGTGCGCGCCAAGGTCTCGAGTTGGCGGCGCATCTCGCACGACTCGCTGATCCCGCACGCCAAGGCCACCGGCCAGTACCTCAACAGCGTGTTGGCCAAGGTCGAGGCCTCCAAGGCGGGTTATGAGGAGGCGATCCTGCTCGACTCGCACGGCTTCGTCTGCGAGGGCTCCGGCGAGAACATCTACATCGTCCGTGACGGTAAGGTGCTGACGCCTCCCCAGACCGCCTCGATCCTTGACGGGATCAACCGGCGCTCGGTGCTCCAGATCGCCACGGATCTGGGGCTCGAGGTGGTCGAGCGCGACATCGCCCGCGCCGAGCTCTACCTGGCCGAGGAGGTCTTCCTCTCGGGCACCGCGGCCGAGCTCGTGCCCGTGCGCGAGCTCGATGACCATGTGATCGGCAGCGGCGAGCCGGGACCGATCACGGGTGAGCTCCAGCGTGTCTTCGATGACGCGTTGCATGGCCGCGACGCCCGCTACACGGACTGGGTCGACGTGGTGAAGGTTCCGAGCAAGGCGGCCTGATGACGGGCCGGTCGGAGAAGCGAATTACGGGAGCGGCCGGCGCTCGTCGCTGACCGCTGTCGTCATTCCAGTTCCGCCGACCTTCGAGGAGACCATCCGCGTATGACCAGGATCCAGCTTTACGACACCACCCTGCGTGACGGCATGCAGGGCGAGGGCATGTCGCTCTCGGCGCCGGAGAAGGTGCGCGTCGCGCACCGGCTCGACGAGCTGGGCATCGATCTCATCGAGGCCGGCTTCCCGAGCTCTAATCCCAAGGAGCTCGAGCTCTTCGAGCTGCTGGCCGGCGAGCGCTTCGCGCACGCCGAGATCGCCGCCTTCGGGATGACCCGCCGGCGCGATGTGGGCGCCGCGGACGATCCCGCGCTGCGTGTGCTGGCCGAGTGCTTTGCGCCCGTGTGCACACTGGTGGGCAAGACGTGGGGCCTGCACCTCGAGAAAGTGGTCAAGGTGGACCGGGACGAGAACCTGCGGATGATCTCCGAGTCGGTGGCGTTCCTCGTCGCCGCGGGCAAGCGCGTCGTCTACGACGCCGAGCACTTCTTCGACGGCTACGCGGATGACCCCGCCTACGCGCTGCGGTGCCTGCAGGCGGCCGCCGCCGCGGGCGCCGAGACGGTCACATGCTGCGACACGAACGGCGGCACGCTTCCAGACCGGGTCGGGGCGACCATGTCCGAGGTCGTGCGCACACTGGCCGAGTCCGGAGCGCGGGTCGGAATCCACTGTCATGACGACGCGGGCTGCGGGGTGGCCAACTCGCTGGCAGCTGTGGCCGTCGGGGCCACGCATGTGCAGGGCACGATGAACGGCTACGGCGAGCGCTGCGGGAACGCCAACCTCGTCTCGATCATCCCCAACCTGCAGCTCAAGCTGGGCCACGAGTGCCTGAGCGCAGCGCAGCTCGAGACGCTCGCCCCGACGGCGCACTTCATCGACGAGCTGCTCAACTTCACCCCCGATCCCGACCAGCCCTACGTCGGGCGCAACGCCTTCGCGCACAAGGGCGGCATGCACGTGGCCGGCGTCAATACGGACCCGGCGACCTTCGAGCACGTCGATCCGTCCGTGGTGGGCAACAGCCGCGAGCTCCTGGTCTCCGAACTCTCGGGCAAGGGCACCGTGCACGCCCGGGCCAGCGATGCCGGGATCGAGCTCGACGACACGGCGGCCGCGCGCGTGATCGAGCCGCATCAAGGCACTCGAACACGAGGGTTACCACTTCGAGGCCGCGGACGGCTCGTTCGAGCTGTTGCTGCGCAAAGAGACGGGGGAGTACCAGCCACTCTTCCGGCTCGAGTCGTGGCGAGCGATCGTCGAGAAGCGCGCTGACGGACATGTCGAGACGGAGGCCACGATCAAGATCTGGGTAGACGGCGAGCGCTACGTGCGCACCGCTGAGGGCAACGGGCCAGTGAACGCGCTCGACCGGGCGCTGCGGGACGCGATCGGCGAGATCCACCCCCACCTGCGCGACATCGAGCTGGTCAACTTCAAGGTGCGCATCCTCGACGAGACCAAGGGCACCGGGTCGGTGACCCGGGTGCTGATCGACTCCTCCGACGGCGAGGATGTGTGGGGCTCGATCGGGGTCTCCGAGAACATCATCGAGGCCTCCTGGGAGGCGCTCGTCGACTCGCTCGAGTTCGGTATGCAGCCCGGTCGTTCGACGTCCGGGCAGGAGGCGGAGCGATCCGTGCCCGGCTCGTGAACGACGCCATCCCCCTGGCCAGGCCTGTGCTCGGCGCAAGCGAGGAGCAGCGGGTGATCGAGGTCCTGCGCTCGGGCCAGCTCTCGCTCGGGCCGCAACTGCCCGCCTTCGAGCGCGCGTTCGCGGCGCGCCTGCAGGTGGAGCATGCCAGCGCGGTGTCGAGCGGCACCGCGGGCCTGCACCTGGCGCTGCGCGCGGTCGGGGTGAGCGATGGCGAGGAGGTCATCACCAGCCCCTTCTCGTTCGTGGCCAGCGCCAACGCGGTGGTCTACGAGCGCGCGCGGCCGGTGTTCGCGGACATCGACCCGGTCACCCTCAACCTCGACCCTGACGCCGCGGCGGCGGCAATGACCGAGCGCACCAGCGCGCTGCTGCCGGTGCATATCTTCGGCTACCCAGCCGATCTGCCCGCCTTCGAGCGTCTCGGCCTGCCGCTCGTCGAGGACGCGTGTGAAGCGCTCGGCGCGATCCACGGCGACGGCGTCGCAGTCGGCGGCCGGGGGCACCCGGCGGTCTTCGGCTTCTACGCCAACAAGCAGCTGACCACGGGCGAAGGCGGAATGGTCACGACCGGCGATGCCGCGCTGAAGGAGCGTCTGGACTCCGAGCGCAACCAGGGCCGGTCGCCGGATATGGGCTGGCTCGACCACGACCGCCTGGGCTTCAACTACCGGCTCTCGGACATCGCCTGCGCGCTCGGCCTGGCGCAGCTCGAGCGCCTCGACGCGATGCTGGCCGAACGCGCCCGGGTGGCCGAGCTCTACCGCGAGGCGCTGCGCGATGTCGACGAGCTTGCGCTGCCCTGCCCCGACGCGGCTGGCAACCGGCGCGGCTGGTTCGTGTTCGTCGTCCAGCTCCCGCGCGGCGTGGACCGAGACACGACGATCCGCGCGCTCGGCGAACACGGCATCCAGTGCAAGCCCTACCTGCCGGCGATCCACCTGATGACCTACTACCGCGAGAAGTTCGGGCATCGCGAAGGGGAGTTCCCGGTCTGTGAGGACGTCGCCGCCCGGTCGATCGCGCTGCCTTTCTTTCCCGAGCTGACCGAAGGCCAGGTCGAGCGGGTGGCGGTGGCGCTCGGCGAGGTCCTCGACGGGCTGCGCGTACGGGCGTAGCGTCCACGCCTAAGATCCAGAGCGACATGTCACGCTTTGCCGAACCACAGCACGCGGTCTTCCGGGGCCTGAACGATTCGATCGGCTTTGATTGGCGCCTCGGCCCCTACGACGTCGAGCAGTCGCGCGCCCACGCCCGCATGCTCGCCGCACGCGCGATCATCGGCGAGCAGGACCGCGACGAGCTCCTGCAGTCTCTCGACCAGGTGGAACGCGAGCTGGCCGACGGCTCGTTCCCGTTCACCGACGCGGACGAGGACATCCACATGGCGATCGAGCGCCGTGTGACCGAGATCGCCGGGCCCGTCGGCGGCAAGCTCCACACCGCCCGGTCGCGCAACGACCAGGTCGCCACCGACATGGCGATGTTCGTGCGCGCGCACGCCCACGAGACCGGCGCCGCGATCACGCGGCTCGCGCTGACGCTGGTCGAGCTGGCCGAGGCGCACATCGACTGGCCGATGCCCGGCTACACGCACCTCCAGCGCGCGCAGCCGGTCTACCTCGGTCACCACCTGCTGGCCTACTTCTGGATGCTCGTCCGCGATCGGGAGCGCTTCAACGCGGTCGGGGCCGCCACCGCCAAGCTGCCGCTCGGGGCCGGGGCGCTGGCTGGGGTCAACTACGACACCGATCGCCGCCAGGTGGCCCAGGAGCTCGGGTTCGCCGGCGTGGCCGAGAACTCGATCGACGCGGTCTCGAACCGTGATTTCGTGCTCGACTATCTCTCGGCGGCGGCCACCTGTGCCACGCATCTCTCGCGCCTCGGGGCCGAGATCGTGCTGTGGTCAAGCGAGGAATTCGGGTTCTGCGAGGTCTCCGACGCCTGGGCGTCCGGCTCCTCGATCATGCCCCAGAAGAAGAACCCCGACGCCGCCGAGTTGCTGCGCGCCAAGGCGCCGCGGATCGTCGCTCACCTGGCTGCCCTGCACGGCGTGATGCATGGCCTGCCGCTGACCTACAACAAGGACATGCAGGAGGACAAGGAGCATCTGTTCGACGCCGCGGACACACTCGAGCTGTGCCTCGCCGCCGCCGAGGGCATGCTCTCCTCGATGACCTTTCACCGTGAGCGGATGGCCGCAGCCGCGGGGGACGAGCTGCTCGCGGCCACCGACATCGCCGACCTGCTCGTGCGCCGCGGACTGCCCTTCCGCCAGTCGCACGCGGTCGTGGCCGGACTGGTGCGCACCTCGATCGAGCAGCACAAGCGCCTGTCCGAGCTCACGCGCGAGGAGCTCCAGGCCCACTCCGAGCTGCTCGACGACGAGTTCTACGCAGTGCTCTCCGACGGCGCCTGGCTGGAGGCCAAGGTCTCGGAGGGCGGCACCAGCCTGGCCCGCCTGCGCGAGCAGGTCGAGCAGGCGCGCGAGGCGATCTCCGCGCCCCGGTGAGGCGCGCGACCCTGAGGCGGGCGCCCCTGGGGCGCGCGTTCTATGCGCGGCCGGTGGTCGAGGTGGCCAGGGATCTGCTCGGGTGCGTGGTTCGGCACGGCGAGACCGCCGGCGTGATCGTCGAGACCGAGGCCTACCACGACTCTGAGCCCGCCTGCCATGCGTTCGTGGGATACACGCCCCGCACGCGGCCGCTCTTCGGCCCACCCGGCCTGGCCTACATGTACCGCTCCTACGGGATCCACTCGATGCTCAACGCCGTGAGCGAGCCCGAGGGCGTCGGCGCGGCGGTGCTGATCCGCGCGGTCGAGCCGCTCGAGGGGGTGGAGGTGATGCGCGCCCGGCGCGGCCTCGAGCGCATCGAGGATCTCTGCTCGGGCCCGGGCAAGCTGACCCAGGCACTGGGGATCGGGCTCGAGTTCAACGAGATCGACCTGGCGGAGGGCCCGGTGGTGATCGCGCCGGCCTGCGGCGCCTGGCGAGGGCTCGAGCTGCGCAGCGGACCGCGGATCGGGATCAGCCGCGCCACCGAGCTGCCATGGCGCTTCTGGGTCGCGGGCAGCCGCTTCGTGTCGCGGCGCTGAGGGGCTCGCCGCGCTGAGAGGCTGGCCCCGCTGAGGGGCTCGCCGCGCTGAGAGGCTGGCCCCGCTGAGGGGCTCGCCGCGCTGAGAGGCTGGTCAGTGGCCGCCGATGCCGGCGCCACCACTGCCACCGGTACCCGATCCGCCGCCGCTGGTCCCGCCTCCGGTGCCGCCGCCGCCTCCGGTTCCACCCCCGCCGCCAGTGCCGCCTCCGGTGCCGCCGCCGCCTCCGGTTCCACCCCCGCCGCCGGTGCCGCCTCCGGCCCCGGTGCCGCCGCCCGTGCCGCCTCCGCCTCCCGCGGTCCCGCCGCCGCCCGCGGTGCCGCCACCGCCCGCGGTGCCGCCGCCGCCCGTGCCGCCGCCGGTGTTTCCTGCCCCGCCGCCCGAGCCGCCCGGCCCGCTCGAGCTCGTACTGGTTGAACCGCCACCCGAGCCGCTCGACCCGGCCGAGCTCGAGTTCGTGCTGGTGCCGCCGTTCTGGCCGTTCTGGTTGGCCGGCGTCCGGTTGGCCAGGATCTGCAGGGCCGAGGTCATGAAGTCGTGCCAGATGATGGCCGGATAGGTGCCGCCCTCCACCGGGCCGCCGTTGTAGAGAGTGGCCATCGAGACGAGCTTGTTGGGGAAGCCGACCCACACCGCGGTGGTCAGCTGCGGGGTCCAGCCCACGAACCAGGCGTCGCCGTAGTTGGACGTCGTCCCCGTCTTACCGGCGGCGTCGACGCCGGAGATGGCGGCCGAGGTGGCGGTACCGGACTGCACCACGTTGACCAGGATGTCGTGCACCTGCTGGGCGACCTGGGGCGGGAGCACCCGGTCGAGCGCCGGCTTGTTGACGATCACGTGGTGCTTGCACACGGGGCAGTTGATCTGATCAATGCCGATCGGACCGCCGTACGGGGCTCCGAGTTGCTTGCTGACCACGCGGTTGCCTCCGGTGGCGAAGGTCTCGTAGGCGTGCGCCATGTCGAGCGGCGTCACGCCCTCGGTCAGTCCGCCCAGGATCATCGCGTAGTTGCTGGACACGGGCGAGCGGATCCCCATGCGCCGGGCCAGCGCTGCGATTCGCCGGGGACCGTTGGGGATGCCCCTGATCCCGACCTGCGAGTACACGGAGTTGTCCGAGACGGTGGTCGCATCGGTGAGCGTGATCGAGCCCGAGTAGTTGTTGCCGAAGTTGTGGACGATGAAGTGCTCTTTGCCGCCGCTGTTGGGGACGATGAAGTCCTGGGGCGCCGAAGTCCACACCGAGTCCGGGGTGATCCCCGATTCCAGTGCCGCGGCGAGCGTGAAGGGCTTGAAGGAGGAACCCGGCTGGCGGTGTCCCTCGGTGGCGAGGTTGAACGGGGTGTTCTGGTAGTCCTCGGCGCCGTTGACGATCGGACCGCCGACCATCGCTCGCACCTCGCCCGTCTTGTTGTCGATCGCCACCATCGAGGCCGTCGGCAGGCCGGACCCGGAGGGCAGCGTGTTCTCGACGGCCTGGTCGGCGGCGCGCTGCATGTCCAGATCGAGCGATGTCTTGATCTGCAGCCCGCCGTAATAGGCGCGGTAGGCACCCATGGCGGCCAGGATCTGCGGCCGCAGCCAGCTCGTGAAGTAGGGCGCGGCCGTCGGCTCGAGCGGGCGCTGGATCTCCGCCGCGCCGGGCAGGGGCTGGGCGATGCCCTGGTTGTACTGCTGGCGCGAGATCTTCCCCTGCTGGAGCATGTCGAGCAGCACCAGGTTGCGCCGCTTGCGTGAGGCCACCGGGTGGGCGAGCGGGTCATAGGCGCTCGGCGAGGCCACCATGCCGGCGATCAGCGCGGCTTCGTAGGGGGCGAGCACCGACGCGCAGGCCGGACGTGGAGTGGCGGGCGTCGAGTCACCACAACCGCCGACCGTCGGATCGGACTGGCGCGTGGGGTCGTATCCGTGCTGCTTGCCGAAGTACACCCGCGCTGCGGATTCCACGCCGTAGGCGCCGTTACCGAAGTAGATCGAGTTCAGGTACTCGGTGAGGATCTTCGGCTTTGACCACTTGCGGGTCAGGTGGTATGCCAGCGCGGCCTCGCGCAGCTTCTCGAACACGGTGCGGTTGTTCTGCTGGGCCAGCGCGTTCTTGACGAACTGCTGGGCGATCGTCGAGGCACCCTGGCGCGGGCCGCCCCCGGTGATGTCGGAGGCGAAGGCGCGCCCGATACCGCGGATGTCGACGCCCGAGTTGGTCCAGAAGCGCCGGTCCTCGATCGCCACGATCGCGTCCCTCATGGCCTGCCCGATCTGGTCGTAGCTGACCAGCACGACGTGGTTGGGCGGCGCGAAGACGCCGATCGGACGCCACTGATCGTCGTACAGGGTCGAGGCCTTGGCGTATTTGTAGCGCGCCTTGGTCTCGAGCTGCGGGAGGTCGGACGCGACGGCCATCATCATCCCGAAGACCGTCGAGATCAGCGCCAGCACCAGCATGCCCGTGATGATCAGCAGCAACCGGAGCTTGCGGACCTTGGGCTTGGGGACCGAGCCGTCCCGCGATCGGCGCCACCGCCGCCTGGGCGGCCGGAAGGGCACGGGCGCGTTGGGGTCCGCACCGGGTGTGTTGTGAACGTCGTCGCTCATCCCGATCGTGAGTTGTCTCTGAGCCGCGCGGGCGACTCGTCGGCCAGATGGCCAAGGGGCGGGGGCCGACGGCATTAGCCCTCGCGGAGGGCGAGAGTCTAGCATTGGCCGGGATGGACCAAGACCGGCCAAGAAGCAGAGCGTTACCCCCCGCTACGCGGCCGCTCAGTGCGGCTGAATGCGCCGGCGACAGACGGGAGTAGAGGCCTTGAACGAGTTCCGTACGCCCGCCGATGCGGCGGCGTGGCTCGCGCGCGACGCGGTCGAGAGCCTGCCCGCGGGGGAGCTCGAGCGCAAGCTCTCGCTCGGCCGCCCGCTGCGTGTCAAGCTCGGGATCGACCCGACGGCGCCCGACATCCACCTCGGCCACACCGTCGTACTGCGCAAGCTGCGCGAGTTCCAGGATCTCGGTCACCTGGTCGTGCTGATCGTCGGGGACTACACCGCGCGCGTCGGGGACCCGAGCGGCCGTTCGGACACGCGGCCCGTGCTCGCGGCCGAGGCGATCGAGCGCAACGCACGCACCTTCCAGGAGCAGGCCTTCTCGGTGCTCGACCGCGAACGCGTCGAGGTGCGCCACAACGGCGAATGGCTCGACATGCCGATGGACGAGCTCTTCGCCCTGGCCCGCACGGCGACCGTGGCCCAGATCATCGAGCGCGAGGACTTCGCACGGCGCTTCGCCGCCCACACCCCGATCTCGGTGCTCGAGCTCCTCTACCCGCTGCTCCAGGGTTACGACTCGGTCGCTGTGCGGGCCGACGTCGAGCTCGGTGGCACCGACCAGAAGTTCAACCTGCTGCTCGGCCGCGAGGTGCAACGCGCCTACGGCGTGCCCGAGCAGGCCGTGCTGACGATGCCCATCCTGCCCGGCACCGATGGCGAGCGACGGATGTCCAAGTCGACGCGTAACTACATCGGCGTGACCGAGTCTCCCGAGCAGATCTACGGCAAGACGCTGAGCATTCCCGATACAGCGCTCGAGACCTGGTCGCGTCTGCTGACCGGCACGCCACCGGGTGGGGGATCCCCACGCGACGAGAAGCGCGCCCTGGCCAGGGCGCTGGTCGAGCGCTTTCACGGCGCCGCGGCGGCCGGTCGTGCCGAGGAGGCCTTCGATCGCGTGCACGTGCGCGGCGAGATGCCCGCCGAGATGGACGAGATCGTGTGGCCGTCCGACGAGCCGGTTGTCCATCTGCCCGCGCTCGTGGCCCGCGCGTTCGGCGTCTCGACCTCGGAGGCGCGGCGCAGCCTCGCCCAGAATGGGGTCCGCCTCGACGGCGAGCCGGTGGCGCTGTCCGACGGCTTGCTCGACGTGCCGGCCGCCACGGTGGACGGCCGCGTGCTGCAGCTCGGCAAGCGCCGCTTCGCGCGCGTGCGGGTGGCTTGAGGTGCTGGTGCTGCGGGAGGGGGGTGCGGGCAGGTTGCCGGAGCGGCCGCGGAGCGTTGTCGGGGTGCGGGGCAGGTTGCGTGAGCGGCCGCGGAGCGTTGCGGTGATGCGGGGCAGGTTGCCTGAGCTGCCGCGGAGCGTTGCGGCGATGCGGGGCAGGTTGCCTGAGCTGCCGCGGAGCGTTGCGGTGATGCGGGGCAGCCGCGGTTGACATGCCCGTGGACGGCGGCCTCCTGCGGCTGGAAACGCCCGGCAACGGGCAGATCGTCGACCTCACGGAGGGCGTGGCCAGAGTCGTGCAGACCTCGGGCGTCCAGCGCGGCGTGGTGATCGTGTTCGCGACCGGCTCGACGGTCGCGGTCACGACGATGGAGTACGAGCCCGGTGGGGTGCATGACCTCAAGGCCCTGCTGGATCGGCTGATCCCGCCAGGCAGCGACTACGAGCACAACCGCCGCAACCACGACACCAACGCCCACGCCCACCTGCGCGCCGCGCTGATCGGGCCCTCCGAGTCGATTCCGCTCGTCGACGGGCGCCTCGCGCTCGGCACCTGGCAGCAGATCGTCCTGCTCGACTTCGACGACCGGCCACGCCGGCGGGAGGTCACGGTCCAGGTCGTGTGGTGAGGGGGCAGGGCCGGGCGGTGCCGGCGGGGCCCAGGGCAGGCCTGCTGGCCCGGGAGGGCGTGATCGATCTTCATGCCTATATGGAGAAGATCGATCACGCGCTGCCTCGGCGGCTCGTTCGCGCACCGCTCGGCGCCCCCGCGAGCCCGCGCTCGTCCGCCGTTACGTCCGGGGTGAGACGGTCCCCGAGAAGGGCGCGCGACCAACGTCCGCGCCACCGGCTATTGTTCGCGCTGCGCTGGATAGATGGGGCGTAGCGCCCGTTGCACCCACTGCTCAGGCCCGCTTTTCGGGGGGCTGGCGAAGCACGCAACGGCGCGCTATCATCATCTGTCCGCCTCGGGTTCCCGTGAGGAGCCTGAGCGTGCCATCCGGAAGGACAACCCTTCCCAAGAGGTGCGACGGTCTTTGAAAACTCAACAGCATGCGCACCTCTCGACCGACCCTCGGTCGAGGAGTGTGTCCAGGTTCGACGCCGTCGCTCGAAGGTCTTTGACCTACGGACGGCGGTGCCAAGATTGACCCCGTCTTGCGCCCGGGGGCCCACTGTGTACTCGGGCTCCCCTCGTGTGGCGCAAGGGCCTGGTCCCTCCAGGGACAGGCCCGAGATTTCGGTCCTTCGGGACCGATTCCTTGACGACTCTTTGTGAAGTTCTTCACGGAGAGTTTGATCCTGGCTCAGGACGAACGCTGGCGGCGTGCCTAACACATGCAAGTGGAGCGACGAACCAGGCTTCGGCCTGGGGCAAAGCCGCGAACGGGTGAGTAACACGTGGGTTACCTGCCCCGATGATCGGGACAACCCGAGGAAACTCGGGCTAATACCGAATGTGCCCTTCGACCATAAGGTCGCTGGGGAAAGGAAGCTTCGGCCTCCGCATCGGGATGGGCCCGCGGCCCATTAGCTTGTTGGTGAGGTAACGGCTCACCAAGGCGACGATGGGTAGCTGGTCTGAGAGGACGATCAGCCACACTGGGACTGAG
>CAVRZB010000008.1:0-70000 GCA_963725515.1 uncultured Solirubrobacteraceae bacterium | reverse complement strand
GGCGGCCGTAGAGCACTGTTTGGACTAGGGGCCCTACCAGGTTACCGAATTCAGGCAAACTCCGAAGACCGTCACGGCTACTCCGGGAGTCAGTTGCTGGGGGATAAACTTCAGCGTCAAAAGGGAAACAGCCCAGACCGCCAGCTAAGGTCCCCAAGTACTAGCTAAGTGGTAAACGATGTCCAAATGCATAGACAACCAGGAGGTTGGCTTAGAGGCAGCCACCCTTGAAAGAGTGCGTAACAGCTCACTGGTCAAGTGTTCGGGCGCGGATAATGTAGCGGGGCTCAAGCTAGTCACCGAAGCTGCGGGTGCGTGAGGTCTTCGGACCGATCGCGCGGTAGGAGAGCGTTCCGGCGCCAGCGAAGCGGCGGCGTAAGCCAGCCGTGGAGGCTCCGGAAGTGAGAATGCCGGCATGAGTAACGAAAGAGGGGTGAGAATCCCCTCCGCCGATTGCCCAAGGATTCCTGAGTAAAGTTCGTCTGCTCAGGGTTAGTCAGGACCTAAGGCGAGGCCGAAAGGCGTAGTCGATGGCCAACGGGTTGATATTCCCGTACCACGTCGCTTCCGTTTGACCGATGGGGGGACGAGGAAGGCTATGGGATCCCAGGCGATGGTTGCCCTGGGGTAAGCATGTAGGGGTGGCTCTAGGTAAATCCGGAGCTGCATAACCCGAGGTGCGATGCCAGCTGGCTCTAAGCCGGCGAGTCCCGGATGCCATGCCTCCAAGAAAAGCCTCTAGGGAGGAAGCGCGTGCCTGTACCAAAACCGACACAGGTGGGCAAGTGGAGAACACTAAGGTGATCGAGATAACCCTCGTTAAGGAACTCGGCAAAATCGCCCCGTAACTTCGGGATAAGGGGCGCCCCAGTAGGGTGAAACTCCTCGCGAGTGGAGCCCGAGAGGGCCGCAGTGAATAGGTTCAAGCGACTGTTTACCAAAAACACAGGTCTCTGCTAAGTCGTAAGACGACGTATAGGGGCTGACGCCTGCCCGGTGCCGGAAGGTTACGTGGAGGTGTTAGGGCTTCGGCCCAAAGCACCGAAACTAAGCCCCGGTAAACGGCGGCCGTAACTATAACGGTCCTAAGGTAGCGAAATTCCTTGTCGGGTAAGTTCCGACCTGCACGAATGGCGTAACGACTTGAACGCTGTCTCAACGAGGGGCTCGGTGAAATTGCAGTCTCGGTGAAGATGCCGAGTACCCGCGGCTAGACGGAAAGACCCCGTGAACCTTTACTACAACCTGGTATTGGGGTTCGATGCTCCTCGCTCAGGATAGGTGGGAGGCTTGGAAGTGCCGGCTGCGGCTGGCATGGAGCCAACCTTGAGATACCACCCTTGGTGTATTGGATCTCTAACGGTGCGCCGTGAATCCGGGCACCGAACAGTGACAGGTGGGTAGTTTGACTGGGGCGGTCGCCTCCCAAAATGTAACGGAGGCGCGCAAAGGTTCCCTCAGCACGGTCGGAAATCGTGCGTAGAGTGTAAAGGCAGCAAGGGAGCTTGACTGCGAGACCGACAGGTCGAGCAGGTGCGAAAGCAGGCCTTAGTGATCCGGCGGTAGCAAGTGGAAGCGCCGTCGCTCAACGGACAAAAGGTACTCCGGGGATAACAGGCTTATCGGGCCCAAGAGTCCACATCGACGGCCCGGTTTGGCACCTCGATGTCGGCTCGTCGCATCCTGGGGCTGAAGTAGGTCCCAAGGGTTGGGCTGTTCGCCCATTAAAGCGGTACGCGAGCTGGGTTCAGAACGTCGTGAGACAGTTCGGTCCCTATCTGCCGTGGGCGTTGGAGAGTTGAGAGGATTCGTCCCTAGTACGAGAGGACCGGGATGAACGCACCTCTGGTGTATCTGTTGTCCTGCCAAGGGCACAGCAGGTTAGCTACGTGCGGATCGGATAACCGCTGAAAGCATCTAAGCGGGAAGCCGGCCTCGAGATGAGCTCTCCCATCCCCTAGAGGGAGTAAGACCCCTGGTAGACCACCAGGTTGATAGGCCGGATCTGTAAAGGCGGTAACGCCCTTAGGAGACCGGTACTAATGGGTCGAGGGCTTGACGGATTGATATCCACTTCATTGGCACTGTGTAGTTTTCAGGGCCCGCAGAGCGGTCTCTCAAGGTTTCCGGTGGCTATGGCGAGGGGGAAACACCTCTTTCCATTCCGAACAGAGCCGTTAAGCCCCTCAGCGCCGATGGTACTTGGCCCGCAAGGGCCTGGGAGAGTAGGTCGCCGCCGGTTTATATTTCGGCCCCGCTCGAGATCTCGAGCGGGGCCGGCTTGTTTAACGACGTGGCCATGACCGGGCCGGCGCGTGGGGGGTCAGCCGCGCGGAGATCAGCCTGAGCGCGGCGCTCGCGGGTCTGGGCGCGCATGCGCTCCTCCCAGTCACGCCCGAGCGCGCAGAAGGTATAGGCCCAGCGCTTGCCGCTGCGCAGCCGGCGCACGTTGACGATCAGGTAGGGAACGGCCAGAACGACCAGCAGGATGGCTACACCGAGCACGCCATGAGTACGCGCATCGCGACGATGCGGTTCACCTGACGCGCAGAGGAGCTTGGCCACGCGCGGCCCCGAGCCCCTCCGCAGCCCCGGCGCGCCCTGGACGTCGATCGCACCATAAAGCTGACGCGCTGCGCGGCCGATGTATTGAAGGACGATGCTCGCTGATCCGATAGCCGCCCGCCGCCGCCGCGAGGCCCTGGCCCGCCTGGGTGTGGTCGACCGCGTCGGCGACCCTGCGTTGACGGCGCTCACGCGCATCGCGTCGTACGTCAGCGGGGCTGCTGCCGCCGCCGTCCATATCTTCGACGACGACCACCAGCACCGGGTGGCCGCGGTGAAAGCTCCGCTCGAACCGCATCCGCGGGAGGACTCGATGTGTCGGCTGGTCGTGGACGCCGAGCAGCGGATCATCTGCGCGGACGCCAGCCAGGATCCTCGCTTTGGCTACACCTCGTTTGTCCGCGGCCCAGATCCGGTTCGTTTCTACGCCTCGGTCCCGCTGCGGCTCGGCGACGGCGCGGTGGTGGGCACACTCTGCACGTTCGACACCGTCTCGCGCGAGCTGTCCGGCGAGCAGGTCGGACTGCTTGAGGATCTGGCCGAGCAGGTCGCCTCCCAGATCGAGCTCACCCGGATCGCCATCGATCTTGGCCACGCCGCCTCGCACGACTCGCTCACCGGCCTGGTCAATCGGCTCGTGCTCAATGATCGGCTGGCCCACGCACTGGCCCGGAAGCGGCGCCGCGATGATGACGTGCTGGTCATGCTGCTGGACGTCGACAACTTCAAGCACATCAACGACACGTACGGGCACGCCGTCGGGGATCAGGTCCTGACCGGGGTGGCGCAGCGTCTCATGGACTCCGTCCGCGCCGAGGACACCGCGGCCCGGATCGGCGGAGACGAGTTCGTCATCGTGGCCGAGGTGCCGCACGACGGAACCGGTGTGGCCAAGATCGTCGGTCGGCTCGAGGCCGCGTTCAAGGTCCCAATCCTCTACGACGGGGCGGTCCGCCCGGTCGGCGTGAGCATGGGCATCGCGCTGGCTGAGCCCGGCGACGACGTCCGCTCGGCGCTGGCCCGGGCCGACCGCGCGATGTACGAGTGCAAGTCAGGCCTGTCGCCGGCGAGCGCTAGCCGGTCGGTGGGGCCCGCCCGTACGGCGGGACGCTAGCTGTACCGGCCCATCGCCGCCACGCGGCGAACGCTCTGAAGTCGACGCCGGTACATTGCCCGCCGTGGCGCTTGAGCCCGGCATCGAGGCTGAGGATGAATTCGAGGTGGAGGGGCGGCTGCTGACCAACGTGGGCGGCACGTTGAAGTTCGAGGTGCTGTCCACACCGGGCATGATCGCGATGATGGAGCGCACCTCGGCGATGCTCGTGTTCCCACACCTGCCCGAGGGCAGCGCCACGGTCGGCTTCGAGGTCTGCATCAAGCACGTCGCCGGAGCCCCCAGGGGAGCACGCTGCACTGCGCGCGCACGCCTCGATGAGGTCATCGAGCAGCGCAAGCTGCGCTTCAGCGTTGAGGTCACGTCGGAGGACGGGCGCACAATCGGCGTGGGGACGCACGAGCGTCGCGTGATCGCCGCGACCGGGCCACCATGATCGCCGCGACCGGCCCGCGAGCAGCCTAGGCTCAGCGAATGGCCTGGTCGCGGCCGGGTGCGGCTGACGACCGAACGGGGGAGACGCAATGGGCCTCGCGCGGGCGCACGGCACCAATCCTGCGGTCTCGATCCCAACGCAGCGGCTGACGATGCGGATGGGGGGCAGGCTCGGGCTGCGGGTCGCCGAGGACGTCGTCGAACAGGCTGGCCAAGGCTCGGATTCTCTTTACCGATGACTGGAACATATGTTCGGAAGGCTACGAGGAGGGTCGGACGGAAACACGGGAACGCCCGTTCGATCGGGCCGCGCCGCGGTCGACGCCTCCGCTCATGCTGCTGATCCGAGCGAGGACCAGACCTCGAGCTTCGTGCGAACCCGCTCGATCACCGCGTCGGTGAACTCGGTCGTGCCGGCATGGCCGCCAAGATCCGGAGTCTTCGTACCCGTCGCCACGGTCTCCAACACGGACTCGTAGATCGCTCGGGCGGCGCGCTCGGCGCGCGGCCCGTGCCGATCAGCGGCGCTGCGGAGCACTGCACCGCAGGCCAGGATCATGGCCAGCGGGTTGGCCAGGTCCTTGCCCAACAACGCCGGTGCTGTGCCGTGCGGCGCCTCGGCCATCGCTACCGTCGTGTCGTACTTCTCGTCGAAGGCCAGCAGCACCGACTCGGCGCCGGCGATCGAGCCGAACATCGGCAGCACGAGATCCGACAGGCAGTCACCGTCTCGGTTCAGCGCCGGGATGACCAACGGCATGTCGGTGGCTCCGGAGAGCAACCCGGCGTAGGTGGCGTCGATGAGCACCGGCTGGTAGGGCACCTGCGGGTGTCGCTCGGCGGCGGCGTCAAGTTCCTCCTTGAGCATGCCCTCGTAGACCGGCGAGACGGTCCACTTCGGACCGCCGTAGACCTTCGCGTCCATCTTGGCGGCCTGACGAAAGGCGTACTCGGCCACGGCGTGGCACGTCGAGCGGGTGATTCGCTCGGTGCGCAGCGCCACCTCGGAGGGCGCCCCGCGCTCTCCCTCGCGCCACTGCTCGGCGCCGTAAGCGTCCTCCACCGCCATGCGCACGACCGAGATCGGGTAGTGGACGCCGGCCAGCGGGGTGACGCCCGGGAGACGCCGGCCGGTGCGAACGATCACCTTCCCGTCGACCTCCTCGCGCAGGATCCGGTTCGGCGACCCGACGTCGTCGGAGCCCTCGGGCGTGATCGTGGCCGCCTTGAGGCCGAGGCCGGCCTCGCGCATGGCCGCGGCGGCCTCGTGGACGACGCCGTTGGCGGTCGCCCGCCGCTGCTCGAGCGAGAGATCAAAGCGGCGCAGCTCGAGTTCGAGCTCCAGCAGCCCCGGATCGAGGACGCGCACGGCCTGCTCCAGGAGCTCCTGGCCGGTCTCGTCGCCCTCGAGCACGATGATCTGGATCGTCTCGGCGGCCATCCGTCCAAGATATCCCACCGCGTCGGCCTCGCCGGGGTGCCAGCCAGCGTCGCCCCGCGGCCGGCGCAGAGCCGATCCGGGCGCCGGAAATCCCTCCCCCGGCGCCGCGCGTCGTCCAGCGGCTCGATCTCGTACTTTCACAGACATGGAATCGCCGATATCCGACCGAACGGGGCTGGTGGGGCCGAGCGACCGCGATCTGGCCATCCGTGTGCGCGGACTGGAGAAGTCCTACGGCGACGTGCGCGCGCTGTGCGGGGTCGACCTCGAGGTCACGCGGGGCACCGTGCTCGGGCTGCTCGGTCCCAACGGGGCCGGGAAGACGACCGTCGTGCGGATCCTCACGACGCTGCTCAAGCCCGACGCCGGGACGGCGACGGTCGACGGCCTCGACGTGGTCCACGACGCGGCCGCGCTGCGGACCAAGATCGGGCTGGCGGGTCAGTACGCGGCCGTCGATGAGAACCTGACCGGGCTCGAGAACCTGACGATGGTCGGGCGCCTGTACGGCATGCGGCGCGCCGCAGCGCGGACACGAGGCGATCAGCTGCTCGAGCGCTTCGACCTCACCGAGGCCGCCAAGCGCCCGACCAAGACCTACTCCGGCGGCATGCGGCGCCGCCTCGACCTCGCGGCGGCGCTGGTCGCCAAGCCACCCGTGCTGTTCCTCGACGAGCCGACCACCGGCCTCGATCCGCGTAGCCGCCTGGCGCTCTGGGAGACGATCGAGGGTCTCGTCGCCGAGGGAACCACCGTGCTGCTGACCACGCAGTACCTCGACGAGGCGGACCGGCTCGCCGACACGATCGCCGTCATCGACCACGGACGGCTGATCGCCGAGGGGACCTCGGACGAGCTCAAGGATCGCGTCGGCGGCGAGCGACTCGAGGTCCGCCTGGACGAGGACGCGGACGTCGAGGCCGCGGTGCGGGCGCTCGCGGCGATGTCGGATGATGCGCCGGTGGCGGAAGAGCACCTGGTCAAACTCAGCGTCCGGCGGCGCAGCGGCGCGATCGTCGAGGCCGTGCGCCTGCTCAGCGAGGCCGGCGTCGGCGTCGATGACCTGGCGCTGCGGCGGCCCACCCTGGACGACGTCTTCCTGGCCCTGACCGGGCATGCGACCGAGGAGATGGCCGAAGCCGAGGAGCAGGCGGCGTGAGACGGTTGCTCTCCGACACGATGGTGCTCGCCGAGCGCAATCTCGTCCGGCTGCCGCGGGCGCCCGACCTGCTGCTGGCCTTCACCGTCCAGCCGATCATGTTCGTGCTGCTCTTCCGCTACGTCTTCGGCGGCGCGATCAAGACACCCGGCTACACCTACGTGGACTTCCTGATTCCGGGCATCATCGTGCAGAACATCGCCTTCGGCGGTTTCGTGACGGCGCTCGGGCTGAACGAGGACGTGCACAAGGGCCTGATCGACCGCTTCCGGTCGCTGCCCATGGCCAGGGCCGCCGTGCTGGCCGGGCGGACGTTCGCCGACATCGTGACCAACACGCTCTCGATGACCGTACTGCTGATCACGGGCATCATCATCGGCTTCACGTTCCACACGACGTTCCTCGAGGCGATCGCCGGGGTGGGCCTGCTGCTGCTCTTCGGCTACGCCTTCTCATGGGTCTTCGCGCTCGTGGGCCTGCTGGTCTCCTCGCCGGAGGCGGCCAACTCGTTCGGGTTCATCGCCATCTTCCCGCTCACCTTCATCTCCTCGGCCTTCGTGCCGATCGCCTCGATGCCCGAGCCGCTGCGCACGTTCGCCCGGATCAACCCGTTCACGAAGACCGTCGACGCGATGCGCGCGCTGTGGATCGGCGCGCCCGCCGGCGACAACATCTGGGAGGCCGTGGTCTGGTCGCTGGTCATCCTGGCCGTGTTCGCGCCCCTGGCGGTCAGGCGATATCGGCGCACGGCCGGTCAGTAGGGCACCAACGGCACGTGCCGGCCGGCGCGCACCGTCAGCCGCCGGCGGCCATCAGCTCCTCGCGGCGGGCGGTCAGGGCGTCGATGACGACGCCGATGTGCTCGTCGAACTCGACGCCCAGATCCTCGGCGCCATGGCGGAGTTCGTCGCGATTGACGGCGGCGGCGAAGCTCGGCGCCTTGAGCTTCTTCTTCACCGACTTGGGCGTCATGCCCTCGAGCCCGTCGGGGCGGACGTAGGCGCACGCCAGCACGAAGCCCGAGAGCTCATCGACCGCGTAGAGCGTCTTCTCCATCGGCGTCGCGCGCGGCACGCCCATGAAGTCGGCGTGGGAGGCGACGGCCCGGACCAGCTCCGGTGGATACCCCTGAGCCTCGAGCTCGCGGATCGCGTACCGAGGGTGGCCGTCACCGAGGTCGGGGTAGCGCTCGTAGTCGAGGTCGTGAAGCAGCCCGGTGGCGCCCCAGAGCTCCTCGTCGGCGTCAAAGCGCCGGGCGTAGGCTCTCATGGCGGCTTCTACGGCCAGCGCGTGGCGGCGCAGCGATTCGGACTCTGTCCACCGGCAAAGCAGGTCCCATGCCGCGGCTCGCGAAATCTCTTGAGGCATGGCTGTTACCCTAGCTCAGCGCCTGGGGCCCGCCATTCGTGTGGGCCGTCACACCCCATCCACGCCAGCGCGCCCCCCAGCCATGGAGAAGTTCGTAATCGAAGGCGGAGTGCCGCTGTCCGGCACGATCGTCCCGGCCGGAAACAAGAACGGCGCGCTGCCGATCCTCGCCGCCTGCCTGCTCACCGACGACGAGGTCGTGCTCCAGAATGTCCCGCGGATCAGCGACGTCGAAACGATGACGCATCTGCTCGAGACGCTTGGCGCACGGGTCGAGTGGCGAGGGCAGGGTGAGGTCGTGGTCGATGCCTCCGGCGTATCCGGCTTCGAGGTCGATCGCGAGCTCTCGGAGCGTATCCGCGCCTCGTTCCTGCTCGCCGGGCCGCTGCTCGCGCGCTTTGGCCGGGCCCTGATGCCGCCGCCCGGCGGAGACGTGATCGGCCGCCGGCGCCTTGACCCGCACCTCGATGCCTTCAAGGCCCTGGGCGCGAGCGTCGAACACGGCGTCGACATCCTCATCGAAGCCCCGTTCGGGCTGCGTCCGTGCGATTTCCTCATGGATGAGCCGTCGGTGATGGCGACGGAGAACGCTCTCATGGCCGCTGCGCTCACCGAGGGGTCGACGGTGATCCGCAATGCGGCGTCCGAGCCCCACGTCCAGGACCTCGCACGGATGCTCGTGAGGATGGGAGCGCAGATCGACGGGATCGGCTCCAACATCATGACCGTGCGCGGTGCCCGCGGGCTCAGCGGCTGCACCCACGCGATCGCGCCCGATCACATCGAGATCGGTTCCTTCATGGCCCTGGCCGGGGTCACCGGCGGCGAGCTGATCGTCAAGGACACCGTGCCCGAGGATCTGCGCATGGTGCGACTGGTGTTCGAGCGCCTGGGCCTGCACAGCGAGCTGCGCGGTTCCGACGTGGTCGTGCCGGGCTCACAGAAGCTCGTGATCCGCAACGACGCCGGCGACTACCAGCCCAAGGTCGAGGACGGTCCGTGGCCGATGTTCCCCGCCGACCTGACGAGCATCGCGCTCGCGCTGGCCACCCAGTCGGAGGGCTCGGTGATCATCCACGAGAAGATGTTCGAGAACCGGCTGTTCTTCACCGACAAGCTCCAGCTGATGGGCGCCTCGATCACGATCTGCGACCCTCACCGAGCGATCGTGGTCGGCCCGCGGCGCCTGCGAGGCGCGCGCGTGGAGTCGCCCGATATCCGCGCGGGGATGGCGATGCTGATCGCCGCCCTGTGTGCCGACGGCGAGACGGAGATCGGCAACGTCCGCCAGATCGACCGCGGTTACGAGCGCATCGACGAGCGGCTGCGGGATCTCGGCGCGCGCATAACCCGGCTCGACGACGTGCCGGTCCCGGCCTGAGCGAGCTGAGCACCCGACGCGCGGCCGCCGATCCCGGCAACCTTCCAGACACCATGACGGATCGCATCCCCAGCGGAACCCGCGACGTGCTGCCCGACGAGATGCGCGAGCTGCGCGCGATCACCGAGCGCGTACGAGCGGTCTTCGAGAGCTCGGGCTACGGCGAGGTATACACGCCCGCGCTCGAGTACGAGGGCACGCTCGAGCGGGGAGAGCTGTCCGGTGCCCGGCCCGCGTATCGGATGTTCGACGAGCACGGGAACGTGCTCGTGCTGCGCTCCGATATGACGGTCCCGATCGCCCGCCTGGTGTCCAACCGCTACGCGACGGCCGAGCCGCCGCTGCGCTTCTGCTACTTCGCCCACGCCTACCGTGGCGTGCGTCCACAGCGCGGTCAGTCGCGGGAGTTCCTGCAGGCGGGGGTCGAGCTCGTCGGCGCACCGGCGCCGGAGGGGACGGCCGAGGCGCTGACCGTGCTCTGCCGCGCCCTCGATGCCGCCGGGCTGCAGTCCTACCGAATCGGCCTCGGTGACGCGTCGGCCTACCCCTCGCTCCTGGAGGAGCTCGGCGTCGATCCGGAGCGGCGCGAACGGATCCTGTCCGAGCTCGTCACCGGTGACTTCGTGGGCGTCGAGCGCGAGCTCCAATCCGCGCGGCTCGCGCCGGATGCCCGTGAGCTGCTGCTCGGCGTGCCGCGGATGCGCGGCGGACCGGAGGTGATCGACGGGTTGTCGGGGGCCCTCGGCGACGCGGTCGCCGGGATGCGCGCCGTGCACGGCCTGCTCGCGTCCGACGTGGCCGAGCGGATCATCTTCGACCTCGGCCTGGTGCGCAGCCTGGGCTACTACACGGGCGCCGTCTTTCAGGTCTACGACCCGGCCCACGGGGTGCCGATCGGCAGCGGCGGGCGCTACGACGAGCTGCTGGGCCGATTCGGACGCTCGCTGCCCGCCGTCGGCTTCGCGCTCAATGTCGAGCGGCTGCACATCGCGCTGGCCGGCGAGGAGCGCGGCCTGGGCCGGACAACCTACGCCACGCCCGAGGTGCCGCGGTGAACGGACTGCGCATTGCCGTGCCCCGTGGCGCGCTGCTGGCGGACACCCTCGACCTGCTCGACCGCCTCGGTCTCGACACCGCCGAGGTCCGCGCCAACGACCGCAAGCTGCTGTTCGAGGAGTCGGGCATCGTCACGATGCGACCGTCAGACGTGCCGACGTACGTGGAGGCGGGCGCGGCCGACCTCGGTATCACGGGCAAGGACGTGCTGATGGAGCAGTCCGAGCGCGAGGTGTACGAGCTCGTCGATCTCGGCTTCGGGCACTGCCGTATGGTGCTGGCCAGCGTCGCGGGCGAGGATCGCGCCGCCGAGGCGCTGCGCCGCCTGGGCGTAATGCGGATCGCGACCAAATATCCGCGCATCGCGGCGCGCTACTTCCTGGAGACGGGCCGGCAGGCCGAGATCGTCGAGGTCAAAGGGTCGGTCGAGCTCGCGCCGCTGACCGGACTGGTCGAGGGCATCGTCGACCTCACGGCCACCGGCACGACGCTGCGGGAGAACGGGCTCGTCGAGCGCGAGCGAATCGCCGACTGCACCGCGCGGCTGATCGCCAACCCGGTGGCCCACAAGCTGAAGGCCGGGGCGCTGGACAGGGTCCTGGAGCGCCTGGATGCGGTCTGAGCGGTTCGAGCTCATCGGCGATCCGGCGGCGCTGGCCGCGCGACTCCGGGCTCTCGTCCCGCCGCCGACCACCGTCCACGAGTCCGTGGCGGAGATCATCGCCGGCGTGCGTTCGGCGGGCGACCTGGCCCTGCGTGATCTGACGCGGCGCTTCGACACGGGCGGCACGGAGCCCCGGCGCCTCGTGGTGGAGCCGGCGGAGCTCGAGGCCGCGCGACAAGCCGTTCCCGCCGCGGTCCTCGAGGCCCTCTCGCAGGCGGCGCTCAATGTGGCCGCCGTGGCCGAGGCCGCGCTGCGCGAGGAGCGCGTGGTCAGCTTCGACGGCCACGAGGTCCGCCTGCGCACCGCGCCCGTGGGCCGCGCGGCCGTCTACGTGCCGGGAGGCCGCGCGCCCTATCCGAGCACCGTGGTGATGGGCGCGGTCACGGCACGCGTGGCCGGCGTGGACGATGTGGCCGTGTGCGCGCCGCCGGGCGGCGACGGCGATGTGCATCCGGCGATCCTCGCGGCCTGTCAGATCGCCGGCGCCTCGATCGTCTACCGCATGGGCGGGGCCCAGGCCATCGCCGCGCTGGCCTACGGGACCGAATCTGTGCGTCCTGTGGACGTCATCGTGGGCCCGGGCAACCTCTACGTGCAGGAGGCCAAGCGGCAGGTCTTCGGACAGGTGGGCATCGACAGCTTCGCCGGACCGAGCGACGTGCTGGTGATCGCCGACGGCGACAGCGATCCAGCGCTCGTGGCGCTCGATCTCCTTGCCCAGGCCGAGCACGGACCCGGCACGCTCGTGGTCGCCGTCTCGAGCTCGTCTGCGCTCCTCGCCGAGCTGGCCGGCGCGCTCGGGGACGCCGCAGACACCGGCGCCGTTGCCGCCCTGATCCGGTCAGCCGACGCCGAGCAGGCCCTCGACCTGGCCGAGCAGTTCGCCCCAGAGCATCTCGAGCTGATCGGCGCAGCGAGCGAGGCCCTGGCGCCTCGCGTGACCCGCGCGGGGTGCCTGTTCGTGGGCGAGGCTGGGGCGACGGCCTTCGGTGACTACATCGCCGGGTCCAACCACGTGCTGCCCACCGGCGGCGCCGCGCGCTTTGCCTCGAGCCTCTCGCCGGCACATTTCCGGCGCCATTTCTCAGAGGTGCGGATGACGGGCGGCGCCGCCGGGCTCGCCCGCCTGGCGGCTCCGCTGGCCCGCGCCGAGGGGTTTGAGCTCCACGCACGCTCGATGGAGGCCCGCATCCGGGACAATGGCTGAGATGAACCGCACCGCGGAGATCGATCGCACGACGGGTGAGACGGAAGTGCACGTCAGCCTGGGGCTCGACGGGGTCGGCGCCGGCACGCGCGAGACGGGCGTCGGCTTCCTCGATCACATGCTCGACCTGCTGGCCCGGCATGGGCGCCTCGATCTCGAGGTCCGCGCCCGGGGCGACCTCGATACGGGGGCGCACCACACTGTCGAGGACGTGGCGATCTGCATCGGACAGGCGATCGACAGGGCGCTGGGCGCGCGCGCGGGCATCACCCGTTACGGGCAGGCCACGATCCCCATGGACGAGTCGCGGGCGGCCTGCGCGATCGATATCTCGGGGCGGGGCTTCTGCGCCTTCGAGGCCAGCCTCCCGCCCGGTGCGATCGGAAACTTCGACCACGAGCTGGCCGAGGAGTTCTTCCGCTCGCTCGCCATCAACGCGAAGCTGACCGTGCACCTCGTGGTGGAGGCCGGCACCAACGCCCATCACCAGATCGAGGCGTCGTTCAAGGCGCTCGCCCGAGCGCTGCGCGCGGCGGTGGCCCTCGACCCCACCGAGCACGGCGTCCCGAGCACCAAAGGAACACTCGTATGAGCGCAGCGGGACCGGCCGGTCCCCGGATTGTCGTCGTCGACTACGGGATGGGCAACCGGCGCTCGGTGCAGAAGGCCCTCGAGCACGTCGGGGCATGCGCCGCCATCACCGGCGAACTCTCCGAGCTCGAGGCGGCTGACGGGCTCGTGGTCCCGGGCGTCGGGGCGTTCCCGATCGCCATGCGGCGACTGCACGAGCTCGGCCTGGCCGCGGCGATCCACGACCGCGCCGCGCAGGGAACGCCGATCCTGGGCATCTGCCTTGGCATGCAGATCCTGTTCGAGCACGCCGAGGAGCTCGAGCCGACGGCCGGTCTCGGGCTGATCCCCGGACGCGTGGGAGCGCTCGACGCGCCGGGACTGCGGATCCCGCACATCGGCTGGAACGAGGTCCGCTTCGAGCGCTCGTCGCCGCTCATCGAGGGCCTGCCGCACGGTGGGTGCCCCTTCTACCACGTGCATTCGTTCGCGGCCCGGCCCGAGAGCGAGGCCGACACCGTGGGCACGGCGGAATACGGCGAGCGGTTCGCGAGCATCGTCCAGCGCGAGAACGTATTCGGCGTGCAGTTCCACCCCGAGAAGTCCTCGCTCCACGGCCTTCAGATGCTCGCTCGCTTCGCGAGACTATGTGCGCCGGGACCGCCGGCGGGTGTCGGCGGCAGCGGGCGAACCGCCGGCGCCGGGGCATGATCCTCTACCCGGCGATCGACATCCTCGAGGGCAAGGCCGTGCGCCTCGCGCAGGGCGAATTCGACGCCAAGACCGTGTACGACGCGGACCCCGCCGAGGCGGCCAGACGCTGGGTGCAGACCGGGGCGCGCGTGCTGCACGTCGTCGACCTGGATGGCGCCCGCAGCGGATCGCCGGCGAACCTCTCGCACCTCGAGCGCATCGCCGCGCTCGGCGTGCCGGTGCAGGTCGGCGGCGGACTGCGCTCGATCCAGGCCGTGCGCGACGCGCTCGACGCGGGAGCCGCGCGCGTCGTGCTCGGCACGGCGGCGTACCGCGACGTGGATTTCCTCGATGAGACAGTCGCGGATTACGGAGACCGGGTGATCGTGTCCGTCGACGCGCGCGGCGGGATGCTGGCCGCGTCCGGCTGGACCGAGCAGACCGAGCTCCCGGCCGCGACGGCGATCGAGCGGCTCGGGCATCGAGGCGTGCGGAACTTCGTGTACTCGAGCATCGAACGTGACGGCATGCTCACAGGCCCCGACGTCGATGAGGTGCAGCGCGTCGCCGATGTCGTGCGCGGTCGCTTCGTCTACTCCGGCGGCGTCTCCTCGCTCGCCGATCTCGAGGCGCTGGCGGCGCTCCGCCAGGTCAACCTGGCGGGCGTGATCGTCGGCAAGGCGCTCTACGAAGGCCGCTTCACCGTCGCCGAGGGCCAGGCCGCGCTGCAGGGCGGCGGCCGGCGCTGATGCACTACAAGCGCGTCATCCCGTGCCTCGATGTCGATCGGGGACGCGTCGTGAAGGGTGTCGGCTTCCTCGATCTGCGCGACGCCGGCGATCCGGTCGAACTGGCCGCCCGTTACGACGCCGCCGGCGCCGACGAGCTCGTGTTCCTGGACATAACGGCCACTTCGGACAAGCGCGATACGGTGGTCGACCTCGCGCGGCGTACGGCCAACGACGTATTCGTGCCGTTCACGATCGGGGGCGGCATCCGCTCGGTCGCCGACGCCCAAGCGGTGCTCGACGCGGGCGCCGACAAGATCTCGGTCAACTCGGCCGCGCTGGCACGACCGGAGCTGATCGACGAGCTGGCCGGTACTTTTGGAGCTCAGTGCGTGGTGCTGGCCATCGACGCCAAGCGCCAGAGCGACGGGGGCTGGGAGGCCTATGTCGCGGGTGGACGCACGCCGACGGGCCGCGACGCCGTGGCCTGGGCGCGCGAGGGGACCGAGCGCGGGGCGGGCGAGATCCTGCTCACGAGCATGGATCGTGACGGCACGAATGCCGGCTACGACCTCGAGCTCACGAGCGCCGTGGCCGCCGTCGTCCCCGTACCCGTGATCGCGTCCGGTGGGGCGGGCGAGCTCGACCATCTGGCCGCCGCCCTACAGGCCGGCGCCGACGCCGTGCTGTGCGCATCCATCTTTCACTACGGCCACCACACGGTGGGCGAGGTCAAGCAGCACCTCGCGGCAGCGGGTGTGGCAGTTCGCCCGCTCGATTAGGTGACACGGGGTGAGGCGCGCGCAGCACGCGCTCGATATTCAGTTAGTTAGTTGCAGGCGCCAGCAGGCCGAGACGACGCTCGACAGGCAGAAGGCGGGTTGCTACCGGACCCGTGCGATGAGCGCCGCTAAGCGGCTTCTTCCACGTAACCCGCGGCCGAACACGTATCGCAATACGCGGCGGGCGGGACACGCGGCTCATAACAGCCGGGGCGGCAACACGTGGACGACCGCTTGGGTCGGCCACGTCCGATGCGAGCAGCGGCCGCGTCTTTGAGCTCTTCGCGCATGCGATCGAGCTCAGCGGCGTGATCCGCACAGAATCGACGGCCCTTCTCGGCCGGTGCCTGGCAATGACTTCCACTACGACAACGCATGAACGCGTAAGGATATCATGCGAAACGCGAACGCACGTTCCGTATACGCCGATATTTACTTACGTTTAGGTGTCTGCGCGGTCGGTGTCGGCTATCTGTGAACCGCCCTGGGGAGTAGCTCGAAGAGGTTCCCGTACCCGGTCAGGTACACGGTGTGAGGATCGGCGATCACGGGGGTGAAGGCGCCCTCGGGAAAAGAGAATACCTGGCGCCCGCTCCGAACATCCAGTCCGGCGCTCGTCTTGTCCGCGAGGTTCGAGTAGTAGACGACGTCGCCGACGATCGTCGAGGAGCCCGAGATCTTGCCGCCGGCGTTGTGGGACCAGCGGATGCTCCCTGAGCGGGCGTCGAAAGCGTAGAAGTTGCCGTCGTAGGAACCGATGTAGACCGTCGGCCCCAGACCCGGCGTATCGGCGACCGCCGCGGATGCGTATACGTACCCCCCGGTCGAGGTCGCCCAGGCCAGCTGCCCCGTGTGAGCGGCGAACGAATACACGCGGCCGTCGGTGTTGCCGAGGTAGACGCGCCCGAAGGCGATCGCCGGGGTGGCGTAGAACTGGCCCGAGCCGAATCCGAGTTGCGCGCCGTTCGTGCTGACCGCCCAGACCTGGTGCCCGTCGCTCGCTCGCAGCGCGTAGACGCGGCCGGCATAGTCCCCGAAGTAGAGGTTGCCGTCGGCGAACGACGGACCGCCCTTGATCGCGCCGCTGGCGTGGTAGGTCCACAGCTGGTGCCCGTCGCTCGTGCGCAGCGCGTAGAACGTGCCGGTCTGGTCGCCGAAGTAGACCACCGAGCCGAGTACGATCGGCGATGACTCGGCCCCGGGCGGGATCGGTCGCGACCAGAGGATGCGGCCGGTCTTCTCGGAGAGGGCGACAAAGCGGCCGTTGCCGGGGTTCTGACCCGCGTTGGGGTTGACGGACAGCGCGGGAACGAACACACGGCCGCCCGCGAAGGTGGGCGACGCCGCGGCCAGCGAGCCCACGCGCGTCTGCCAGATCGCCCGCCCGGTGCGCTTGTCGATGGCGATCGCGAAGCCGTCGTCGTTGAGCACGAACATCGACGTGCCGTCGATCACGGGCGGGAACTCGAGCAGCGATCCGCCGCGGAAGGTCCAGCCGCGCCGAAACGGCGGATCAAGCGAGCGCGAGTTCGGGAAGTACCGTGTGCGGGCGAGGTCGTAGCCGTAGCGGGGCCACCTGAAGGAATCGACGACCACGGGCTTGGGTTTGGGCGGAGGTTGCGTCGTCGTCGGGCTCGTGAACTCGACCTTGGGGTGCGAGACATTGCCCGGCTTGTGCAACAGGACGAACGCCACGGCACCCACGACCACCAGCCCGAGCGCGACCAGGGCGGCGATCCAGCGCCGCGGCGAGCGCCGCGAACCGGAACTCGGCATGCGCTGATGCTAGTCAGTCCGCCGGCCCCCCGGCTCTGGTGCGAAGATCAGCGCCGTGGAGGGCGCGCACGCATACGGGCCGCGGGAGCTGCTCGCGCGCGTGTGCTCGCTACCCGCCGCCGGGCCGCTGCTGGCCCATCTCGGCGAGACCCCGAATGTCCACCTGGTCGGCGGCGCGGTGCGCGACCTGCTGCTCGGCCAGGAGCCGCCCGATCTCGACCTCGTGGTCGAGGGCGACGTGGCCGCGGTGGTCGCGCTGCTGGGCGGCGTGTCGCGCACCCACGAGCGATTCGGCACGGCCACGGTGACGCTCGACGGCTTCACCTACGACATCGCGGCGGCACGGCGCGAGACCTACGAACATCCCGGCGCGCTTCCGATCGTCGAGCCGGCCACCCTGGCCGAGGATCTGACGCGGCGCGACTTCACGGTCAACGCCATGGCGCTGGCGCTCGGCGGCCCGCAGTCTGGGACGCTTACGACCGTGGATCACGCCCGCGGCGACCTCGGTGCCGGGCTGCTGCGCGTCCTACACGAACGGAGCTTCGAGGACGATCCGACACGCCTCTTCCGTCTGGCCCGCTATGCGAGCCGACTGCAGTTCGGATACGAGGCGGCCACCGAGGCACTGGCGCACGCGGCGCTCGCAGCCGGCGCGCTGTGGACAGTCAGCGGCGCGCGCCTCGGCGCCGAGCTGCGACTGGCGGCGCGCGAGCCAGACCCGATCGCGGCGCTCGGAGCGCTCGGAGCGCTCGGTGTGTCAGGAGCGATCCATCCGGCCTTCGGTCTGCCCGACCCAGGCCTCGCGCGCCGCGCGCTGCGCCTGCTGCCGGCCGACGGCAGCCCCGAGTTGCTGGTCCTGGCCGCGGCGGCGCGGGGCGTACCGGCGGTCGGGCTCGCCGAACTGCTCGAGCGGCTCGCCTTCGACTCCGCGGCGCGCGAGACGATCCTTGCTGCCGCCCTTGAATCCGGCCCGCTCGCGGCCGCGATCAAGGCCGCCTCGGGCGACGCGGCGCTCGCTGCCGAGCTGCTCGGCGCGAGCCCGGAGCTGGTGGCGCTGGCCGGCGCGCTCGGCCCGGCCGGGAAGGCCGCCGAGTGGTTGGACCGCCTCCGGCACGTGCGCCTGGAGATCGACGGCACTGACCTGCTGGCCGCGGGGGTGGCCGAGGGACCCGCGATCGGCCGTGGCCTGAGGGCAGCCCTGGCCGCGAAACTCGACGGACGGGCGCCGACGCGGTCCGCCGAGCTCGCCGAAGCATTGCGTGCCGCGCGCTAGCCTGCGGCGATGCACGATCGAGCCAACGTGCTGAAGTGGGACGGCCGGCCCGGCCACTACGAGGTCTACTACCTGACGCTCACGGATCCGGTCACGGGCGTCGGCGCGTGGATCCGCTACACGATGCTGGCGCCGCTGCCGAGCGCGGGCGAGCCGGCGACGGCATCGCTGTGGTTCCTGGCCATGGATCCGCACGCGGACGGCGGGAGAGTGTTCGGAGTCAAGGAGACCGTCCCGATCGACGAGCTGTCCAGCGAAGCCGACCCGTTCGCGCTGCGGATCGGCGCGGCCACGCTGCGCGACGGCGCGATGTCGGGGAGCCTCCGGGACGCCTCATGGGACCTGCGCTGGACACCCGGGCGCAGCTACGAGCACGTCAGCCCGGTGTTGCGTAGGGCCAAGCTCGCGGCCACGGTGCTCACGCTGCCGCATGCCGACGTCGAGCTCGAGGGCGAGATCGCCTTCAACGGGCGCCGCATCGAGCTGGCCGGGTCGCGCGGCGGACAGGCTCACCTGTGGGGGAGCAAGCACGCCAATTCCTGGGCGTGGGTCCACTGCAACGACTTCACCACGCTCGACGGCACACCGGCCGCCGACACGTTCGTCGACGGCGTCTCGGTCTACGTCAAGCGCCTCGGCCGCGAGGTCGGGCCCAGCACGCCCGTTGTGGGGCGGGTCGATGGGCGGGACTTCCGCTCGACCTCGCCGCTGCATGTGGTGTCCAATCCGAGCAACTTCGCGCTGACCGGCTGGCGCTTCGAGGCTGTCGACGGGTCGCGCAAACTGGTCTGCGAGGTTGATGCCAACCGCCGCCAGCTGGCCGGGGTCACGTATCACGATCCAGACGGTGAGCAGGCCTACTGCTACAACAGCGAGACCGGCTCGATGCGCGTGCACGTCTTCGAGCGAGCCAAGAAGCAGCTCGGCGGGTGGGTGCATCGCCAGACGCTCGTGTCCGCCGGCCACGCGCACTTCGAGTACGCCCAGCGCAGCCCGGTGCCCGGTCAGCCGCTGCTCACCGCATGAGGTGCGCCGAGCCGTTCTTCCGGCTGGGCGAGCATCTGGCCATCGAGCTGCCCGGCGCGCGCGCGGTGTTCACCACGCGGCGCGGCGGTTGCTCGAACCGGGCCCTATGCCAGCCTCAACCTCGGCCGATGGACCGACGACGATCCCCAGGCCGTGGAGCGCAATCGCCGCTCACTCGAGACGTCGCTCGGGGTGCGCATGGTCTACGGCCGCCAGGTTCACGGCCGGGGAGTCCGGCGCGTCACGCAGACGCCGTCCGACGCCGATCGACCGGCCGCGGCGGACGGCCAGGCGACCGCGCGGGACGACGGCGTCGCGCCGATGGTGCTCACGGCCGACTGCCTCCCGGTCGCGCTCGCCGGCGGCGGAGCGGTGGCGATGCTCCATGCCGGCTGGCGGGGCCTGGCCGCGGGCGTCCTGACCGAAGGCGTGGCCGCGCTCCGCGAGCTCGGTGCCGCGGGCCCGCTCACGGCGGCGATCGGTCCGGGGGCCGGTGTGTGCTGCTACGAGGTGGGGGACGAGGTGCACGCGGTCTTCCGCGGATACCCGGAGGCGCGCCGCGGAAGGAACATCGACCTCAAGGCAATCGCCCGGACCGAGCTCGCGCGTGCGGGCGTCGAGCACGTCCACGACGCCGAGCTGTGCACGATCTGTGCCGGTCGAGACGCTCTTCTTCTCGCACCGCCGCGACCGCGGGGCCACGGGCCGACAGGCGGGCATCGCGTGGTTGAGCTGATCGGAGACCTGGACGCCGGGACCGTCCGCGCCAACCTCGAACGGGTCCGGGCGGAGATCGCCGCTGCCGCGCACGGCGCCGGACGCGACCCGGCGCAGGTGGAGATCCTCGCCGCGGTCAAATACGTCCCCACCGAGGAGCTCGGTGTGCTCGCGCAGGCCGGGATAGAACTGGTCGGCGAGAACCGCGCTCAGGAGCTCGAGCGCAAGGCGGCCGCGCTGCCGGGCGCGTTCACTTGGGACTTCATCGGCCATCTGCAGAGCCGCAAGGTCAAGCAGATCCTGCCGCACGTGCGGCTCATCCACTCCGTGGCCAGCGACACCGTGCTCGCCCAGCTCGAGCGCCACGGCGACGCCTCGACCCGCGTCCTCGTGGAGGTCAACATCGCGCGCGAGCCGGGCAAGAGCGGCGTCGATCCCGGCCAGGTCGCGGCCTTCGTCGACCGCTGCCCGGTCGATGTGGTCGGGCTCATGACGATGCCCCCGCTCGCTCCGTCGCCGGAGGCCAGCCGGCCGCATTTCGCGGCTCTGGCCGAGCTCGCCAGGGGCCTCGGATTGCCCCAGTTGTCGATGGGGACCAGCCAGGATTACCGCGTCGCCGTCGAGGAAGGAGCCACTATTGTGCGACTCGGCACGATCTTGTATTCCCCGGCGCGCCATAATGACGGCAGGGAAACGTCGCGCTCCCACGAACCCTGAGACCCAGATGGCATTCCGAGATACATGGCACCGCACGCTGGTCTACTTCGGTCTAGCCGAGGATCACGCGTATGAGGAAGAGGCCGAGCCCGACCACGAGCCCGAGGTCGAGCTCGAGGATCGCTATCGCGACCGGCCCAACGTGCGCCGTCTGAGCACACGGCGGCGGCGCGACGAGATCGACGACATCTTTGCCGACGACGCCGGCACGGAGCGGCGCAGCACGGCTGCGCTGCGGCCGGTCGGCGGCCGTGGCGGCAACGGCGGCCGCAGCGTGGGCGGAGACGTCCGCGTCCACCTGGTGATCCCCAAGAGCTTCAACGACGCCCAGGACGTCGCCGACAAGTTCAAGGACGCGATCCCGGTGATCCTCAACCTGCAGAGCACCGACACCGACCTCTCCAAGCGGCTGATCGACTTCTCCAGCGGGCTCACCTATGCGCTCGACGGCGGCATGCAGCGCATCGCCGACAAGGTCTTCCTGCTCACCCCGCGCAACGTCGAGGTCTCTGCTGAAGAGCGGGCGCGGCTGATCGAAAAGGGCTTCTTCAACCAGTCCTGAGCCCGGCGGCGGTCCCGCCGGCCCTGTGCCGCGCAAGCCGGCCGCTGGCGCCGCACCGCCCACCGGTAGCCTTGGGCTATGCGAGTCGGGCTGATCGGAGCCGGGAACATGGCGCGTGCCCTGGCCCGCGGCTGGGGCGATCCGGTGCTGTGCTCGGACTCGGGCTCAGGCCGCGCCGTGATCCTGGCCGAGGAGCTGGGCGGTGAGGCGCTCGCGTCGAACCGCGAGGTCGCCGAACGCGCCGACGTTGTCGTGCTGTGCCACAAGCCGAAACAGCTCGCCGCGGTCGCCGCCGAGCTCGCTGGGCGCGCCAAGGCGGTCGCCTCGGTGTTGGGCGGGACGAGCATCGAGGCCCTGCGCGAGGCCTATCCGCGCACACCCGTCTTTCGCATGATGCCCAACACGCCGGTCGAGGTCCGGCGCGGGCTGGTCTGCTACGCGCCCGCCATAGACGTCGACCCGGAGATCGAGGGCCAGGTGGTCGCGCTGTTCGAACGCCTCGGCCGGGTCGTCCCGATCGCCGAGCCGCTGATGGAAGCGGCCACCGCGGTGATGGGCGTCGGGCCCGCCTACCAGGCCCTGCTGGCCGAGGCGCAGGTCGACGCCGCCGTGCGTCACGGACTGCCGGCGCCGCTGGCGGCGGAGCTCGTCGTGCAAACCATGATGGGCACCGCCGCGCTATTGGCCGAGCGCGAATTCGACACGCTCACGGTGCGGCGCGAAGTCACCTCGCCCGGTGGATCGACCGCTCGCGGCCTTGAAGCGTTGGAGGCGGGCGGCGTGCGCAGCGCCTTCCAGCAGGCCAGCGACGCCGTGATCTTCGGGGGGCGGCGCTGATGTTGATCGGCGCGCTCACCCGCGTGGACATCGCCAACTACGTCTCGGCGCTGTTCACCGTCTACATCATCCTGATCTTTGCTTACATCCTCCTGAACCTCGTCTTCTCGCTGGGAGCACGGCCCTCGTACTCGCGCTGGCTCGACGCGGTGCTCAACTTCCTGCGCGACGTGTGCGAGCCGTACCTGCGCATCTTCCGCCGCTTCATCCCCCCGATCGGGATGATTGACATCACCCCGATGATCGCAATCATCCTGCTCTATCTCGTGCGGACAATCGTCGTCAACGCGATCGCAGGCTAGCCCCGCGCGAGCATCGATGGCCACGGAGGCGACCACTGCGCCGCAGCCCCGTACCGCCGCGTGGCGGCGAGCCGGGATCCTGACGGTGGCCGTGCTGATCCTCGATCAGCTGACCAAGCACACCCTGGCGGCCAACGTCGCCGCGGGCGAGACGAAGAAGTTCCTGCCGGGCGTCGACCTCGTCCATGTGCGCAACACCGGTGTGGCCTTCGGCGTGTTCTCGGGCGGTGGAGCGCTCGTCCTGGTCTTCACACTCGCTGCCCTCAGCCTGCTGCTGGTCTACTTTGCCCGCCGGCCGACGCGGCCGGGGCTGTGGATTCCCACAGGGCTGCTGGTCGGCGGAGCGATCGGCAATCTCATCGACCGGATCGGCTCGGGCGCCGTGACCGACTTCATCAAGCTGCCCCTGTGGCCGGCCTTCAACGTCGCCGACATGGCGATCACCTTCGGAATCCTGGCGCTCATCTACGTGCTGGACAGCGGCGCCGCCAAACGTGGCCCCGAGTGACGCCACGGTCACGCTCGAGGTGGGGGACGAGGCCGCCGGGACACGCCTCGACCAGGTTCTCGCCGGTCCGCTGGGTTCGCGCGCGCAGGCTCAGCGCCTGATCGACGCCGGGCATGTGAAGGTGGACGGACGCCTGCGCCCCAAGCGCTACCTCGTCCGCCGAGGCGAGCGGATCGTCGCCCAGGGGCCGGAGATCGTCGAGTTGGACCCGTACGCCGAGACCGCTCCGTACACCATCGCCTTCGAGGACGAGCACCTGCTCGTAGTCGACAAGCCGCCCGGGGTCGTTGTGCACCCGGCCCGAGGTCATCACACGGGCACGCTCTCGCAGGCCCTGGCCCAGCGCGGGGCCGGCGGCGGCGATCCCTGGCGGGCCGGCATCGTGCACCGGCTCGACCGCGACACATCCGGCTTGCTCGTGGTGGCCAAGCGCGAGGATGTCCACCGCGAGCTCAAGGCGCTGCTCGCGAAACGCCGGCTCAGGCGGGAGTACCTGACCCTGGTCGACGGACGGCCCAGCGCCCGCACCGGCACCGTGGACGCGCCGATCGGTCGCGACCGCCGCGACCGAACGCTCATGTCGATCGACGCGGCCGAGCCGCGCGAGGCCCGCACGCATTTCGAGATCGAGCGCCAGTTGCCGCGCGCCACCCTCCTGCGGGTGATCCTCGATACGGGCCGGACGCATCAGATCCGCGTGCACATGGCGGCGATCGGCCACCCCGTGTGCGGAGACCGTCAATACGGGGGCTCGAAGTCCTTCGGCCTCGAGCGCCAGTTCCTGCACTCCGCCCGCCTCGCCTTCACGCATCCGGTCACGGGTGAGGAAGTGGATGTCAGCTCGGAGCTGCCCGCCGATCTGGCCCACGCGTTGCGACTGGCGGAGGAGGAGTAGGAGGGCCCGGGTTCTTGGGGGCGTCGGGGCCCGGGTTCTTGGGGGCGTGTGCGCCTGCGTAAAACGGCGCTGGTGAAGGAAGAGACCCGGCGCTGCGTGAGCTCGCGGGGAGCGTGCATGGCGCGACATGCTGGCCTCGAAATGGGGGGCGTCGCTGGGTGCATGCTGATCCAGCCCGAGGACGGACGAACCCGCCTAACGCGACACACCTCCGCCGGAATCGTGGGTATGTAGCGGTTCGCGCGCCCTGGCGCGCACAACGCGACACACGCCAATATGACGGCGACGTGTGTTGCGAAATGCGCCCCGGCCGGGTGCGCCGCGACCGTGCCGACCCGGACCACACGAACGGGAGCCACCTATCCGAGCCGTGTAAGCCTATTCGTGCCGCGGCGACGCCCGAGGACCCGAAGCCCAACGCCTGAAAGCAAGCGGCGGGACGGCCCGTCCAAAGCCGCCCCGCCGCGCACTGCACGTGCGAACCGATCACCGGAGGTAGGGGAAAGGGGACCGGTTCGCTCGCGGCCGTCGCCTGGGTAGGGGGCAGGGCGACGGCTCGCTTGGGAACAAGAACGCAGGCCTGCGCAGAAACTTGCGTAGACTCAGAAGAACAATTTCCCCAATCCCGCCCGTGCGGATCGCGGCCCTGCCTCGGAAGACGTCCGAGGTTCGCGAAACCCGAGCGAGCGGACCGCAGCAACCATCAGAACCAACAAAGGGAGCAGGACCGTGGCTCAAGTCGGACTCAAAGAGCTGCTGGAGGCCGGTGTTCACTTCGGCCACCAGACACGCCGCTGGAACCCCAAGATGCGCCGCTTCATCAACGGCGAGCGGGACGGCATCTACATCATCGACCTGTTGCAGACGCAGGAGCTGCTCGACAACGCACGCCGCTTCGCCGGCGACGTCGCCCACCGGGGCGGGACCGTGCTGTTCGTCGGGACCAAGAAGCAGGCCCGCGACGCGGTCAAGGACACGGCGGAAGCGGCCGACATGCCATACGTCAACCACCGCTGGCTGGGTGGGCTGCTGACCAACTTCCAGACGATCTCACAGCGGATCAAGCGCCTGCATGACCTGGAGCGCTACGAGACCGAGGGACAGCTCGCGCTGCTTCCGACGCGCGAGCGGATGGCGGCGCAGGCCGACCTCGCGAAGCTGCGTGCCAACCTCGGCGGCGTCAAGAACATGCAACGCGTGCCCGATGCCGTGTTCGTCATCGACCTGAAGACCGAGGCGATCGCCGTCCGTGAGGCGCAGCGCCTGCGGATCCCGATCATCGGCCTGGTCGACACCAACTGCGATCCCGAGGGGATCGACTTCGTGATCCCCGGCAACGACGACGCGATCCGCTCGTGCGCCGCGATCACCTCGGCGATCGGCGACGTGGTGGCCCAGGGCCACAGCGTCTTCCGCGCCGAGGAGGAGCGTGCCCGGCTCGAGCGCGAGCGTCAGGAGGCCGAGGAGCGCGCCCGCCGCGAAGCGGAGGAGCAGGCCCGGCGCGAGGCCGAGGAGGCCGCGCAGGCGGCCGCCGCCGCCAAGGCGGCCGCGGAGGCCGCCGCCGCGGAGCAGGCGCAGGCCGCACAGGCGGCACAGGCGGCTCCGGCCTCCGAGCCGCCGGCTGCGCCGGCGAAGCCGGTCCCGGCTGCGCAGGCGGAGGCCGCCACGCCCGCGGGGGCCGCACGTGGGGCCCCGGAGGCCGAGGCCCCACGTGCGGACCCCGCGCCGGCCGAGCCCACAGCCGCGCCGGCCGAGCCCACAGCCGCACCGGAGCCCACAGCCGCCCCGGAGCCTGAGGCCGCACCGGCCACACCCGCACCAGAGCCCGAGGCCGCCGCCGAGCCCACACCCGCCGCCGAGCCCACACCCGCCGCAGAGCCCACACCCGCCGCCGAGCCCACACCCATACCCGCACCGGAGCCAGCGGCCGCCGAGGCCGCCGAGGCCGCCGCCGAGGCCCCGGCCAAGCCCGCCGAGGACGAGGCCGCGACCCCGGCGCCGACCCCCGCAGAAAGCCCGACACAGGAGTCGTAGTGACCGAGATCAGTGCAAAGGACGTAAAGGCCCTCCGGGACCTCACTGGTGCCGGGATGATGGCGTGCAAGAACGCGCTCGCCGAGACCGGCGGCAACATGGACGAAGCGGTCGACCTGCTGCGGACGCGGAACGAGGCCAAGGCCGAGAAGCGGGCGGCTAACGAAGCCAAGGAGGGCGTCGTTCAGAGCTACATCCACTCCGGCGCCAAGATCGGGGTGTTGGTCGAGGTGGACACCGAGACCGACTTCGTCGCGCGTAATGAGGAGGTCGTCGGGTTTGCCCGCGACCTGGCCCTGCACATCGCCGCGGCGGCCCCGCTGTCGGTCTCCGAGGAGGACGTTCCCGCTGCGGATCGTGAGCGTGAGGAGCGGATCGCCACCGAGCAGGCGGCCGACAAGCCCGAGAACGTGCGCGAGCGCATCGTCACCGGCAAGGTCGACAAGTGGCTCGACGAGGTCGTGCTGCTGCGCCAGACACATGTCAACGAGGACAAGTACGAAGGCAAGTCGATCGAGGAGATCCGGGCGCAGCTCGCCGCGAAGTTCGGCGAGAACATCGTCGTCAACCGCTTCGCGCGCTTTTCCGTCGGCGGCTAAGGCTGTGGCCGGCGAAGCCGTGGTGAGCGATCCGGGCAAGACGGCGCCCGCCTACGCGCGCATCCTGCTGAAGCTCTCGGGCGAGGCGCTGATGGGCGAGCTGTCCTACGGCACCGATCCCGACCGCGTCAACTCGATCGCCCAGGAGGTCGCTGCGGTGCATGCCCGCGGCGTGGAGGTAGCGATCGTCGTCGGCGGCGGCAACATCTACCGCGGTCTGGCCGCGGCCGCCCGCGGGATGGATCGCGCCACCGGCGACTACATGGGCATGCTGGCCACGGTGCTCAACGCGCTGGCCCTGCAGGATGCGCTCGAGAAGCAGGGCATCGCCACCCGCGTGCAGTCCGCGATCACGATCTCCGAGGTCGCCGAGCCCTACATCCGCCGGCGCGCGATGCGGCATCTCGAGAAGGGCCGGATCGTCATCTTCGCCGCCGGCACTGGGAACCCGTTCTTCACCACCGATACGGCCGCCGCCCTGCGGGCGGCCGAGCTGCATGCCGAGATGATCCTGATGGCCAAGAACGGGGTCGAGGGGGTCTACACCGCCGACCCGGCCAAGAACCCTGACGCGGAGTTCATCCCCGAGATCAGCCACAAGGAAGCGCTCACCCGTGGCCTGCAGGTGATGGACTCCACCGCCTTTGCCCTCTGTATGGACAACAACCTCCCGATCGTCGTCTTCAACATGTCCGACGAGCGCAACATCGACAAGATAGTGTCGGGTGAGCGCGTGGGAACCCTGGTGAGGACATGATCGACGAGCTACTGGAAGACGCCCGTGAGCGCATGGCGAAGTCGGTTGAGGCAATCCGTCACGAGTTCTCCTCCGTGCGCACGGGCCGGGCCAGCCCGGCGCTGCTCGATCGCGTGAGCGTGGACTACTACGGCACCGCGACGCCACTCAAGCAGCTGGCGACGATCTCCGCGCCCGAGCCACGGCTGCTGACCATCCAGCCGTACGACAAGAGCTCGATCAAGGCCATCGAGCGCGCGATTCTCGAGTCGGACGTCGGTCTCACCCCGTCCAACGACGGCAACCTGATTCGTCTGGGCGTGCCCGAGTTGACCGAGGAGCGGCGACGCCAGATGGTCAAGGTCGCGCGCAACATCGCCGAGGAGGGGCGCGTCGCGGTTCGAAACATCAGACGCGACGTGATGCATGACCTGCGCGAGCTCAAGGAGGCCGGAGAGGCCGGATCCGATGACGAGCACCGCGGCGAGATCGAGCTACAGAAGGTAACGGACGTACGCATCCATGAGCTCGACGAGCTGCTGAAGCGCAAGGAAGAAGAGATCCTCGAGGTTTGACGGTGACCGATGTGGTCACTGGGGGTGGACGGCCAGGCGACTCGGCGCGCCCTCGTTACGTAGCGATCATCACCGACGGCAACGGCCGCTGGGCCCAGGGCCGTGGCCTGCCGGTGATGGCCGGCCACGAGGCGGGAGCCGACGCGGTCAAGGCCCGCCTGCGCGACGCCGTGGAGCTCGGCATCAAGGAACTCACCGTGTACTCGTTCTCGACCGAGAACTGGACGCGCTCGGACGAGGAGGTCGCCGCGCTGATGGGGATGTTCGAGCGCCGGATCCATGGTGAGACGCCAGAGCTGCACGCTGAGGAAGTGCGGATGCGGTTCATCGGCCGGCGCACTGCGCCGGTCCCCCCGGCACTCGTCGAGCGCATGGAGTGGGCGGAGGATATGACCCGGCAGAACGACCGCATCACTCTCTTTGTGGCCTTCAACTACGGCGGCCGGGCGGAGATCGTGGACGCGGCGCGAACCTTTACCGGAGGGAGCGAGGAAGATTTTCGCGCGCACCTCTACGCCCCGGACATGCACGACCCCGACCTCATCATCCGCACCAGCGGCGAGCAGCGGATCTCGAATTACCTGCTCTGGCAGGCCGCCTATTCCGAGCTGGTCTTTCGTGACGAGCTATGGCCCGACTTCTCCCGCCCGGCGTTCGAGCAGACGCTCGAGGAGTTCGCCGCCCGCCGCCGCCGCTTCGGGGGACGGTAATGGCTGATCGCCCGCGCCGGCCGCGATCGAGTCGCCGCTCGCCACCGCCGCGGCGGCCGCGATCGGAGACCGATCGGGCCGCGGAGCGCGAGGTGCGGGCTGCGCGCCAGCAGTCTGCGGCCCGGCCCCGCGCCCGGCGCCGAGGCCGCGAGGCCAGCCCGCGCGAGCCTCGCCGGCGCTCTGACCTCGGCGCCCGGATCGCCGTGGCGATTCCCGCGGCGCTGGTCGCGATCATCTTCATCGATGTCGGCGGCCTGGCCTTCGCTCTATTCATGATCGCGCTGGGCTGTGTCTGCCTGCACGAGCTCTACCAGATGCTCGAGCGCTGGAGACCCGTCTCGCTGGCCGGGTTCGCGGCGCTGGCCGGCATGGTGCTGGCCGCCCGCTTCGGGGGACAGTTCCAGGTGCTGCTCGTGGCCGTGGCCACCGTCCCGGTGCTCTTCCTGATGGTGATCGCCCGCCAGAGCGGCGGGGCCACGGTGGCCATCGCGGGCACGCTGCTGGGCGTGTACTGGATCGGCTTCGCCTTCGCCCACGCCGAGTTGCTGCGGCGGACCCATCATGGCAACGCCATCATGCTCGACATCTTGATCGGGACGTTCCTCGGCGACACGGCGGCCTACATCGGCGGCCGGGCGTTCGGGCGGCGCCTGCTGGCCCCGGCGATCTCGCCCAACAAGACGGTCGAGGGCCTGTTCTGCGGCATGTTCATGGCCGTGCTCGGCGTGTTCTTCGCCGGCCTGTATCAGAGCTGGCTGACTCAGGGAGACGCGATCCTGCTCGGCCTCGGCGTGGCGGTCCTGGGCCCGCTCGGCGATCTCTTCGAATCGCTGATCAAGCGCGACGCGGGGACCAAGGACGCCGGCACGCTGTTCGGCGCCCACGGCGGCGCCCTCGACCGCCTCGACGGGGTGCTCTTCACGGTCGTCGCGGGTTACTACCTGTGGGTCGCGGTGATGCACGGGTGAGAGGTCCCCGCTGAAGGAGATCGTCCTCCGCGTGCCGGCCACGGCCGTCGAGGGAGTGCTCGATCGCCTGCTCCCGATGGTCCCGGGCGGCGTGCGAGAAATCGCGTGCGGGGCCGAGGTCGAGCTGCGGCTGCGCGGTGCGGACCTGCCGCCGGTGGGCGACCTGGCTCGGGCCGCGGGGGTTCGTCGCGCGTCGGTCCGGGAGCGCGAGATCCCCGACGACTGGCGCGCGCGGCGGCTGCTTGACTACCGGCCGCTCGTGATCGGTGGGCGCCTGGTCGTGCGCCCGGATTGGGCACCGGCGGCGGACAGCGTGCACCACGGCGAGGCGCTGATCGAGATCGTGCTGAGCGAGGGGCCGGCTTTCGGCGGCGGGACGCATCCGACCACCGAGGCGTGTCTCGAGCTGCTGCTCGGACTCGCGCCGCTCGGGTCCTTCGCCGACCTCGGCTGCGGCACGGGCGTGCTGGCCATCCTGGCCGCCAAGCTCGGCTCCGATCCCGTCGTGGCCATTGACGTGCAGCCGGAAAGCGTCGCGGCGACGGAAGCCAACGCCACCCGTAACCGAGTCCGCGTGGACGCGTTCGTCAGCGACCTGAGCGTCGAGCAGCCGCCGGCGGCCCAGACGCTCGCGGCCAACCTGCCTGCGGCGGTGCACAGCTCGATCGCCGCACGGCTGGCGCCGCCGCTGCCCCGCTTGGCGCTGCTCAGCGGCTTCGGCCCGACCGAGGCCGGCACCGTCACCGCGGCGTACGCGCGCCGCGGCCTGCACGTGCGCCGCGCGATCGAGCGCTCGGGCTGGACGATTGTCGTAGTCGAAGCTGCATAAACCTCCTCCGGCTTGCGGGCGGGGCAGCGCTGAGCAACACTCCGCGAGCCAGAGCCAACCGGGGGAGGAGGCCACAGATGGCCGACTATTTGAGGTTCCGTGTCACGACCGCCAAGGCGGGTGTCTCGATGGCGCTCCTGGCGCTGATCGGGGGTCTCGCGGCCCGCGGCGAATCGGCCCCGGCCGCAGTGAACGCCACGCCGGCGGCCTCGACCGGACTGTTCCTCAAACTGGGCGGGATCACCGGCAACGCCAAGACCTCGTTCCTCAAGCTCGAGCAGAAGGTGCGAGGCATCGACGACACGCTCGCCAGCCTCGAGCACAAGCTCGCCCGGAGCTACTACACCGAGGCGAAGGTGAACTCGACCTTCCTGAAGATCCGTGACGCCGGCGCGCAGTACCTGAAGATCAGGAGCGCCGACACGAGCTTCCTGAAGATCGACGACGCGGCGAAGATCTATCTGACCAGCAGCGACGCGGAGGCGAGATTCCTCAAGATCGACGGCACGGCGGCGAACGCCAACGCGCTCGGGGGCCAGGCCCCCGGTGCCTTCTTCCAGGGCCGGGGCAACGTGGTCAGCGGCGCGGTCTCGTTCGCCGACGGGTCCGTGCACCCGCTGCTCTCGACGCCGGGCGGCATCATCGTCGTCTCGGTGGCGGCCAACGCGGATCAGTTTCAACTGACGATTCACAACGGGACGAACGCCAGCCTGCCCGCGGTGCAGAACGTCGACGGTGGAACGCCAGCAGCGGTCACGCTCTCGCCCGGTGACACGGTCCTCCCGGCGGTGCAGCGATCGGTCGCCGACCAGGTGCAGCTGCAGGTATTCCCGAACGCGGGCGCCGGCTTCAACAACGTCATGTCGCTGCTCGTGAGCCTCGAGCGCGCGGTCGGCCAGACCCAGACCGCGGTCGTCGGCCAGCTGTTCACCGGCGGTGTCTAACCGGGACGGGTCTCACGGGCAGCTGGTGGCCGAACTTCCGCGCGACGATCAGCGCCCCGGCATCGTGCTGTTCGCCTCCAAGGAGATCGAGCCCGGCGCGCGGGCGATGCTTCTACGGGCCGAGGGCCTGTTCCGGCTCGACGTGGTCCTCCGGGGCGACACGATGCGCACGGTCGTGCGCAACCTCGCGGGCGGCGAGCTCGTGCTCGAGGAGGGGGCGAGCGCGGATACGGGGCTGAGCGTCGCCGTGGGCGATGTGAGCGAGTACGAGCCGGGGCGAACGGCGCTGCGTTTCGCGCTCGGGGCGGACGCCGATCACGTCGAGGCCGACGTGGTGATCGCGACGCTGCGCCGCGCGCAGCGCGGCACCGTTCTCATCAGCGCTCAGGCCATCGTGCGCGGACGCCTGGCCCAAGCGCCCGCCTAGAATCTGCCGTGTGCCGCGCCGGCTGGTCATTCTCGGCTCCACGGGCTCGATCGGCGTCCAGGCGCTCGACGTCGTCTCGCGCTGCCCGGATCAGCTCGAGGTGGTCGCACTGGCCGCCGAGAGTGCCGTCGCACCGCTGATCGAGCAGGCACAGCAGCACGGTGTGAAGCGGATCGGGCTGGCGGACGCCGACGCGGCGGCGCGCGCTTCCGAGGGCTGGACCGACGGGCAGGTCCTCGGCGGCCCCGACGGTCTTGTGCGGTTGATCACCGAGGCCGGCGCCGATCTCGTCCTCAATGCGATCGTCGGCTCGGCCGGGCTCGTACCGACGGTCGCCGCGCTGGGCGAGGGGGTGGACCTCGCGCTGGCGAACAAGGAATCGCTGGTCGTGGGCGGAGAGCTCGTGACGCAGCTGGCCGAGGCCACCGGCGCGGCGATCATTCCGGTCGATTCCGAGCACTCCGCCATCCACCAGTTGCTGGCGACCGAGCAGCCCGGGACCGTCGACCGGCTGATCCTGACCGCGTCGGGAGGGCCGTTCCGGGGGCGCACCGCGGACGATCTGAACGGCGTGAGCGTCGAGCAGGCGCTCGCCCACCCGACATGGGCGATGGGCGGCAAGATCACGATCGACTCGGCCACGCTGATGAACAAGGGGCTCGAGCTGATCGAGGCCCACCACCTATTCGGGACCCCATACCACCAGATCGACGTCGTCGTGCATCCGCAGTCGATCGTCCACAGCCTGATCCAGCTCTGCGACGGTGCGACGCTGGCCCATCTCGGCTATCCGGACATGCGCGTCCCGATCTCCTACGCGCTGCACTACCCCGAGCGCGTGGACGTGCCGGTCAAGGCGCTCGACCTGGCCGCCGTGGGGTCGCTGACCTTCGAGCCCGTGGACGATGAGACCTTCATCTGCCTGCGGCTGGCCCGCGAGGCGGCGCTGGCCGGCGGGACCGCCCCGTGCACGCTGAACGCCGCCAACGAGGTCGCCGTGCACGCCTTTCTGGGCGGGCGACTGCAGTTTCTGGACATCGCGGCGGTGATCGAGGAGACGCTCGCGCGGTTGCCCGCCGGACGCGTGCACTCGTTCGATTCGCTCGCCGACGCGGACGCGCAGGCTCGCAGCGTCGCCGCCGAACTCGCGGCGAGCCGCGCCTCGGCCTAGTCTCCGGGCACGGAGCTCCGCTCTGGCACACTGGAGCGCGTGTCATACGTGCTCGCGTTCCTCGGTTTCGCCGCGCTGATCATCCTCCATGAGGCTGGTCACTTCACCGCGGCCAAGGCCGTGGGCATGCGCGTTGAGCGCTTCTCGCTCTTCTTCGGCCCGCTGCTGGTCAAGTTCCGCCGCGGCGAGACCGAATACGGCATCGGCCCGATCCCGCTCGGCGGCTACGTGAAGATCACGGGCATGAACCCCAACGAGGAGGTCCCGCCGGAAGCGCAGGCGCGGGCCTATTTCCGCCAGCCCGTGTGGAAGCGGGTCGTGGTGATCCTCGCGGGTCCGGCCGTCAACCTGGTGATCGCCTTCGTGCTGCTCGCCGGCATCGCGATGATCCATGGGCTGGACAAGCCGACGACGACCGTCGCCGCCGGCTCGCTGACCGCGCCGGGCTCCCAGTACCTCAAGGCGGGCGACAAGATCGTGGCCGTGGACGGCAGAAGCGGCCTGTCGATCACCGCGATCAGCCAGCAGATATCGAGCCACCACTGCGCCGGAACCCCGACCGACGGCTGCCACGCCGCCACGCCGGTGGTGCTCGAGGTCAAGCGGGGCGGCCGCCTTCAGACGTATTCGATCTATCCGCGCTACGACTCCGCGGCCGGGCGCACGCGGGTCGGTTTCGGCTTCGACGCGCCGGCGCAGGCGGTCGGGCCCGGCGCCGCCGCGTCCTGGAGCGTGGGCGAGATGTGGTTCGTGACCCACACGACGGTCTCGACGATCTCCAAGCTCTTCCAGGCCAAGGAGCGAGCCCAGCTGCACGGCATCGTCGGCGGCTTCAAGGTCACCCAGCAGCGCTTCGCCTTCGACACCACCCAGGCCCTCTACACGCTGGCCATCATCTCGCTGTCGCTGGCGATCATCAACCTGTTCCCGTTCCTGCCGCTAGACGGCGGCCACATCTTCTGGGCCGTGGCCGAGAAGGTGCGCGGCAAGCGCATCCCGTTCGCCGTCATGGAGCGGGCCAGCGTCGTCGGGTTTGTGCTCATTCTGTTCATCTTTGTGATCGGGTTGAGCAACGACATCTCGACGCTCTCGGGGCGCGGCTTCCCAAGCCATTAGCCCTGCGTGCGGTTCGATACCGTACGACTCCAACGGTTCACGGGAGAGAGGGTCTGAAAGCCATGGAGAGCAGCACCATCACGCCCAGCGCCGGGCGGGCAGTGGACGCGCCGACGCTGACCGAGGCGCTGCGGCGCACAGCCGCCAATCATCCGGAGATCGTCGCGGTGCGCACGCCCGACGACGGTGTCTCGCTGACCTGGTCCGAGCTTCTGCAGCGGGTCGACGCGCTCGCCGGCGGCCTCGCCGGCCTGGGCGTCAGCCGCGGGGACACGGTCGCCCTGATGCTCGGCAACCGGCCCGAGTTCCACATCGCCGACCTGGCCGCCGTGACGATCGGGGCGACACCCTTCTCGATCTACACGACCTATCCGGCCGGCGAGATCCGCTATCTGATGAACGACTCGGGGGCGCGGGTGATGATCGTCGAGCAGGCCTTCCTGCCCGTCGTGCTCGCGGCCCGCGCCGAACTGCCCGGGCTCGAGCATGTGATCGTGGTCGACGGCGATCCGCCCGAGGGTACGATCGCGCTCGCCGACGTGGAGGGCGCCAACCCGGACTTCGACGTTCAGGCCGCCTCGTCACGGGTCCGCCCCGACGACGTGCTGACGCTGATCTACACCTCGGGCACCACCGGTCCGCCCAAGGGCGTGCAGCTCTCGCATCACAACATCATGTTCAGCGCCAAGTCGGTCGAGACGATCATCGAGCTCGACCCTGGCGCCAAGGTGATCTCGTGGCTGCCCTCGGCCCACATCGCCGAGCGCAACGCGCACCACTACATCCCGGTCATCTACGCGGGCACCGTGACCTGCTGTCCGAACCCGCGCGAGGTGCTCTCGTTCCTGCCCCAGGTGCGCCCGACCTGGTTCTTCGCCGTGCCGCGCATCTGGGAGAAGCTCAAGGCCGGCCTCGAGACGATGCTCGCGGGGCAGCCCGAGGAACAGCGCAAGCCGCTCGAGGAGGCGCTTGCCGCGGCGATCGAGCGCGTCCGCCTGCAGCAGGCCGGCGAGCCCGTGCCCGAGGAGCTCGAGCGCCGGGTGGCCGCCGCCGACGAGCAGATGTTCTCGGGCCTGCGCGCGATGCTGGGGCTCGATCAAGCCGTCGCCGTGAACGTCGGTGCCGCGCCGACCCCGGTCGAGGTGCTGGAGTTCTTCCACGCGCTGGGCATCGAGCTCGCTGAGCTGTGGGGCATGTCGGAGACGTGCGGCGTAGGCGCCGTCAACCGCCCTGGCGAGGTCAGGATCGGGACCGTCGGACCGGCGGCGCCCGGCGTCGAGCTGAGGATCGCCGAGGACGGCGAGGTCCTGTGCCGCGGCGATTTCGTGATGCTCGGCTATCGCAACGACCCGGCCAAGACGGCCGAGGCGGTCGATTCCGACGGCTGGCTGCACACCGGCGACATCGGCGAGATCGATGCGGACGGCTTCCTCAAGATCGTTGACCGCAAGAAGGAGCTGATCATCAACGCCGCGGGCAAGAACATGTCGCCCGCCAACATCGAGGCGGCGATCAAGACGGGGAGCCCGCTGATCGGCCAGGCCTGCTGCATCGGCGACCGCCGCCCCTACAACACGGCGCTGATCGTGCTCGACGCCGACTTCGCGCCGCAGTGGGCTGCCCACAACGGCCTCGAGGGGCGCTCGCTCCAGGAGCTGGCCGGCGAGGCCAAGGTGATCGAGGCCGTACAGGCGGGCATCGATGCCGCCAATGAGCATCTCGCACGCGTCGAGCAGATCAAGAAGTTCACGATCGTGCCCGGCGACTGGCTCCCGGGCGGCGATGAGCTCACGCCGACGATGAAGCTCAAGCGCAAGCCCATCACCACGAAGTACGCAGCCCAGATCGACGCGATGTACGGCTGAGGCCGCCTGCGCGGCCCTCAGACGGGTTGCAGCGCCTCTAGTGGTACGTGACGGGGCAATTCGACGGCTATCGGGTCTCCGGGCCTCACCGGGCCGCCCGAGAGGACGGTCGCCATCACGCCCGCCTTGCGGACCAGCCCGCCGTGCTCGTCGCGATCGAGGGTCGCGGCCATCAGCCCGGGCGCGATCCCGTCCAGCTGCACGCAGGGGTTGCGCAGCCCGGTGATCTCGATCACCGCGCGCGGGCCGAGCCCGAGCCGCGTCCCGCGCGGCAGGGCGAGCAGCGCGACGCCGCGCGTGGTCACGTTCTCGCCCATCTCGCCGGCGCTGACCCGAAACCCCGACACGCGCAGCTCGTCGTGGAGCTCGGAATGGATCAGGTGCACCTGGCGCAGGTTGGGCTGTGTCGGGTCGCGCGACACGCGTGAGCGGTGCTGAACCGTGACCCCGGCGTGGACGTCCTGCGCCACGCCGAGGCCGGCCAGCAGCTCGATCGAGTCGACCGCCGTCTTGCCCACGCCGTGCCGCGCCCCACGCGACACGGCGATCACGGTGGACTCGACGCCGGCCACGCTCAGCCCGCGCGGAAGACGATCACGTCGCTGAAGCTCGTGCCGTCGATCTGGTACGCGTAGCAGCCCGGGCCGCGCACGCGCGAGAACGCCGGCCACCGGCGGGTGCCGCCGCTAGAGGGACCGGCGGAGTCCTTGAGCTGGAGCTGGTCGTAGGGCACGTTGCCGAGCCCAAAGCCGACGGCATGAGCGCCAGCGAGCTCGCGGCCCCGGATCAGGATCGGGCCCGTGTAGGCCGAGGAGGCCAACCAGGTCACTCGGGCGCCGTTCCAGCGGCTGTTGATGAAGGCGGTAAACGGCTGCCGGGCAGCCTGCGCGGGGCCGACGGGCCCCTGGCCGAGCACGCTCATGCCACCGATCGTGTGGGCGCCCGAGGGCGTGCAGCCACGACCGGGCAGATGGAGCGGCCGCAGCAGCGAGGCCGGCACCGAGCCGCCGCACGCCCCGGTGCAGTTGTCGTAGGCCGAGTAGGAGCCGCCCGGGCGCAGCCCGTCCGGAGCGCTCGGGGCGGCCGCCGCGGGGCGGCTCGTCGTGGCGCCGGCGGCGCTCGTGCTCACGGTGGTGTGGGTTGGCGCTGCGGGGCTCGCCGTCCGTGACGGGGACGTGCTCGTGGGGGCGCCAGTGGCCGTCGTGGTCGTCGGTCTGCTCGTCGTGCCGGCCACAGGGCTCGAGCTCTCGGAGCTCCCGCCGCACCCGCCGAGCGCCAGGCCGAGCCCGCACGCAAGCGTGATGGCGGCGCGAGACAGCCTCATCCTCCCTCGACGAGCAGCTCGTAGGCCGGCAGGGTGAGGAACTCCTCGAGCTCGTCGCCGAGCGCCACGCGCCGAAAGAGGGCCACCGCGCGGTCTACGTTCGGCGCCCCGTCGAGGCTGGCCGCCTCCTCATCGAGGACGCGCTCGACCTCGGCGCGCTCGATCCGGTCGTGGTGCAGCCACTGCCACACCTGGGTGCGCGAGATCTCGGCGGTCGCGGCGTCCTCCATCAGATTGAAGATGGCCACCGCGCCGTCGCCGCCGAGCCACGCCGACAGATAGCGCAGTCCGACCGCGACGTTGCTGCGCAGGCCCTCGCTCGTGATCTCGCCGCCCGGGACGACGAAGTCGAGCAGTTGCCCGGCCGTGACCTCGACGTCCTCACGCGTGTGCTCGAGCTGGTTCGGGCGCTTGCCGAGCACCTCGTCGAAGACCTCCATGGCGACTGGCACGAGATCGGGATGGGCGACCCATGACCCGTCGCAGCCGTCCGCAGCCTCGCGGCGCTTGTCAGCGCGCACCTTGGTGATGGCCTGCTCGTTGACCTCCGGATCGCGGCGGCTGGGGATGAAGGCGGCCATGCCGCCGATGGCATGGCCGCCACGGCGATGACAGGTGGCCACGAGCAGCTCGGTATAGGCGCGCATGAAGGGCACAGTCATGGTCACCTGGGCGCGATCGGGCAGCACGGCGGCGGGATCCTCGGGGAACGACTTGATGGCGCTGAAGATGTAGTCCCAGCGGCCCGCGTTCAGGCCCGCGGCGTGCTCGCGCAGCTCGTAGAGGATCTCGTCCATCTCGAACGCGGCGAGGATCGTCTCGATCAACACGGTGGCCCGGATCGTGCCCCGCGGTAGGCCCAGGCGGTCCTCGGTGAAGCTGAACACCTGGTTCCACAGCCGGGCCTCACGGTGAGACTCGAGCTTGGGCAGGTAGAAGAACGGCCCGGCGCCGCGCTCGGCCAGCGTGCGGGCGTTGCGGAAGGCGAACAGGCCGAAGTCGACCAGTGCGCCGGCGGTCGGCTCGCCATCGATCTGTATGTGGCGCTCCGGCAGGTGCCAGCCGCGCGGGCGTACGCAGAGCGTGGCGATTTCGTCGTTCAGTCGGTAGGTCTTCTCCTCGGTGCGCAGCTCGATCGTGCCGGCGATCGCCTCGCTGAGGTTGATCTGGCCGTCGAGCACGTTGTCCCAGGTGGGCACGTTGGCGTCCTCGAAGTCGGCCATGAAGACGCGCGCGCCGGAGTTGAAGGCGTTGATCAGCATCTTGCGCTCGGTCGGGCCGGTGATCTCGACGCGGCGGTCGGCCAGCGCGGCCGGTGCCGGGCTGATGCGCCAATCCGCTTCGCGGAGCTCGCGCGTCTCGGGCAGGAAGTCCGGGCGCTCGCCCGCGTGGATCCGCGCCCGGCGGGCGGACCGGGCCTCCAGCAGCTCGCGCCGGCTGGGCTCAAAGCGGCGGTGCAGCTCGGTCAGGAACTCGAGCGGCTCGTCGGCCAGCACCGCCCGGCGTTGGGGCGCGGACGCCGCGGTGACCTGGATGCTCATCCCGCCGCCTGGATCGATCTCCACACCAGCTCGACCGGGTGGTGGATGGGCAGCGGATGACCGAGCTCGCGCAAGTACAGGTCGAGCTGCGCCGTACAGCCCGGGTTGCCGGCGGCGATCGCCTGCGCGCCGGTGGCGATCAGATGGCCCGCCTTGCGCCGCCCGAGCTCGGCGGCCGCCTCGGGCTGGACAAGGTTGTAGATCCCGGCCGAGCCGCAGCAGAGCTCACGCTCGGCACCGACCTCGAGCAGCTCGAGGCCGGGAATTGACTCGAGCAACGCGCGCGGCTGGCGGCGAATCTGCTGGGCGTGGGCGAGGTGGCAGGCGTCGTGGTAGGCGACGCGCATCGGCAGAGGCCCGCGCGGCGCTCGGGCAGGCGACGACGCGAGCAACTCGGTCACGTCGCGCACCCTAGCGGAGAAGGCGCGGGCCTCCTGCGGTCCCCAGCAGCTCGCCGTAGTCCTTCATGGCCGAACCGCAGCCGGCGGCGTTGACCACCACGTGATCCAGGCCCCGGAAGGCCGCGATCGTCTCCCGCGCCCGCTCCAGCGCGGCGTCCTCGTGCCCGGCGTGGAACTCGAGCGCGCCGCAGCAGTCCGGTCCGGCGGGGACGAAGACCTCAAAGCCCTCGGCGGCCAGGGTCGCGCACGGTGGCGACGTGGACGTCGGGGAAGAACACCCGCTGCACGCACCCGAGCAGCAGCCCGACCCGCCCGCGAGCCTCGCCCAGGGGCGCTACGCGCTCGGGGATCCGGAACTGGCGCGCGCGGCGCGTGGGCGCCTGGGGCGCGACCTTGAGCAGCATCGCCAGTTTGGGCGGCAGGCAGCGCCTCGGGCGTGCGCCGCGCCGCGCCCAGCATCGGCGCGAGCGCTCGCAGGCGCTTGGGGTGGGGGAGCGTTTCGAACAGCAGCCGCCGCAGGGCGCGCTCTGAGGCCGAGCGCTGGTGGTGGCGCTCGACCTGCGGCCGCACACGCTCGATCAGCCGGTCGTAGCGCACCCCCGACGGGACATGAGGTCACGCAGGCCATGCAGCCCAGGCAGCTGTCGAAATGACTGACCATCTCGTCCGACAGCGGCTGGGCGTCGGCTCCGAGCGCCTCGCCCATGAGGACGATCCGTCCGCGCGGCGAATCGGCCTCCTGGGCCCAGAGCGCGTACGTGGGGCAGCTGTCCAGGCAGAAGCCGCAGTGGACACAGTCGTCGAGCAGCGACTGCTCGGGCGGCCGATGGGTGTCAAAGCCCGGCATCGATGCCTAAATGCCCCCCACGAAAACGCCGGGGTTGCAGACTCCCGCCGGGATCAAAGCGTTCCTTCACGCGCCGCATGAGCTCGACCGCGCCGGGATCGGCGCGGCCCCCAAGGGGCCAGCCCCGGGCGCGCATCTGCGGGCGCGTCGAGCACGACGGCCGTGGCCTGCGCGGGCAGGCCGCCGCGCAGCCGCTCCACGCGCGTCGGGGTCGAGCTCGAGATAGCTCACAGCCCAGCGCGGCCCGGCCGACGAGCGTCGCGTCGCACGCTTGGGCGACGGCGATCACCGCGCCCAGCGCGCTCGGTGCCGCCGCGACGCGCACGAGCGCCCGCGACTGCGAGCGCTGCCCGCCGCGCTGCCGGGACCACAGCGCTTGGTCGTCGTCGATGACGTCGGTCTGCTCGAGCCCCGCGGCCCGCATCAGCTCGGCGGCCCGCCGCGCGCGCCGCTCGGGCTTCGGCGCCGCTGCAACGCGCGAGCACCCCGCCGCGTCCGCCGCGCCAGGCCACATCGAGGGCCTCGAGCTCGAGCGGTGCGGCGGCGATCGACCGCGCGGCCGCCGCCAGCGTCTGAGGTCGCACCGCTCGAGCCGAGCGCGGTCGCCGCGGTCTCGGGCCTCGGATGCAGGCGCACGGTCACCGAGAGGATCAGCCCGAGCGTCCCGAACGAGCCCGCGAAGAGCTTGCCGAGGTCGTAGCCGGCCACGTTCTTGATCACCTTGCCGCCGCTGCTGGCGATCGTCCCGTCGCTCAGCGCGACGGTCATGCCGATGACCAGGTCGCGCGCCGCGCCGTAGCGGTGGCGAAGCGGGCCGGAGTCGGCCGTGGCGAGCACACCGCCGACGGTTGCCCCGGCCGGATCCGCACCGGCCATGCCCTCGCCGAGCGGCGGATCGAGGGCCAGCATCTGTCCGGCCGTGGCGAAGCGGGCCTGGGCCCGCGCGAGCGGGACACCGGCCTGCAGCACCGCCGTCAGGTCGCCCGCGTTGTGCTCGAGGACCGCATCGAGGCGCGCGGTGGAGATCTCGGTGGCGGCCGGCTCGGTCACGGCGCCCCAGGCGAGCTTCGTGCCCGACCCGCGCGGGCGCACCGAGCGCCCCTGGGCAGCGGCGTCGGCGAGCCAGGCCGCCGCCTGCTCGAAGGACTCGGGTGCGAGCTGCTGCGTCACCACGCGCCGCTAGAACCGCTCCGCCACGCCGGCTCGCTCGAGCGGATGCTGACGATGGGGACCGGGAACCTCACCGCACAGACGTGGCGTCGGCATCACCTTGCCGGGGTTGGCCAGACCGTGCGGGTCGAACGCGCAGCGCAGGCGCTGAAAGGCCTCGAGGTCGTGCTCGGAGAACATCGCCGGCATGTAGTCCTTCTTGTCGACCCCGACGCCGTGCTCGCCGGTGATCGAGCCCCCGGCATCGACGCAGGCCCTGACGATCAGCCGCGCGAGCTCCTCAGCCCGCTCGGGCTCTCCCGGGCGGTTGGCGTCGTAGCACACCAGGGGATGCAGATTGCCGTCACCGGCGTGGAAGACGTTGGCCACCCGGAGCCCGAACTCGCCGGCGAGCTCGTCGATCGTGCGCAGCACCTCGGCCAGGCGCGTGCGCGGAATCACGCCGTCCTGGACGAAGTAGGCCGGCGCGATCCGCCCCATCGCCGCGAAGGCCGCGCGGCGCGCCTTCCAGATCAGCGCCCGTTCGTCCTCCGACATCGCGACCCGCACGTCGCGCGCGCCGGCCTGCGCGCAGAGCGCCATCACGTGCTCGAAGCGCGCCGTGCACTCGTCGTGCGGCCCGTCGAGCTCGACGATCAGGGCCGCTCCGGCGTCGAGCCGGTAGCCCGCGCCCGTGGCCTGCTCGGCGGCCTGGATCGAAAGCCGGTCCATCATCTCGATCGCCGCCGGGACGATCCCGGCGCCGACGATCTGCGGTGACGGCGTCACCGGCCTCGCTCGTGTCCTCGAAGAAGGCCACGAGCGTGCGCACGCTCTCGGGCGCCGGCACGACGCGCACCGTGACCTGCGTCGCCACACCGAGCGTGCCCTCCGAGCCGACGAACGCGCCGAGCAGGTCGTACCCGGGCGCGTCACGGTCAAGCGTCACCATCGTGCCGTCGCTCAGCACGACGTCGAGCCCGATTACGTAGTTGGTGGTGAAGCCGTACTTGAAGCAGTGGGCGCCGCCGGAGTTCTCGGCCACGTTGCCGCCGATCGAGCAGACGATCTGGCTCGAGGGATCAGGCGGATAGAAGTGCGTGGGGGACACCGCGTGCGAGATGGCCAGATTGGTCACCCCAGGCTGCGCGATCACACGCCCGTCCTCGAGATCGACACTCAGGATCCGGCGCATGCGGGCCAACACGATCAGCACGCCCTCGGCGATCGGCAGCGCGCCACCCGAGAGCCCCGTGCCGGCGCCCCGGGCCACCCAGGGAACCTCGGCCTCGTAGCACGCTCGGACCACGTCGCGGACCTGCTCGGGGCTGGCGGGCAGCACCGCGACCGCGGGGCTCTGCTGGTAATGCGCCAGTCCGTCTGAACGGTATGTGGCCAGCGCGTGGGGGTGCGTGAGGACATGCTCCTGGCCGCAGATGGCCTCGAGTCGCTGCTGCAGCTGCGCTCTCCCGGGCATCGTGCTCAGTATCCCCGATGGCGGCCGCGGCCGGCCCGCCGGAGGTTCTCAGCCGACGGCCACGCGCACCGTGCGGCTGTGGATCGACTCACCGCCGTGCGGATAGCTCCACTCCAATCGCACCGAGCCGCTCGAGGGCAGCTGCCGGCGGACGTCGAAGTAGCCGGAGGCATTGGTGAGCGGCACCGTGGCGAGGGTCACGAACGGCCCCTGGGAATAGGGCTGGAACTGGATCGCCACGCGCTGGTCGGCGCTCGTGTCATCGAAGGCGAATCCCGCGGGCCGCGCGGCGCCCCAGATCTCGAGGCGTTGGCCGGAGCTGTGCGTGCGTGTGCGGGGCAGGTAGATCGGCATCCGGTAGGCGTCGTAGGTGGCCTTGTGGGAGCCGTTGTGCAGCAGCAGTCCGCTGGCGAAGCCGCCGTAGTCGTTGCCGGCGTTTGGCCGCACGGGATCGAGCAGCAGGTACTGGGAGACGGTCATGACGCGTGGGTCTCGCCAGGCCAGGTACTCCGCCCAGTTGATGTAGCCGGCCGCGATGGCCGCCGGGATGTAGCGGCGCTTGCGCGTGCTGTGCTTGGGCGGGCTCGTGATGTAGCCGTACTCGGTCAGAAAGACGGGCATCCGCGCCGCGGAGCCATAGGCGCGCTGCAGGCGGTCGACGCTGCGCTCGAGCTGCGAGAGCTCGGCCAGCGAGGTGAAGTCGCGGTCCGGGGAGGCCTCCACATTGGGGGGCGAGGCCTGGGAATACGGGTGATCGGAGATCCCGCTGGCGTTGAACAGCGCGGGGTGGGCGCGACGGAAGCCGCGGCGCCCCGCGGCGCTCGCGGGGCAGCCGCGCAGCGCGGCTGGCAGTCCTCGCAGCGGCCGGTATGCCGAGTCCACGCAGTACAGGGCGCGCAGAAAGCGCAGTGGCTTGGTCCCTGAGAAGAGCCCGAAGTTGTTGGAGCCGCGCGGCGCAAGCTCGCCGAACAGGATCGTGTCGTAGCCATGACCGGTGGCCTGAAGCCCGCTCCAGGCGGCGTCGAGCAGACCGCGGTACAAGCGGGCGGCGTACTCGACGGTCGAATTGTGAGTGCCCTGGGGGGCCAGCCACGGGCCGTAGTCGGGCTCGTTCCAGATCGCCCAGTAGTCGACCGGCGGCAGGTCGTTGGCCGAAGCCGGATCGAGCTTGCGTGCCTCGGGGTCGTAGTCACCGCTGTAGCGCTCGCCGATCGCCCGTACGAACTGCCCGAATTCCCGCGCCGAGGGCTTCCACTGCCTGCGGAGCCTGCGCGGCGGGGGGGCATCGCGGCCCGTGGCCCACAGCGGGGCGTCCCCGGTCAGGACCATGTCGAGGCCGATGCTGCGCGTCGCTGCGGCACGCACGATGGTGTCCCACAGGGCCCATTTCGCCGCCGGGTAGGAGGCCGGGTCGGAGGCCACGAAGCGACGCGGTCGGCGCGTTGAGAGGGGATCCGGGGCGATCGAGGACCAGGTCACGAACACCCGTACGCGGGTTACACCGAGCTGCCGCAACCGGTCGAGGGTGCCGGTCGGATCGGCGCGCAGAAGCGCGTCGTCCTGGAAACTCGCCTCCTGGCTCGTGGACGCAGCGGCCACCGGCGCGTCTGCCGCCCCGAACACGAGCAGCGCGAGGATCGCCGCGGCTCCCGCCACCGTGCGAGAGAACCGCATCATGGGCTTAACAACGAACGCGCCGGGGCCGAGTTGCGGCGCCCCGGCGCGTTTGCGGTCATCTGGCTAGCGGACGCTGATCTTCTGCGTACGGCTGTAGATGTCGCCCGCCGAGAGCGGTGAGAACCACTTGGTCCGCACAGATCCACTCGCCGGGAACGTCACGCGCACGTCGAAATAGCCCGTGCTGCTGACGGTCACCGTCTTCACGGTCGTGAAGGCCCCGCGCGATCCACGCTGGTACTGGATCTGGACCTGCTGCTTGCCGGGCACGAAGTGAGCCGGCCGCGCGCCGCCCCAAACCTCGAGCGAACGCCCGCGGCGGGCAGTGGTCGAGGGCGTGTAGAGCGGCATCCGGAAGGCGTAGTACGTCGCCTTGGGGTGGCCGTTCTTGTCCTCGAGCGCACTCGGGAAGTTGCCGAGCGGCGGATCGATGAGGCCGTACTGCATGTACGTCCTGACGCGCGAGTTGCGCCAGCTCAGGTACTCGGCCCAGTTCATCCAGACCGCGGCCGTGGTCTGCTTGGCCTTGAACGGGAGCGGCGGGTTGGTCTGGTAGCCATACTCGGTGTTGTAGACGCTGAACTTCGTGTGCGAGCCGTAGGCCCGGTTGCCCGCATCCAGCAGGCGCAGCAGCGCGGGCAGGTTGGGGAGGTCGGCGTACTGGTCGGCGCCGGGATTGGGCCAAGTGTGCTTGGTCGGATCCTGGGCCTGGGGGTACAGGTGCGCCGCGAAACCGGTGGCCTGGAAGAGGCCCGGGTTGACGGAGCGGAAGCGACGCGAACCGGCGGCGTTCGTCGGGCAGCCGCGTACAGCCGCGGCCGAGCCGCGCAGCTGACGGTTGGAGCCGTCGATGCAGTACAGCGCGTGGATGAAGCGCAGCGGCACCATGCCGGAGAAGTTCCCCGGCTGGTCACCGAACGTCTGTCCGCGCGGCGCGAGCTCGCCGATCAGGAACGTGTCGTGCGTGTGCCCGCTGTTGCGTGCGTGCAGCGCGCTCCAGGCGGCGTTGACCAGGCCCCGGTAGATGGACGGTGCGACTTCGACCCTTGAATGGTTGGTCGCCTGGGGGGCCAGCCACTGGCCGTAGTTGGGCTCGTTCCAGATCGCCCAGTAGCGGACCGCCGGCAGGGCGGTAGCGCCGACCACGTAGCTCCCGCTGTAACGCTGGCCGACCGCGGCCACGAAGGCACCGAACTCCCGCGCCGAGGGCTTCCAGATTCCGGCCTTCCCGCCGTTACCGCGCGGTAGGCCCGAGCCGCCCGCCCAGTACGGGCCGGGACCGGTGAGCGTGAAGTCGAGCCCGATGCCGAGCGCCTTGGCATCACGCACGATCGCGTCGTAGACACCCCAGTTGACATCGGGGTAGAAGCGCGGATCGGACGAGGAGAAGGCGCTGTGCGGCTTGCGCTTCGAGCTCGCGCTGGGCGCGAGCGATGACCAGGTCACGAACACCCGCACGCGCTGGGCGCCGAGTGTCTTGAACTTCTGCAGCGTTCCCTGCGGATCCGCGCGCAGCTGAGTGTCGTCCTGGAAGAGCGTCTCCTGGTTGCCGGTGGCCCGTGCCGGGGTCGTGCGCACGACCGTGAGCGCCGCGGCCAGCAGCAGGGCGAGAGCTATAGGGGGAAGCAGTTTTAGGGCTTTGGGCATAGTTGAAGGAACTCCCGGGGAGGGGTCAAAGTTGCGGGGGATGTCCCCTGTCTTACACTGGCGTCGTGGCTTCCAAACGCCAGATACGCGTGGGGACCGTGCAAATCGGGGGCGGTGCCCCGGTCGCGGTCCAGACGATGACCAAGACCGAAACGGCCGACCTACGCGCGACGATGGACCAGATTAGCCGAGTTGCCACCGCCGGTGCGGACCTGGTCCGAGTCGCCGTGCCACGCGAGCGGGACGCCGAAGCGCTGCGCACGATTGTGCGCGAGTCGCCGATCCCGGTGATCGCCGACATCCATTTCAACCACACGCTGGCGCTCAAGGCGCTCGACGCCGGCGCCCACTGCGTGCGCTTGAACCCGGGCAACATCGGCGGCCCGGACAAGGTCGCCGAGGTGACCAGACGCGCTGCCGAGCTGGGTGTGCCGCTCCGTATCGGGGTCAACTCCGGCTCACTGCCCAAGCACCTGCACGAACTGGAGCGCAAGAGCCCCGTGGAGGCGCTCGTCGCCGCCGCCAAGGAGTTCGTGGAGCTGATGGAGCGCCTGCGCTTCGAGGACTTCAAGGTCTCGATCAAGTCGACCAATGTGCCCAACACGATCGCCTCCAACCGGCTGCTGTCGCAGAGCATCCCGTACCCGTTGCATCTCGGCATCACCGAAGCCGGCACGAAGTGGTCGGGTTCGCTCAAGTCCGCCGTCGGGCTGGGCACGCTGCTCGCCGACGGGATCGGCGACACGATCCGCATCTCGCTCTCGACCTTCCACGCCGAGGAGGAGGTCAAGGTCGCCTGGGAGATCCTCAAGGCCCTGCAGCTGCGCGAGCGCGGCCCGGTGCTGATCGCCTGCCCGACGTGCGGGCGCCTGCAGTTCGACATGGATACGGTCGTGACCGAGATCGAGCGGCGCCTGGAGGCCTACGCAGACCCGATCGAGGTCGCCGTGCTCGGCTGCGCGGTGAACGGGATCGGCGAGGCCTCGCACGCTGACTTCGGCATCACCGGCGCCAAGAACGAGGGGCTCGTGTTCAGCCGGGGCAAGCCGCTGCGCAAGGTGCCCCAGGAGGAGCTCGTCGCGACGCTCTTCGCCGAGATCGACAAATACGTGGCCTCGAAGCGCGTCGAGGTGGACGCCCGCGACGCCGACGAGGGAGCGCGCTGGCTGGAGCAGATCGAAGCCGAGAATGCCGGCGAGCTGACGCCCGAGCGCCTGGCCGCGCTCGAGGCCGCGGCGGCCGATGATGAGCGCGCCGACGAGGAGCTGGTGTCGGTGCTCGAGCACGAGCCGCCGGCGCGACTCGACGAATCGGTGTCGCCGGTCGCCGGGCGCCGCTTCACCCGTGCGGGCTAGCAGCCAGCGCCCGGCCTGACCGGATCGCCGCGCGCCTAAGCGCCGGCGGCGGCGTACAGCTCGGCCACCTTCGGCCAGTTGACGACGTTCCACCACGCGTCGATGTAGTCGGGGCGGCGGTTCTGGTACTTCAGGTAGTAGGCGTGCTCCCAGACGTCCACGCCGAGCAGCGGCGTCTGCCCGTCGCTGATCGGGTTGTCCTGATTGGCGCTCGAGACGACCGCCAGACCGGACCCGTCGTGCACGAGCCACGACCAGCCCGAGCCGAAGCGGTTCACGCCGGCGTCCTTGAACTTGGCCTGGAAGTCCGCGAAGGACCCGAACGCGGACTCGATCGCCGCGGCCAGGTCGCCGCCGGGCTCACCGCCACCATCGGGCGAGAGCCACTCCCAGAAGAGCGAATGGTTGTAGTGACCGCCGCCGTTGTTGCGCACCGGACCGCGCTTGTCCTCGGGCAGCGCCTGGAGGTTCTCGAGCACCTTCTCGATCGGCCGCTCGGCCCACTCGGTCCCGTCGAGCGCGGCGTTGACCTTGTCGACGTAGGCCTGATGATGCTTGTCGTGATGCACGCGCATGGTCTGCTCGTCTATGTGCGGCTCGAGCGCGCCGTAGTCGTAGGGGAGGGGGGGAACTGAATAGGCCATTCTCAGCGGCTCCTTGGGTGGGATCTCTTCCTTGCCGTTCTATATCAGAGCGGCTGCTCGGGCTCGGTGAAAGCTGGGCCGCGGATAGGCTTCATGCTCGATGACCCGCCTGAGCGAGTATCTGTTGCCGACCGAGCGCGAGCCGCCCGCCGACGCCGAGGCGATCTCGCACAAGCTGATGGTCAGGGCCGGCCTGATCCGCCAGGTCGGAGCCGGGCTATGGTCATGGCTGCCGGCCGGCTGGCGCGTCCACCAGCGGATCGTCCAGATCGTGCGCGAGGAGATGGATGCGATCGGCAGCCAGGAGATGTTGATGCCGGTGCTCAATCCGGCCGAGGTGTGGAAGCGCACGGGCCGCTACTCGATCGACGAGCTCTTCAAGCTCCAGGATCGACGCGGCTCCGAGCTAGTGCTCGCGCTCTCGCACGAGGAGATCGTCACCACCCACGTCGCACAGTCCGTGCGCTCCTACCGCGACCTGCCGCTGATGCTCTACCACTTCCAGACCAAGGAGCGCGACGAGCCGCGACCGCGCGCCGGCGTGCTGCGCACGCGCGAGTTCATCATGAAGGACGCCTACACGTTCGACCGCGATGCCGAGGGGCTGGCCGCCGCCTACGCCAGGCACATCACGGCGTATGACCGCATCTTCGAGCGCACCGGGCTCGAGTGGTACCGGGTCGAGGGCGATGTCGGCATGATGGGTGGACTGGGGGCTCACGAGTACATGGCCCCTTGCCCCGCGGGCGAGAACGAGGTGGCGCTGGCGCCGGGTTACGCAGCCAACCTCGAGGTCGCCTCGGCCGACCCGCGTCGGGTGACGCTGCCCGAGGGGCTGCCGGCGCCAGAGCCGGTGCCCACGCCCGGACTGACGACGATCGAGGCCGTTGCCGACGCGCTCGGCCTCGACCCGGGAGCGCTGCTCAAGGCCTTCCCGATCGTCGTCGACGGCGCTGGGCTGCAGCTCGTGGTGCTGCGCGGCGACCATCGCGTGAACGAGCTCAAGCTGGCGGCGATGCTGCGGGCCGAGTTCCGGCCGGCGAGCGCCGAGGAGATCGGCGAGCGCATCGGCCCGCCCGGATCGATCGGCCCGGTCGGCGAGCTCGGGATCCCGATCCTGCTCGACGCCGCGGTCGCACCAGGCGCCTACGTCACCGGCGCGAACCTGCCCGACACCCACCTGCGCGGTGTGGAACCGGGTCGCGACTTCAGCTTCGAGCGCGTGGACATCCGCAGCGTCGTGGCAGGCGACACCGTGAACGGGAACCCCGTGCGGATCGAGCGCGCGATCGAGGTCGGGAACATCTTCAAGCTGGGCACCAGGTATTCGGAGCCACTCGGTGCCACGTATCTGGACGAGGCGGGCAAGGCTCAGTTCATCTGGATGGGCTCCTACGGGATCGGTCCCGCACGGATCGCCGCCGCCGCTGTGGAGCAGTTCGCCGACGAGCACGGCATCGCCTGGCCGCGCCCGCTGGCGCCCTTCGACGTAGAGCTCGTCGGTCTTGGGCGTGAGGGGAGTGACGAGCGGCTCCTGGCCGAGCGCCTCTACGGCGAGCTGCAGGAGCTGGACCTGCGCGTCCTCTACGACGACCGCGAGGCCGGCCCCGGTGAGAAGTTCGCCGACGCCGAGCTGGTGGGCTGCCCGCTGCGGATCACGGTGGGCAAGCGGACGCTGGCGGCCGGCGAGCTCGAGGTCCAGCTCCGCAAGGGCCGCGAGGCACGCAGCGTCCCCTTGACCGGCGGCGCTGGAGCCGTCTGGGATCTGTGGCGAAGCCTGCCCTGAGTCCGCCGAGCTCAAAGCGGCGCCTGTTCGGGATCGACCGCTCGGGGCCGCCGCCTGCGGCCACACGTTCGGACCAGCCGCTGCGCCCCTGGACGATCCCGAACGCGATCGGCTTCGTCCGGCTGGCGCTGATCCCAGTGTTCCTGGTCGTGGCGCTCTCGAGCAGCGACGGACAGGACACGCTGGCCGTAGTGCTCTTCGCCGTGATCGGGTTCAGCGACTACCTGGATGGTTTCACCGCCCGCCTGACCGGCCAGTACAGCCGCCTGGGCACGCTGCTCGACCCGATCGTCGACCGGTTGCTCGTGGTCTCCGGGATGGTGGTCGCCTTCCACTTCTCGCTGCTGCCGCGGTGGGCGATCATCGTCGTCGTCGCCCGTGAGCTGTTCATGCTCGGCCTGAGCCGGTACGGGCTGCGCCGTGGCCTGGAGATCCGCATCAACTGGCCGGGGCGCATCGGCGTCGCGCCGACCATGGGGGCGCCGTTCTTCGCCATGGCCGGCGTCCATTGGCTCGCCCTGATCATGCTCTATTCCGGGATGACGCTCTCGCTCGTGGCCACCTTCCTCTATGTCCGTGACGGAAGGCGGGCCGCACGGGAGCTGGAACGGGCGGATTCATTCAGACCCTCAAGTTCAGCTTGACCCCCAGAAATGTGCGGGTATACTCGCTTTTCGCCTAACCCTCGTCTGGAGGATCTGACTGCATGGACACGTTTCCTGACCTTGGCTCGCTGACGGACCAGGAACTCAAGGATCTGATCGCACAGCTCACCGACGAGGAGATGGAGATCTCCTACCGGCGCCGGATCCTCCACGGGAAGATCGACATCCTGCGCGCCGAGTTGGTGAATCGGCTGCACAAGAAACACGAGGGCGGCGTCGATGTGATCTCGGGCGCGGACGTCCAGCAGCTGACCGACATCCTCGCCGGGCGCATGCCGGCGGCGGATCCCGAGTAGCTACCCCCCGGACACATGGCCCAGCACTGCCCCGAGTGCGGTTTCGCCAATGTCGACGGCGCTAACTACTGCCAGCGCTGCGGCGCCTTCCTCGTGCAGAGCGAGCAGCCTCCGAGCGCCACGACGGCGACGTACAAGGTGGGGGAGACCGGTGAGCTCGAAGCGGTCGAGCTCGAGGACGTGGTGGCTCGCGGCGCGGCGCTGGTCATCCGAGCCGGCGGAGGCCGCGCGGGCGAGAGCTTCGAGGTGCAAGGCGAACGGCTCACGATCGGCCGGCGTCCCGACAGCGACATCTTCCTCGACGATGTGACCGTCTCGCGCGATCACGCCATCCTCGTGCGGCGAGGCAGCGCCTACCACCTCGATGACTGCGGCTCGCTCAACGGCACGTACGTCAACCGCCAGCGGATCGAGTCGCACCTGCTGGCCGACGGCGACGAGCTGCAGATCGGCAAGTACAAGCTCGCGTACCTGAGCCGCTGATGGCCGCAACCGACGCCGGCACACCCGCAGTGGAGCTTCCTGACCCCCAGGCAGACGGCGCCGAGCGCCCGCGGCAGAAGGCGATGACCATCGGCGCGGTGTGCAAGGCGCTGATCCAGGAGTTCCCCGAGATCTCGATCTCCAAGATCCGCTATCTGGAGGACCAGAAGCTGCTTACGCCGCGGCGCACCCAGGGCGGCTACCGCCTCTACACGCAGACCGACATTCAGCGGCTGCGGACGATCCTGCGCCTGCAACGCGATGAGTTCCTGCCGCTGCGGGTCATCCGCCAGGAGCTGGCCGGGGGCCGCTCCGAGCGCGAGGTGGCCCCGCCGGGCGACGCCCGCGCGCTGCGGCGCGCGATGGTCTCGGCGCGCGAGCCGGGCCCGATGTACTCACTCGAGGACGTCGTCGAGGAGACCGGCGCGGACCCGAAGCTGGTGCGCGAGCTCGAGGAGTTCGGCGTCATCAAGGGCGAGACGCGCGGGGGCGCGCGCTACTACGACGAGACCGAGCGCGAGATCATCAGAGCGGTCAGCGAGCTGGCCCGCTACGGCGTCGGCGGCCGCAATCTGCGCGTCTTCAGAACGTCGGCCGACCGCGAGGCCCAGCTGCTGCAGAGCATCCTGGCGCCGGCCCTGCGCTCCCGCAACCCGGAGCGGCGCAAGGAGGCCGTCGAGGCGCTCGAGAACCTGGCCTCGGTCACCACGCACCTCAAGCATCTGCTGCTGATTCGCGATCTGCGCAAGATCGCGACCTGACGCTTGCCCGTGGCAGCCGTCGACCTGCGTGATCACGTCCGGGACATTCCCGACTTCCCGAGCCCCGGGATCGTCTTCAAGGACATCACGCCGCTGCTGCTCGACGCGGGCGCGCTGAACACGGCAATCGAGGGCCTGGCCGGGTTCGCCAAGGGCCGCGAGGTCGAGCTCGTGGTGGCCGCCGAGGCGCGGGGCTTCATCCTCGGCGGGGCACTCGCCCGCACCCTGGGTGCCGGATTCGTGCCGGCGCGCAAACCGGGCAAGCTGCCCCACGACACCGTGAGCGCCGAGTACGCGCTCGAGTACGGCATCGACGCGCTCGAGGTGCACGCCGACGCGCTGGCCGGCGGGGCGCACGTGCTCGTCCACGACGACCTGCTGGCCACCGGCGGCACGGCGCGCGCGCTGTGCGACCTGGTCGGCGAGCTCGGCGGGACGGTGGTCGGATGCGCCTTCCTGGTCGAGCTGAGCTTCCTACGCGGTCGTCAGCGCCTCGCTCCCCACGAGGTCTTCGCGCTGATCGATTACGAGGCTGAGTGATGCCCACCTCGCGCCGCACGCGCACGATCGACGCCGCCCCGCAGCGCGTCTGGGAGGTCGTCGAGGACCCGCACCACCTACCGCGCTGGTGGCCCGGCGTGAAGCGCATGGAGAGCGTCGCCCCGGAGAGCTGGACCGAGGTTCACATGACCAAGAAGGGCCGGCCGGTGCGGATCGACTTCCGGCTGCTCGAGTCAGAGCCGCCCTGGCGCCGGAGCTGGGAGCAGGAGGTCATCGGGACCCCCTTCGAGCGCGTGCTCAACGCCGCGGTAACGGAGATCGTGCTCGAGCCCGCCGAGAGCGGCACGAAGGTCAGGCTCGCGCTGAAGCAGAACCTGCGCGGCTACTCCCGGATCGGGGCGATCATGCTCCGGCGTGCGACGGGCGTGAAGCTCGACGAGGCGCTCGAGGGGCTGGCCCAGATCTGCTGAGGGATGGGGGTCGGAGAGCCCCTACCCGAGCTTCAGATTCCCCTGAAGGATCGTAGTCCCGGGGGTCTTCGGGTTGGCCTGGGTCTCGCGGGTGATGAGCAGCTGCGTGTACTTGGCCGCGTCGGTGGGGAGGCCGCCGGCGGTCTGCAGGCGTCCGGTCGTACCGACGCCCGGGTTGACGAAGCCGAGGATCTTGGCCTGACCGCCGGGCTTGAAGAGCCAGACCGCGTAGGCGTCCTGCTTGGTGTTGGCGGGGACGCCCGAGGCGACGATGATGATGCCCGTCGAGGTCCCCTGCTTGACGACCTGGGCCACCCCGACCGGGCTCTTGGCCCCCGTGGGGGTGGTCAGGTTGATCTGGGCGACCACGCGCGTCGGCGTCGTCGAGGTGCCGGTCGTCGAGGTGCCGGCGGGCACCGTCGGCGTCGAGGCGGTCTTCTTCGAGCTGCCACCGGTCGCGAGCACGATCGCCACCACGACGATCGCGACGATCGCCCCGACGGCGAGCACGATCACGCCGCCCCGGCGCGAGCTCTCCGGGCGCGGTGGCGGCGCCGCGGGCGTACCCGCCGGTGCGTCGCCCGCAATGTCGGCCCGGCCTGCGGCGGCCGCTGCCGGGGTGGCCGCGCCGGCGGCACGCTGGCCCGCGCCGGAACCCTCAGCCGTGGCGGCGCTCTCGGGAGTACCGGTCCCTGCGCCCGCCGTGGCTGGGGTCGTGTGGGTGTCGCCGCCTCCTGTGGGGATCTCCGGCAGTGCATCGCCGGCGATCGGCGCGAGCTCGGAGGCCAGCACGCGGAGCCAGGCCCGCTCGGCCGGGGAGTCGGCCAGACGGGCACGCGTGTCGTCGGCCACCCGCGGCGGCAGCTGGCCGAGCAGGTAGTCGGTCAGCAGGTGGCGCCGTTCGGAGCTGACCTGTGTCTCGGGACCGAGATGATCGAAGGCGCCCAGGGCGCGCTGCCTGACCTTGGCACGGTCGATCGACAGCATCGTCGCGATCTGATCGTACGTCCGGCCGCGCTGGAGCACGAGCTGTAGAACCGCACGCTGGTCGGGCGACAGACTGTCGAGAGAGGCCATGCGCGCCGAAGCGTAGTCAAGCCGCCGGAGGGATGTAGCCGCCAGCTCCCGGGTATGGTCCCCGCCGATGGAGATTCCGCTGCCCTACAGACCAGAAAATGGGCTGGAAGGTCTGCTCGGCCTCGAGATCGTCGCCTTCTCCCGGGATGAGGTGCGGGCCAGAGTCGAGGTCCGCGACCACCTCAAGCAGGCATTCGGCCTCGTGCACGGGGGCGTGTACACGGCTGTGGCCGAGAGCGTCGCCTCGATGGGGACGGCCTGGGCCGTGGCGCCCGAAGGCCGGATCGCCATGGGATTGGCCAACCAGACGAGCTTCCTGCGCCCGATCACGCAGGGCACCATCCATGCCCTCGCCACGGCCCGCCACAGCGGCCGCACCACCTGGGTGTGGGACGTCGAGATAACCGACGACGAGGGCCGGCTCTGCGTCCTCACGCGCATGACGGTGGCCGTGCGGGCGGCGCCGCCGGGGCAGAGCGTGACCCCTACCTCCTGACCTGCGAGGACCGGGCGATCAGCCTCCGTAGCGGTTGGTGATCGGCATGCGCCGGTCGCGGCCGAAGGCGCGCGTGGTGATCTTGATTCCCGGCGGAGCCTGCCGGCGCTTGTACTCGGCCCGGTCGACGAGCGTGATCACGTGGTCGACGTCGGCCTCGGCGAACCCGCGCAGAATCAGCTGCGCGCGCCCGAGGTCGTTCTCGATATAGCCATCGAGGATCGGGTCGAGGACGTCGTACGGCGGCAGCGAGTCGGCATCGCGCTGATCCGGGCGCAGCTCGGCGCTCGGGGCGCGCTCGATGATCGAGGCGGGGATCGCCGGGTGCTCGGCATCGGCGATCGCGTTGCGCTGCCGGGCCAGCTCGTAGACGAGCGTCTTGGGGCAATCCTTGATCACGGCGAAACCGCCCGCACTGTCCCCGTAGAGCGTCGAGTAACCCACCGCCATCTCCGACTTGTTGCCCGTGGTCAGCACGAGCCAGCCGAACTTGTTGGAGAGCGCCATGAGCAGGTTGCCGCGGATCCGGGCCTGCAGGTTCTCCTCGGTCAGGTCCGGCGGACGGCCGTCGAACACGTCCGCGAGCATGCCCTCGTAGGCGCCCATGGCCTCGGCGATCGGGAGCTCGATCGCCTCGATGCCGAGGTTCGCGGCCAAGGCCCGCGCGTCGGCCTGCGTCTCGCCCGAGGAGTAAGGCGACGGCATGACCACGGCCGAGACCCGCTCGGCCCCGAGCGCGTCGACGGCGATCGCCGCCACGAGCGCCGAGTCGATGCCCCCGGAGACGCCCATCACGACGTGGCCGAAACCGTTCTTCTCGACGTAGTCGTGCAGCCCCAGCTCGAGCGCCGCGTAGACCTCGGCGGTCGGCGCGAGCAGCTCGGCCAGCGGGCCGCCCACCGGAGCGTGCTCCTCGGGCTCAGGGGGCATGGCCGGGCTGGCGATGATCGGCGCGTTCGGCCGCGCACGCCGCACGGAGGGTCGGTGGCGGGGATCACGCAGGCGCGGCGCCGCGCGGGCCGTGCGGGTCGATCGTGGCGATCAGCAGCTCCTCGCTGAACTGGTGGGCGCGCGCGACCACCGTCCCCTCGTGGTCGATGACCAGCGAATGGCCGTCGAAGACGAGCTCGTCCTGGCCGCCCACCATTGCGCAGAAGGCCACCGCGGCCACGTTGTCGCGTGCGCGCTGGACGAGCATCCGCTCCCGTTCGGCGCCCTTGCCGGCGTGGTATGGAGAGGCTGAGATGTTGACGATCAGCGTCGCCCCCGAGAGGGCCTCCTCGGAGGCCGGTGGGCCCGGCTCCCAGATGTCCTCGCAGATCGAGAGGCCGACCAGGACGTCGCCAAGCTCGATCAGGGCACCGTGCGTCCCGGCCTGGAAATAGCGCTGCTCGTCGAAGACGCCGTAGTTGGGCAGGAACATCTTGCGATAGACCGCCTGCAGCTCGCCGTCGGCCAGCACCGCGCAGGCGTTGTAGACGTCCTCGGCGCGCTCGGGATAGCCCACGAGCACGACGATGCCGTGGGCCTCGGCGGCGATCCGTTCAAGCGCGGCCTGGGCGTCGGCGAGAAAGTGCTCCTTGAGGAGCAGATCCTCCGGTGGGTATCCGGTCAGGGCCAGCTCGGGGAAGAGCACGAGCTGCGCCTCCGCGGCGCGCGCGGCCCGCAAACCGGCGAGGATCTTGGCCTCGTTGCCGGCGATCTCGCCGACCGTCGGGTTCATCTGGCAGAGCGCGAGCTTCAGTGATCCGGCCATGATCTGAGGTTATTTGGTCATCGTGACGCGTCGTGACGGCATGTAGCGAATTGTTGCTCGTTTGCAGGGAATTCCGCCTCCCACGATCGGTACATCATGACGGCTCGTTACGGCCCGTGCTAACGCGTTCGTGAGCATTTCGTGAGCAACGGCACCCGGCAGCTAGCGCATTCCAGCCGGCTGGATCCGCCAGAACCAGAACCAGAACCGCCGCCCCCTAAAAGCGAGGGGCGGCGGTTCCATGCCTTCGGGGACGAAGGGCCGCGCGCGGCACTCACACCGAAGGAGGCCTCCCGCGCCGCCGGCATTGAGTGGGATCCGGCGTGCTCGGATGCGCTCGACGCCGCCTTACGCAGCCTGTCCGGCCGGCAGACCGACGAGTGGAGCCCCCTGTTCGCCTAAGCCGAGCCCTACTGGCAGGCCGCGTACGAGCGCCGGCCGTTCGACGGCTGCACCGCGTTCCTCACCGACTACCGACCGTCAAGACGGGCTCCCGTGACCTTCTACCGGCCTTTCGACAACGACCGACCCAGGGAGCCCGCCTACGACCGTGCGCCGAGGGACCCAAAGGATCGTCGGCCGCCGCTGTAGGCCGTCCTTCAGTCCGGATAGACGTTGGCGCGGCCAGGCGGCTCACCGTGCACCCTCTCCGCCGCAGATCATCCCGACCACCGAACGTCCACGCCGCGAGGGTTCGGTTCAAAGTGATGAGCTCGAAGCGACTATCTGACGACCGTGAACGCGCTAAGAGCCGCCACCGCCAAGCTCGGTGCTCCGGGTGACGTGTCCTAGGCGGCGTTCAGGAACCGGACCAGCTCGCCTTACCCCGTTGGTTGCCGCTCCTGCCGCCACTCATCGAAGGCTCGATACGGATCCTCAGCGGTCAATATCTGCTCTGCGTCCCGCTTCAGCCGACGCAGGCGCTCGGAAGGGTTGCGAGCCTCATCCAGGAAGCCCACTCCGCACGCCGTGCACATATCCGGCAGCAGATCCACCTCGAACCAGCGACGCCGAACCTCCTCCGGCAGCTGATCGTCGTCGGACCGCCGCTGCTGCTCGCGCTGGCGCTCCTCCGCGCGTCTACGCTCGCGCTCGGCACGCTCCAGGGCCTCGCGCTCTTGCTGCCGGCGCCGGAGGAGGGTCCGGATCGCGGCAACGCGCGCCTGAACCTTGGTCCCGGACTGGCGTGAACGGACGAGCTTCACCAGCTCAGCCTCAAGGTTGGCCTCGGACAACTCTGACTGCATCGACTTGATTCTGATCTCGGGGGAGGTCGGAATCCGGCTGGAGGCTTCTCCCTTGCGCCTGATTCAGCACTCTGCCGACCGCTCAGGTCTGCCCTGATTCCTCACGACCAGTCCGGCTGGTCTTCATCGCTGCATCCCAACGCGAAGGAGCAACCCGCTAATCGTTCGGCCCGGCTGTTGCTGCTCGCCAAACCCAGGTCTATATGCCGGGGGCTGGGTACTCGACGGAACCGGGCGTGCCCTGGTTTCCGCGCAAAGGAGGACGGTCGCGACGACCGGGTTGCGTCTCTTTGCCGCTGTAAATTCGCTCGCGGTTCAGGTTCCCGTTGGTTGAGTCTAGGCGGCGGTGACCTCCTCGTCGAGCGTGTCTGGATCGGCTTGTTGGTACTTGATCCGGTAGAGGTGTTGGCGGTCGAGGTCGGTGAACGTTGCGCCGTTTGAGGCGTGGGTGAAGAACAGGTCGAGCACCGCCCAGACGAGTGACAGGCAGCTGCTCTCGCCGGGGAAGCGGCCCATCACCTTCGTCCGCCGTCGGACTTCCCCGAGCGACCGTTCGAGCAGGTTTGTTGACCGCCAGCGTTCGCGGTGTCTGAGCGGATAGCGCAGGTGCACCACCAGGGCGTCGAGGTCGTCGGCGAGACAGCGGGCGGCGGACTCGTAGCCGGCATGCTCGAGTTCGCTGATGAGGACCTGAAGGCGGAGCTTGCCGTTCTTGGCCGAGGTCGCGTCGGTGAGCGCTGACCAGTAGTTGAAGCGGATCCGGTCGTGTTCTGACTTGGGGAGCTTCGCCTGGAGATTTCTGAGGCGGTGGACCGCGCAGTGCTGGCGGTCCGCCCGCGGCCAGATCTCCTCGACCGCCGAGGGCAGCCCGGCCGCGCCGTCGGCGACGACTAGGCGTGGCGCCGGGAGTCCGCGGGCAGTGAGGTCGCGGCCGAGCTCGAGCCAGTCCTCCTTGGTCTCGCGCATCCCCAACCGCACGGAAACCAGCGCCCGCTGGCCGGTTTCGGTGATCCCCCAGGCGCAGATCACGCCCTCCTCGGGCCGCTCGGGCGGACCGGCAGATAGATCGCGTCAAGGAACAAGACAACCAGGTTGACGTCATAGAGCGAGCGGCGACAGAACGCCTCAAAGCGCTCGTGCAACTCGGAGCAGATCCTCGCGACCGTCGAGCGCGAGGTCTTCCGGAGCCCGGCCTCTTCGCAAGACTCGATGTCGCGCATCGATAGGCCGCGCACGAACCCGCCGACGATCAGCGCCTTGAGCGGGTCCGTTCTCAAAAGCCGCTTGCAGTGCCACTTCGGGAACAGCTTCGAGACGAACGGCATCACCGCCTCGCGAGCCTGCGGAATCTCGATCCGCAGCTCACCCTCCCCGGTCTGCAGCACGCCGGGGCCGGTACCCGTTGCGCAAGCCGCGCTGGCGCTCCGGCCGGCGCTCATAGCAAGCCCGACCCAACCAGCTGTCGAACTCCTCCTCGACTGCCCGTTGGATGATCAACCTCGCCCCAGCCGGGCGAGCTGGACAGCATCTTCTGCGGATCATCGACCAAACCCCTCCCCAGCAGCTTGTCGATGTTCGCCTGTATCTCCGCCGACGGCGGTACGGTGCGTCTCACGGCGTAGGCCTCCTTCATCGTCTGGCAGGACTTGAGGGAACCTACGCCGTCGTTCTCGACAGCACCCGCTCGACTATTTACAGCAGTTCTGAGACGCAACCGACGACCTCAGGATGCCCCCTCTGTCGTCAATGCAGGAGCGTGGAGACTCGACATGGGGCGCTCTCGTGCTCCTCAGCAGCAGCACTGAGCAATTGGACGGCCGCATTCCGGGGCGGGAGGAGCAGTGCGTCGAAGAGTGGCGTGCGCCGCTTCTGCTCGTCGGATCGCGGGAGGGCATTCGGTGTTGCGGTTGAGCTCTTGCTCGGCTAGGTTTCGGCAGCTTTGGGGGCTTGGATCGGTAGTTCTCGGGGCGGAGGGGGGGATAGCTGCTGATGTACGTCTGGGATCGCGTCGCGACGATGTCGGTGTGCCTGGCTGGCGGTTCCGGAACTCTGGATCGTTGGTTACGTTGATGGTGGTGTGATGACGAGGTGCGGTTGCTTTGGGGTGCGTGGGTGGCGTTGGTGGTTGGCGATCGTGGTCTTGTTTGCGTTGGGTTCGTGGGTTGCGGGTGCGAGCGGGCAGCGAGCGGCGGTTGGCGGGACGGTGGTGGTGCCGCGCGTGGGTGGCGGCGTTGTTGGTGCTTACGACCGGTTGCATGCGGCGGGCTTGCGCGTGAGCGTTCCGCACGGGCTGTCGTTTGACTCGCCTTGCGCCACCGAGGGTGGGACGGGTTGTTCCGGCGGCTGGTCGGCGAGTGCCGCGCGGCTCCGTGGTGACGTTGTACCTGTCGCGTAATGCGCGCAGGCCCACGGTCCCGGTCGGGCGTTTGCCGAATACGTGTCGCGAAGTTCGTCGGCGGCGCTGTGAGCGCCGCGTACGGCTGGGTGAGCAGGAGGCGGTTGGATTTCAGGGCCTATCTTGGACCGTTGAAGGCCGGCAGCGCACGCGGTCTGTTCGCCAACTACCGCGTCACGCGCCAGCGGCCGGAGTCGGCGGTCCCGCCTCGCGCTGGGGCAAGGAAGGCCGCGCTGCAAACGGAGACGTGGGAGTTTCCGGGTTGACGCCGCTGACGGTCTGGGGCGAGCAGCCCGCCCCGGCCAGGCCGGTTGCGCCGTGTACGCCGCCGCCCGGCTACACGGTGATCGCGAGCAACCCCCACGGCTGTGATCACCTCACACCCGTCTCAGGAGCAGGCACGCCGCTCGTCGGGTGGTACGGATGCCTGCGAGCGGTGGGCAAGCAGCGGCTGCTGAGCTCCGCAGTGGAGCTCTATGACTACTACTACACAAGCGCCGGGCCTATTCTGCTGGCGGGACGGTTCGCCGCATTCCAGTTCCTATCCCAGGACCATTACCAGAACTGCTCAGCGCTATTGACATTTACGACCTCAGCACCGGGAAGCCCGGTCAGGTCTTTACGGCGGACTGCTCATACCCCGGCCCCTACGCGTATACGCGAGTCGATTCATTGTCGCTGAACTCCAATGGGTTCGCGCGCTGGCGCGCAACCCACACGTATCCGCCAATCTTTCTGGAAGGCGTTTCGTGCTCCTCGGTGTCGCTGTGCGTCGCGACCGACAACGTCGGCAACTTGGTGAGCACGACCGCTCCCAGGGGTGGGCGCGAGGCGTGGAGCATCGCTAACGTCGACGGCAAGATCGAGGCGCACGGCGCTTTCTCGTGCCCGAATCCGAGCTTGTGCGTCGCGGTCAACCAGCACGGGAACGTCCTGACGTCGTCTAACCCGACCGGCGGCGCGGGCGCGTGGACCGTCACCACGTCGACAGCATCAGCGGCCTGTACGCGATGCGTGCCCGTCGAGATCGCTGTGCGTCGCCACCGACCAGGTCGGAAACTTGCTCACCTCGACCAACCCGACCGGCGGCGCAGCCGCCTGGACCGTCACCCACGTCGCTGGCAGCTCCTTCGGCGGCGGGGGCGTCGTGTCGTGCCCAACGGCATCGCTGTGCGTCGCCACCGACGTAGTGGGGAGATCTGCTCACGTCGACCAACCCGACCGGCGGCGCAGCCGCCTGGACCCTCACCCACGTCGCGGGGCCCACCGGATCACCGCGATCTCGTGCCCGTCAACCTCGCCGTGCATCGCGGGCGGACAGTTCGGGAATCTGCTCACCTCGACCAACCCGACCGGCGGCGCCTCCGCATGGACCGCCACCAAGATCCCGACCGCCGGTGATGTGAACGGCGTGTCCTGCCCCTCCACGAGCCTGTGCGTCGCGGGGGACAACTCCAGCAATCTGCTCACGTCGACCAACCCGACCGGCGGCGCCTCCGCCTGGGCTGCGACCGATGAAGATCCCGACTGGCGTTGCAGTGATCGGCGTGTCCTGCCCCTCCACGAGCCTGTGCGTCGCGGTGGGCACCGGAGGAAACGTGCTCACCTCGACCAACCCGGCCGGCGGCTCGAGCGCTTGGTCGCGCGCGCTGATCGACAGCCCCCCGGCCTGCGTTGCCACACAGTTCTGCCTAATTTCCCAGCTCTACGCGTACGACAATCAGGGCACGCGAGTGCTCGACAGCACTTCACCCGGCGCCGCCAACTCCCTGACCAACGTGAAGCTCTCCGGAAACCTGCTCACCTGGAGCAACAACGGCACCCCACAGCAAGCGACGCTCCGCTGACACCGTCGAAGCGACGACGCGCATCCCTTTTGGCCGACAAACCTGAGCCCTGGAACACCATCGCTAATGATCGCAACGCGCTGTATTCGCCTGGTGGGGCGAAAGTCGTCGCGTCGTTGGGCGAGACTTCCGCCAGGACCACGAGCGGCCGCCGCAACCAGCTTGGTCGGTTGAGAACAACTTTGGTGGGGGGTTGTCCGTTTGAGCTGCAACTGAGTGTTCCCGGAAGAGGGAAGGCCTTTTGAGCGTGCGGGGCGTGTCTTTGCCTTTGCGGCCGCCAGTTTCCGGCCGCGGTGGGTCTGCGTGGGCGGTTTGCTGTCGGGCCTGGGTGTGGGTGTCGGTCGTGTTGGTGGCGGCGGTGTTGGCTGGTGGTGGCGATCGGACGGCGGTGCGTCCGCCGGAGCGCAGGCTGTGTGGCGTGCGGAAACGCGTGCTGTGTCGGGTGTGGGCGCTTTGCGGCGGCTTGCCGGCTTGTCGGCGGTGATCTCCCGTACGTTGGCCGCTGATCGGGGCGCTTTCCGTGCGGTGCGGACGGCTGTGGGCTGGAGGCTTGGTGGCGGTGGGGTCGCCGCCGAGTTTGGGCGTGGTTGGGTGCGTGTCCGCGCGGCGGGTGGGTCGGTGTCGTTGTCGCTTGCGGGGTGGGGTATGGGCGCTTGGTCAGGTCGCTTCTGGATCGGCGCGGTTGGTGGCGGTGGGGAATCGCGTGAGTTACGGCTATCGGGGGGTGGCTGCGTGGTATGTGGCGGGGCCGTTGGGGCTTGAGCAGGGGTTCACGCTGAGCCGCCGCCCGGCGGGGCGCGGCGTTGGCCCGTTGGCGGTTGCGTTGAGTGTGCGCGGGTCGCTGTCGCCGCGATTGTCGGCGGGGGGCAGGGGGCTGGTGTTGGTTGGCGTGGGTGGTGGCGTGGTGTTGCGCTATGGGGGCTTGTCGGTGCGTGACGCGCGTGGGCGGGTGTTGCGCTCGTGGCTGTCCTTCTCGCGGGGGCGGCTGGTGATCAGAGTCCTGGATGTCGCGGGCGGTGTATCCGTTGCGGGTTGACCCGTTCATCCAGACGGCAGATCTGACTGTCTCAGGCAACCACGACCGGCTGGGCACGTCGGTGGCGATGACGGGTGAAATGGTGGTTGCGGGCGCTCCGAACGCGACGGTCGGGCTCGAACCACTCGCAGGGCGCGGTGTACGTGTTCACTCGTGCGGCCAGTGGCTGGTCGGGGATGTTGCACGAGACGGCCAGGCTGACCGCTTCAGACCGGCGCCGCCGGAGACTCGCTGGGTTCCTCGGTGGCCGTTTCGGTTCGACTGTCGTGGCGGGCGCTCCAGACGCCAAGGCCGGTGCCAATTTCCAGCAGGGCGCCTCGTATGTTTTCCGTTGAGCCCGCCGGCGGCTGGTCCGGGAGCCGGCACCAAGCGGCCAAGCTGACCGCTCTACACGGGTCGGCAGGCGACCAGCTGGGCGTCTCGGTGGGGGTGTCGGGTAACACCGTTGTCGCGGGTGCCCCGAACGTGAAGGTCGGCCGGCACGGCGGGCAGGGCACGGCTTACGTGTTTTCCAGGTCGTCGCGCGGCTGGGTGGGGATGCTTCATGAGGCGGCCCGACTGAGGGCTTCTGACGGCGGGGGTCTGGACCAGTTGGGCTATTCAGTCGCGATTTCGGGTCAGACCGTTGTCCGGGCGCTCCTTACCCGTTTCCTTGCGAGGGGTTCGGAAGCGTGGTGTATGTGTTCACCCGGCTGCCTGGCGGCTGGTCTGGGACGCTGCGCGAGACTGCGAAGCTGACCGCGTCAGACGGCGGGGGAAGCGATGGACTAGGCGCTTCGGTCGCGATCTCGGGTCAGACCGTTGTTGCCCGGAGCGCCGCTGGCGTGCGACAAGTCCGGTCAGGCGCCAGGCACGGTGTATGTGTTCACTCAGCCGAGGGTGGCTGGTCTGGGTGCGGCATCAGGCGGCCGAGCTGACGGATTTCGGGTTGGGCGGCCTCGGTGGCGGTCTGGGTAGACTCCGGCGTCGCCGGTTTTCGGCGCGCAGACGCTAACTGGGCTGCCACCGTCCGGGGCGGCGCGGCGCTCGTGTTCCGCGAGCCGGCGGGCGGCTGGTCTGGGACGCTCACCGGGGGGGCGACGCTGACCGCCTCTGACGGCGGCGCGAAGGCCCGGGCTCGGCAACTCGGTCGCCGTCTCGGGTCAGACCGTGATCGCCGGTGCGCCCTTCGACCCGCAGCATCCCACCGCGCCGGGCGCGGTGTACGTGTTCAGCCAGCCGGCCGCTGGCTGGTCGAACGAGACCGAAGCGGCGAAGCTGACCGCCGCCGACAGCACCGCCTCCTACGGCGCCGGCCCATCGGTGGCGATCTCGGGCCGGACCATCTTTGCCAGCGGGGAGCGCTCTATCCGCCTCACACTTCCAGGGCGTGGTGTACGCGTTCAGCGAGCCCGCCGGCGGCTGCTCGTGCAGCGAGACCCAGGCAGCCATGCTAGTCGCCTCCGACCGCGGAGACGCGAACGGGTTCGGGCTGGGCGAATCGCCCGGCGGTGTCGGGTCAGACCGTCGTCGCTGCGAACTTCGCGGCCGGCTCGGAGCTGCCAGCGCGAGGCGCGGTCTATGTCCCACGCGGCCGCCCGGCGGCTGGTCCGGGACGGTGCACGAGACCGCCAAGCTGACCGCGTCAGACGGCGCCCCAGGCGACAGGCTCGGTGAATGGTCGCGATTTCGGGTCAGACGATCGTCGCTGGCGCCCCCCTGGCGATCGTTGGCTCGCACGCTAACCAGGGCGCCGTGTACGTGTTCACCGAGCCGCCCGGCGGCTGGATGAACGCGACCCAGGCGGCCAAGCTGACCACATCACAAGGCGCCACGGACGAGTCGGTGGGCTACTCGGTAGCGCTCTCGGGTCACACGGTGCTCGCAGGCACTCCGTGCGCCAACTTCGGCTCGAAGGTTTGCCAGGGCGCGGTGTTCGCGTTCCACCGAGCCGTCGGGTGGATGGTCCGGGACGATGCATAGGTGGCCAGGCTGACCGCTTCAGACGGCGCCGCAGGCGACAGCCTCGGGGTCTCGGTCGCGGTCTCGGGGTTAGACGGTGGTCGCTGGCGCCTACTTCGCCACTGTCAGCTCACACAGCCAACAAGGCGCGATCTACGTGTTCACCCGGCCGGCAGGCGGCTGGTTCGGGACGCGCCACCAAGCGGCCAAGCTGACCACCAAGCTGACGCCCAGACCGGACGAAGAGGCGACCAGCTGGGCCAGTCGGTGGCGGCCTCGGGTCAGACAATCGTCGCCGGCGCCCCCTTCGTCAAAATCGGCCAGAACGCGAACGAGGGCGCGGCGTACGTGTTCACCGGGCCAGCCTGCGGGCGGCGGTCCGGGACGCTGCACGAGGCGACCGAGCTGATCGCCTCAACCCGGGAGCTACAAACGATCAGCAGGGCTCCTCAGTCGCGGTCTCGGTCAGACCGTCATCGTCGGCGGCGGGAACGCGGTGCGCGTGTCCAGCGAACGCAAGCAGGCAGGATTGCCAACCGCGTCGAAAGTCTCTCTCGGAGGCCTCGCGACCGGCAAGGCCCGGCTCAGCTTCAACCTGCGCGCCGGCGCCAACGCCCCGAGGGGAAGACCGACTGGATCGCCCGGACGACGGTGTGGGCCGAGGCGTCGCACCGCGAGGTCACCTACCCGCTGTGCGACGACCGCCGCACGCTGCTGTGGCTGGCGAACCAGCGCGCCGTCGTACCGCCGCGCTGCGCAGTCCGGCGGACGCGACGCACCTGGTGCTGGACCTCGACCCGCCTGGCGACGGCTCTGTTTACATCCGCAACTGGGCGAACGTCGTCCGCGCGGCGATGCTGGTGCAGGCCGGGTGCTGGACGACGTGGGCCTCGTCGGCGCGGTCAAGACCAGCGGCAGCAAGGGCGTCCACGTGTTCGTGCCATCCCCGTTGCCGGTCGTGGACTCTGCCGCGGCGACCCGCGCACTGGCCGCCCGCGCGGAGGCGCTGGACCCGGAGATCGCGACCACGGCGTTCATCCGCGCCGACCGCGCCGGCAAGGTCTTCCTCGACTCCACCCGCTCGATCGGCGCGACAGTGGTCGCCGCCTACAGCCCGCGGATCCGGCCCGGGCTGCCGGTGTCGTTCCCGGTGGCCTGGACCGACCTCCCGACGTGACCCCGGCCGACTTCACGGTGTCGACCGCCCCGGACCTCCTGGCGGGCGGAGATCCCTGGCGGGCGGCGCTGCCGAGCCCCAGGAGCTCCCGGCCGAGCTGGTCGAGCACGGGCATGCGATCCCCGTGGCCCGGGTGGCGGCCATGCACGAGGGGAAGCGCCGCAAGCGCGCCCGGGAGGCGTAGCCGGTCAGCGCCCCGACCCCCGCCCGGTGATCCTTCCGACCGCGACGCCGGCGTGGCCGCGGCGGCACTCCTGTCACGCTCGCCATCCGTCGCGGCCGACGATCGTTCTGACCGCGACGCCACCGCGGCCACGACCGCACTCCTGTCACGCCCGCGTCCAGGGTCGTGCCACGGCGCGCCCGCGCGACACCCGCCACAATGGCCGCATGGGACTGTGGCTCGGGCGGATCATCGGCGTCGGCTGGTACTGGTCGGCGGGCTGTGGACCCTGCAGGGGTTCGGCATCGTCGGCGGCAGCTTCATGACCGGCTCGACGGTCTGGCTGGTGATCGGGCTGGTGACCGTGGTGATGGGCATCGCCCTCCTCGTGCCCCGGCGCAGCCGCCGGTCCTGACCCGGCCGCGCCGCCGGCTCACCGTCCACCCGGCACCCGTGCGAACCCCGCGTCAACCAACGGCCCGCCGGGTAGCCCGCCACGTGCTCACGTTCCCGAACACCCCCGAGGCCAACGTCCCCTCCGGTGTCCGGTCCGCACCGCCCGACCGGCGTCCCCGGCCGTCGCCGACCACGGCGAGGGGCCCGTGTGGCACCCGTCGTTCGACGGGGTGCGCTGGGTCGACATGCACGCCGGCGACATCCTCGAGCTGGTGGGCACCGACGAGGTCCGCCGCACGCACGTCGGCACCGTCGCAGCCGCCTTCCGGCCCCGCCGGGGCGGCGGGATCGTCCTCGCCGACCAGCGCGGTTTCACGCTCCTCGACGCCGACCTGCAGGTCGAACGCCGTCTCCCCGACATCTGGGACGACCCGGGCGTCCGGATGAACGAGGGCGGCGCGGACCCCGCCGAACTTCTGGTGCGGCTCCATGGCCTACGACGAGCGGAAGGGCGCGGCGCCCTGTACCGGCTGACGCCCGACCTGTCCGTCGAGAAGGTGCTCGACGGCGTCACGATCTCCAACGGGCTCGCCTTCTCCCCGACGACGCGCGTGCGTACTACGTCAGCACCCCGACCCGGAGGGTCGACGTCTTCGACCACCGCGACGGCGCCCTGACCGGACGGCGAATGGCCTTCCCGATCGCCGACGGCCCGGGCTTCCCCGACGGATTGACCGTCGACGCCGAGGGCTGCGTCTGGGTCGCCCTCTTCGCCGGCGCGGCCGTGCACCGCTACTCGCCGGACGGGGAGCTGCTCGCCGTCGTCCCCCTGCCGGTCGCGAAGGTCACGGCGTGCACGTTCGGCGGCTCCGCGCTGGACCGGCTCTACATCACGACGTCCCGGGAGGGCCTCGACGCCGACGCGCGCGCCGCGCAGCCGCTCGCCGGCGCGCTGTTCTGCGTCGACCTCCCGGTGTGCACGGGTTGCCGGTGCTGGAGTTCGCGGGCTGACCGCTTCCTCTCCCCGGACACCGGAGCTACGCTCCGACAGAGTTTGTACGATGGCCGAACAAAGGAGTCGCCATGGTCCGCCAGCCCACCCCGGAGGACAAGTTCTCCTTCGGTCTCTGGACCGTCGGCTGGCAGGCCGGCGTCGACCCGTTCGGCGACGCCGACCCGGCCGGCGCTCGACCCGGTGGAGCGCCGTGCACCGGCTCGCCGAGCTCGGCGCCTGGGGCGTCACCTTCCACGACAACGACGTCGTTCCCGTTCGACGCCGACGAGGCCGACCGCGGACGGCGCATCGCCCGCTTCCGCGGCGCCCTCGACGAGACCGGCCTGGTCGTCCCGATGGTCACCACCAACCTCTTCACCCACCCGGTCTTCAAGGACGGCGGCTTCACCTCCAACGACCGCGCGGTGCGCCGGTTCGCGCTGCGCAAGGTCGCTGCGCAACCTCGACCTGGCCGCCGAGCTCGGCGCGTCGACCTTCGTGATGTGGGGCGGTCGTGAGGGCGCCGAGTACGACGGCGCCAAGGACGTCCGCGCCGCGCTCGACCGCTACCGCGAGGGCGTCGACACTGCTCGCCGGCTACATCAACGACGCAGGGCTACGACCTGCGGTTCGCGATCGAGCCGAAGCCGAACGAGCCGCGCGGCGACATCCTGCTGCCGACGGTCGGGCACGCGCTCGCGTTCATCGCCGAGCTCGAGCACGGCGACATCGTCGGGCGTCAACCCCGAGGTCGGCCACGAGCAGATGGCCGGCCTCAACTTCACCGCACGGCGTCGCGCCAGGCGCTGTGGCACGGCAAGCTGTTCCACATCGACCTCAACGGCCAGCGCGGCCTCAAGTACGACCAGGACCTCGTCTTCGGCCACGGCGACCTGCTCAGCGCGTTCTTCCTCGTCGACCTGCTCGAGAACGGCTTCCCGGATCCGGACGGCCCGCGCTACACGGGCCCGCGGCACTTCGACTACAAGCCCTCGCGCACCGAGGACGTGGACGGTGTCTGGGACTCGGCCGCGGCCTCATGCGCACCTACCTGCTGCTGAAGGAGCGGGCGGCGGCGTTCCGCGCCGACCCGGAGGTGCAGGAGGCGCTGGCCGCACGCCGGCGTCGTCGAGCTCGCCACGCCGACGCTCGCCGACGGCGAGTCCTCGCCGGAGCCTGCTCGCCGACCGCAGCGCTCGACGACTTCGACGCCGAAAGGCCGGCGGAGCGCGGCTTCGGCTTCGTGCAGCTCGACCAGCTCGCCATCGAGCACCTGATCGGGCTGCGCTGAGGCGGCCTGCGCTGGTCGCCGGCGTCGACTCCTCGACCCAGTCCTGCAAGGTCGTCGTCCGCGACGCCGAGACCGGCGACTCGTCCGCGCAGGGCCGCGCCCCGCATCCTGACGGCACCGAGATCGACCCGCGGCACTGGTGGACCGCACTGCGGACCGCGATCGCGCAGGCCGGCGGGCTCGACGACGTCGCGGCCATCTCCGTCGGCGGCCAGCAGCACGGCATGGTCGTGCCTCGACGAGGCCGGGCGGGTGGTACGCCCGGCGCTGCTGTGGAACGACACCCGCTCCGCGGGTGCGGCCGCCGACCTGATCGAGCGAGCTCGGCGCGCCGCAGATGTGGGCGCGACGCCGTCGGCTCGGTGCCGGTCGCCTCCTTCACGGTCACCAAGCTGCGCTGGCTGGCCGACACGAGCCCGACAACGCTGCGGCGGTGGCGGCGGTCGCGCCTCCCGCACGACTGGCTCACCTGGCGTCTGGGCGGTCGGACGCCGCGTGCAACCTCGACACCTCATCACCGACCGCTCGGACGCCTCCGGCACCGGCTACTGGTCCGGCGACCGACGGCTACCGCCGCGACCTGCTCGACGGGCACTCGGGCGCGCCGACGTGGTGCTGCCCCGGGTCCTGGGCCCGGCGACGCGGCCGGCCGAACCGCCCCGGGAGCCTGCTCGGTCCCGGCTCCGGCGACAACGCCGGCGCGCGCGCTCGGGCTGGGCCTGACCCGGCGACGTGATCCTCTCCATCGGCACCTCCGGGGTCGCCTGCGCCGTCACCACCGAGCCGACCGCCGACGCCACCGGGACGGTCGCCGGGTTCGCTGACGCCACCGGAGATTTCCTGCCGCTGGTCGCCACCCTCAACGCCGCCCGGGTGCTCGACGCCGCCGCCGCGCTGCTTGGGCGTGAGCCTACGACCGCTCGCCGACGCTGGCCCTGCGCGCGCCGGCGGCGCGGGCGGGCTGGTGCTGGTGCCCTACCTCGAGGGCGAACGGACGCCGAACCGCCCCGAGCCACCGGGAGCTTGCACGGGCTGCACGCTGGCACACCGCGGCCCGCGAGCACCTCGCCCGCGCCGCCGTGGAAGGTCTGCTGTGCGGGCTCGCCGACGCCCTCGACGCGCTGGTCGGCCAGGGCGTCGAGATCGAGCGCGTCGTCCTGATCGGCGGCGGTGCACGCTCGGCGGCCGTCCAGGCCGGATCGCGCCGGCGGTGCTGGGTCGGCCGGTCGTCGTACCGGCTCCGGGCGAGTACGTCGCCGACGGAGCCGCCCGACAGGCGGCCTGGGTGCTCAGCGGCGCTGCCCGAGCGGAGCCGGCCCGGGGACGGTCGTTCGCGAGGCCGACCCGATGCCCGCGGTGCGCGCCACGCTACGCCGAGGTCCGCGACGTCACCGCGAACCGGGTGTG
>CAVRZB010000007.1:0-110442 GCA_963725515.1 uncultured Solirubrobacteraceae bacterium | reverse complement strand
ACGATCGTGGCCCTGAGTGATCGCCTCCGTCCGACGTCTGACACCGGCATCCGGTCTTCAAAACCGGCAGGGCCGGGCAACCCCCGGCTTGGAAGGTTCGATTCCTTCGCCGCGTCGTGGCGGGATAAGTCGCCGGCGTGCAGCGGGTTCTTGGTTGTGGCCGGCTTGTTCGTCGATCGTTGGGGGCCGGCTGCTTTGGCGGACCGTGCGGTGTGCGTGGGAAATGCGACAGTCGCGCAGACTGTCGCGCAGTAGTGGTCCGCCAGGCCCGCGCGGTGCCGTCGATGCTCGCGGTCACGAACTCACGTCCGTCAGGGCTGAACTGCGCGTCGTTGATGATGCCGCCGCCCGGGGCTGATCAGGAAGACGAAGGAGTCCGCCGCCTCGATCGCCGCCCGCAGCTCCTCGCGCCAGCGGGCGGTCGGCGGAATGTCCTCCTCGTCGACCCAGACGTCCTTGCCACGGGCGACGAGCGCGTCATGGAGGCGGAGCGCGAACTCGCGGTCGAGCCTCGAGTAGGAGAGGAAGACGTCGGCCACGTGTGCAGAATCGCAGCCTGCGCCACTCCCAGACCCGCCACACGATTCGTCTAGCGGCCGAAGCGCCTCCTCAGGAAGGCGGCCTGGTCGGCTTGCGCCGCGATCAGCACGGTGCCGTGCGTGGCCCCGGGGTAGGTGTGCTCGGTCACCGTGTCACCAACGCCGGCCAGCGACTTGGTCAGCGCCGCTGTGAACGGTGGCAGCACCGTCGTGTCGGAGCTGCCCTGCTCGAGCAGCACCGGCGCCCCGATCTTCAGCTCGCCCGGGTCGTTCTTCTGCAACTCGCTGAGCGCAGCCGAGGTGTCGGCCGTCGGCTTGACCAACTGGTCGAGCGGCAGACCGCCGAACGAAGCCGGCTCGTCGAGCTGACCCAGGCACTTGGTCAGCGTCTGCGGGTACAGCGCCGCGCCTCGCGCGGTGAGCAGCGAACTGACGTGCAGCGACGGATAGCTGACGTCGAGCCCGCGGAAGATCGTCGCCGCCAAGCCGGTGAGCGACGTCGACGTTAGCGACTTGAGGAACGCTGCCTCGGTCGCGATGTGCGACGCGGGCGCGAATGCGAGCACGCCACGCAGTTTGATCTCCGGCGTGTAGCTCCTGACCAGCGACGCCGCCCACAGCGCGGCGTGGCCGCCCTGGGAGTGACCGCTGATGACCACGACATCGCTCAGCTGCGAATTGAGCTGGTGGGCCGCGCGGACGATGTCGAGCACGCCGCGGCCCTCGGACACGCCGATCAGGTACGGATGTGGACCAGGGCCACCCAGCCCCTCGTAGTCGGTGCGCACGACGGCGTAGCCGGCCTTGATCCAGCTCTCGAGCATCGGGGTGTTGAGCCCACCGGTCCCCGCCGGGAGCCGCGAGGGGGCACACACGTCCGCGATGCCGGTGGTGCCGTGCGCCCAAGTGATCACCGGCCAGCCGCCCTTGGGGGTCTTACCCCGGGGGATCGCGACCATGCCGGACACCGGCACCAGCGTGCCCCTGACACCGACCTGCTTGTAGTCGACGAGGTAGTTCTTCGCGCCCTTCAGCGACCCGCCTCCGGTCAGCGGCCGCTCCCAGATCAGCGTGCCGTGCGGCCCCTTCGGCAGTTGGCGGGGGGAATAGAACGACAATCCCTTGGGGCCCAAGGCCGGGTGCTTGGTGTTCGCCTTGGCGAACGCGACCGCAGCGAGGGCGCCGATCACGATCGCCGCGAGCAGGGCGACCGACATGAACCTTCGTTTCATTCTGTCTCTCCTTCGCGCCGGTCGGGCCAGCCTGTTACCCACGTGTGAACAAAGCAGATTACCTTTCGGTGCGTTCGCACGACGCCAGTCGTGGGAACCTCGACGTCAGGTGCGCCGCAAGCTTGCGGCGTCAGCGCGAGCGCCTGCCCTCTGCCCTGCTCTGAGCTCACCACCCCACCACGGCCCCGAGGACACCTGCTGACCGCATCGCGAGCTATACCTTGAGAGTGATCACGCGACTCGACTTCATCGGCATCCCCTCGCGGGACGCCGACCGCGCCCGCAGGTTCTACCGCGACACTCTTGGCCTTCGTCCCGACGAGCACGGCGGCTATGAGCAGTGGGCGGGCGATACGTGCTTCGGCATCTGGGAGCCCGAGAAGATGGGGCTGCCGTTTGTCGCCCAGAAGGGCAACCCATGGGCGCTGGGGTGCGACGATGTCGCCGCCACCCGCGCCGAGCTCGAGGCCAAGGGCGTCCGGTTCGCGGGCGACACGTTCGACACCGGCGTCTGCCACATGGCGTTCTTTTCGGACCCTGACGGCAACGACCTGATGCTCCACCACCGCTATGCGCCCTACGCCTGAGCGTACGGCGCTGCTTGCTGCACGCACACCGGGCCTGGCCGCATTCCGGTGAGGCCCGCCGGCCGCGACGCCGGCCCCGCGCAAACCGATCCTGCGGAACGAGCGGTGCGGACCTGAGCTGGTATGAACCTGTCCATCAAGCGTGATCGGATGACGTTCGTCCTCATCCCTGGGGCCGGCATCGACCCCGGCGTTTGGAGCTGGACGATTGCCGAACTCGAGGGGCGTGGCCATCAGGGCCTCGCACCGCGGCTTCCCCTCGATGATCCGGACGCGGGACCGGGCGCCCACGCCGAGGCCGTCATCGAGGCTGTGCGTCAACTCCGCGGGCCCCTGGTCGTTGTCGGCCAGTCTCTCGGGGCGTTCGCAGCATCGCTCGTAGCGGCCCGCATCGAGGTCTCGGAGCTCGTGCTGGTCGCGCCGATGGTTCCTGCCCCAGGCGAGACCGCGGGCGACTGGTGGGCGGCGCTCAAGCACGACGAAGCGATCGCTCCGCTGATTCAGCGCCTCGGACCCATGAGCGCATGGGGCCCCGAGGAGCTGGCCGAGGTGTTCCTCCACGACGTGCCCGCTGACATCGCGTCAGCGGCTGACAGGTTCAACGGGATCCCTGGCCCCGGCATGTTCCGTGAGCCGTGGCCGCTGAGCGCGTGGCCGCAGGTACGCACGCGCGTGCTCGCGCCGCGCGATGACCGCCTGTTCCCGCTTGCGTTCCAGCGGCGGGTCGTGCGTCGGCGCCTCGGGCTGCCCATCGAAGAGATGCCAGGCGGCCACGTCCCGATGCTCTCACGGCCCGGTGAGCTGGCGGACCGACTGGCGCCCATCAGCGCTTAGTGGCGCCGGGCCTTCATCGCGACGAGGCGGTTGTACGCGCGAGTGATCATGGGATCTGACGGAGTCGGTCTAGCGGGCTGCCTTCGCTAGGCGACCAAGACCTTCGAGAGGGCGGTCCGCGACTCGCGCGGGATGCCCTGCTCGCCCAGCGGCTGCAGGCAAACGTGGTCGGCGCCAGCGTCGAGGTGCGCGCGGACAACCTCGGCGATCTGCTCCGCGCTGCCTTGGGGGATGATGGCGTCGATCAGCCGGTCGGAGCCACCGTGGGCGATGTCGGCCTCGCTGAAGCCGAAGCGGAGCAGGTTCTGCGTGTAATTGCGCAGCCCGAGATACAAGTTGGCGTAGTCGCGGGCGACAGCCTTGGCGGTACCGGATCGGTGTCGACTACGCACGCCAACTCGGTCGCCACGAGCTTGCCCGAACCGAGCGAATGGACCAACTGGCACGAGATTGCGCCAGCCTGATGTTCGACCTTCAACGCCGAGCCGTGCCCAAACTTTCCGCCATCATCGGAGCATCTCCTCATGAACTGCTCGAGATGATCAGTGCCACAACCCCGAGAGATGTGGCCGACCCCGAACAACGACAACAGCTTCTAGACCTCCAAGCGTTTGCTGGTCTCCCGGCCTCCCCGAGGCACTCACCTCCCTCGCACGCGCCGTGAGCGAGTCTGAGGTCTTGCCCGAGTCAGGGAAGTAGGCGGCGCTCGCACCGTCGCCAACATCGCGCGATGAGACGTGCTGCGACGATGAAAGCGATCTCGCGTACGCGGTCGACGATTACCTATGCGCCAGCTGCATCGGCGAACCGTCGAACGCCGCCCTTCTCGTACGCACAAGCGCCGCGTTCTCAGTCCACGGGCGTCGCCCCGGCCGGAACGTGAGCCTCGTACGACATTCAGGTTGCGACTGGCGAGTTCGTCCAGTCGATCGTAACCTCGTGGCTCGGGTTTGCCGGGTTGACTGCGACCGTCATATGAGCGCCGAGTTGGAGGCTTGCCACTTTCGCTTCCGGCACGCGATTCATGAACACCGTCTCGATCGGGCTCGAGCCGTCGATCGGCAGCTCGGCCTTGATCACGTACACCGGATCGTTCGGGTCGGGCAGCGAGGGGTCCAATTCTCCGACGGCCTTGCCCGACGGTGAGAACTCGCGTAGGACCGCTGTCATGTGCTGGCCGCTCGCCAGAAGGGCGGCCGCTGACTTCTTCGGCCCGTGTCGCCGGTGGCCTGGATCGCCGCAGCGATATCGCCTGCGCTGGCGTTGTCGAGGCTCGCCTCGGCGCCGCCGGCGCCTCCGCTGTTGAGCACCCACTCCCCAACCACCTCGAAGTTCTCGTGATCCTCGGGGTCGTAGCGCACCGTGATGGTTTTGCCGGGCTGCAGTTTCCCGATCACCGAGAACTCGACCTGCCTACGCGTCGTGGCCTCAAACTGCCCGCTCCCGTCGTCAGGTGTAACTCGCAGTGTCAGGTCGATGAGCGGCGTGAAGTTTTGCTGGCCCACCTCGCGGAACGAGAGCAGCACGCCCCGCGCGTTGACGCCCGCCTCGTCCAGCCGCTTCGCGCGCTTCTTAGCTCCGAGCAGTCCCATCCGGCCCCTCTCGTCAGTAGCTGCCCCTCGCGAAGCCTGGCAACTTTGCTCCACAGAATCAACGACTGCGCGCCTGACATCCCCACGTCCCGACCGACCAGCGTTCCAGCTCGTCGAGCAGCGCACCAACCAACCCGCAGAGCGGTCCCATCACCCCGACAGATCACCCTCGGCAACCCAGCCCGACGAAGCAGAAGAGGCGCATGGGTTTGATCGCCGGACTGATCGATCGTTTCCGACGTCTGACACCGGCATCCGGTCTTCAAAACCGGCAGGGCGGGGCAACCCCCCGCTTGGAAGGTTCGATTCCTTCGCCGCGTCGTGGGGGTGAAGTCGCGGTTGTGCAGCGGATTCTTGGCTGTGGCTGGCCAGGCCGTCGTTGTGGGCGGTTGGGTCGCCTTGGCGAACCGTGCTGTGTGCAGGGGAAGGAGACAGTCGCGCGGACTGTCGCGCAGCAGCGGTCGGTGCCGCGTGCGGGAGCGTGGCGTGGCTCGGTGCTGCGATAGCCGGTATCGCTTGGTCGCGCTCAGGAACGAAGGAAGCTCGGCCTCGAGTGGACGGCTGATTGGCGTCCCATCCGATCGTCTCAAACGCCCTCCAATCAGATCGTCTCAAACGCCAAGCCGTGACCGTCAGTTCTGGGCGATTTCGCAACCGCGCCGCGGCTCGCGCAGCGTCGGATCGGGGCGATTGCAACGGCGCCGAAGCGGTGGTGAGGCTGTCGCCACCAAGCGCGCGAAAGCGATCGTCCGGATCAGGGACTGAGCCGCTGTTTTCCTGGTTCCTACGTGATCCTGTCGCGAGCGCGCCAGAGCTTGCGGTGGCCGAGTTTGTGCCGGACGCCGGGCTACGATCGCTGGCATGCCCGAGCGCCAAGTCCCTGGACTGTTCGCAGAATGGCTTCTCGCGGTGATCCGCGGTGAGAAGACGGTTCCGAACGCCGCTGTTGGCGTGGAGCCGAGGTGGGCTCACGGCCTCAGTTGTGTTCGGAGGTGTTGTGCGAGTCGTACCGAGGCTTCGATTTCCACCCGCCGGATCGAGACGCTTTCGACGTTGATTCCGAACGGCACGCCGAGGGTGCGGCAGTAGGCGATCAGTTCGGTTGCTGTCGTGAGCGCTTGCTGATACGAGGCCTCGAGTGGGTCGGCGGCGTGTGTGAGGTCGTTCTCGATCCACCTCGGGACATCGACGCCCAACCAGCGGAGAAAGGCCAGGGTCTTTAGCGAGCCGCAGACCGAGAAGGTGAAGACGATCGGCGCGTGGGAGATGTTTCGCGCCTGACATTCGTAGTGGTAGTCCGAGACGAGGTTCTTCGCGGCGTTGATGTCGTACACGACCTGGGTGACAAAGAACCGACAACCGGCGTCCTGCTTGGCAAGGAGGCGTAGGTGCTCATCGTTGCGGCGGCTGTGGCGTTCAGGGATCGCGACGCCGCCGAGTAACAACGCCGGGTTGACTTCTGCCCGCAACGTCTGTGCGATCGCGAGCGAGGTTCGAGCATTCGTGCCGCTTGAGGCCGCCCCGACCAGAACCGTCATCAACCGGGCTGGATCCTGCGCCGACAGCCACGTGCGGAGGTCCTGTGGGGCGTATTTGGTGACCGCACGGTAGACGATGACCGGCGTCGGCCAGGTCCCGAGATGGTCAGCGAGATAGTCGGCGGGGTCCAGCGTCGGCATGAATGGAAACGGGCGCTCAGCCGGATTGCGCTCCTTCTCGTCATCGATGTCGTACAGGATCAGGCCGTCCAGACCCAGAGGCCGTAGACGGGCGACCGTCGTATCGGCAATCTCTTGAACGCGGTCGCGATCCGTCGCGAGCTGCGGCGGCGTCAAGGCGAACAGGAGAAACTCGCCGTGACCCGCCTCAATACGGTGAACCAAATCCACGGCGAGACCGTATCGGACTCCTTCGGTGCGACCATGACGACTACAGCCATGACGCCGCGGGATCGAGCCGCCTTATGTGTAGGCAACGATTCCGGCCTGGATGCTTCCGCTCAAGTCTCTCGAGGCTGCTGAGGATTCACCAGGGGCCCATCACGCGACGATCGCCTTTTTCACGCCACGGTTATGACGCGCCTCACGATCGCATCGGCGACGTCCAACAGCCGGCGTCTCCGCGGAAACGCCCTTGCGGCGCTGACGATCGCCTTCGTCAGCCGGCTGGCCGTGCCGCCCGCGATCGCGTCGGCGACCAAGGTGGCCTCCGTGCCGCCGGCAGGTGAGGACTATTTCTCTCTTTGCAAGCGCGCGCTCGGACCGCTCGGGATCGCGCCGGAGGTTGCCGCCGAGGACCGCGCACTCGATGTGGCAGACCACCGGATCACGTTTGGGGCGGCAGGATCGCGGAGCCCGTCTCCAGGACCGCGCGGAAGCCGAGGCGCTCGTAGAGCCGGCGTGGGCGGCCATCGCGCTCGGCGCAGATCCAGACTTCCGGCGCAGCATCGGTGCCAGCGCGGATGGCGCGCGCGGTTAGCGCGCTGCCGAGACCAGCGCCGCGGCACTCGGGCCGCACGAACACCTGGCTGACCTCGCTGCCGCCGTCGTGCGTCTCCACTTGGGCGAACCCGGTCGCACGGCCTTCCTGCATCGCCGCGATGACACGCACGTCGGCGAGTTCAGCCACTTCGCGAGCCTGCGCGTGGAACGTGGCGGTCTCCCTGTGCTCGCCGAAGTCTTCCCGGTGCCAAATGTCGCGGAGCTCGCGCACCGCGTCGTAGTCCACCTCGACGAGCTCGCCGCGACCCTCCTGAACCGTGCGGCCGTGGTGCAGCATGTAGATGAGCGGGGTGGCCATCCAGCCTCGCTCGCGGAGCTCGCGGACCACATCGTCGGGCATCGGGATCATCCACTCGGCGATGCGGTGCTCGCACCCCGCGAGCTCACGGTCGGCCGCTGCGATCATCTCGCTGGCCTCCATCGGCCGGTCGAGCCGAATGCAGTTGTATTCCCAGAAGTCGGCGTGCCGCGGGCTGCGGAACACCGTCCCGTGCGAGAACGGCCTCAGCTCTTCGCAGACCCGTTCCTTCCACGGCAGATACCACCGGCGAAACCTCTCCTCAGCCGTGACGTCGGGCATTGCCTGCAGCCTAGGCCAGACCGCACGTCACCGACACCCAACACCCGACGGCGGTGAGGCGGCAAGCGCGTCGTGTCACACCCCGGAGAGGAGGTCACGCTGCTTCGGTGGCTCAACCGCCTCGAAACGCGTCTCGAGCGGCGCGGAAGCCGATCCGCGGCTGACGATCGCATCCATACCTGACACGCCGCCGGACCCCACGATCGCAATGGCGACAATGCGATCGTGTCGATCGGGCTGGCCGCGGACTGGCGCGCACTTTCAGATCCGCCCAGAGGCGAGCTTCCGGGCCCGTCGGTCGAGCGCTGCCCCTTCTAGGACGTGAGCGAGACGCCCCCGTCAGCGTTGACGCCACCTACATGGGCTTGATCGCCGGACTGATCGATCGTTTCCGACGTCTGACACCGACAGCCGGTCTTCAAAACCGGCAGGGCGGGGCAACCTCGCTTGGAAGGTTCGATTCCTTCGCCGCGTCGTGGCGTGAGAGCGCTGCAAACGGGCTCGTCCACGCATGGCGCCAGACCTGGGCCCGGGCGCCAGAAGCCAGCCCGAGGCCGCGATGAACGACGTGGTGCGAGTTTGTGGCGATCGCACGGACGATCGCGCGGTCGGTCCGTGCTTACCGACTACGCATGTCCGCGCCGAGTGCGGAGCTCCGGGCGGCGGTCCGCGGCTGGAGCTGTCTTAGTGGTCACGTAGATCGGCTCCTGGCCGACCTGCACTCGACTGGCTCCGTTGCCCGCTCCGGGGACCCTTCGCCGCCGGCCGAGCATGTCGACGATCTCGCCTGGGCCGCGCAGGCGCAGTCGCACGGTGATCGTGCGCGCGGGGGTTGCCGGCTCCACCGGAGCGAACGGGCTGGTGCTGGAGGGTGGCCGCTCGTTCGCGTACCACAGGGCCAACAGGCGGCGGCCTCCGGGTCCGCGCGAACTCGAGCGCGAAGCCCTCCCCGACGCCGGCGTGCCCTTCTGGCAGCCGCAGTGCTCGTGACCTGTCGGCCACGAAGCGCCAGCCGCGCCGCGCCCAGCTCTCGGTGCAGCACAACGAGCGCCCGGTAGGCCGGCTTCGCGGTTCCGTTCACGCGGAAGAAGCCGAAGTGCGCCTCCTGGTTGAGTCCGCCCGGATCGGGAGCGTCTCCCCACGTGTACCAGGTGAGCAACGGCACGCCGCGGGCCCAAGACAGCAGCTCCAGCCGCGCGGCGTAGCGCGCCTGCCTGCCGCTCAGTGACGCCGTTGCCGCGGAAGTTCGTCGGCCAACCGACCTCCGTGTTCCACAGCGGCGTCGCGTCGCAGGCCGTGGCCGCGCAAGCACCGCTCGCAGTTGATCCGCCGCGCCGATGACCGAGCCGCGATCGCTGACCTGAGCCTCGGGCGAGGTGAACGGGTATGGGTAGGGGTGATAGGCAACGGCATCGAAACAGTGGCGGACCGCTGGGCCGCCGACGTCGAGCACCTGTCCGAGGAACCTTGCTCCGCCCGTGCCAACGCAGGCCGCCCAGCGGTGGGAAGAACAGCCCACCGAACACCACCGGCGCCTCGGGGTCCACCCGCTTGAGCGCCCCGTGCGCCGTGCACAGCAGTCGCCCGTAGGCGAGCGGGTCCTCCTTGGGCTCCCAGAAGCGCCAACCTCCGTTCTCCTCGTTCCAGATCTCCCACCCGATCACGTCAGACCGGTAGCGCCGCGCCACGTCGGAGGCGAAGCGCGCGAATGTCCGTGGGTCGTCCGGCGGGTAGTACTGCGGATCGCCGACGCCGAACGGGCCGCTTGGCTTCTGTCCACGACGGTACGCCTCGCCGCCGGCGATCGAGTAGTCCGGGTGCCCGTAACCCAGGATGCCCAGAACACGCAACCCGGCCGTCCGGATCGCGCGCACCTCGCGGTCCTGCTGCGCCCACACGTAATCGTGCAGCGGCGGCCCGACCGGCTCAAGCGTGATCCAGCGGAAGTCCAACCGGATCGCCTGCACCCCCATCGCCCGCAGACGCCGATAGGACGCCACTCGCTGAGCCTCTGTCCGGCCGGCGACGAAGGCGGCGTCGAACGCGAGCATCGGTGCGGTCCGGCCGCCTGCAGCCGCTCTCTGGGGCGCCGCCGCCGCGGGCTGGCCGACCAGCGACGCCGCGGCGATCGCGGCCAGAACAAGAGCTCCCAATCTCCGCACCTCGTGAACGCTACCGCGGCGGCAGCCGGCACGGCGAAGGGGATCTCACCGCCGCACTCTGCGAATCGACCGGGGCAGCGGTGCCCTAGATCGTGGGTCACGGACGGCTGAGGGCGGCTTGCAGGACTTGCTTGGCGATCGGAGCGGCGGCTGTGCCGCCGAACCCTGCGCCGACGAGCATTACGGCGACCGCGACGGTCGGGTGCTGGGCGGGTGCGAAGGCCACGAACCACGCGTCGGCGTCTTTGGGGTTGGTCGAGTTTGGCCGCAGCTCAGCGGTGCCGGTCTTGCCGGCTACGTCCAGGCCGGGGATGGCGGCCGCGGTGCCCGTGCCCGAGCGCACCACGTCGATCATCATCGACCGTACCTGGTGGGCGACTTTCGTTGAGAGGACCTTTTCGGAGAGGAGCGGGTCGATGGTCGTGATGCGTGGCTCGGTGCGGCGGCCATCGAGCGCGATCGTCGCGCCGACGCTGGCCATTTGCAGTGGCGTCGCGAGGTCGCGGTCTTGGCCGATCGCCGCGGCGCCGACGGCGAGGCTGTCGCGCAGCTGGGAAGGTGGCGAGATCGTGCTCGGCTTGGCGGCGGGAATCTTGGGCTGCGTGTTGAACCCGAACGCGCGCGCGGCGGCAACTAGACGGTGGGCTCCGAGCTTGGCGCCCAGCGGTGCGAACACCGAGTTGCACGACTTGCTGAACGCTTCGGTCAACGAGCCGCCGCAGGCCTCGCCGGAGGCGTTCTGAAGCCGGACGCCGGACAGCGTCGCGGAGGTGAGCACCGGATACATGGTCGAGGGCGTGGCGATCCCGTTCTGAAGCGCGGCCGAGAGCGTGATGATCTTGAACGTGGACCCTGGCGGCTGAGGCGCTGACACCGCGAGCCCGACGAGCGCCTGCACCGCGCCGTCGCGCGGGCGGATCACGGCTACCCCGCCGAGCTGCTGGCCTAGGGCAGCCGCTGCCTGCTGCATCAATGCGGGCCTGATCGTCGTGGGCAGCGAGCGGCCGAGGACCGCGGGGGCGCGGGCGATGACCCGCGTGCCGAACAGCAGCTGCGCGGAAGCGTGGCCGCTCAGCCGGCGATCGTAGATGCGCTCCAAGCCGGTGGGCTTGTTGCCCGCCCGCCCGGCCAGTGACGCCCCGAGCGCCGTTGCGTCCAGGGGCGTGCCGTCCGCGGCAAGGATCGCGGCGCGCTGCGGGTGCGGCCCGGAGCGCCTGCGCACCGCCTCGCCGCGGCGGAGGCCAGGAAACCGCAGTGACGGTTCCCAGTCCACGCCCAGATTGCCCCCGGTCCCGGAAAGCGGCAGCGCGATCGTGCCGCGCAGCGTCCCGAAGTCTCGCGTCCGGACGGTCACGGCGACGGGGATCGTGCCGCCGTGCTCCGCTCCGAACGCGCCGATCCTGAGCGAGCGCACACCGGCGGTGTCCTCAGCGCCGCGGTAGGCAGCCGCGAAGCGAGCCTGGGGATACGCCGCCCGTGCGCTCGGCGTCAGCAACTGCCACATCGCCGCCCAATCGCCGCGTGACCACGCCATCGCGAAGCGCTGCGCAGCGTCCCGCCGCGCGACACTGCTGCCAGCGTGCGAGCGCCACACAAGCACGCCGCCCACGATCGCGACCAAAACCACCAGCACGCCGATCACGCGCGCCACGCGCCCCAAACCGAAGCCGCGCCGCCGCCTCCCACGCCGCCGCCGAAGACCAGATCGACCGCCGGCCCGCAGCACCGATCCGGCCCGCGGCCCAGACGCGACAGAACGAGAACGACGACGAGCCATTGCCTCGCCTTTGTACATCACACGCACAGGGCACGCCCGCGGACCTCAGCCAACAACAACCGCCCCCCGAGACCCGCGCGCGACAACTCACCACGCCACGCGCGAATGCTGGTCACGAATGATCATCACTCTTGAAGGAGGACGTCCAGACGTTTGGCTAAGAAGCGACGCAGAGCCGGTTCGCACCCATCAAGCGCGAGCGTCGCCAACACACGTGAGCATCACACCCTCACGGATCGCGACGAGCACGTCCCGGCCAGCGCGTGCCTGCACGGCGGATTGAGATCTTTGCGCTGGTCACGACACGCACGATCGCGCCCACCGGCACGCCGCCCCGGCTCGATCGTTGCAGCATTCCCCGCAGGGCTTCTCTCCGAGCAACGAGGCTGGAGCGACGAGGCTGAACCCAACCCGGCGCGTCCGGCAGCCACCATGGCTTCGCCGGGGCCGTTGTCGGCGCAGCCGTCGGCTGGCTGGCCGGAGCGATTGCTAGGGCGCGAGAGTCAGCAGCGCGAGGGTGACGCCGATCGGGACGGCGAGGGCAAGCGCGAGCCGCGACAGCGAACGCCGGAGCCGCACGGCTGTTGGCCGGGTCGCGGGCCTGAGCCACCGCGACGGAAACAATCGCAGGAGGGGCCACTCGCGGCGTAGCCAGGCAACGATCGCTTCCTCGAGTCGCCGGTCGATCGCCACGCTAACGCCGCTGCGCATCGCGACAAGATAAGTGTCAGGGCCGCGACACCGCGAATTTGCAACCGCGCTCCCAGCGCGCTCACCCGGTTCCCTCCTTGATAACGCGGCACGAGCGAGCTGCCTTCTTCACGTCCGTCACGGCAGTCGACACAGAGGCGCCCTAGACCGGCGCGAACAGCCGCGGATCGGCGGTCGTGATCCCGTGGACACCGAGACCGCGCAGCGATTGGATCGCGGCACGCTCGTTGACCGTCCAGGCGTAAAGCAGACCGTTGCGGCGCACAACCTCCCCGAGCAGAGCGGCGTCGATCAGGCGATGCTGGGCCATCAGCGCATCCCAGCGCCGCGAGGCGAGTCCATCCAGCACCTGCGCGCGCCAGTCGCTCCACCACCGACTGACCCGGGCGATCCTGCCGCCGATAGAGATCCCAGTTCGCACCCGCGGCTCCAGCTCACGCAGCCGGTCGAGCACCGCGGGTACCTGCGAGGACACAAGCGTGCGCTCGAGCAGATGCGCCCGCCGCAACCCGTCCAGCAGCACGGGCTCACAGCCGACGTGCTTGACATCCACGTTCAGGCCGACGCCGCTGAACCGACGACCGGCGAGGTGAGCGAGCGCGTCATGAAGGCGCACGCTGCGGCCCCGGCGGGCGTCGAGCACCGTGTGCGCGAGCACCAGCTCACCCCGCCACCGGCGGACATCGAACTCAACCATGTCGATCCCCACCTCGAGCGCCGCGTCAAACGACGCCAGCGTGTTCCCCGGCGCGAGCGCGCTGGCACCCCCATGCCCGATTCGCTGACAGTTGTGCCGACTCATCCGCGGAAAGCCTGCCAGGTCCCGCGGGCCGAAGCGCCCCACACGCGACCAGGCGCGGCACCAGCTGAGACGCGCGCCAGAGTTCTCTCGCCGCACACGGCCGGTCATCTCGCACCACCCTCGCGCGGGACGACCGAAGGCCGCAGCGTCGGCCGCGCGAAAGCCGGCCGGTCGTGGCGACGGACCCGACGACGACGATGTTGGTGGTGAGTGGAGCTCGAGCCTATTAGCGGCGGTGTGACTCAATCGACGTCGGGGCGGGTGTGAGTCCGTGGTGGCGCATCACCGCGACGATCGCGGCCGGGTCGGGTGGGCCGCCCGCCGCGAGGACGTCGGCGAGCTCTTGGAAGTAGGCGGGCCCAAAGACGCCGGGGGACGCGATCGCGAGGAACTTCACGTCCTCGGTGGAGCGATTCTCGAACCCATGGATCTGTCCGCGGCGGATACACGCCGACCCGCCGGGGCCGATCTCACGCGGCTGCCCGTCGATCGTCCACGTGCACGTTCCCTCGAGGACGTAGACCGTCTCCTCGAAGGCGTCGTGGCTGTGCGGCACTGGCACCTTCGAGTCGGCTGGGACGAAGCACTCGAACACCGTGACGCTTCCGCTGGAGTCGTCGGCGTCGACGAGGAAATCGATCCGCATCGGACCGAGGTGGATGGTGGCTTTGGGCGATGGGTCCATTTGAGTCTTCCTCCCATTGCAGGCCTGGTAGGTCAAGCGACTTGACTACCGTAACGCCGTCCGCTAGCATTGTCAAGTGACTTGACCGCTCAGTCTGAATCGCCGTTAGGACCGCCGCTGATCGGGGCGCTCCTGCGCACGCCGGTGGACGCCATCCACGCTCGCATGCTCGACGGCCTGCACGACGCGGGGTTCACCGACCTGGTGCCCGCGCACTTCGCCGTGCTTCGATATCCCGGCCCCGAAAACCGGCGCCCGTCGGACTGTGCAGCCGAGGCCGGCATGACCAAGCAGGCGATGAACTACCTACTCGGACAGCTGGAGCGACTCGGGTACCTCACCCGGCGGGACGACCGCGAGGACCAGCGGTTCAAACGCATCCACCTCACCAAACGCGGCTACGCGGCCGCCCAGACGATCCGCCAAACCGTCCGGCAGATCGAAACCGAGCTCGAACAAGAGCTCGGACCAAGGCAATTCGCGCAATTGCGCCAACTGCTCATCCAGCTCAACGCGACCGACACCGTCCGCGAACACCACCCACAATCGCCACCCACGCGCGGCGCCTCCAACGCACCGGTCGCCTAGGCGCTGCCCGTCCAACCCGAGCCGCTACACCCAACCACAACACGAAAAGACTGCCGCTCAGATCTGAAACAGCCACGCCGGCCTGGCTCAGCGAGACGCACATAGTGCGAATCGACACCACCGTTCCAGGCTGAGCGAATGGGTAGGAGCAAATTTGAAGCGCGGTCGAGCTGAACGCTCCCTACGAGGCCGAGTCCTCCGCTGCCGCAGGGGGCGGCGGGGCCGCAGCCGCCCCCGACCGCGCGGTTTCCCAGGACTTGTTCAGCCCGCTCTGCATGTAGGCCCACATGGCAGGCGCTACGAACACGTAAAGAACCACCCCGAGCCAGCCGTTGAGTTGCTCGCCTCCTCCGGTCAGCCGTTGGGTCGCCTGGATGCGCTTGAAAGTGTTGATCAGCGAAACGATCGCGGGCACGATCACCAGCGCGCCGAGCGTGACCGCGAGCAGCGAGGTGCCCGGACTGTCGCCTAGCTCGTCGCTGTTGCCGCGAGCCTTGCCCAGGGACGCCATCTCCTTGTTGATCTTGTAGTACCAGACGAAGAAGTAGATCCCGATCGTCACGATCGGCAGCAGGGCAACCGCCCACAGGGAGCGGATCTTCGCCTCATGGTCGCTTCCAGGGATCGGGACTTCTTCGGCCACAGCTCTCTCCTCCGGAGTTTGTGGCGCTATCTAACCAGAGAACCCACGCGCGAGCCGAGGACTGGGCCTGCGGCGCGGTGGGCGGCGGCGTGTCAGCCTTGCGCTTTGGGCGAAAGGGCCGACGCGGCGGAGCACGACGCGGCGAGGCGGCACATCATGTCGACTGCCTCGTTCGTTGTGCACCCTTGTTCGCGTACGAGCGATCGCCAGGTTGTGAAGGAGAGCGCATGGAATACGGCGATTTGCGCTGTCTTCCGGGCGCGGCCGCGTTCCCGCCGACCGACCATCAGTGTGCTTCGGGCCGATTCCATGTAGGTGAGAAAGTGCGCGAACTGCTGCTGTACCGCCGCTACGACGCCGAGGTCGCGCAGGAGGCTGCGAGCATTGGCTCGGTTTCGGCGTAGTAGGAGTAGATCTCCGTGAGCGCTTTGTGCAGGCGCGCCCCGGGATCGCTCACGACCGACCAGGCCTCCAGGTCAGGAAGTGGATGCTGGGACATCCAATAGCCGGAGCAGGCCACGAAGAGCGCGGCCTCGTCGGGGAAATGGCGGTACAGCGTTGAGCGACGCACGCCCGCGTGTGCGGCGACAGCGCTCAGCGACGCCGCGACCTGTCGCCTCGCTCCGCAACGTGAGTTGCGGCATTCGCGGCAGAGCAGGAGCGCCGACGGTCGATCTCGACACTTCTGCGTTGGACCAATACGAGCAGAGTGAGCGCGCCGAGCCGCGGGACACCAGATTGCCGGAATGGAGCGATCGCGGCAGCGAGTTCGCATGGGAGGCGACTGAGACGATGCAGGACTGCCGGTCGCGGTTAGCTCGTCAGTGCCGAGACGGACAGGCCGAGGCCACCGTCCACGCGTATCACTGCGCCGGTGATGTAGGCCGCCGCTGGTGAGAGCAGGAAGCTGATGACGCCGGCGAGCTCCGCCGCCGCACCAAAGCGGCGCAGCGCGATCGTTGCCTTGAGCGCTTCCTGGAGGTTGTCCGGCATCGCGAGCACCTTGGGCGTGGCGATCATCCCCGGCATCACGACGTTGCAGCGGACGCCGCTAGGCGCCCACTCCGCGGCGAGCGTGCGCGCCATTCCGACAAGGCCGGCCTTCGATGCGCCGTACGCCACTTGGCCCGGGATCCCGATCTCCGCGGCGACCGACGAGATCACCACGACCCGGCCATCGCCGGAATTCGCGAGAGCGGGAAACGCCGCTTGGGCGACGTGGAATGCGCCGTAAAGATTCGTTTCGATGTCCTTACGCCATTCCGCTTCCGGAAAGCGCTCCGCCCGGTGAATCGTGTCGACGATTCCGGCGTTCGCGACGACGGCGTCACAGCCGCCGAGCGCGGCGGTCGCTTCGGCGACTCCTACCTCCACCGCCACCCGGTCGCGCACGTCGAATTCGTTCCACGCCGCGGCGTGCGCGAGGTCGGCGATCGGCGCGCCAGGGGCATCGCAGGCCGCGACAGAGCAGCCTGCCTCGGTGAGCGCGTCCACGATCGCGCGGCCGATACCGCCGGCGGCGCCGGTCACAATGACCCGCCGCGCTGTTGGCCTCGTGCTAGCCCGCATGGTCTGCGCCCTTCGGACGGGCAAGCCCGTAGCGCTTCCAGTGCCGCTCCGGGATGTCGGCCGGGTCCTTGTACCAGTACCACGTGCAAGGATCCCGGCCGAAGTCGTCTGGAGGGTCGCTCGGATAGAGCGGGTAGCCGATCCAGCGGATCGGCAGTGCTTCGTTCATGAACGAGCAGTGCGTGCAATAGAGCGGAAAGCCCTCACGACCGTAGCTCCAATCGTGCGCGCGCTCGGTGACCCCGAGGGCGTCCGGGCCCTCGTAGCGACCCATTCGCACCAGCCGCTGACCTGACCCGCAAGGGTTCATCTCGAAGATAAACTTCTCGTCGTCCTCGGTGATCGTGAAGGCGCCCGGATGCGATCCCGTGCCGCTGCACGAGTGCGCCCGCCAGGTCGCCGCCAGCGCATAGACGATCTGCCTGCGATCGCGCGCCGCGATCGTCTCGACATCTCGCTTCCAGCCGCGGCCCTGCCCGTAGGTCCACGCATCCGCGACCGCGTCCTCGCCGACACGCTCCTGAACGAACGAGATTAGTCCGGCGATTCCCTCAACCATGAGATCGTGGAGATAGCGCCACTCATGCTTCATCGCCTCGCACAACGCTCGCGCCTCGTCCACGTCGCCGCGGTCGAGCGCCTCGATCGCGCGGTCCATCGTCGGACGCGACATCTCCTGCAACTCCTCCTCGCTGAACCAACGCTCTCCCATCACGCCTCCAGTAGTCGCCGAGAAGACCGCGACCCTACTCGCGCATGCTCCAACACCGTCCAAACGAGAAGGGAGTAGTCATTGTGAGCTTAGAGACCCTTCTGTACGACACCGACGGTCCGATCGCCACCGCCCGCCGATACCAGAGGGTTGAGCTCCGGATCGCCCGCCGCTGCGCGCGGACGATCGTGAACGTGATCCGGGTCGTGCGCGAGCGGTGGCCCGCGTGGTCGGCTGCGTAGATGAGCGCCGTGTAGCGGCCGGTCGCGAGCTGGCGGAGCGACAGCTTGAACGCCTTCCGGCCCGATCGGGCGTGGAAGTGGAGCCGCAAGAGCGTCACTCGCACTTGGCAGGACTTGCCTCTGTGCATCTTTGATGAGCAGCGGTCACCCATCACGTGGCCGTGGCGCAGCCCGGTGACGGCGACACTGAGCGTCGCGGCCTCGCTCAGGGTCAGTCGCAGCGTGGCGGCGCGCGTGGCCGTGAAGCGGCGCGGAGAAATCGAGGCGTGGGAGATGACCGGAGAGTGCGGACGGCCGCTCGTGACGGACTCGGCGAGCACAGCCGAGGCCGACGCGGCGTAGAAGTCATCGCCGGAGTAGGACGCGGCGAGGTCGTGCGTCCTTGCGGGTGTGAATGCCGTGTGGCAAACGGCCTGGCCGGCCGTCGCGGCCGATATGGCAATGCCGGAGCAGCCCAGGATCGGTGCACCGCCGTCGATGAATGTGACGGTACCGCCATCAGGCGCCGGGGCGATTGCCGCAGTCATCGACACGACCGTGCCCGCGGGAACCGGGTTGGCTGAGGAGACCAGTGTCGTGCTGGTCGGAGCCGAGACCGGCGGCTGGGCGATTGTGTAGGCAGTCACCTGGTCCCCGCTCGCGACGAACAGCCGCCCGCCGCCGGCGCTCGGACTGGCGAAGTGGTTGACGTCGGACCCGTTCTCCGGTATCGGAAAATGGCTTCTCATCGTGCCGGAGGTCGGATCGAGCCCGTAGAGGGTGCCGCTCGAGTAATTCGTCACCCAAACGAGCCCCCCGGCGATCATCGGTGGTCCGGTTGCGCTCGAGGGCGCCGCGAAGCCGGCCTTGGCCTCTAGCGACGGCGGCGATCCCGAGCCAAGCGACAGCGCCCTCAGCGCCACCAGTACATGCGGCGTAGACGGTCGAGTTTGCGGGGTCATACACCGACCCGCCGAAGCTCCCGCCTGAGCAGAACCCGGACGCCTCGGCGGCCGCCGAGCTGACGTGGCCGAGGCCAGCGCCGTTCAGCAGGTAGCCATTGCCGTCCTTGCCGGACTGAAGCAGGAAGCCGCCGGGCAGCAGGTTCGGCATGCTCGAGCCCAGATCGGCGTCGGAGGAGTCCAGCGACTGCCAATCGGGCGGCGCCCACCAGTCGAGCGGGGAGGCTGAAGCGTTCAGCTTCACCACGGAGTCGCCGTACTTGGGGTCGGAGGTCGAGTTGCCGTTGCCGTTTCCGGTGGCGACGAACACATTGCCGGCGGCGTCGACGGCGGGAGCGTTACCCGCGGCCCAGATCGCGCCTGCGGTGTCGCTGGCATCGACCTGGAAGGACTTGAGCCCGGTCGTGCTGTCCACCGGAGCCGACACGAGCCAGCCCCAGTACGTGCTGCAGTCGCCGTCGTTGCCACCGTAGCCGATCAGGATCCGCCCGCCGTCGAGCGCAAGTCCCGCCCGCTGTAGCTGGTTCACCGCGGCGCCGCCGGTCGGGTAGAGCGGATCAACCATGATCGGGAAGCCCGCGATCGGGTCCCCCGATCTCAGGTCGACCGCGAACAGCTCGTGATGGACGGCCCCCGACGCCGAGACCGCCCCGACGACATAGATGCGATCAGCGAAGGGGTCGATTACCGGCGTGCTCGTTACGCCGATCGAGGGGGAGATGTCACCGCACGGCGCCACCGACGAGGACTCCGGCGCTGCGAGGTGCTCGGACCACACCACCGCACCCGTCGCCGAGTCGAGCTTATAGACAGAGTCGTTCTCGGTCGCAACGTAGATGTACGAGCCGTAAACGAGCGGCTGCCCGTATACCTCACCATCGAGCGCCGGCGTCTGCCACGCCTGCGATGGCGTCACCGGGATCGTGCTGTCAGGGTCCATCCCGCTGCGGGCCGCGTCGTGTCGGTACGTCGTCCACGCCGGGATCGCGGCGGCCGCGTACGCCCCGAGCACCGCCTGAACTGTCAGCGCCACAGCGCTGACCAGGGGCAGGAGGAATCGCCGGCACATGGACGCCACCAGACTATCCGTTCGCCGAGCGGCTCCGACACGCTTGCCGCCACGGTGTCGGCACGGACGCAGAGCGGTGCCAGCGCCTCGGACCCTGACGCCTCGCGTTATTGCCTGAAAGCGTCGTGATCTTCGTACTGTCCTTACGTTTTGGCGCTCTCGCAGATTGCTTCGGCGGAACGCTCGCTTACGCAAGGGGTCAACTGCGTAATTGTGGACCGGGCGCCCAAGACCGTCTTGCGGGTTCCGTCGGGAAGATTGGTCTGCTTTATTGAGCTTGTGGCCGCCCAGTTGGATTCGCCTTGTCCGGCCAGGCTGGCTGCCCTGCGTCGCCGCCGCGGGGCCGCTTCGCCTGTGGCGGGCCCGTGGCGTCCACGTGGCTGGGTTTCCTTGGTGGCCGTTCTGGTCTCGGCCGTGGCGTTGGTCGTCGGAGCTGCACCGGCCGCCGCGGCCAGCGATCTGCTGCCCAACCTGGTCGCCGACCCGCCGGCCAACGCCGAGCTGGACGTCAACACGGGGCACCTGCTACTGCGCTTCGACGGCTTCGTCCACAACGCCGGACCGGGTCCGCTTGAGGTTCGCGGGCAACGGGCGACCACAGCCGACCCGATGGTCGCCTATCAGCGGATCTATCGGACCGACGGCACCACCTACGACGTCGCCATGCCGGGTGCCCAGTTCGTCTATGCCGCCAACGACGGGCATCAGCACTGGCACCTGCAGAACGTGGCGGCCTACTCGCTTTGGAACTACGCAAAGACCCAGCCCGTCGCGCCGGCGGACAAGGTCGGCTTCTGCATGGCCGACAGCGAGCACGTCGATCCGTTTGGCCCAACCACCCCCTACTACAGCGACAGCCCCGCCCCCGGCGTGCCCAGTCGCGCCTTCTGTGAAAAGAACAACCCGGACGCCCTGAGCGTGTTCGAAGGGATCTCGTCGGGCTGGCGCGATGTGTACGAGAAGACCCTGGTGTTCCAGTGGGTCGATGTCACCGACGTCGCGCCGGGCGTGTACTGGCTGCGCGAGGACGTCGATCCCAAGGGTTTCGTACGCGAGGCCAGCCCGGACAGGAGGCCGGCCTACGCGACCACAGCCTCGACGATCCCCGGCTATGACGCCCGACCGCTCGCGCTGGGCGTGATCCCCACCGACGCCCCGACTCCCATCACGCTCACTGCCGACCACTACGGTCAGACCGGCGCCGTGCAGTTCCGCGTGGACACGCCACCGGCGCACGGCACCCTCAGCGTCGCCTCCGGGGCCCTGTTCACCGACCCCCACATCAATTACCAACCGAACCCGGGATACCGCGGGCCAGACAGCTTCACCTACGTCGCCCAAGACGACGCCAGCTCCTACCCGCACCACCCGGCCGAAGCCACAGTCTCCCTCAACGTGGGACCCCTGCCGCCGCGGGTCGTGGCCCCGGCCAACGCCTCGCCGCCCACGATCACCGGCACGGTCGAGGCCGGACGGAAGCTGTCGGCATCAACCGGATCATGGACCGGCACCCAACCACTGTCCTACAGGTATCAGTGGCAGCGCTGCCACCCTGCTTGCGCGAACGTCCCCGGCGCCACCAGTAGCTCGTACACGCCACGAGCAGCGGAAATCGGTGCGAGAGTCAAAGTCGTGGTCACCGCCAGCAACCCTGCCGGCAGCGAGTCGGCAACTTCCCCGGAGCTCGGACCCGTCCGTTCGGTCCCTCCGACGCTGCGGCAAATAAAGACCTTGCTCGCGTCCCGTCTGACGCTGCCCGGGAGGCGGGCGACGATCGGAGCGTTGTTGAAGTCAGGCCATTACGCGGTTGTCTTCAAGGCGTTGACGGCCGGACAGCTGCGGATCTCCTGGTGGCTGGTTCCGACGCGCCGGCATTCGGGACGACACGCGCCCAGGCCAGTCGTCGTGGCTACCGGCCGGATGACGTTCTTCGCTGCCGGCACGGCCCCGATCACCGTCAAGCTCACCGCCGCGGGCAAGAAACTGCTCAAACATGCCCGGAAGCTCCAGCTCACCGCGCGAGGCAGCTTCACGCCACGAGGTGGGCCGGCGATCAGCGCCGCCCGAGTCATCACACTGCGTCTCTAGGCCTCGCGGTCGCTGGCCCGGCACCCGAGGCGGCGCGTCAGTGCAATCCGCGACGAGGAGCGAATCGCCTCGGGTGAAAGTGTTGCTGAATCCGCCCGGTCAACTCGTCCCGAGCGTAGCCGTCGGCCGCCGCGGTTACCTCGCCGCAGCTCGCGCGCTCGCAGTCCGACCTTCAGGCCGTGCCTGAACGAGCGAGCGGGGCCGCCCAGCCGGCCCGGGCGGCCCCGCCGATGCAACCCTCTGACGCGCTCAACATGGGTGACCGGGCGTCGACTTGCCTCGCTCCAGTCAGAGGACGCGCCCGATCGGCTCACACAGCAGCGACGTGGTCAGCGACGGCGTGCTGCTTGGTTGGTCGCCGAGCAGTCTGCTTCAGTCAGAGGCAGTCGGTTAGCTGCGGCGTCGGACTGAGCGGCGTCCGAGCTCCGAGGCGGCTCGCATGGCGCTTGGGGTGCGCCGCGCGACCTGGAGCGCTATCCGATCCGAGAGCCGCATCTCCCGCTCCGTGGATCCGCTTCCTGGGGGCTGGACGGGTCGGTCTGCGGGATCACCGACTGCGAACAGCCGCCAGCGACCGGCAATGCCCTTGAGCTCGTGTTCGCCGCGGTCCGTGAAGCGAAGCCCGGAGCCGACGACCAGGTCCGCGACTGTCCTTGAGACGAGGACCTCGTCCGCTTCGGCCAACGCGCCGACGCGAGCGCCGATATGGACCGCCATGCCCCCGATGTCGTCTCCGATCAGTTCGCACTCGCCGGTGTGGACGCCCGACCGGACGCTGATGTCCAAGTCATTCAGATCGGTACGGATAGCCTCCGCACAGTGAATCGCGCGGGCCGGCCCGTCGAACACCGCCAGCATGCCATCGCCGAGGGATTTCACGATCCGGCCTCCATGATCGGCCACTTGCTCGCGCACCGCCCGGTCGTGACGCTCGAGTAGTTGGCGCCACGCGCTGTCGCCCATCTCCGAGGCGCGGTTGGTCGACCCGACGATGTCCGTGAAAAGGATCGTCGCCAGCGCCCGCTCCCGGCTTGCTGAGTCACGCGAGCCGGTCACGAAGCGCTCGATCTCTCGTACCGACTCCTCAAAGTCGCTAACCCAGAACATGTGATCGCGGCCAGGCAGGATCCTCAGCTCCGCGCCCGGGATTCCGTCGGCGAGAATGCGAGCGTTGAACACGGGAATGATGTCGTCCGCGTGGTGGAGGACCAGCGTGGGCACGCTGATGGCTTCGAGCACCCGGCGAACGTCCATCTGCCGCGTCGCTTCGATCACGCCCCGGATCAGCGCGGGGCTGGCGGCTGCTCGTTCGAAGGTCGCGAACGTCGAGCGCTGGAGCCGGCTCGCGACGCTGGGGGCGTAGTAGTCGATCAGCTTTCCCTGTCCCCAACTCTTCAAGAGGTCCGCGTGGGCGGCCTGGACGCGTCTCTGCGCGGCCACGTCGGCTGGGTCAGTGAGCTCCTTCTCGGCGATGCCACCCGAGATGAACGCTCCGTAGAGCACCAGTGATTGGACGCGATCGGGGTGCGTCGCGGCTAGCACGAGGCAGGCCGGGCCACCCTCTGAGAAGCCGAGCAGCGACGTGCGCTGCGATGACGCTGCGTCAAGCAGGAGCAGGATGTCGTCGCGTCGCTCCTCAAGCGTCGGAACGTGCAGGATCGGGTCAGACAGTCCCGTGCCCGGCTTGTCGTAGACGATCACACGAGCGAACGTCGCCAGCCGCCGGAAGAGTCGGGCAAGGTCGGGATCCGCCCAAGCCAGGTCGAGATGGGACGCCAGACCCGGCGCAACGAGTAGGTCGGGGCCCGCTCCGAACACCTGATAAGCGATGCTAACCCCGTCCGGCCGGGCAAGATAACGCGTCTCGGGCAGCTGCACAGCGCGAGCCTAGCCGACGTCACCCGCACCCACGGGCGTTGCAACTGTGCCTGGACCACGCGAAGCCGCAGGCCCTCAACGGGCCGCTACGTGCGTTGGAAGATCGAGATGACTCTCGCCATCCGCTCACATTCGCTCGAGCGCTCATGCGCCAGTGCACCCGCCGCCAAGAGCAGCACTCGGCGCCGTCGTCGCTGACGTCTGCATTCGCAGCTGAGCAGGGCTCGCGCCCCGAATGGTCATCGACCTGCTCTTCGCCAAAACCAGGACGCTCCTCCGCTGGTGCTTCGAAGCCTGAGCTTCAGGTGACATTCGTGGACGCTCGCCCAACCGACGTTGGTCTTCTTCGATGGTTGCATTTCGTGCGATCGGAGCAGAGGGGACGAGCGCGAGTGTGTTGAGTTCGGCTGAGCGAGACGCTGCAATTCGGGATCGCCTGGATACGCGTGCGTGGGTAGGCTGGTGTGTGCGATGCCTCCGAAGACACAGCTACGCGCGGAGCGGCGAGGTCAACATCGCGTATCAGGTCGTCGGCGATGGTCCGCTCGACCTCGTCTTCGTGCCGGGCTTCATCTCGCACCTGGACCTTCAGTGGGCGGATCCGCGGATCGCGCGCTTCCTCGAGCAGCTCGCGTCGTTCTCGCGGCTGATCATGTTCGACAAGCGCGGCACGGGGCTTTCTGACCCGGTCGCCGCTCCGGCGCCGCTTGAGGACCGCATGGACGACGTTCGTGCCGTCATGGACGCCGCCGGCTCAGATCGCGCCGCACTGTTCGGACTTTCAGAGGGCGGACCGATGAGCGTCCTCTTCGCCGCCACCTATCCCGAGCGCACGCGCGCCCTGATCCTCTGCGGCACCTTCCCGACCGGAACCGCCGACCCCGACGAGAACCCCGGCGGGCAACGTTGGGTCGACGCGATCCAGAGCGCCCGCGCGGCGGCTGAGCACTGGGGCGAGGGCCGGACGCTCGCGCTCATGGCCCCGAGCGCCGACAGCGAGCGCGACCGCATCGGACGCGGTATCTTCGAGCGCTCCGCGGCCAGTCCACACATGGCCCAAACCCTGCTCGCAATGGTCGTCGACACCGACGTCCGGGATCTCCTGCCGAGCATCCGAGTGCCGACGCTCGTGCTCCATCGCGCAAGAGGAGTTCATTCCCGTCGAGTGCGCGCGCTACATGGCCGAGCACATCCCTGGCGCGCGGCTGGTCGTGCTGCCAGGGATGGATCACATCCCGTTCTACGGTGACGCCGACGGCTACGCAGAAGAGATCGAGGAGTTCCTCACCGGCGCTCGCCACGCGCCCGTGTCCGATCGCGTGCTCACAACCGTGATGTTCACCGACATCGTCGGCTCGACCGAGCGCGCCGCGGCGCTCGGCGACGCGCGCTGGCGCGAGCTCGTGGGTCGCCACGACGATCTCATCCGCGCGGAGCTCGAGCGCCACCGAGGCCGCGAGGTCAAGACGATGGGCGACGGCTTTCTCGCCACCTTCGATGGTCCGGCGCGCGGGATTCGCTGTGCCCGAGCTATCGCCGACCAGGTGCGATCTCTGGACATCGAGCTGCGAGCGGGCCTTCACACCGGCGAGTGCGAGCTGATCGGCGACGACATAGGCGGGATGGCCGTCAACATCGGTGCTCGTATCGGTGCGCTCGCGGCCGCTGACGAGGTGTTCGTCTCGAGCACCGTCAAGGACCTCGTCGTGGGCTCGGGCATCTCGTTCAGCGACCGCGGCGTCCGCGAGCTCAAGGGCGTGCCCGGCGAGTGGCAGCTGTTCGCTGTGAGCCAAGTCGAGGCGCCGGCCAGCAGCCGGCTCGTGCCAGACACACGCGAGCACCGTTTCTCCTTCACAAGCCCCTAAGGACGCCTGGCCTCCGCCTTTCGACGCTGGGAGGGCCCAGGGCCGAGCAATCCCGGCTGCAGACTGTCCGAGACGACAAAACGAGCGCGAATAAAGCCGTTGGGCTCGTGACCGCATTTCGCGTGAGCGGAAGTACGGCGTCACGCGCGCGCGTGTCCGTCAGCGGTCCAGGTCCTTGGTCTTGACTTGGTACGGCGAGGGGTGAAGACTCCGTCGACGGTCACCACCTGGCGAGCGTGGGGCTCCCTAGGAAGGAGCTGATCAGATGGCTGGCTCTGAAGATGATCAGACGGCTGGCGCTGAAGGTCCGGTAGCGGGCCCGCAGGCTGCGCGCGGAGTTGCGCCGCAGGCATCAGAAGGTGGCGGCGGACGGACCGGGCTGAGGATCGGTGGATGGATCCTCGCGGGCCTCGGCGGCCTGTCGGTCCTGGCGGGCGTCGCGCTTGTCGTCGTCCACTTGACCCAGCGCGGCAAGGACGGCTACTACACATCATCCGCTGCGCAGGTGGCGGCGCCCGGATATGCGGTCACCACCGAGGGGCTGCACATCGGCGACCTCCCAAGCGTCGCGAGTGACGTGGTCGGGCGGGTACGGGTCACAGCTAGGAGCAGCAACGGGCAGCCAATATTCGTCGGGATCGCGGCTCAGAACGCCGTGAGCGGCTATCTGGGTGGAGTCGCTCGCAGCGAGGTGACCGACGTCAATGGCACCACGGTCACGTACAAGACGCACGCGGGCACGGCCCCGGCCGGTACCCCCGCGCGCGAAAGCTTCTGGCAGTCGGCTAGCAGCGGCAGTGGCCAAGTGACCACCACTTGGAAGGTCAAGGGAGGCAACTGGACGATAGTCCTGATGAACGCGAACGGCGCTCCCAACGTCAGCGCGGCCGTGAATGTAGGCGCGAAGACTAACCTGGTGCTTTGGGTAGGCCTTGGCTTCCTCCTTGTCGGACTGGTCGCCGGCGGAGCGGGCAGCGCAATGCTTTTGACCAGCCGCTCGCGGTGACCAATAGCCAAGCGAAGCGTCAAGATCAGACGCCTCGAGGTTCAGCCCAGACCACCGACCCACTTCGCGGCGGCGGAGGGCCATGCGTCGGGTTCGATCGTGATCCTTCAGTGAGAGGCGAGTGGCGCACCCGGGATGCTTCGTCGAGTTGCTTCTCCTTTCGCGTGACCCCGCCGCGCGGCGTCGAGCTCGTGGGGTTTGCGGTCGCGACGGTCGCGACCGAAAGCACTGTGCTTCGTGGGTGGGCTCGCGGTGCGGTTCTGAGCTCGGCGCTGTGGCCCAATAGTGGCCCAAACGTCCCTGACGCATCCTCAACGCGGGCGGGACACACAGCCGCGAAAGCCCCGGATCGTGTGTGCTTGCGGGGGGTTTGTCGCCTTCGGTCGTGAGGCGTCGTTTGCGTCGGCGCTGCTTTGCAAGCAGGAGGTCGCCGGTTCGATCCCGGCTGGCTCCATCCCACAAGATCCCTGGTAGCTGACGAGCACGGCCATGTCGACGGAGTCGCCGAGGCAGTACACGACCGGCGGGGACGGGACGCATAGCGTGGTCTACTTGCAGCGGACGGTGGCCGTGCCGCCTGCGGCGTCGAGCACCGTCAGCGTTCGGCCGTGACTCGTCGCCCGCCACTGACGGCGGAGGATTGTCCCTTGGCCACCGTGCACGCGGCCCGAGCAGCTCACCCCGAGCGGCGGGAACACCCGCACCGTGATCGTCCAGAAGACCTTGTTATCCAGGGTGTCCTGAGCGAAGGCGCGGACGCGGTAGGTCCCTGGCCGGAACGAGTGGGTGAACGACACCGGCTTGCCGTGCGAGCCCTGACCGGTCTGCCCGTAGTCCTGGCCCACCGACAGGTATCCCGTGTCGGCGTGGCTGCCGTCGCCGAAGTCCCAGTGCACCTCGCCGGCGAGCGGAGCATCGACCTGCGCGGCAGGCATGTAGATCGCCTGCAGCGTGGTAATGAACGTGCCTGAGCGCCCGGCATCGCCAGTCGGCGGCGAGGCCAACGTCTGCAGCCCGGGCAGCTTCTTCTGGGCGTAATTGTTGTTGAGCGGCGTAGCCGCCAGGCTCCGCGTCGGAAACCCGATCCGGGAGAGGAGCGCCTCCTGCGAAGCGATGATCTGGTCGCCGAGGTTCGGCGAGACGTTGAATGTCGCGTGATCGGAGTTGTAGAGCGTGGGGTACTTCGCGTCGAAGGCCGGATAGAAGTAGCCGAGGTCGTCCTGACCCTTGGACAGAGCCACCACGGTCCCCGCGGTGGTCGCCTTGGCGAGCGTCAGGCGAACCTCGGGGAACGGCTCTCCGGGCATCGACAGGAACGCTAGATTGCCCACGCGGAATGCCGTCAGCCACGTCCCGAACACGTTGCCGGTGCGGAACGGAGCGCGGATCGCCCGATCGATCGGATAGATCCCGGTGGCCGCCGCCAACTGCCGCTTCTTGGCATTCGAAAGCGACCACGCGTCGTTGAGGCCGAGCAGCGCGGTGTTGGTTACCGTGAACCGAAGCGTCGACTCGTGCGCCTCCAGTTTCGAGCTCGTCACCCACTGGGCGCGCGAGAGCGCTTCCAGCAGGTCGTTCGCGATCACTCCACTGATCCACGCCATGTTCCTGAAGCCGGTCGTCTCGACCGGGCTCTCCAGCCGCCCGAGCGAGGCCGGGCCGACGACGCTGACGCCCCCGAGCAGCCGGTCGAGCTCGGCACGCACCGCACCGAAGTAGTCCGCGCTGAGGATGCGCAGGCACTGCCCGCACACGTGCGCGCCGTGTGTGGGCACGCTCGCGAACAGGCCGATCGTCGCGCCGGTCGAAGGCGCGACAGCGCGGATGATCGAGATCTGCGTGTCGTTGACCCAGCCCTGGTAGTTGTCCTGGTTGATGTTGACGCCCGCGATGTTGGGGTCACCGAGCGTCGCGAACTGGAGGTGCGCGGCGCGGGCCGAGCGGGCGGCGGCGACGATCGCGGACACGACCTGGTCGTGAACGAACTTCAGATAGCTGACGGGTACGGGGCCCCAGATCCCCTCGAGCGTCGGGCCCGCGTGGGTATGGGTCGCCTGCACGATCACATCCGCCTGCGACATGTGGACGCCCACCGCTGCGCTCGCGGCTCGCGCAGCGTCGAAGCGATCCGCCAGCGCTCCGAAGTTCGGTCCCTCCTGGTAGCCGGAGAAGTAGCCCTGGGCGTCGACGGTCGCGAACGCAAGCGCCGTGTGGCCGTTGCTCACGTAGAAGGCGCGCACCTCGAGGGGATCGTGGATTCCCTTGATCGGAGGGCTGAGCGAGAACCCTCCCGAGTAGACCGGCACCGACGGGTCGATGCTGCGGACTGCCGCCCCAGCCCGAAACAGCGCCGGCCGGGCGGCGGCGTGAGCGACGGCACTACAGGAGATCGCGACCGCGACCGCGAGCGACGCCAGGGAACGAACCCTCAGGGCCACACGCGTCAGGGTACTCCAGCGTGGTCACCCGGGCGACTTCTTCCTCATAGGCGGATGGTCTGGGCCCGAACCCGCCCCTTCCGCCACGCCTGCACCCCCTCTGTCCGCGGCACGAGCACTCGGTGTCCACCATGAGGTCCCTGCAACGCACGGAAACCGGGCATGTCGCCACGATCGCATTCGTGCTCCGGCATGACCCTGAGCAGACGACCGCTTCGGCGGCATTGCGATCGTCCGGCCCCAGCTCGATCAGCATGAGCGCCCTTCTGTCTCCCGGTGTCAACACCTCGCGGTGGCACTTGCTTTTGGCGATCAGCAGGGCATCCGGGGCTTGAGGCAAGAGACCTGCGCCGGCGGCAACTCAAGCGCCACGGGATTCGGCGAGGCGGCGCAGCCAGAACCGGAACCAGTCGCGCCCGTAGGGGACGTAGACGCGGGTTGGGATGCCGCGGGTAGAGAGCTCGGCGAGCGTCTCGGGGCGCACACCCAGCAACTGCTCAACCGCAAGCGACTCATGAGCGAGCAGCAGCGCCTCCCGCAGCCGACCATCATGGGTCGCAGCCGACCACGGGACACCGCGCTCGGCGAGCCGAAAGCCCAGCTGTAGGAAGGCGATGTCGGTCGGCTCGCCGTACGACAGTGCGCCCGTGGTCTCTACGTAGGCGCCCTTGACGAGCCGGACGTGGACACCCGCGTCGGCCAGCGCGTCCAGATCACTGCCGGAGCGCACCAGATTGGCCTGCAGCGTGGCACCGAGTCCGTGCGCCAGGCCGCGTGCGGCGACATCAAGGACGCACCCCAGGATGGCGTCCGTATGTGCTGCTTCTTCGGCACCGACCTGCAGGCGCCGACCAGGCGGTAGCGCGCCAGCAATCTTGGCCAGGCGATCAGCGGCCGCCGTTGCATCTGTCGCAAGCGCCAGATGCGAGAGGTCAAGCGACAACCAGACGTCCGCTGGCGATCCGGGCAGCACGGCAGCGAGCTCGAGGTACTCCGCGAGCACGCGGTCGGCGATCACGGGATCATCGACACGCTCCCCGAACAGATCGATGCTGACCGCGTGCCCATCCGCCAGCAGTCGCCCGGCGAATTCGAGCGCGTCGACGCGTGAGCGGCCGGCGAGGTAACGAGACGCGGCCCGCCACGCAACTGCCTCGCCGCCCGGCACGCGCTTGACCGCGCGCTCGAACCGCTCACTGGTGGCTAAGGCGAACAGCGCGGCGCGGTCAAGTCCCATCCAAACAATCCTGTCAGCCTGACCCGAGAGAGGCCGCCCGTTGAGCAGTCCTCAACGGGACACCTGCTCTCTGCTAGGCACAGGCATCGAACCCTGCACGGCGCCGACCCGCCTAGCGCGGAAGCAAGACGCCTGCTCCCGCCCGAGGCTGTGGCGTAAAGCGCTGCCGGTAGCGGTTCATCCGCGGTCGACGAATTCGCGCAGCGCGGCCTTGCCGCCACCGATGAGCGGCTCGCCGTGCGCGAATAAGAGGTTGTCGAAATCGAGCTCGAGCAGCCCGCGAAGCGACTCACGCAGCCCGGCCCGCACCGCTGAGGGGTCATCGCCCATCAGGAGCCCGGGCACGAACGTAAGCCCGCCACCACGCGGGCGCGTAAGGCCATCGGCGAACGCGAGCGCGCCGCTGCCCCCGGTCCGGAGATGTAGCGCGGTGTCGTCCGGGCAGATCGCCCCCAGCCGATGTGCTGTTACCCCCGGGGCCAGCTGCTCCTCAAACGCGAAGCCCTCGACCTTCGGACCGCGCTCGAACTCGTGCAAGCCCGCCTCGCTGCAACGGATCGGACAACCGAAGGCCTCCGCATAGCGCTCGCCCTGGCGGAGATGGTGGCGATTGGTGAGAACAACCTGGCTCGGCAGCTCTCGCCCCTCGAACCACCCGAACCCCTCGCGCGGCACCATCGGATCGAGAACGATCCGGGCAGACTCGATGTAGTAGGAGTCCACCGGCAGCCTGATCCTCGGGTGGATAGCGGTCCAATGGTGGACGCCCGGGATCACCTCCCGGATCGGCCGGTGCGATACAAGCTCGACCACCAGCGGACGCACGAACTGCGGCCACGCCACACCGGTCAGCTCGACCCCAAGACGAACCTTGCCGGCGACCCGATCCAGCAGCGCCATCATCAACACGCTACAGACAACACCAAGACCTCGATCCCCACGCGGTCGGCGACGGCTCGGGATACCTGGGCGGCTTCACCGGCCACAGGACGAACAAGGCCGGGCACTCCTTCGGACGCTCCACTGGTCGAGGTGGAACGCGAGCGACGGCGACGCGACCGGGACCGATGTGGGACGACGACTGCGTCCCGAACCGCGCCCGGGGCACCTTCCACGCCACGCCGGTCACCGTCCACGTGTACCGACCGAGGTCCGGCGTCTTGCCTCGCATGACCGTGAGGCCGAGGCACCGCCGCGCCTTCACCCTCAGCGCCGTCGAGGCGACGTACTGGTACTGGGTGTGAGTTAGAGTCGGGCGCCTCGGTTGCTTCGCGTTTGTGCCGGCCGACTCGCGCCGGTGAGAAGCATCACCGCCACTGACGGCCAGCGTGGAGCGCGTCTGGCAGCCGTCTCGCGATTCGGTCCAGCGAGAGCTGCCCGGCTTCCGCCTCGACCCGACAGGCTTTTGAGACGGGACCGCAAGTGCGACAGTGCGGACATAGCACGGTCCCGACCCCGGCGCCTACGCCTCTCCGACTGCTGTGGACGTCTTCTTCCGCCGGCGCCGGCCTCGCGAGCGCAACTCTTCGGTTGGCTTCGTGTTGAACTGGGAGCTGGACTGCTCGACCGCGAGGAGGAGAGGTACCCATGACCAGGGCGACGTCTCGACGGTGGATGCGTGGGGTTGGAGTCGGAATCGTGTGTGCGCTCGCATGCGCCGGGCTGACGGGGACGGCCGGCGCGGCGACCATGACGACGGGCTACTACCTCGCGCTTGGGGAGTCGCTCGCGTCCGGCGGCGGCGCCACGCCCGGTCACAGCTACGTAGACGACGTGTTCTCGTTCGCGTCGCGCTCGGTTCCCGGACTTGCGCTCGAGAACCTCGGCTGCGGAGGGGATACGACCACTCGGATGATCAACGGCGGCGGGCTGTGCAAAGCCAAGTACCAGACCGGCACCCAACTCGGGGATGCTCAAGCGTTCCTGAGAGCGCACAGCGGTCAGGTCGACTTCGTCACGATTGACACCGGCGGCGATGACCTGCTCGCGTGCACTCCGCACGGAAGCGTGGTGATCAGCCCCGCGTGTGTCCAGCGCCAGCTCGCGATCGTCAACTCCAACCTGCCCATCATCTTGAGTGGCCTGCGTGCCGCGGGCGGCAACGTGCCGATCGTCGGCTTCAAGTACTACGACCCGTTCCTGGCCTTCTACCTCCAGGGCGCCCAGGGCCCGGAGGGCGCCGGAGCGAGCATCGGGATGGTCGTGGCGTTCAATCGCGAGCTGCGCACGATCTACCGGCGCTACAACGTCACCCTCGCCAATGCAGCAAAGGCATTCCAGACGTTCGACTGGCAGCCAACTGGCTCCTACAACGGACAGAAGCTCCCTGTCAACGTCGCCAACATCTGCAACTGGACCCACATGTGCCAGACGACCGGTCCCAACGTCCATCCCAACGACACCGGCCATGCGATCCTGGCGTGGACGTTCGAGTCCCGGCTGCTTGGTGTGTTCCGTCGCCTCGGTTCGTGACGGTGAGCGTCTGAGGCGCTCAGCGCAGTGCTGATTCGCAGGCACTCTTTGAAGACCAAGCGGCTGAAGGGGCTCGACACCGTGGTTGGCTGAGTCCGACAGTGTGAGGCCCATTTCCGACACTTCTGCCGTGCGAACGCCTCGACGATCGGACCGGCGTAGCCGCGCCTAGCGCCGGGATCGGCTCGTTGCCCTGCTTCGCTTGCCTGATCGTCGCGTCGCGCGCATCCGCCTCAGGCTTTCGGGGCTCAGAAGCCTGGGCTCCTCCGAGGCTACCGCGTAGTCAGCTGGTGGAACGGGTAGGTAGCTGTACGGGGGTCATCTAAGACGAAGGAGTCGGTGCAATATGGGACTTGTTGAGTTGCTCATCGTGATTCTCGTCATCGCTGCGATTTTCGGTGGCGTGGCAGTGAATCCGCTGCTGTTGCTGTTGCTGCTCGTTGTCGTGCTGCTGATGTTCACGCGTGGCGGGTTCGGCTACAGACGCGGAGGCTCTCGCGCCGGATTGTGAGCTCGAGCTTCTATCGCCTGATTCAGGATCGGCGAACGCCTCGCATACGCGAGGCGTTCGCCTTATGTGGGGCGCTTTGCCGGCACAAGAAGTGAGCGCTCCCAGTCCACTCGCACTGTCACATCGCCTTCGTAATTACCTGCTCGCGGGTGCACACTTGACGGGCTTCCTTCCTCCCGCGATACGGCTGAGCGTGGTGTTGTTCCAAGCGTAAAAGGCGCACCTGCCCTATCACCCAACGACCGCCTCCGCTACGCCAGATTGGCAGGAGGTTGGGCTCAGCAAGAGCTTGCGCGCCAAGCAGGCGTAAGGCTGCACGCGTCTTGACTGAGCGCTGTTGCTACTCGCTGAGGAGCGAGTCCGGGTGTCTCGGCTCGCCACATGATCTGCTCGATGCTCCTGCGGTCGGCGTTGGACGCGGGATTTACGCCGCTGCCTTCGTTTCGGAAGCGAGTTCAAGTACTCGCCTCGTTATGGTCGGCAGATTGGTCAGGTTCGCTACGAGGGAGAAGACGCGCTGCACGCTAGGCGGTCCTTTCAGCAGCGACAGCCTCGTGCCGTTCGCACTTGCCCGCAGACAGGCACGCTCAAAGAGCCGCACTCCGGCAAGGTCCATGAACGTGAGCCCGGCCAGATCGACCGTGGTCATTCCTCCACCAGGCTTCTGAGCGGCAACCAGCTCGCGTTCTAGCAATGGAGCCGTCGCCAAGTCCAGCTCGCCCGCCGGTCGGAGTCGCCGCGATCTGCCGGCGCGATCGGTCGCTACCGCGAACAGTGCTTCGGAGGACACAAGCCTCACCCCTTCCAGGTCGTCGCCTACGACCGTGATGGATTTCTGGGACAGCGCTCTAGTCGTCGCCGCGCATCACTCCGTTGCTGCAATCCTACCTCCCGCCCAAGCTACGTAGGCGCTGTGGGCCGGTCGCCACACGCCTGGGGGCGTGCGGGCTTCGCTCTACGACAGTCGAACGATCTCAACAGAGGAGCGGACCGGCGAATGGCAACCATCGACGTTCGTTCGAACCGGAGCTGCCGTCTCGAAGGCAAGCGACGGCCGTCTATTGGCGTCCTAGCGGCCTGATATCTAAGCTGAGCATCAGCGCGGACACCCGTTCCGCACCCGCCGGGAGGTTGCGCCCCCGGAGAACGTCGTCGCGAGGTCAGCGTGTCGGTGCGGTCACGCGGCAGGATCGTCAGGTATGCGTGTCGAGCGCGCCTCGCACGTGCAACGCAAGAAGTGGTCTGATAGACCGTGCGCAATGGCTGTCCCCGCTGGTCGGCTGCTGTCGGTGAATGTCGGTATGCCTCGCGATATCGAATGGGAGGGGCGGACCGTGCACACGGGGATCTGGAAGGACTCCGTCGATGGTCCGCGGAGGGTCGGTCGCCTCAACGTGGACGGCGACGGGCAGGGCGATCTGAACGGCCACGGCGGCGTCAACCGTGCCGTCTTCGTGTATCAGATCGAGTCCTACCGGCACTGGCAGGAGTTTCTCGATCGCGACGATTTCAGCTACGGCCAGTTCGGCGAGAACTTCACCGTCGCCGGACTCGCCGACGACGAGGTCTGCATCGGTGATCGCTATCGCATCGGTTCGGCGCTGTTCGAGGTCAGCCAGCCGCGGGTCACGTGCTATCGCGTCGGACTCCGCATGAACGAGCCCCGGATGCCGTCACTCCTGGTTGCGCACCGCCGACCCGGCTTCTATCTCCGCGTCCTCGAGGAGGGCGAGGTCGAGGCAGGCGACGCCATCGAGCGCGTCGAAACCGGCCGCGAGGCAATGACCGTGGCGGAGATCGACGGCTTGCTGTACCTACCGAACCGCACGCGCCGTGACCTCGCGCGCGCAGCTGCGGATCCCGGCGCTGAGCGAGGGCTGGCAGGGATCGTTCCGCGAACTGCTCGACCAGGCGCCTGACGGCGAGGTGGCGGCGCTCGCCTGGGACGGACTCAGGCCTCTGCGCGTCGTCGCGATCGACCACGAGAGCGCGAGCGTGATCTCTGTCCGGCTCACGCCGGCCGACGGCGAGCCGGCGGCACCGGCGCGGCCGGGCCAGTTTCTGACCATCCGCCTGCGCCCCGACCCGAGTGCGATGCCCGTGTTGCGCACCTACTCGCTGTCGGGCGCTCCGAACAGCGAGAGCTACCGCATCAGCGTCAAGCGCGAGCCGCATGGCGCGGCGAGCGCCTATCTGCACGCTCGGCTACGCGTCGGGGACGTGATCGAGGCCGGCGCCCCGCGCGGCTCGTTTGTGCTGCGGCCGGGCGACCGGCCCGTGGTGCTAATCAGCGCCGGGGTGGGCGCCACGCCGGTGCTCGCCATGCTGCACGTGCTCGCCGACGAGCACTCGGCACGACCGGTCTGGTGGCTACACGGAGCTCGCAACCGCGCCGAGCACCCTTTCAACGCAGAAACCCGCGGCCTGCTGGCGCGGCTGCCCGAGGCCCACCGCATCGTCTGCTACAGCAATCCCGGGCCCCGCGATCGCCACTTCGACATCGCCGGGCGGCTCACCCCTGCCGTGCTCAACGACACCGGAGTCCCAACGGACGCCGACTTCTACCTCTGCGGTCCCGGCCCATTCATGGACGACATCGCCGCCGCTCTGACCGCACGCGGCGTAGCCCCCGACCGCGTCAGCAGTGAGACGTTCGGGCCCGGCAAATCGCAGACGCCCGGCGTCATCGACACGCCCGCGACCGCGCCGCATCCGCCAACGGGTGCGCCCGGCGCAGGACCACTGATCTCATTCAGTCGCAGCAACCTGTCGGTCCCTTGGGACCCGTCGTTCGCCAGCCTGCTCGAGCTCGCCGAGGCGTGCGACGTTCCCGTGAGGTGGTCGTGCCGGACCGGCGTCTGTCACACCTGCGAGACCGGTCTTGTCAGCGGCGAGGTCCGCTACCAACCCGATCCGCTCGAGCAACCCGCGCCGGGAAGCGCTCTGATCTGCTGCTCGCAACCCAGCGATGACCTCGCGCTCGATCTCTAGCCGGATTCGTCGCTGCCAGGTCGGTTCGATCTGAGCGCTACAAATTGGTCGTGGGCTCTGTTCAGCTGAACACGACGTTGGTTGCTCGAGGCCCAGCCGCGGCGGTCGTCCTCGATGAAACTCAGGTGGCGACCGTCGGTGAGGGCGCCGGGCGCTTTCCCGTCCGGGCAACGATCAATGGCTACAGCTGACGCACGACGGTGACGCCGATGCGCGGCGAGTTCCTGCTCGGACTGAACCGCGAGGCGCGGGAGTCGGCCGGCGTACAGACCGGAGACACCGTCGAGGTGACGGTCGAGCTCGACACGGCGCCGCGAGACGTGGACGTACCGGATGCCCTCACCAGCGCCCTGGCCGACGATCGGCGTGCGAAGGCAGCCTTTGAGGGCCTGGCCTTCACCCACCGCAAGGAATACGCACGCTGGATCGCTGAGGCCAAGCGTGAGCAGACCCGCGAGCGCCGCGTCGCTCAGGCGCTTGAGCTGCTCCGCCAAGGCAAGACGCGCAGCTGACCATCAGAGTCGACTCGCGCCTGAGATGGCTATTCGCTCACCTTGAGGACGATCTTTCCCCTGGTGTGTCCGGACTCGTTGAGCTCGTGAGCCCGGCGCACGTCGACCAACGGGAGCGTCTGCGCGATCTCCACGCGCACCTCGCCGGCCGCGACGAGCTCCGCGATCTGACGCAGCTGTTCGGAGCTCGGGCCCATGATGAGCAGCTCGGCGCGGACGCCGCGCTCCTTGGCCCGCTCCTCGGGTGGGGGACCCGCGATGGTGACGAGGATCCCTCCCTCGCGCACCGCGGGCAGTAGCGACTGCGTTGTCTCGCCACCGACCGTGTCAAAGGCGACGTCGACGCCGCTCACGACCTCGGCGACATCCTGTTCGGTGTAGTCGACGTACTCATGCGCGCCGAGACCGAGCACGAACTCGCGGTTCCGCGCTGACCCGGTCCCGATCACATGGGCACCGGCGCGCGCCGCGAACTGGATTGCGAAATGGCCGACACCGCCCGCGGCGCCAGCGATCAAGGCCGTCTGTCCGCGCACGAGCGCACCCCGGTCGAACAGGGCCTGCCAAGCGGTGAGGCCCGCCACGGGGATCGCCGCCGCCTGCTCGTGACTCACGCCGTCGGGCTTCTGCGCGATCACACCCGCCGGGGCGGTCGCGAACTCCGCGTAGCCGCCACTCGCCGCGATGCCGAATGCCTCGTCGCCCTCGGCGAAACCCTCAGCCCGCGAGACCTCGACCTCCCCGGAAACATCGTTGCCGAGCACCGCCGGCAACTCCCGGGGCGCGAGCCCCCGCCGGTATTTCCAGTCGACCGGGTTGACCGACGCGGCCACGACCCTGATCAGCACCTCGCCATCGCTGGGCTCAGGTCGCTCGACCTCCTCCAGGCTGAGTACCTCCGGTCCTCCGGTCTCGTGCACCACGACCGCTTGCATGGAAGCCTCCAACCTCGGCGGGAACATTGTGCACTCAATCTAACCCACTGCCGGCAGCGGCAGCAGCGGCCCCGCGGGAGCGTGAACGGAAAGAGCGCGATCGTGCTGCAACGGCGGAACCCAGGGTCAGCGACGCGCTCGCGCTGGCCGCGCCCAGAGAGGGGGAGGTGCCGGCCTGGGGGGGCCGGGACTAGACGTGCGCGCCGATGCGCTCGCGCTCGTCCACCCGCACCACATCCCCGCCAAAATCGTCGGCGACCGCCGGCGACCGCCTGGAGGCGACGACGAGGTTGCGGCCGTCGGCCTTGGCGCGGTACAGGGCGCCGTCGGCCGCTCTGTAGAGCGGGAGGAAATCGATGTCCGCGCCGGTGGCGACGCTGACCCCGAAGGACGCGGTGACCGACAGGCCGCCCGGGCGGCTGGCCTCGATGGCGGCACGCAGACCGCGGGCCACCTCGAGTCCGTGAGGCAGGTCGATGCCGGGCAGCAGGATCAGGAACTCCTCGCCGCCGAGGCGGTAGAAGAGCTCGAACGAGCGCAGCGACTTGCGCATCTCGTAGCTGACCTCGCGAAGAACCACGTCGCCCCGCTCGTGGCCATGCTCGTCGTTGATGCGCTTGAAGTTGTCGAGGTCGCACATGATCAGGCACACGGGCCGGTTGAGCAGCCGGGCCTGTTCGCCCACCTCGGCGAAGCGCGCGGCGAGACCGGTGCGGTTCAGCAGCCCGGTCAACGGATCGAGGACCGACTCGCCGCGGAACTGCAGCTCAGCGTCCATCAGGGCTGTGGTCACCGCGGTCACGGCGATCAGCAGCACGTATGCCGCGATCATGACATGCGGGTGATCGATGGTCTTCTGGACGCCGCCGAGCAGCGCGACCACGAGGGCAATAAGCCCGGCACAGCCCGCGAAGGCCCACACGACCTGCGCCCTAAAGCGCATCGCCGAGACGGCAACCGGGATCACCAGCCACGCCAGGACGGGGCTGACCGGACCGCCCGTCAGCGCGGCTGAAGCGCCCATGAGAACCAGGATCAGCAGCTGGGTCGCGGCCACCACGCGCTCGGGGCGTTCGGATCGCCTGATGCGCCGCTCAAGCGTCGCCAGATTGACGATCACGATCGCGAACAGGACGAGCGCCCACCACCCCACGTCGCCGATGACCAAAAGGGTCCCGGTCCCGGTCGCCACGAGCGCGGTGGTGCGCGCCCGCACGACCCGCGGCCCCATGTCGAGCAGACGCGCGCGGTGCCCCTCGGTCGGGCACAGCCAGCCCAGACCATGCTGTGCACGGCGCTGAAGTCCGGTCTCGGGCATTTGGTGGATCACTTGGACGAAATGCGGTGTATCGGCCGAGCGGCCGGACACATCCACCCAATCCTTATCGACCTGATGGGCCCAGAGCTTGACCGCCCTGCGGCCGCTCACATCTCCTCAGGTCTGAGCAGCCGGCGATTGAACGCGTCGGCGCCGGCGGCCGCGCGGTCACTGACGCCGAGCTTGGCGTAGATGTGCAGCAGATGAGTCTTGATCGTGGCCTCGCTGATGAACAGCTTGGCCGCGGCATCGGGCTCTCGCACGAGCAGCTTGGCCTCGGTGATCGGGCTCGCGCAGACCGGAGATGATCTCCACGGTCGTGGTCTTGCCGGCGCCGTTCGGGCCGAGGATCCCGAAGATCTCCCCTTCCTCGATCGTGAACGACACGTCGTGGACAGCAACGGTGTCGCCATACCGCTTGTTCAAATGCTCAACTTCGATGATCGGCATCGCGGTTCTCCTGGTGGCTAAATTCGTGCCCTCATGGTTCCGCGACCGAGTGCGTCTCACGTCGCCTGATTAGCCATCGATCCCGCGCGCCCCGGCTGACGCGCGCACCAACCGTTCGGTTGAGGGCGAGCCGTCGAACGGCTTCCGCTCGCCGCTCACGGTCCACAATCAGGTCACCCGAATGAGGCGAAGCGCTGTGCCGATGGCTGGGGTAGACATGCCGGGTGGGCCAGGTCTTCCTGCTGTCGCTCGTGGCTGCCTTCAACCCGGTCCTCGTCGGGGCCTCGACGGTCATGCTGCTGCTGCCGAACCCCAAGCGATTGATGCTGGGCTATCTGCTCGGCGCCCTGATGACCAGCATCACGCTCGGTCTGGTGATCGTCTTCGCCCTGAAGGGGTCGAGCACCGTGAGCACGACAGAGAACACGGTCAACCCAGCCGTGGACCTGGGCCTGGGCGCGATCCTGCTGATCGTGGCCTTTGTGCTCGGTACCGGACGAGGCAAACCCATCTCCGAGCGTCGGCAGGCCCGCAAGGCCGCTAAACCGGACAAGGGTCCGCCTCGCTGGCAGCAGGCGTTGAGCAAGGGTTCGGCGCGCACCACATTCCTGGTCGGCGCGCTGCTCACGCTTCCGGGCGCGTCGTACCTGGCGGGCCTCGATCAGATCGAGAAGCAGAAGCTGAGCACGGCGGCGACCGTGCTGACCGTGATCGGCTTCAACCTGATCATGCTCGCCCTGCTCGAAGTTCCGCTGCTCGGCTACACGGTCGCGCCGGATTGGACCCCCGGCGCTGTCGACCGTGCCAAGGCGTGGGTCGGGCGAAACGGACACAAGGCGGCGGTCATCGGGCTCACGGTTATCGGCGTCGCCCTGGTCATCAAGGGCATCGTGGGCCTGGTCAGCTGACCGGCGTCCTCGGCGGGGCACCGCCGACCTTGGCAGCCTGAGGAGGCGGGAGATTGGGATCGAGCAGCTTGGCGCTCATCTTGACCGTCTTGACCGCGCCCGTGGCGCCGGCCTGAAGCGTCGCCGCCAGACTCACGACCACGATGCCCGGAATGAACAGCACGGAGGACCCGAGCATCAGGATCCCGATCCGGCCGAGCAGGTAAGGCGGCGCGCAGACCACGAAACCCACGATGCCGCCGACCACGCTGGCGGCCAGCTTGTCGCGTCGAGAAGTGGTCGGCTTGACGCCGATCAGCCGCGACGGAACCGCGACGTAGCAGACCATCATCACGCCGATCACGACGCTCAGGGAGATCGTGAACCACGGCCGGCCCCAGCGCGTGACGACCATGGTCGAAAATCCCAGCAGCAGCCCGACCACGATGCCGGAGCCCAGGATCACCTTGAGGTGACGCCGGGCCTCGGCCACGGCGGGCCGGACCTTGGGTGTGCCGCGTTGCACGATCGCGAACCCGAATACGGCGTTCAGGAAGAAGCTGGCCGCCGTGATCGCGGCAATCGCGAGCACGATCGGTACCAGCACCGGGCCACGCAGAACGTGGAAGGTCTTGCCGTGCAGCACATGCGCCTTGAGGTCGTACATCGCGACCCAGATCCACATCGCCGGCAGGACCTGAACGAGCGTGAGCCGCCAGTTGGAGAACAGCAGCTTGAGCCCGTTGAAGAGCATCGCGAACCCGCCCACGACCAAGGCGAGCGGAGCGAAGGCGCGGCGCGACGTGCTGAGACGGACAACCAGATCCTCCACCACCGCCTCATCGCCGTCGCGCACGGCCACCACGAACTCCCCAAGCCGATCGGCCAGCGCCGCCGCGCGCCGCCTCCGCGGCGCCTCGCTATGGCCCGGTGCGCTCCGCGATCCCGGTTCGTCGCCTTGGACTTCCACCGCCACGCAGACTACGCCTGCCAGGTGGGGCACCGCCCCGACGGTCGATCACTCACCGCTGGGCAGGGGAGGCCCTGAGTCGCCCGGCTCCCAAGGCGCCGTGACGCGGTCACGATGACGTAGCGGCCGGTGACGCGGAAGCCGGCGGGGTCCTCGTTGGCCCGCTCTCGCTCGATCACGGCACGGTGCCTTGCCTCCGGCGCGCCCGCTCGGCCGGTCACCGGCGAGCGGGCGGGCCGGGTCAGCGGGCGGGCCGGGTCAGCTTCCCATCAGCTGCACTTCGACTTGGTGGTGTCCACGAACCCCTTGACCGAGTTCACGAGGCTGGATGCGCTGGCTCCGACCGCCGCGATCTGCGCCGCCGATGGACTGGACGGGAGCCCCTTGAGCGAGTTGGCCAGTCCGTCAACCGACGTCTTGAGCGCGCTGGTCTCGCTCGGGAAGTCGCTCTTGGCGGCGCTGACCAGCGAGTTCGCGTCGCTTTCGATCCTGTTGGCCTGGGCCTCCAGACCACTCACGCCGCTGCTGAGGTTGAGGCTCGTGAGACCCTTGATCGAGTTCTCGAGATTGGTGCGTGAAGAGCAGTACGCCGGCTTGCTGCTGCCGCACCCGGCGACGGCGATGAGGGCGACCGACGCGATGCACGCCACGGGCACCCGCGCCAGGATGCGGCCACGGCGCTGCTGTCCATCGCGGTTGGATGAGGCTGCTCGGAGCATGGTGGGCTCCTTTCTCGTCGAAGACGGTGGGCTGGACGGACGACCCGGTCAGCTGGGTAGGGAGTCGAGCTCTTTGGCGAGCTTCTCGCCGTCGGCGTCGATCTGGCGCTCCTCGCTCTTTTGGGCGCGGCTGAGTGCCTTGTCGAGCTGCTCCTGGATCCGCGATCGGCCGATTACGATCAGCGCCGCCTGACCGGCGGCGAGCTGCTCGCCGAGCTCCTTGGCGTCGCCGCGCGACATGCCCCCGAGGACATGTCCGATACCGCCGCCGGCCGCCGCGCCGACCACCGCCGCGCCGATGATCGAGGGCGGGAAGATGATCCCCACGAGCGCGCCCACAGCTGCGCCCGTCCAGGCGCCGTGCTGAGTGGGCTTCTCGTGCTTGGTGACGTGGACCTTGCCCGCCTCGTCCTTGTACATCAACGCGACGTCATAGCTGCCGACCAGATCGGCCGAATGCAGCTCGAGCAGGGCTTCGTAGTCCGCGTCCGCGTCAGCGCGATCCGAATACACCGCTCCGTACACGAATACCGGATCGTTGCTCATCGTCTTGCTCCTTGGTGGCGTGACGGCCACGATCGGCCGACCCATGACACTATGCCGCGCCGACGGGGCACGCCTCACCCAAACCGGATGACGCGCCCGTCCTAGGCGGCGGAACTCGACCGTGCGCAGGGGCTCGTTGCCTCGAGCCCGTCGGTCCGCGCCGGCCACACTCCGAGGAGCGGGCGATCGGCTGCGCTTACCCGGTCACGTCCGTCGGCGCCGCCCCGTGTGCGCCGGTCCTGGCGGCGAGGCTGCTGCGCCAGTTCGGCGATCCAGCTGTCGATGACGTGGCTATAGCTCATGCTGCCTCCGAGTAGATGGGTTGTGGCGCCGGCGCTTGCTCCGCGGCCTGCATCTCTTCAGCTGCTGCCGGCGACCCGTTCACAGCCTTCAGCGTGAACGCCGCGACGAGAAGGGCGGCTGCCGCGATGCTTGCTGAGATGATCCAGGCCAAGTGATAACCCCCGGTAAGCGCGGCCGAAGGCGTGTCTCCGGCCGCCAGCAGATGCCCGCTGCGACTGGCTGACAGGGTGGCCAGCACCGCCAGTCCCAGCGCGCCGCCGACCTGGACGGTCGTGTTCACGAGTCCGGACGCCAGCCCGGAGTCGCTCGCCGTCGCACCCGACATCGAGAGCGTCATCAGCGAGGGGAACGCGATCCCCGCGCCGACGCCGAGCAGGAGCATCGACGGCAGCAGGTCGGTGGCGTATGCGGCATCGACCGGGGCGCGGGCCAGCCACGCGAGACCGGCCACGAGCAGCGCGAGACCCGGCAGCAGCGTCGTCTTGGGGCCGAAGCGGTAATTGAGCCGCGCGGAGAAACCGAGCGACAGCACGCCGATCCCGGCGCTGACGGGGAGGAAGGCCAGCCCGGTCAGGACCGCGCTGTAGCCGAGCACCCGTTGCATGAACAGGGCTCCGAGGAAGAACATGCCGAACAGACTCGCGACCATGAGCAACTGGACCGCGTTTGCTCCCGAAACGTTCCTCGAACGGAACATGCGCAGCGGAATCAGTGGATCCTTGGCGCGCGACTCGCGGACGACGAAGAGCACCAGCAGGACCAGCGCACCGGCCCCGAAGCCCAGCGTGTGGGCAGAGGCCCAGCCGGCATCGCCGGCTTTGACGATCGTGTAGACGGCCAGCATCAGCGCGCTCGTCACGAGCAGCGCACCCGCGACGTCGACTCCGCGATGCAGTCCTGGGGCGCGCTCGTCGCGGGCGACCAGGCGCAGAGCGAGCACGCCGGTCACGACGCCGATCGGGAGGTTGATGAAGAAGATCCAGTGCCAGTTGATCGACTGGGTCACGATGCCGCCCAAGAGCAGTCCGATCGATGCGCCGGCCGAGGCGACGAAGCTGTAGACGCCGATCGCCTTGGCCTGCCCTCGGGGCTCCGGGAACATCGTCACGACCATGCCGAGGATCACTGCGGAGGTGAGCGCACCGCCGACGCCCTGGACGAAGCGGGCGACGATCAGGGCGAGCTGGCTTTGCGCCAGCCCGCAGATCACAGAGGCCACCGTGAACAGGGTCAGCCCGACCAGAAAGACCGTGCGGCGACCGATCAGATCGCCGAGGCGCCCGGCCAGCAGGAGCAGGCCGCCGAAGCTGATCAGATAGGCGTTGACGACCCAGGCCAGGTCGGGCTGCGAGAAGCCGAGATCGTGCTGGATCGATGGCAGCGCGACGTTGACCACCGTCGAGTCGAGGATGATCATGAGCATCCCGACGCAGAGCACGACGAGGGCGATCCATCGTGCCCGCTCGTCGGCGGGAGACGACTTGGTTCTGAGGCTGGCGGTCTGGGTCACTGGTCACACGCTCCGGGTTGTCGGGTCGTTGCGGCGAGCGTTCGGGGCCATCCGCTCGCCGTACGTAACCGTAGCAAATCGTCTTGTTCCAGATGATTTTGGACGGACTCGTCTTGCTGCAGACTGAACCGCCGGGTTCACGTCCGGTCGGCTGGCGCAGGCCCGGCCGGGCGCACGCCCGGCTGGCGCAGGCCCGGCCGGCGCACGTTCGGCAGCCGCGCGGCGCGTTCGGGCGGTCTCAGAGAGCGCGGCTCAGGCGCCGTGGGCGCGTGGCTCGCGGCGCCGAACCGTCCTGCACGCCAGCGGCTCGGCCAGGCGCCTCTGCACGAGCTGGCCGAGGGCCTCGACCAGCGCGGAGCCGTCGCTCCTGCCCAGAGCGGAGAGCACATCGGCCTGCACTCGCACCATGATCTCGTCGGCCTGAGTCACCTTGCGACGTCCTTTGGTGGTCACCTCGACGACACGCGCCCGGCGATCGGTGCTGGCGGTCACGCGGCGAGCAAGGCCGGCCGCCTCGAGTTCGTCCAAGGTCACGACCATCGTCGTCTTGTCGAGACCGACCAGATCGGCTAGCTGCGTCTGCGTGTACGAGCCCGTCAGCGCGGCGGCGAGCACCGAATGCCCGCGCGGAGAGATCGACAGCGGCTCGAGCGCCGCCGCCAGCTCACCCGCCAGTGCGTAGTGCGCCTGCGCCAGCAGCCAGTTCAGGTTGCCGGCCAGACATCGCGGGCAGTCCTCGGTCTCCTGGGGCGCGGTGGTTGCCGTGGTCATGTCATCATCGTAGCAGTGGTGTATCTGCCGGCAGACTATCTGCTACGGAACTATCTCGGCGGTGTGCCGCGGTGGGCCCAGGTCGAGTCCTCCTCGGAGAGCACGTGAACCACGACCGCGGTCGCCACCATGAGCGCCGCGGCGATCGCCAACGGGAGCACCAGGTCGACGTTGATGATCAGCAGCGCACCGATCAGGGCCCCCAAGAACATCGCCGAGGCGGAAATCAGCCGGCGTGACGGATGACCTCCCGCGCCCCCGGCCAGGCGCGAGTCTGCGGCCACGCCGGCCAGCGTGAGGGTCAGGACCGTCGTGGTCAGATCCGGCACCGCGAGCCGGCGTGCCGTGGCGTTCTGTATCCCGAGCGCCAGCGCGAGCGTCACGATCAACCCGTAGCGCGCCGCGCCGGCAACGGGCTGACCGGCCATCGCGGCGATCACCACGGCCAGCAGTACCAGCAGCGCGCTCGTGACGCTGGAGGCGCGCAGGTCCCACCCGCGGTGACCGCTGACGCGGACGCCCAACCGGCCGCCGACGACGGCTCCGGCCAGAAATGCCGCCAGGGCGGCCAGCGATGCGGTCACCGAGAGCCCAGCTGCACCTGCGAGAGCGAAGCCGAGAAACACGACATTGCCGGTCATGTTGGCGACGAAGACGTGCCCGAGTGAGATGTAGCTCACGGCGTCGACGAGCCCGGTACCCACGGTGAGCAGCACCAGCAGCGGCGGCAGCGGCCCGTGCCCACTTCCGCTCCATGGCCAGCGTGCGCGCATGCGCCCATTCTTACCGCTGGGTCGGCGCCGCCGGGGCTCTGACCGGGCCGCGGGCCCGTCACGGTTTACGTCTCAACTGAACGGGGATAAGAGCAATTGATCGGCGCTCCGCCTGCGAGCCCCGGTTACTGACTTCAAAGGCACGGCCACGATGGCTCGGCCAGGCGAGGACTCCTCAATCAGAGCCAAAGGTGTCGCTTCACGTGTCTTGCCTCAACGCCGACAGCACTCAGAAGCAAATCCGCCGCAACCGGCGGGCCGGCCCTGCGTCGCGGTCTCTCACACCGACCGGGGACAGGTTCACCCAGAGCCCATCGGCAGCGGGCGACCGCGTGCTGCTGCTCCGCCAGCACCGCAACGGCGACCGACGCGCTCGCGAGGAGCTGATCAGGCGAAACATGCCACTCGCGCGGCAGCTGGCCCGTCGCTACTACCACGGCCGCGAGCCCTTCGACGATCTCCTCCAGGTCGCGCACCTCGGGCTGGTCAAGGCGGCTGATCGATTTGACGTCGAGCGCTCGACCTCATTCGCCAGCTTCGCCGTGCCTACGATCCTCGGCGAGCTCCGCCGCCACTTCCGCGACACGGGCTGGGCGATGCGGGTTCCGCGCCCGCTTCAGGAGCAGGTGCTCGAGGTTCGCAAGGTGAGCGACCGTCTGTTCGCCGACACGGGGCGCGCCCCGACGGCGCGCGAAATCGCCGCCGCGCTCGATGTGCCCTACGAGCAGATACTCGATGCCCTCACCTTGGCCCACGGCGACCAGCCCCTGTCGCTGGACAGCCAGGCCACCAACGCGCTCGACGACGAGGGCGAGACGCTCGGTGAGCGGTTTGGCAGCGAGGAGCCGGGCTACGAGCTGGTCGAGGACCGCGACGCGGCGGCGGACGCCATCAGGCGCCTGCCCCACCTCGAGCGTGTCGTCCTCGGTCTGCGCTTCCTGCACGATATGAAGCAGAGCGAGATCGCCACGCACCTCGGCTGCTCACAGATGCAGGTCTCACGCTTGCTTCGGCGGGCGCTCAGCAATCTGGCCGAGTTCGCGTCAGACGACGAGCGAGTGCCGGCCGGCGTCGCCTGAATCTGCCCCCGGCGCGCGCGAGCGAAGCCACGCGAGGCGAGTCGGCGCCAGGGGCGTTCCGGTGGGCCCAGGCGATGTTGTAACGCGCTGGCGTTGATGTCGACCCGTCCCGGAGCACCGGCGGCCGTGCGGATTCGTCCAAGTTCGGTCCCCGACTCAGCGGACGCGGCTTGCGGCCGGCGGCTTCCAGCTCCGGACGCGCGCGGCGGCCTTCGGCTCGTACAGACGCAGATAGAGAGAGAACGAGCCCGCCGGGGCCGGCAACCAGTTCGAGCGCTTGGCGGCGGCCGGGGGTTTGTGCGAGACGACGAGCGTCAGACCACCGTCGGAGTCGTACTTCAGACCCTTGGTCCGATCGCCGATGGCATAACGGTTAAGCGGGTTGGGATAGAAGAGGATGCGCTGGTCGTAGAGCGTCAGCGACCAGAACTGATTGACCGGCGGCAGCTGCCCCCTCTTGAAGTGCACGACGTACACGTGGGAGCCGCTCAGCGGCCGGTGGGCCGAGTCGCGGTTGACCGTCAGGTAGATGGCCTTCTCGATCGTGTTGGCCCCTAAGCCGATGGCCGCCACGAACGCCCGGTCTAGGTATTTCAATCCGAAACGGGCCGTGTCCGACGGGGTCGTGGTCCAGCCGCCGGTCTGCCTCGCGGGCTCCTGGCGGAGAATCTCCACGAGTGTGTTCAGCACGCGCCGCCCGTCGCGGCCGGCCGCCGCAAGAGCTTTGGACGCGAGCCCGGCCAACGTCGTGGAAGGCGTCCGTCCGGGTCCGATACCCACCTTGGCGAACGCCCGCATCGCACAGGCATCGCGCGTCGGCGCCGGATCGACGGCCAGGTCTCTGTCCAGTTCGTCGAAGAACGTCGCATCGGTCGGCACGGTGACCGGCTTGCGGGCGGGGAAGTCCTTCAGGATCAGCGGCGCCCCCGGCGCATGGGCCAAGTAGGCCGCGAGGGTCGTGACCGAGTACTTCGACAACAGACCGGCCGCCGCAGCCTGGTCAGTCGTGCTGGTCGCCAGCGTCCGCCCGAGCAACCACAAGAGATTGGTCGCCGGACGCACGACGCGCAGTCCGGCCGGCAGGGTTCCGTGATACCCGCGGGGCACGAGCACGACCTTTGCGCCGGTCCGTGCCGCGGCGCCATCACCGATGTAGGTCGCGACGTTGGTGAACGCATCGGTGAGCTGCAGTACGGAATAGCGGCCCTCGGTCGGCGGTGTCGTGATCACCACGGGACCCGTTGACAGGTCGATCTGGCCGACCGAATACAGCGTGTCGTGGTTCGGGGCGACCACGGTCTGGGTGGTCGTGTCGGCGAGCTTGGCGATCGACACCATCGTGTTCAGCGGGAAGGTGAGGATCGTGCGGCGGACGATGACGGTCGGGAATCCGTACAGGTATGCCGCGAGGTCGGTCGCGTAGGCGGCGCCGGCCGCCTTGGCCCGAGCGCGCGATACGCCGGTCAGCGAGCGCTCGAAGCGGGTGCGCGCTGTGCTGATGACACTCGTCTCGGTGCGCGCGTCGCGTGCCGAGAGGCTGCCCAGCGTGCATGCGGGCGGAACCGGGGCGGCCTGGGCCGCGCCGGCGAGCGACCCGCTGACGGCCAGCGCCGTGATGAATGTCTTTATTCCGCGCATCGTTCCCCTCTCGTGGAAGCGGCGAGTGTATTGAGGTGACGACGCGCTGGGCGCAGATCACCGGCGCAATCTGACCGGATAACCGCATGTCGCGAGGTTGCCGCCCGGTTAAGACGAGCTGAGGCCTCTCTCACGGCGGTCGAGAGGACCGCGGGCTGGCCTATTCTGAAGTCTGCTCCTGGGCGCGCCGACACGGCGGCACGGAGGAACTATGGGCGCACGCGACGATGATCCAACTGCCGCGGCCACGCAGCAGGGAACGATCGGGATGGGCGCTCCGCGGGGCCCGCGCCGCCGCGGCCGCGTCGCCGCGGCGATCGTGGGCGTGATCGGGGCGATCAGCCTGGCGGCGCTCCTCGGCCTGCTCTCGCCTCCGGGTCATGAGGGTGTGACGGGGGCGGCTGCCCGGACCAGACGTCCGGAGCGCGTCACCACGGTCAGAAGACCCAGCTCCTCTCGCCTGGCCCGGCGGGCGTCGGCTCCCGCCTCGGCGCAGGTCAGCATAGCTCCGGGCGCTGGCGTCATCAGGGTGCCACGGTCGTTCTACGGGCTGTCTACCGAGTATTGGTCGCTGCCGCTCTACGAACGCCAGATCTCGCTCTTCGAGCGCGTCCTCTCGCTCATCCGCGTTCCCGGCAACGGTCCGATGGTGCTGCGCATCGGCGGCGATTCGGCCGACCACTCCTTCTGGGATCCCAGGCTGCGCATCGTGCCGCCCTGGGTCTTCCCCCTGACCTCGCAGTGGTTGCGGGGCACAAGCGCGATCGTGCGGACCATCGGCCTGCGGCTGCTGCTCGACCTGAACCTGGTCACGGACTCCGCGCCAAACGCCGCCGGCTGGGTGCGAGCCGCCGAACGCGGCCTGCCGCGCCGCAGCGTCGTCGGCTTCGAGGTCGGAAACGAACCGGACATCTACAGCCACTGGTACTGGCGCTCGATCACCTCGCGCACGAGACTCGTCACCAGCCAGCTTCCCACCACCATGTCGGCGCGCAGCTATGCCCGCGACTTTCGCTCCTACGCCCGCATGCTCGCCCACGTGGCACCCGGCGTTCCGGTCGCGGGGCCGGCCTTGGCGAACCCGCTCCTGGACGTGAGCTGGATCGCGCGCCTGCTGAGGAGCCCCCACACCGGGCTGCGGGTCGTGAGCGCGCATCGCTACCCGTATTCGGCCTGCGTCAACCGGGACTCGCCGAGCTTCGCGACGATCGGGCGCGTGCTCAGCGAGACGGCGTCGGCCGGGACGGCACGAGCCGTGGGCCCCGCGGTTCGCCTCGCTCATCGAGCCGGTCTGGCCTTTCGGCTCACCGAGCTCAACTCGGTCACCTGCGGCGGCCGCCACGGCGTGAGCGACGCGTTCGCCACCGCCCTGTGGGCGCCCGACACGCTGTTCGAGCTGCTGCGGGCGCACGTGGACGGCGTCAGCGTGCACATCCGCGCCACGTCGGTCAACGCCCCGTTCATACTCGGCCGCCGCGGGTTGTTCGCGCGGCCGTTGCTCTATGGCCTGATCCTCTTCGCGCGGACACTCGGTCCCGATCCGGTGCTCGTGCATCTGCGGCTGCGCGCGCGCTCCAATGAGCATCTGAAGGTGTGGGCGGTCGCGGTCCGCGGCGGCCTTCTGCACGTGCTGATGATCGACAAGGGCAGTCGTCCCGTGAGCGTGCGGCTCGACCTGCCGGCCAGCGATGCCGCGACCGTCCAGCGCCTCGAGGCCCCCTCGGCGTGGGCGCGCTTCGGTGAACGGTTGGGCGGACAGTACCTCGGAGCGGATGGCCTCTGGCACGGCGCGGCGCAGAACACCGCGCTCAGCCCGGGCGCCTCGGGTTACGAGCTGACCGTGCCCGGGACGAGCGCGGCGCTCATGAGCGTGCGCCTCGCCCCCGGGGCGATCACACCCCACACGTGAAAAGAGGCTCAGCCGGTGGCGGGTACGACGCGTCCGTCGGCGCCCAGCACGAATCCTCGCAGTCCAAAACGTGAGGCCAGCACCTCCGGCACGGATTCGGGTGCCACCGCGGTGACGCTGGTCGCGGCCGGCGTCTGCTCGGTGAGCGCGAGCTGTGCGTCCCAGTTGCTGAGCGCGCTGCGCTTGCCGTGCCCGTCCTGGATGCTGACGATGAGCCCCGTGACGAACGGCGAACGCGGGTGGGTCGAGGTGAACCAGTTGTTCGTCTCGAGGTCGATGAGCGGAACGGGTTCCGGGACGAAGCGATAGAGCTCGACCCAGTCGGCTTCCTCCACGGACTGCAGCACGAGCTCGTCGCCGTCCTCGACGACGCGGAAGGGCCAGCCTGACTGCACGGCCGCCGAGCCGGGACCGAAGGGGAGCGGCTCGAGCAGCGTGCCCCGGCCGAAGCCGACATCGGCGTGCCAGGTCTCGCCGCCGGCGCGAACCCGCAACACCAGGTGGCTGCGGGGCCGCCTCGTCCCGGCCGGGGCGCCGTAGGTAACCCGGGCCAACATCAGCTCGACCTCGGCACCGAGGGCCTCAAGCGCGTGCTTGAACAGCAGATTCTGCTCGAAGCAGTAGCCGCCGCGCCGTTGCGTCACGAGCTTGCGCTGAAGATCCTCGCTCGCCAGCGAGACCGCCACGCCGCGCTGCGGGTCGAGATTCTCGAACGGGATCGAGGTGACGTGCGCGCGGTGCAGCTCGGCCGGCGACGGGCTTCCGGCCAACCCGACCCGGGCGAGATAGGCGTCCATATCGAACACGATCCGCACTGTAGGGAACGGGTGGCAGGTGCGATCGCGCGGAGGCGGGCCGGGTAGGCTGCTCGGGGCGATGAGCGATCTCAGACGGCGTGAGCTGATCACAGGCGGGGTGGCCGGTGGGGTCGGTATCGCCCTCGGCGCAGCGGCGGAGTCAGCCCCGGCCGCTACGAGGAGACGGTCCGCCGCTCGTGTGTACGACGTCGCCGTGGTCGGCGCCGGCCTGGCCGGACTGACCGCCGCGCAGCACGTGCGCGCCGCGGGACGATCGACGATCGTGCTCGAGGCACGCCACCGCGTCGGTGGGCGCAACCTCGACCACCCGCTGGGCGGCGGGCAGGTGGTGGAGCTCGGTGGGCAGTGGGCCGGACCCGGACAGGATCGCGTGCTCGCCCTGGCCCGGGAGCTTGGTGTCCACACATTCCCGACCTATTCCACCGGTAAGAGCGTCTACTACCGAAGCGGCCGTGTGCAGACGTACGAAGGCGATGTCCCACCCGCCGACCCGGCGGCAATCGGACAGCTGGAGACGATGATCCTGGGGCTCAACAGCATGGCCGCCGGCGTCTCGGCCGAGCGCCCGTGGACCGCCCGGCATGCGGTCCTGTGGGACGGTCAGACGATCGCCACCTGGATGACCGAGCACCTGCCGAGCCCGGAGGCATTGGATCTTGGCCTGCTCGCCATCCGCGGCGTGTACGGGGAGGACGCTGCCGAGATCTCGCTGCTCGACCTGCTGGCGGCGATTCGCGGGGTGGGCGGCGACCTCAATACGCTGATCGGGTCGGCTCAGTCGATTCGCTTCGAAGGCGGGCCGCAGCAGCTCTCGCAGCGCCTCGCCAAACGGCTCGGCCGGCGGGTGCGGCTCGGCGTGCCGATCCTCGCCGTCGAGCACGACGGGCACACGACGCTGCTCGGCGAAACGCTCTCCTTTCGGGCGCGCCAGGTCATCATCACCATCCCGAAGCCGCTGATCGGCAGGATCCGATTCTCACCCGTGCTTCCGGCGGCCCATGACCAGATCCTGCAACGCCAACCGATGGGGTCGGTCGTCAAGGTCAACGCGATCTACAAGCGGCCCTTCTGGCGCGCGCAGGGACTGAACGGCGCGGCCACCTCGGACACGGGCCCGATCCGGATCACCTACGACAACTCACCTCCAGACGGGCGACTGGGCGTGCTCGTCGGTTTCATGGAGGGCAATGACAGCCGCCGTTTCTACGGCGCCTCGGCCGCAACCCGCAGGCATGCCGCGCTCGATTCGCTGGCCCGTTACTTCGGTGAGCCGGCGCGACATCCGATTGGCTACACCGACCTCGCGTGGGCCGAGGAGCCCTACACCCGCGGTGCCTACGGGAGCTACAACCCACCCGGCGTCCTGACCGCGCTCGGAGACGCCGCGAGCTTGCGCGTCGGCTCCCTGCATTTCGCTGGTGCCGACACCTCGGCGCTCTGGCCGGGCTACATGGACGGCGCGATCCGCTCGGGCGAGCGGGCCGCTGCCGAGGCACTGCGCGCGCTCTAGCTAGCGCGTCCGAGCCGTACGCGCAGGCTGGCGCCGAGCGCGGCCAGCGCGCGGTCGGCCGGGGCGAACAGACCCGCGAAGAGATGGAAGTCATGCCACAGGCCGGGGTGCCGGCGATGCTCGACCGGCACGCGCGCCGCACCCGCGCCCAGCACGCGCTCGAGCCGCTCGGCGTCGGGCAGGAGCAGATCCTCCCCAGCAGAGTGGACGACGATCGGCGGCAGATCGTCGAGGCTCCCGAGGAGCGGCGAGATCGCGGGCTCGGACGCGTCGCGGTCGCCGACGTACGCCTGCGCCCAGGTCTTCAGGAGGCCCGGTGAGAGCAGTGGCTCATGCGGCGCAGGCGGCCGCTCACCGGCGAGGTCGACGGTGACCTCGAGCCAGGGGCAGATCAGCCCGAGCACCGCCGGGGCGGGGAGGCCGGAGTCACGCAGCCTGGCGGCCAGGGCGAGCGTGAGACCGCCTCCGGCCGAGTCGCCGGCGACGGCGATGCGCGCCGGCTCGATTCCATCGCCGAGCAGTGCGCGGTAGGCCTCGAGCGCGTCGTCGAGGGCGGCCGGATGCGGATGCTCGGGCGCGCGCCGGTAATCGAGCGCCAGCACCCGGACGCCCACCGCGTGGGCCAGCCGAGCCGCCGGCGAGCGGTGGGTGCGCGCCGAGCCGACCACATAACCACCTCCATGCAGGTAGAGCAGGGCGCCCCGGCCCGCACCTTCGGGAATGAGCCAGTCAGCGGCGACGCCCACCGCACGCCGCACGAGCACTCGACGCGGCACCGGAGCGAGCGCCGTCCCGGCCTCCATACCGCGGCGCTGGACCGTGAGCGGCGCGCGCGGCGAGAGGACCGTCGCGCCAAAGCCGGCGAGCAGCGGACGCAGAGCAGCGGCAGGTATCACGCGCGCACAATATGCTCCCTCCCATCTCCGCGTCCAACGAGGCACTTCTGGAGCGGCTCTACGGCGCCATCGCGGCCCGCGACGGCGACGCGGCGGCGGCCTGCTATGCACCGAACGCCCGCTTCTCGGATCCGGTGTTCACGGACCTGCGCGGCCGCGAGCCCGGCGCGATGTGGCAGATGCTGGCCGAGCGTTCGAGCGACCTCGAGCTCGACCTGCTCGAGCACAGCGCCGACGGGGACTCCGGCTCCTCACACTGGGTCGCGCGCTACACGTTCTCCCAGACCGGGCGTCCGGTGGTCAACGACGTCCGCGGCTCGCTGCGCTTCGCCAACGGGCTGATCGTCGAGCACCGCGATGAATTCGACTTCCACAAGTGGGCCCGCCAGGCCCTGGGCGTCTCGGGACTGCTGCTCGGCTGGACGCCGCTGATTCGCTCAGCCGTGCGCCGCCGGGCCCGCAGTTCGCTGGACGAGTTCATGGCGCGCCAAAGCGGTTAACCCCCCACTCGACGACCCGCCACTAGCACGCCCCAGGGCAAGGGCGCCGCGCGACGCGCGACGCGGTACCGATCCCCGACCAGCTCGCCCAGCCGTCGCAGCTTCAGCCCTCGGGAGGGTGGCGCAGTGCGCCCACGATTCCGACGCCGATCAGGATGAGCACGAGCACGGAGACCACGCCCAGCCCGGTCACGCCATTGCGCACGAAATCGGACACGGTCAGCGCGGCCAGCAGCCCGATGAACACCAGCGTGATGGTCAGGACGACGAGCCGCATCAGCGCTGGAACACCGCGCGCGTCGGCGGGACGACCTTGCGGCGGGTGGCCAGCAGCTTGATCGTGGCCAGGCCGAAGGCGAAGCCGCCCACGTGCGCGAAGTAGGCCACACCCCCTCCGCTCCCGGTCGGGCTGGTCAGCCCCACGGCGCCGAACACCGCCTGCTCAGCGAACCAGATGCCGAGCATCACGAGCGCTGGGAGCTCGATCACCGTGACGAACAGGATGATGAAGACGAGCGTCAGCACCCGGGCCTTCGGATAGAGCAGCAGGTAGCCGCCGAGCACCGCGGCGATCGCGCCCGATGCCCCGATCGTCGGGGCCACGGAGTTCGGAGCGATGGCGACCTGCAGGGCGAGCGCGGCCACCCCGCCCATGAGGTAGAAGAGCACGAACTTCACCCGTCCCATGGAGTCCTCGATGTTGTTGCCGAAGATCCACAGGAAGAGCATGTTGCCCGCCAGATGGATCAGCGATGCGTGCATGAACATCGACGTGAACACGGTCTCGGACGGCGGGATCCTGCCCCGCGATCCGACGTGGGCGATCGTCTGGTCGGGCAGCGTCTGACCGTCGCAGAACGTCCCCACGAGCTGCGGACCCGTGAGCGTCTGCCGCGCGAATTCCGCGCAATGACGGCCTCCGTGAGTCAGCTCGTAGGGGATCGCCCCGTACTTGATGACCTCGCTGTTGCTCGGGCCACTCCACAGCGAGCCGCCATGACGAATGGCCAGCAGATAGACCAGGACGTTGATGAGAATCAGCGTGAACGTGACGACCGGGAAGCGGTCGGTCGGCATGTTGTCCTTGATCGGGATCACGCGGGCCGCAGCTTATGAGCCCCTCGGGTCGGAGCGCTTCAGATGGGATTGGGCGCGTGGCTATGAGCGCCCAACGGGTGCGCGCACGGCCGCGATGCGCCATGGCTGCGCGTCGCTGCCGTCGAGCGACAGCACCCAGCGCTCGGCGAACTTGGCCTCCCGCGACTGGCTCCCGGACACGACCGCCGCAGTATCGCGATCCTCGATGTACCGACGCCCGGCGAGCGCCACGTCCACGGTCATCGTCGGCGGGTTCGCGGCGGCGTCGAGCGCGGTGATCTTGATGCCGCGCACCGACAGCCCGCGCACGACGAGCCGGGTGGCCGCGCTGGGGTCGCCCGGGTGAAGTAGCTCGCGGGCGGCTTCGGGGTGCGCGATGCGCAGGAGCGTCCGGTCATCGCCGTCGACCGCCTCCGCCCACGCGGCCACGGCCCGGCGCGCCGCCACCTCGAGCACGTCCGGGGCGAAGCGGCCGTCGGCCAGCGACAGATCGAGGGCGGCCTCGTGCGCGTCTCCCTCGTAGCTGAGGTCGGCGACCTCGGCCACGGCCGTGCCCTCGGGCACGGCCTCGGCCACCGCGCCCTCCACCAGCGCCTCGTCGTGCAGCGCCTGTTCGTCGGACCATGGCGTCGCGACGATCTGTTCGCCGAGCGTGTGGGCGCCCTCGGCGCCCTGCTCGATCGAGACGAGCACCCAGCGACCATCGCGTCGCCCGAGCGTCCAGAACTCTCGCGTGCGGGTCGTCTCGGAGAGTGAGCCCTGGCGGCGGATGTGCGTCCCGGCGCGATCCTCGACGTAGTCCCGCAGCTTGGCCTCGATACGGACGACGACACGCGCGTCACCAGACGCTCCACGGCGCAGGCCGACGTACTCGACCTTCGGCGGCTGTAGCGGGTGAACGCGGTTGCGCCAGCCCCGGCGCTGGAAGTCATCGAGCCGCAGCTCCCACTCGGCCAACAGATCGGCGCCTACCAGCTCGCGCAGGCGTACACGGTCGGCAGCGTCCCAGGCTGCCTGGATGCTGGTGAAGAGCTGCGTGGCCGCTTTGCGAACGGAGTCGGGCGCGAAGGCCGGGTCGTCCTCGGCGGCCTCGGCGGCGGCCAACTCGACGTGCCGCTCGCGCTGGGCGACGCGCCGGCGAGAAGCGCGACCTGTGCGCTCCTGCGCGTTCCAGAAGTTCCGGGCTCGCGGGGAGACGTAGTAGAAGAGTGCGGCCACAACGATCAGGCCGAGCAGGATCAGCGCCCCCAGGCCATGGCTGAAGATGAGCACGCGAATCAGGAGCTGGATCGCGATGCCGATAGCGCGGCCTTCGCCTCCGCCGCCTCCGCCGCCTCCTCCGCCCCCGAAGCCCGAGGAGCCACCGCCGGCGGCGGCCAGCGCGACCGGCGCGACCACGAGCAGCAGTGCGGCGGCGACCAGCACGGCGAGCAACCCGCGACGCCCCAGGCGTCCACGGCGCCGCGAACCCGTTGCCTGGCCGGGCTCGTGGGCTCGACGGCGGGAATCAGTCACGCCACCAAGGCTACCGCGGCGGCGCTCGCGGCACGACGGATCGGTGTGGCGGAAGGCGGTCGGGCGGGTCTGTGGGCCGGCGGACTGCCTACGACCCGGCGGAGGCCAGCGGCCCCACGCCGGGCTCGGCCTGTGCGATGTGCTGATCCGCGTGATAGCTCGAGCGCACGAGCGGACCGGCGGCCACGTGCTCGAAGCCCAGCCCGTAGGCCGCCTCCTCGAGCGCCTTGAACTCGTCCGGATGCCAGTAGCGGACGATCGGCAGGTGGCGTTCGGTGGGCCGCAGGTACTGGCCCACGGTCAGGACCTGGACGCCGTGCTCGCGCAGCGTGCCGAGCGCATCGACCATCTCCTCGAAGCTCTCGCCGAGACCCACCATCAGCCCGGATTTGGTCACCACCTCGTCGCCGCCCATCTCCTTGGCGTTGCGCAGCACGCGGCAGGAGCGCTCGAAGCGCGAGCCGCGACGCGCGACGGGATAGAGGCGCGGGACGACCTCGACGTTGTGGTTGAAGACGTCCGGTCGCTCGGCGATCACCTTGGCCAGCGGCATCTCCGCACCGCGAAAGTCCGGCGTCAGCACCTCGACCTTGCAGCGTGGCGCCTGGCGGCGGATCTGGCGGATCACGCCCACGAAGGCCGCGGCGCCGTAGTCGGGCAGGTCATCGCGGTCCACGCTCGTGATGACCGCGTGGCGGAGCCCCATCTTGGCCACGCTGCGAGCCACGCGGGCGGGCTCGAGCGGATCGTGCCACGTCGGCTTGCCGGTCTTGACGTTGCAGAACCCACAGCGCCGGGTGCACGTGTCGCCGAGGATCATGAAGGTGGCCGTGCCACGCTGCCAGCATTCGCCGATGTTGGGGCAGGCCGCTTCCTGGCACACGGTATGAAGGTTCTCGGCATCGATCATGCCCTTCAGCTCTCGGTAGCGAGGGCCGCCGGGCGCCGGCACCTTGAACCACGGCGGCTTGCGGCCGCGATGGGGCTCGACCTCTGGACCCAGCACGGCCAGCACGTCCATCCCACCGGGGTTGGCCCGGGAGCGGGTCACGTGCTCGCGCGTCGGTGAGTCGGCCACGGATCAGAGGCTAGCGCGGGGCCGAATCGCCACGGCCCCCGGGGCCGAATCGCCACGGGCCGCGGAGCCGAATTGGCACATACCGCGCGGGCCGAATTAGCACGGGCCGCGGGGCCGAATTGGCACACACCGTGACCCACGCGTCACAGTTCTTCGTCCACCATCGAGTACGTGTCGGAGGCGGGGCGAGAAAACGGAATATATGGCCGGTTTCTCGACCAGGCTCGTGAAGACGACGCCCTGACCCAGCTCGCGGTCGAGCAGCACGCGGTGTTCGCGCTGGACCAGGCGCGCGCGCTCGGGCTCACGAACACGACGATCCACAAGCGCACGGCGGCCAACCGCCTACACCGCATCCACCGCGGCGTCTACTCACTCGTCCCGCCAGCCCTGCTGGGGCGTCACGGGCGCTGGATGGCCGCCGTGCTGGCGTGCGGCCCGGGCGCCGTACTCTCGCACCGCTCGGCCGCGGCGCTGCTCGGCCTGCGCGCGAGCAGCCGCGCGCTGATCGACGTCACCGTTCCGGGCCGGACCAACCGCTGCCATCAGGGTCTCGACGTGCACCGCTCGACCACACTCGAGGCCCACGACACCACGACGGCCGAGAAAATCCCCTGCACGACCGTGGCCCGGACCCAGCTCGACCTGGCCGGCGTGATCAACCGCCGCGGCTTGGAGAAGGCGTTCGACCAGGCCGAGATCCTCGACGTGTTCGACCTGCACGCGCTCGAGGATCAACTCGAGCGGAACGCCACGAGCCGGGCCTCGGCCCGCATGCGCGCGGTGATGGCCGGGCACCACCCGGGTCAGACGGTCACCCGGCACGAGCTCGAGGAGCGGTTCCTCGCGCTGTGCCGCTCGGCCGGGATCCCGCAGCCCGAGGTCAACGTGTGGCTGGTGCTGCCCGACGGCGAGCCGCCGATCCAGGTCGACTTCCTGTGGCGCGCGCAGCGTGTCGCGCTCGAGACCGATGGGTTCCGGTTTCACCGCTCGCAGCGGTCCTTCGAGCGGGACCGCCGGCGCGATCAGCGCCTCACCGTCGCGGCGTGGCGGCCCGTGCGGGCCACGTGGCGCCAGGTGATCGACGAGCCGGCGCCGCTGGTCGCGGTGATCCTCAGACTGCTAGGGCCGTGAGCGCCATGACCGACTCAAGCCGCTCGCGGCTGACCAGCCGCTGCCGGCGGCCGAGCGCCTCGGCCAGCGCCCAGGCGGTGCGACGGCGGAAGCACCTCAGCTCCGCGCAGGCGGGCGAGGTCTCCCTGGCGAGCGACGTCATCCGCACGTTCTCCAGCCCGCAGGGCACGATCCAGCCGAACGGCTGCAGGTCGTTCTCGACGTTGACGGCGAACCCGTGCGTCGTGACACCGCGGGCGACGTGGACCCCGATCGAGGCGATCTTGCGCTCGCCGACCCAGACGCCGGTGAAGTCGGGGCCCTCGTCCGGGCGGGCGCGGGCCGCCACGCCCTCCTCGGCCAGAGCGCTGACCAGGGCACGCTCGAGCGTCCGCACGTATTCGACGACGTCGTCGACCTGCACGATCGGGTAGCCGACCAACTGGCCGGGGCCGTGGTAGGTGACCTTGCCGCCCCGGTCGGTGTCGACGATCTCGATGCCCCGTCGCAAGTACCAGTCCTCGCCCATCGGCAGCTCCCCCTGGGCCGAGCGGCGCCCGCGCGTATAAACCGGCCAATGCTCGAGAGTCAGCAGGACGTCGGGCAGCACCCCAGCCTGGCGCGCGGCGCGGAGGCGCTCCTGCAGTTCGAGCGCCTCGCGGTAGTCAAGCGTGCCGAGATGACAAACCCAAAGCTCGGGACGTCCCGCGCGCGACATGCCCTCATCGTAACCCCAGGACCGCGCTGAGCACGTGGGGTGCGACATAAACCTCCCAGAGCGCGCTGAGCACGAGCATCGGCACGGCGATCGCGACCGTCACGAGGGTGGCCGCCAGAAGCTTGTCCCATTCGCCCCGGCGGCTGGCGATGATCCAGGCGGCCAGCGGCAGGAAGAGCGCGGTCAGCTCGGTCAACGCGTGCGGCAGCAGGGCGAGCAGGAGCAGGCCCGGCGACGTGCCCAGGGCAAACGACACATGCGCGACGCTCACGCCGAGCACGTAGGCCTGACCGACGAGCGAGAACGCCGTTGCGGCCACGACGAAGCCGATGGCCAGCGGGCCGCCGCGCTCGTGGATGGCGCGCGAGAGGCCCGTGCGGTGCGGCGCCTGGAGCGGAAGTGAGCTTCCCGCAATGAAGCCGGCGACGCAGGCCATGGCGTGGAGGGCGAGCACGAGTGAGTTGCGCTCGAGCACGCGGATCACGTCGCCGGCACCGCCGACCACGAGCGGCGGCCGGTTGAGCAGCACCGCGCCCGGGCCTCCGGTGAGGCCGGCGACCACCCACACGGCGAGCAGCAGGCCGACGGCGGCCGTCAGGCTGCCAGCGATCCAGGCGCGCAGGACCGGCCATGGATGCCGGTTCCACTCCCGCAGCGTCCCGCGCGTGGCGCGTATTCCGTGCGCCAGCGCGTAGGCCGAGGTGTCCATCCCCCTTAGATCGACCGTGCGCAGGGCCAGGTTGAGTCGTGGCCGCCGATCGGTTTGCGGCGATCCGGAGCCGACTCCACCGCGAGCCGCCCGGGTTGGCGAACCCTATACTTGATTCGACCCCAGCTAGGAGCGGCGCGTGCAGGAGATGGCGATCTACGGCGTGAGCTTCGACATGGTCGGAAAGCAGCCGATCGTGCTGCTGAAGACAGTCGACAGCAATAAGTTCCTGCCCATCTGGATCGGCCATCCGGAGGCGGCAGCGATCCTCATGAAGCTCCAGGGCGCCTCCACCCCTCGACCGATGACCCACGATCTGCTCTCTGACGTGCTCGGCGAGCTGGAGGTCGAGTGCACACGTGTCGCGGTCACGGAACTGCGCGAGAACACCTTCTACGCCTCGATCTCGCTGCGAGCCAACGGCCGTGAGCTCGAGATCGATTCCCGCCCGAGCGATGCGCTCGCGCTCGCCGTACGGGCCGGCGCCCCGATCTTCGCCGCGGACGAGGTGATCGCGGAGTCCGCGATTGAGTTCGAGCACGAGGTCGAGGACACCGAAGAGGTCGTCGAGAAGTTCAAGGACTTCCTCGACCGGGTCACCCCGGAAGACTTCGCCGGCGACTCCTAGTCAGACCGGGAGTCCCGACGCCGCCGCGCTGAGCGCGAGCTCGATCTGCCGGTGGTGGTGGATCAGTGCGGGCTCGTTGCGCCCGTACAAGACCTCGGGCATCAGGCCGCTGCGCAGCGACCGATGAATGTCCTGCTGCTGGCCGAAGTCCTCGTCGAACACGACCCGGTGGGTGAAGCGCACGTTGGCGGCCCAAAATTCGCGCTCGGCGTCCGTGTCGCGCGCGGCGGGTACGTAGAACTTGACGCTCGCCCGGGTGCGGTGGGGATCCTCGGGCTCGGGATAGATCTCCCACAGCTCGGCGTGACCGCTCATGGGCAGGTTGAGGATCACGCTCGGAAAGACGAGGTAGACGATCGACGCATAGGGACGAAGCTCCCATTCCGACTCGTCCTGCTCGAGCAGCCGCGTGACCTCCTTGCGCATCACCACGCCACGGGTGTTGGCGCCGAAGACGTCGCCCACGAACGGCGTCGAGAGCATGTCGGGCGCCAGCGTGTCCCGATGCAGCGAGAAGACGTGGTAGGTCTCGGTGAATGTGTCGTGGATCAGCTTCCAGTTGGCGTCGAAGACGCCGCAGCGCTCATCGAAGAAGCGGAAATCCTCGAAGCCGTATTCGGCGATCTCAGGCCCCAGCCCGCCGAGCGCGGCGCCGATGTCGATCGGCTCAACCCCGCCGGCACGAGCGAAGATCACGCCGAACCGCTCCGCGACGGCGACCGGACGCAAACCCAGCTCGGACCGGTCGAGGCCGGCGAACGCGTCGCGCGCCAAAGGCTGGCCGAGCAGGTCACCGTCGAGGTCATAGGCCCAGGAGTGATACGGGCACTTCACCGCGCGGCCGGGGCGACCGCGACCGCTAAATACCCGGCCCCCGCGGTGACGGCAGATGTTCAGGAATCCGCGTACCTGTGCGTCCTCGCCCCGCACGAGCAGCAGGGGCACGCCGGCGATCTCGGTGGCCAGGCAATCGCCGGTGCCGGGGAGGTCGCCGCTCAGGCCGACGAGATGCGGCCGACCGCGGAACAGGGCCTCCGTCTCTGCGGCCAGGCGATCGGGGTCCGTGTAGACGTCGGCCCGCTGCCGGTAGGGCGCCTCGGCGAGCGTCGTCGAATGCTCGTCCCGCAAGGCAAAGAACCGCTGCAGAAGCTCGCGCTGCGTCTCGATCCTCATCGCCCTGGACTCTCCTCACGTCCTCGTCTTGCCTGCGCTCCGCTCACGGCCGCTCATGACCTCACCGCTCCGAGTATCCGGCCCACGAGCTCGTCGAACTCTATCCCCGCGGCATCGGCGGCCTGCGGCAGCAGGCTCGTCTCCGTGAGTCCCGGGATCGGGTTGGTCTCGAGTACCTGGAGGCCCTCCGTCTCGTGCTCGAGCATCAGGTCCACCCGCGCGAAGCCCGCACAGCCGAGCAGTGCGTAGACCTCGAGCGCAATGGCCGCGGCTCGTGAGGCGGTCTGCTCGTCGAGCGCGGCCGGACACACGAACCGCGTCCGACCGATCTCGTAGCGGGCCTCGAAGTCGTAGAAGTCCTCCTGCTCCGGTACGGCCTCGACGATCGGCAGGACACGGGGACCACCGTCCTCCTCGATGATCGAGACCGCGAGGTCACGGCCCGGCACGTAACGCTCGAGCAGCACCTTGCGGTCGTACGAGAAAGCCGCCACGAGCGCCCCCGGGACATCGGCCGGCGTGCGCGCAAACTTGATGCCCAGCGCCGAGCCCTGCGAGGCCGGCTTGACCACGATCGGGAACTGCAGTCGCTCCTCGATCGCGGGCAGCGCCTGCGCGGCTCCGAGCTCCTTGAAGGCCGTTTCGTTGAAGGCGAAGAAGTCGGGCGTCGGGATCCCGCGGTCACGCATCGCGTGCTTGGCCAGCACCTTGTCGGACGCCAGGATGCAGGCTGAGACGCCGGAGCCCGTGTACAGGATGCCCATCGCCTCGAGCAGTTCCTGCACCGTGCCGTCCTCGCCGTCGCGGCCGTGCAGCGCCACGAAGGCGAGGTCGGGCTGAGCCGCGACGAGGCGCTCGACCAGATCGCCCCCGACGTCGATCGGCACGACTTCGTGCCCCAGCCGATCCAGCGCGTCCTGAACGCGCGCGCCCGACTTCAGAGACACCTGGCGCTCGAGCGAACGTCCGCCCTTGAGCACCGCGACACGACTCATCCCACTCGCTTGCGCTTTGCCGGAAGCTGCAGCACCTTGGCGAGTTCCTGGTCGGGCTCCGGTTCCGGCACGCGGGTGCGGTCCGGGCGTGGCGTGTCGGCCTCCGCGGGCGCAGCCGGCCGCACGCCCGTGAGCGTCTCGTACAGACCGACCTGCTCACGCACGACCTCCCCGATGCGCCGGATGCCCTCGCGGATCGCGTCCTCGTTGACCCCGGAGAAGTTCAGTCGCATCGCCTGCCCGCCACGCCCGTCGACGTAGGCCGCCCTCCCGGGCACGAAGGCCACGTGCTGCTCGAGCGCGCGGGCGAGGAGGTCGGTCGTGTCGATGTACGGCGGCATCGTCGCCCAGATGAACAGGCCGCCCTCGGGGTGTGTCCAGTCGGCCGCCCGCGGGAAGTGCTCCGCCATCGAATCGAGCATCACGTCACGCCGCCGGCGGTAGACCTCGATCAGTGAGCGCACGTAGTTCTCCCAGGGACCCGATTCGAAATACGCGCTTACGAAGTACTGCGAGATCGAGGAGGAGCAGAGATCGGAGGACTGCTTGCCGAGGTTGAGCTTGGCCAGCACGGGCCGAGGAGCCACGGCCCAGCCGAGGCGCACACCGGGCGAGAGGATCTTGGAGAAGGTGCTGGCGTAGATCACGAACTCGCCGCCGTCGAGCGATCGCAGCGTGGGCAGCGGCGTGCCCTCGTACCGGAGCAGGCCGTACGGGTTGTCCTCGAGCACCAGCAGCTCCCGCTCGGCGGCGATCCGCACGAGCTCCTGACGGCGCTCGAGCGACATCGTCACGCCGGCCGGATTGTGGAAGTTCGGCACCGTGTAGATGAACTTCGGCCGCCGGCCGGTCCGATCGAGCTCGTCGAGCGTGGCGCGGAGTTCGTCGATCTTCATCCCGTCGCGATCCATGGTGACCTGCACCACCTCGGCCTGGTAGGCGCAGAAGGTCGGCACGGCGCCCGGGTAGGTGGGCGCCTCGGCGACCACCACATCGCCGGGGTCGAGCAGCGTCTTGCAGACCAGGTCGATCACCTGCTGGCCGCCGGTGGTCACGAGCACATCGTCACCGTCGACGTGCATGCCCTCGGCTTCCATCACCTCGCGGATGCAGTTCTTGACGACCGTCAGGCCCTCGGTCGGGCCGTACTGCAGCGCACGAGCGCACGACTCGGCGGCCACGGTCTTCATCAGCGACGCGTAGGACTCGCTCGGGAAGGTGCTGGTGTCGGGCAGGCCGCCGGCCAGCGAGATCACGTCGTCGCGCTCGGTGAGCGCCATGAGGTCGCGCATCGCCGAGGACTTCATGACCTTCGTGCGTTCGGCGAACAGAGACGCGTAGCGCTCGATGTCCCGTGCCGTCGACCGCCTAGGCCCGGGGCCCCGACCCGAAGGTGGCCCCTCCCGACTCTCGTCTATCGTCACGCCCCGTCACGGTACAGCACGGTGCACCTCGTCTTCGACATCTTCCAGGGGATCGGCATCGCCGCCGCGGTGGGCATCCGGCCGTTCCTGCCCGCGCTCGCGGTGGGTGCGCTGGCTGACGCCAACGCACAGATCCACTTCAAGCACACGGACTTCTCTTTCCTGCAAAGCCCAGGATTCCTCCTCGGCATGGCCGTTGCCGCGATCATCCTGGCCGTCGCCGAACGGCGCCTGGGCCTCGCGCGGCTCGAGGCTCGCGGCCCGGCGATCCTGATCGGGCTGGCCGGTGTGGTGCTCGGGGCGCTGTTCTTCGCCGCTTCGCTCTGCCGCGACCATTACGCGATCTGGCCCGGCCTGATCGGCGGAGCCGTGTGCGCGCTGATCGCGATCGCCGCCACACGGCCGATCTTCTCGCGCGCGCGCTCGAGGCTCGACGACGCCAGCGCCGCCGCGCTTCCGGTGTACGCCGAGGGCGCGGGCCTCGGCGTCGCCGTGCTCTCGGTGCTCGCGCCGCCCGTCGGGCCGATCGTGCTGGCGCTCCTGCTGTGGATGCTGTTCGCCGGGCGCCGGCGCGACGGGCAGAAGTACGCCGGCCTGCGGATCCTGCGTTGACCTGGTCCGGCAAGAAGCTCGTGCTGGTCGTGATCGACGCGCTCAAGCCCGCGATGCTCGAGCGCGCGATCGCCTCGGGCCGCGCGCCCGCTCTGGCCAGGATCGTCGAGCAGGGGGTTTACGTCGACGACTGCGTCGCCGCTTTCCCGTCGGTGACCCCGGTATGCGCCGCCTCGATCACCACCGGGGTGGGCCCGGACGAGCACCTGATCCCGAGCATGAACTGGTACCACCGCGAGGAGGCGCGCTATGTCGAGTACGGCTCGAGCTTCTCGGCCAGCCGCCAGTTCGGCGTTCTGCGTTCGCTGACCGACACGGTGTATCGGATGAACGCCGAGCACCTGTCCAAGGACGTGGAAACCGTCTTCGAACGGCTTGACGACGCCGACGCCCGCACCGCGGGCACGACGTATCTCATCTACCGCGGGCGCTACCCGCACGAGGTGTCCAACGAGACCGCGCTCGCGCGGATCGCGACCTCAACCCTGTTCCGGCGGACGATCGACGGGCCGCGCGAGCTCTTCTACGCCGACCTCTACGCCTCGCGCAAGACGGGCTGCCGCGGCCAGCTCGGCATGCCCGGGATCCGCGACCAGCACACGGGCTGCGTGGGCGCCTACCTAGTCGAGCACGACCTGTTCGACTTTCTGCTCTTCTCACTTCCCGACAACGACGCCTGGTCGCACAAGAACGGTCCCCACGCCCAGGTGACCTCGATCGCCGCCGCGGACCGCCAGCTCGAGCGCCTGATGCACGCAGCCGGCGGCCCGGATGCCTTCTTCGAGGGACACGCGGTGATCGTCGCCTCCGATCACTCGCAGGCGCCGGTCGAGGAACGCATCCGCCTCGACGAGGCGTTCGCCGATTTCGACGTGGCCACCCCGAGCCCGGCGCGGTCGATCGGCGCCGAGATCGCGCTCAGCCCAGCCCAGCGATCGGCGATGGTCTACGTGCTCGATGCCGATCGCCGCGAACAGGTGCTCGCGCGCGCCGTCGAGGCCTCGCGCGCCGCGCGAGGCGTGGATCTGGTCCTGTGGCTCGCGCCCGGCGACGAGGCCGTCGTGCAGAGTGCGCGCGGCGAGCTGCGCTTCGCCGCGGGCGGCGAGCTGCAGGACAGCCGCGGGTTGAGCTGGAGTGTTGAGGGCGAGCCAGCCACATTGGCCGCCGAGCTCACCGACGGACGCTTCACGAGTTACGAGTATCCAGACGCCCTGGCCCGTATCTGGTCGGCGCTGCATTGCGAACGTGCGGGAGACGTGCTCCTGTCGGCCGCCCCGAGCTACGAGTTCGTGGACTGGGGCGGCGCCGACCACGTCGGCGGTGGCAGCCACGGGTCTCTGCATCACTCCGATTCGCTGGGCGCGTTGCTCTGGTGCGGGACGGGCCCGGCATCACGAGATGCGCGCGAACAGTGGTCGTTACGCGATATCGTGCCGATGGTCCGTGAGCATTTCGGGGTATGACAGCTCGGGAGCCCCGTACGGCGCGGCACGGTGGTCCCGACCGCTAACGAGCTCGGACCGGCTCTCTAACGGTTCTCAAACATGGCCGACGCTACATTGCAGCCAATGCACGAAGACATGACTACGGCGGTTCCGCTGCCGTTCCGTCATCGCGTGCGCCATGGGGTCCGCCGGACGCATAACTGGCTGCAGCTCGTGCGGTTCGCCGCGGTGGGGGCAAGCGGTTATGTGGTCAACCTCATCGTGTTCGCGGTCAGCGTTCACGTCGTTGGCATCGATTACCGGATCGCCGCCGTGCTGGCGTTCATCGTTTCGGTCATCAACAACTTCTGGTGGAACCGCCATTGGACGTTCGCCGCCAAGCAGGATCGGGCCAGCCATCAGGCGCTGCGCTTCTTCGCCGTTTCGTTGGTCACGTTCGGGTTCACCTACGTGCTCCTGATCGCGCTGGTCAGCGGCGCCGGGATGCCGAAGGTCGTAGCCCAGGCGATCGCGATCGCCGCGGGGACACCTCTGTCCTTCGTGGGTCAGAAGCTTTGGAGCTTCCGGGCCTAGGCGCCCGCGCCGCGCAGCTCACACGCGCCGCGACTCAGCTGGCCGCGACTCTGCTCGCGCTGCTGTCGCTGACAGGCGTGGCCAGCGCGGCGGGCGCCCGGGCGACCTCGACGGTCGCCGATCCGAACGCACCGGTCCTCGTCTCCTCACCGAACACGCCCCCGGCGGGCTACCGGCTGACCGCAACCCAAGTCGAGCGGATCGCCGCGCGGGTCGGGAAGGTCCGCGATGTCGTGCGCCGTCATCGCGGGGCCTATCCGGCCGAGTACACGAAGGGCCCCGGGCGCTGGCAGGTGAGCTGGTTCACGCCCAAGGGCAAGGAGATCGCCCAGGTCTATGTCGACGACGCGAGTGCGCGCGTGACGGAGGCGTGGACGGGTTTCCAGGTTGCGTGGACGATGGCGCGCGGCTACGCGGGCGCCTTCGGCCGGCGGGTCAACGCCTGGTACGTATGGCTGCCGCTGTGCCTGCTGTTCATTGCGCCGTTCGTGCCCTGGCGACGGCGCCCGTCGCTGTTTCACCTGGATTTGCTCGTGCTGCTCGGCTTCTCCGTGTCGCTGGCTTTCTTCAACCATGCGCTGATCGGGCTGTCGGTCCCGCTCGCCTACCCCTTCCTGCTGTATCTGCTCGTTCGCATGCTGATGCTCGGGCGCGGCCACGGAGTTCCCCATAAGCGCCCGCGGCTGCTCGTGCCCGTGTCGTGGCTGGCTGTGGCCGTCGTCTTTCTCGTCGGCTTCAGGATCGGGCTCAACGTCACCAACTCGAACGTGATCGACGTCGGCTATGCCGGCGTGATCGGGGCGGACAAGCTACTGCACGACAAGCCGCTGTACGGCGGCTGGCCTCATGACAACGCCAACGGCGACACGTACGGCCCGGTCAACTACTACGCCTACGTCCCGGCCAAGAAGATCTTCGGGTGGAGCGGCCTGTGGGACGACCTACCCGCCGCGCATGCGGCAGCGATCGTGTTCGATCTGCTGACTCTGATCGGGCTCTACTTGCTGGGCCGGCGCATCAGGGGCCCAGACCTGGGCGTGATCCTGGCCTACGCCTGGGCCGCCTACCCATTCACGCTCTATGCATTGAGCTCCAACAGCAACGACAGCCTCGTCTCCCTGCTTGTCGTGCTGGCGCTGCTCGTGATCCATTCCGCGCCCGCACGTGGTGTGGCGGCCGCGCTGGCCGGCATGACCAAGTTCGCGCCGCTGGCACTCGGTCCGTTGTTCATGCGCGGGACCGAATCGCGGCTGCGGCCGCGGTCGACGCTGCTGTTCGTGCTCGCCTTCACGCTCACGGTGCTCGTCGTGATGCTGCCGGTGATCCTGCAGAACGATCTGAGTCCTTTCTGGCACGACACCGTGGCCTACCAGGCGGGTCGCGGCTCGCCGTTCTCGGTCTGGGGCCTGTACGGTGGCCTCGGACTAGCGCAGCACCTCGTCCAAGGCGCCGGCGCCGCGCTCGCGCTCGCCGTCGCCTTCGTCCCCCGGGGACCGCGCACAGTGGCGCAGGTGGCGGCGCTCGGCGCCGCGGTGGTGATCGCACTGCAGCTCGGCGTCACCCATTGGTTCTACCTTTACATCGTCTGGTTCTTCCCCCTGGTGATGGTCGCCCTGCTCGGTGACCATCCGCGGCGCGCGAATCGTGCACCGCTGAGCGCAGAGCGCAGCACCGACACGGTCGTGCCTGCCTTGAGCGCTAGCTGAGCGGCTATCTGATCCCCGTGGCCGGCTCGAGAACCTGCTCGATCGAGCTGGCCCGCATCGACTCCTCCGCCCGGACCACGACGCCCATCAGCCACGGGTCCTCGGTCGAGGTCTCGAACTTGACCGGCATCTGGGTGACCATGGCCTCGACCGCCTGCTCGCGCTTGACCCCGATCACGCCGCCGCGGGCACCGGTCATGCCGACGTCGGTTATGTAGGCCGTGCCGCCGGGCAGCACGCGCAGATCCGCGGTCGGCACGTGGGTGTGGGTGCCGACAACTGCGGTGACTCGCCCGTCGAGATGCCAGCCCATCCCGATCTTCTCGCTCGTCGCCTCCGCGTGCATGTCGACGAGCACGTGATCGACCTCGCCCTTGAGTGAGTGCAGCGCCGCGTCGGCCTCGGAGAAGGCGGGCCGGCCGGCCCTCATGAAGAGGTTGCCGGACAGGGAGACGACGCCGAGCCGGGTCCCGTTCTTCTCGACGACGCAGAATCCGTGGCCGGGCTGGCTGCGCAGAAAGTTCGCCGGCCGCAGGATGCGGGGCTCCTCGTCGAGGTAGGGATAGACCTCGCGGTGACGATACGTGTGGTTGCCGAGCGTGATCACGTCCACCCCGGCCGCGAACATCTCCCTCGCGATCTTCGAAGTGATTCCGAGTCCCCCGGCTGCGTTCTCCCCGTTGACCACGACGAAGTCCGGCGCCCACCGCTCGCGCAGCCCCGGGAGCAGTCCCAGCAGGGCTCGGCGGCCGATTCCGCCGACGACGTCGCCGACGAACAGGATGGTGGCGGATTTGGTCACGGCGTCTCGGTGCTCATACTTCCAGTTCAGATGAGGTTGCGGGTTCCCAGGATGCGCCGGAAGGTTCCCACGCCGAAGGGCGATCAGGAGGCCTCCTCGCCCGAGGCGAGCGGCACACGCGCGTCCGCCCCCGCGCCGAGGCCCGTGCCGCCGGTGGTGGTGCCGCGCTGGGTCCAGCTAGTCCTGCTGCCGATCGGTCTGCTCGCGCTCTGGGCTCTGGCGCGCGCATCGGGCTCGGTGCTGCTGATCCTCGTCGTGGCTGGGGTGGTGGCCCTGATCCTCAACCCGGGGGTCAAGCTCCTGGAGCGTGGTCGGATCCCCAGGGGCCTGGCGATCCTACTCGTCTATCTCGGCGGCGTCGCCGTGCTGGGCGGCATCGGCGTGCTGCTGTCCAACCCGATCAGCACGCAAATCACCCACTTCCAGCGCGATGTGCCCAACATCGTCAAGAAGGCGAACCGCGACCTGGCCAACCTGCAGTCGTGGCTGAACCGCAACGGCGTGAAGGTCCAGATCCAGCAGCAGGGCAAGACTGCACTGCAGACGCTGCAGAAGAACGTCCTCAAGCGTTCGGGCGACATCGTTTCCTTCTCGCGCGACCTGCTCACCCAACTCGTGACGATCTCCTTCGCGCTCGTGCTCGTGCTCGTGCTGTCGGTGTATCTCCTCGTCTACGGCAAGGACATCGGCAACCTGGCCAGGCGGATCATGCCGCCCGGGGATGGCACGCCCGAGGACGACTATCCGCTGCTCATCCAGCGCGCCGTGGCCGGCTACGTGCGCGGGCAGGTGCTCTTCAGTCTCTTGATGGGCGCCGGCGCGACGGCCGCCCTGTGGCTGTTCGGGGTGCTGGGCATATTCCCGCAGGGCCGGACCTACGCGCTCTTCTTCGGCGCCTTCTACGGGCTGATGGAGCTGGTCCCCTACGTCGGCCCGATTCTCGGCGCCCTGCCGGTGGTGCTCGTCGCGCTCTTCCATAGTCCGGTCACGGCCTTCTGGGTGGCGCTGCTGTTCATCGGCCTGCAGCAGATCGAGGGACACATCGTGGCGCCGCAGGTGTTCGGACACTCGCTGCGCATCAATCCCATCCTGATCATCCTGGCGCTGCTGCTCGGCGCGCAGCTCTATGGCATCGTGGGCGCGCTGGTCGCCCTCCCGATCGCGGCCATCCTGCGCGAGACGATGATCTACCTGCGCCGCCACCTCGTGCTGGAGCCGTGGAACGCGGCGCCACCCGGCACGATCGGCGCCGGATCCGGCGTCTCGCCGCCGGACCTCACGCCGGCTCCGGCCACTGCGGCCACACCCGCGCCGGCGCCGGTCGCCACGCCGACACCCGCGCCCGAAGTCGATGCGGCGCCGGCCGAGCCGAGCCCCACCGCGCCGGCCGAGCCGAGCCCCACCGCGCCGGCCGAGCCGAGCCCCACCGCGCCGGCCGAGCCGAGCCCCACCGCGCCGGCCGAGCCCGCCCATCCCGCCTCGCGCTGGCGCTGAGCGGCACGCCCGACGCCGCCCTCGTGATGGGCCGCTAGCCTGCAGCCCGTGCCGGCGAGCGCTGAAACGAGCCAACGGGACGTCACGCTCGCCGCCCGCTCACTGACCAAGCGCTATGGGGAACGCGCCGCGCTGCGCGAGATCAGCTTCGAGCTGCGTACGGGCGAGCTCGTGGCCATCATCGGCCCCAACGGCGCCGGCAAGACGACGCTCCTATCGATCCTCGCCGGAGTGCAGCAGCCGAGCGACGGTGAGATCAGCACGCCGCCGCGCGAAATCGGCTGGGTGCCCCAGCAACCCGCCCTGTACGGAAAGCTGTCGGTAGCCGAGAACCTGCGCCTCTTTGCGCGGCTCGAGAAGCTGCCGGACCCGGAGCAGGCGGTGACCCGCATGCTGTCTCAGACCGACCTCGAGGAACGCGCTGACGAGGAGGTCGGACGACTCTCCGGCGGTAACCAGCAGCGTGTGAACATCGCCATCGGCCTGCTCTGCGAGCCTGCCGCGCTGCTGCTCGACGAGCCCTCGTCCTCGCTCGATCCGCGCCAGCGCGAGCGGCTGTGGTCCTTCATCGGCAGCCTTGCCGGGCGCGGCACCACGGTCGTCTACTCGACCCACAATGTCGCGGAGGCCGAGCGTTACGCCGACCGCGTGCTCGTGCTGGCCGACGGGGAGCTGCTCTTCTCCGGCACCCCCCGTGAGCTCGAGCGCACCGTGGGTGGGGACCCGCGCGACTTCGAGGCCGCGTTCGTCCACTTCCTGCACGAGCGCGGCCACTGATGCCCCCCCTTCCACCGGCCCACTGAGCCATGCGCTGGCTGCTGGTCAAGGATCTTCAGATCCTCCGACGCTCGCCGCTCCTGGTCGGCCTGCTGATCGTCTACCCGATCGCGATCGCGCTGATGATCGGCTTCGCCCTCTCGAGCCCGCCGGGCAAGCCGAAGGTGGCGATCCTCAACGAGCTCCCGGCCGGCAAGGGCAAGATCAACCTCGGCAAGCAGCAGATCAACGTCTCGAAGTACGCCAGCCAGCTCTATCAGTCGATCGACCCGATCCGCGTGCACTCGCGGGACGAGGCGATCGCCAAGGTGAAGAGCGGCGAGGCGGCGGCCGCGCTGATCGTCCCCGCCGACATCGTCACCCAGATTCAGAGCCTCGTGACCACGGGCGTCGGCAGCCCCACGGTCGAGGTGATACTCAACTCGAGGGACCCGCTCGAGCGCGAGTTCGTGGACCAGACCATCAAGGCCCGCGTGAGCGACGTCGAGCAGGCGGTCTCCAAACAGGTTCTGCGGGTCGCCGTGAGCGATCTTCAGCAGGTTCTGAACGGCGGCGCGATCCAGTTCCTCGGCCAGAGCTTCCCGCTCCTGGGCCTGCGGAACTCGCGCACGGTCGTGGCCGGCGCGGTTTCCTCGCTGCCCGCCTCCTCGCCGCTGCGCCCGGCGCTGAGGCAGGTTGTGAACTTCGCCGACCTGGCGATCGAGGGGCTTGGGTTCGCGAGCCCCGTGCTGGGCTCGATCGGCAACCCGCTGACCGTCAACCGGACCGAGCTGGCAGGACACACGACGCCCACCGACTCCTACGCAGTGGCGATCGCGGTGATCGTGTCGCTGATGTTCGTGACCGTCCTGCTGGCGGCGGGCATGCTGGCGATCGAGCGCGAGGAGCACGCCTACTCGCGTCTCGTGCGCGGGCTCGTGTCCCCGGGACGCCTGCTCAGCGAGAAGGTCGTGCTGTCCGCAGGATGCGCGGCCGCCGTGACGCTGCTGATGTCCGCAGCCGTGTCGCTCTTCGTGCACATCGCGTGGTCGCGCTTCCCGCTCTGGGTGCTGGCACTCGTGTTCGGCGGGCTGGCCTTCGGGGCGCTCGGCGTGGCCATCGGCGGCGTGGCCCGCGAGGTCCGCGCGGCGTCGCTGCTGGCCTTCCTGCTCACCCTGCCGATCGCCTTCGTGGCGCTCATACCCGCCAACGCGGTGTCGGGCGGTCTCAAGGCGGTACTCGACGCCGTGGCCTTCGTGTTTCCATTCAAGGCGGCCCTGCAGGCCATCAGCAACGCCTTCACCGGAGCCTCGCCCGGGATCGGGGTGCCGCTCGTGCATCTCGCCGTATTGACGTTCGTCTTCGGCGTGCTGGCCCGCATCGCGCTGCGAAGATTCGCGTCATGACCGTGACCGAAGCAGATGCCGTCAGTAGCACGGAGGCGGCAGAGGCCTGCCTGGCCAAGCTCCGCGAGCTGGCCGGCGCGAGCGACACGGCGATGGAGCGCCACTGCCTGCGCGTCTATGAGATCGCCGCCGAGCTCGGCCGGCGCCGCGGCCTCGAGCTCGATCTCGAGCTCCTGGCCTGTGCGGCCTGGCTCCACGATGCGGGGCTCTACCCTGCTGTCGCCACCAGCGATGCGTATGTCCGGGACGGGCGCCGCCTCGCCGAGCAGCTGCTGGGGGCCGAGGGCTGGCCGCCGGCCCGACTCGAGCGTCTCGGCGACGCGATCGAGCGCCATCACGAGCTGCGACCGCAATTCGCGCGCGGCGCCGAGGTCGAACTCATGCGTCGCGCCGACCTGGTCGACATCAGCCGGGGCCTGATCAGCTTCGGACTCGAGCGGGCGTGGCTGCGGGAGCTGAGCCGCAGGGTTCCTCGCCGCGGAATGATGCGTGAGATCGGCGGCCTGCTGGTCGTCGCCGCTCGCGAGCGCCCCCGGTCGCTGCCGGCGATCTTCGTCCGAAGGTGAGCGGGGTCCCCGCCCGCACCGCCTGGTCTGGCCCTAGACTGCTCGGCCATGGCGGACAAGCGCGAGGTGGAGCGGCTCCGCGCGCTCCAGCAGCACCGCGAGCGGCGGGAGACCGAGGCCGGCGAGGAGTCGCTCGACCCCGACGAGCAGCAAATCCACGCGCGCCGCGCGGACAAGGCCGCGTACCTGCGCGAAAAGCTCGAGGAGCAGTCCCAGGCGCCCGACGGGTGAGGGCACAGAAAAGGCGGGCCGCAAGACCTTCGCGACCCGCCCGTTCTCCAGCAGCTGCTGTGGCCTAGGTGTAGGACCCGAGGAGGTTGTTCCCGTTGAGCTCGTGTAGTCGAGTCAGCGGGGGCCGGTGGCTGAGTGCGCTGTGTGGTCGTTGACGATTGTAGAAATCAAGCCAGCCAGCGAGGGCGGCGTTGCGTTGGTGGCTGTCGCGGTAGATCGCGCCGTAGGCCCAGCCGCCGAGCATGGTGCGGATGAATCGTTCGGCCTTGCCGTTGGTCTGGGGTCGGTAGGGCCGGGTGCGGAGGTGGCGGATCGCTAGGGCGCGACAGGCGATCGCGTGGATCGTGGAGCGGTAGGCCGAGCCGTTGTCTGTGATCAGCCGCTCGACGGTGATGCCGTAGCTGGCGTAGTGGGCGATCGCGCGGCGCAGGAACCCGACGGCGGTAGTGGCCTTCTCGTCGGCGAGGACTTCGACGTAAGCCAGGCGTGTCGCGTCGTCGATCGCGACGTGGACGTATTCCCAGCCGACCGTGTTGCGATCCACGCCGGCGGCGTCTCGCTTGGTGGGGGTGTAGTGCCTGCGCAGTCCGTCGCCAACGCGCTTTCCAGCGCCGCCCTGGATGCGGCCAAGCTTCTTGACATCGATGTGGATCAGCTCGCCCGGTCGCTCACGCTCGTAGCGCTGCGCAGGCTCGAGGCCGAGACGCCCGAGCTTGCCCATCCCGATCCTCGTCAGGATTCCCGACACCGTGGAGTGAGCCATCTGCAAGCACTCAGCGATCTCCAAACCCGTCAGACGCAGCCGGCGCAGCGCAGCGATCACCTCGACGCGGTGCTCATCGGTCCGGTTGGCAACCACCGCGGGCGCTGAAGAGCGATCCAGCAATCCCGCCGTGCCTTCTGACCGGTAGCGGGCCAGCCACTTGCGCGCGGTGCGGTCACTGATCCCGGCCGCCTCGGCGGCCGAGCCCAGCGACCACCCCGCATTCTCCACTCGATCGATCAACAGCTCGCGGCCTTTGACGCTGAGCCTGGCGTTACCGTGCAGCTTCATCCGGTGTCCTCCTTGGGACTGAGGGCTTCGACACCACTCAGCCTCCAAGGAGGCCCGGATGAACAACGTCGTCAGGAACTACACCTAGATCAGGCTTCTGACCTGCTCAACCGCGTGCTCGGCGTCCGAGCGCAGATCGTCGGTGCGCTTCTCGACGTCACGACGGGCGGACTTCACCTGCCGGTTGACGTCACGACGGGTCGACTTGGCCTGTCGCTCAACGGTGCGACGATTGCGCCGCAGGGCGCTCGCCCCGCGCCGCTCGAGCCGATCGAGCTCGCGCGTGGCCAGCCGGCGATCGGTGAGCGTGCGCGCCGTCTCGATGACGGCATCGCGAGCCTCGAGCGCGGCTCCAACCGGAATCAGGAGGGCGCGCTCGGCCTGCCGAGCGACGACCTCAAGCCGGGCCGTGGTGGCCTCGGCGCTACGTCCAGCGGTGCGCGTCGCCTGCTTGGCAGTGCTCCGAGCCGAGCCGGTGGTGCGAGCCGCCGAATTCGATGTGCGCTTGGCGGACGCCTTCGTGCGCGAAGCACTCCGCTTCGCGGCATTGGTCTTACGAGTTGCTGCGGCCTTGCTAGCTGCTGCTTGTCGCCTGGTGCGAGTTTGCGTTGCCATCGAAAATCCACTCCTTGGGAATTATTCGGGGTGCATTGATTCTCCTACCCGCAGGGGGCAGGGCCAAACGTATGTTCGTGTGACGATCGCTACAAGGGATCACGCGACGGTGGGCCAGAACGGCCCAAAGGACCGACCTGACGGGCCACACGAAGAGCCCTGCGCGAGCTCTAGCGGGTGCCGACCATGCGGCGGAACATCACCAGGCACACGACCGCGAGGATCAGCGCGATCACCGGGATCGTTGCCCCAATGGCCCCCACGACGGCCAGCACCAGGCCCACGACGCCCACGACGCCCGCCACGCTGCCGGCCACGACGAGGCGGTAGGCGCGCTGCTCGCGCGCGCGCCTGGGCGTGTAGCTCCCACGCTTCTGGATATCGCTCACGGACTCAGCGTAGCGCCACCGGGCCTCGGGCGGTTTAGGGTGTGCGTGTGGCGCGTCAACAGCTGCTCCTCTACGACTACGTTCCGGACATCCTCGAGCGTCGCGGACCGCACCGCGAGGCCCACCTGGCCGCGATTCGGGCGGCCCGGGAGGCCGGACAGGTGACCATGGCGGGACCGCTCGGGGATCCCCCGACGGGCGCGGCGATCGTCTTTGCTGGCGAGGACCCAGGGCCGGCGGCCGAGTTTGCCCGCCGGGATCCCTACGTGAGTGCCGGGCTCGTGGCCCACTGGCACGTCGAGCCCTGGACACTCGTGACCTGATTGTCGAGCGCCCCAGCAGCGCCGGTATCCTGGGTCTGAGATGCCCTTTCCGCAGACCCGCCTGAGGCGGCTGCGCGCGACTCACGCCCTGCGCGGGATCGTGCGCGAGACGCGGCTCGCGCCCGCCGACCTCGTGTTGCCCCTCTTCATCGCTCACGGCCTGGACCGCCGCGAGCCGATCGCCGCGATGCCCGGTGTGGACCGCCTCTCGATCGCGCACGCGGTCGCCGAGGCCGGCGAGGCGGCGGCGCTCGGCGTGCCCGCGGTCCTGTTGTTCGGCATCCCGGCGGCCAAGGACGAGGAGGGGTCGGGCGCCTGGGACGACGAGGGCGTGGTGCAGCTCGCCACGCGCGCCATCAAGGACGCCCATCCGGATCTGCTCGTTATCACCGACCTCTGCCTGTGCGAGTACACGAGCCATGGACACTGTGGCGTCGTCCGGTCCGACGGCGTCGTGGACAACGACGCCACGCTCGAGCTGCTTGCGCGGAGCGCGGTCTCGCAGGCCCGCTCGGGCGCCGACGTCATCGCGCCGAGCGACATGATGGACGGCCGCGTCGGATTCATCCGCGCCGCGCTCGATGACGAGGGCCTGCCCGAGAAGCCGATCCTGGCCTACTCCGCCAAGTTCGCCTCCGCCTTCTACGGTCCGTTCCGCGAGGCCGCCGACTCGACACCCGCCTTCGGCGATCGCCGCTCCTACCAGATGGATCCCGCCAACGGCTCCGAGGCCGTGCGTGAAGCGCGGCTCGACGTCGAGGAGGGCGCCGACATCGTGATGGTCAAACCCGCACTGCCGTATCTCGACGTGATCCGACGCGTCAAGGACGCGACCGGCATGCCGGTCGCGGCATACAACGTCAGCGGCGAGTACGCGATGCTGAAGGCCGCCGCGGCCGCCGGGTACATCGACGAGCGCGCCGCCGTGCTCGAGACGCTCACCTCGATCCGACGGGCCGGCGCCGAGATCGTCATCACCTACCACGCAAAGGACGCCGCCAAATGGCTTCAGTAAGCACGGGCCGCACCGCTTCGACTCCAACTCCGAAGCTCCGCTCGCGCAAGCACGGCGCCGCCATCCCCCTTGATGAGCTCGACAAGCGTCTGCTCAACCTGATGCAGGGCAGCTTTCCGATCGCGCCGCGCCCATATGACTCGGTCGCCGCCGAGGCCGGGATCGAGGAGCAGGCGGTAATCGAGCGCGTCCAGCATCTGCTCGACGAGCGCATCATCCGCCAGGTCACTCCGATCTTCGACACGCGCGCACTCGGATACTCCTCGATGCTGGTCGCCGCCAAGGTCGACCCCGAGAATCCCTGGCGCGCGGCCACGGTCATCAACGCCCACCCCGGCGTCTCCCACAACTATCTGCGCAACCACGAGTTCAACATCTGGTTCACGATCGCCACCGAGCCCGATTCCCCCCTCGGTCTTGACGGCACGCTCGAGGTGCTGGCCAAGCTCGCCGGCGCCGAGTCGATCCGCCAGCTGCCCACTCTCAAGCTGTTCAAGATCCGGATGGATCTTGAGATGGAGGCCGGCACGGACATGCTCGCCAAGGCCGCCGACGCGGTGGCGCCGGCTGAGATCGAACGCCAGCCCTACGACGAGACCGACATCGCCGTGATCAAGGCCCTGCAGGGCGACCTGCCCGTGATCCCGGAGCCCTATGCGCCGGCCGCCGCCGAGCTGGGCATGCCTCAGGCCAAGCTGCTCGCGCATCTCGAGGACATGCAGGAGCGCCGGCTCCTGCGCCGCGTGGCCGCGATCCTGTTCCATCGCCGAGCAGGGTTCAGCGCCAACGGTATGGGCGTCTGGAAGGTCCCCGAGGACCGCATCCTTCAGACCGGTATGCGCATGGCCTCGTTCCGCGGCATCTCGCACTGCTACCAGCGCCCGACTTATGCCGACTGGCCGTACTCGGTCTTCACGATGGCCCACGGCCGCTCGAAGGCGGAGTGCGACGCGATCCTTGATTCGATCGCGGACGACACAGGCATCGAGGAGCGCGCCACGCTCTACTCCTCGACCGAGTTCAAGAAGATCCGGCTGCTCTACTTCACACCGGACTATCGCGACTGGGAGCGGGAGCACGCCGGGATCTGACGCGGCGCTCCGCGTCCCGCGCGGCGCCCGACCCGTAGGGTTTGCGTGTGTCCGCGCACCGCACCGCACGCTCCTCTGAGCTCTACGGGCGCGCCCTGAGGCTGCTTCCGGGTGGCGTGAACTCGCCGGTCCGGGCGATGCGCGCGATCGGCCGGGACCCCATCTTTGTCGCCGGCGGCGCCGGATCGGAGATCATCGACGTCGACGGCAACCGGTACATCGACTGGGTCGGCTCCTGGGGCCCGCTGATTCTCGGCCACGCCCGGGACGAGGTGGTCCGCGCGATCACCGATGCCGCCGCGCAGGGTACGAGCTTCGGCGCCCCCACCGAGGGCGAGGTGGATCTGGCCGCCGAGGTCGCGAGCCGAATTCCCTCGGTGGAGATGGTCCGGCTCACCTCGTCGGGCACCGAGGCGACGATGAGCGCGATCCGCCTGGCCAGGGCCGCAACGGGGCGAGAGCAGATCCTGAAGTTCGCCGGCGCCTACCATGGGCATGTCGACGGCCTGCTCGCGCAGGCTGGTTCGGGACTGGCCACGCACGGGATTCCGGCCAGCCCAGGCGTGCCCGCCGGGGCCGCCGCGGCCACCGTGATCGTTCCCTGGAACGATCCCGAGGCCCTGATCGCGGCCACCGAGGCCTACGAGCTGGCGGCGATCATCGCCGAGCCGATCCCCGCGAACATGGGCGTCGTTCCCGCTGATCCGGGCTTTCTCGAGCTACTCCGCGAGCGCGCGGATCGCTCCGGCGCGCTGCTCATCTTCGACGAGGTGATCACCGGGTTCCGGGTCAGCCGCGGCGGCGCCCAGGAGCTGCTCGGGGTGACGCCGGACCTCTCGATCCTCGGCAAGGTGATCGGCGGCGGACTGCCGGCCGCGGCCTACGGTGGTTCGCGGACCCTGATGGAGCGTATCTCGCCGGCCGGGGACGTCTACCAGGCCGGCACGCTTTCGGGCAACCCGCTGGCCGTCGCCGCCGGTCTGAGCACGCTCCGGCTGCTCGACGATGCCGCCTACGAGCAGCTCTCCGATTACACGAGGCGGCTCGCCGAGGGGTTGCGAGAGCTCGCCACCAGCGCCGGCGCGACGGTCGAGGTCCAGCACGTGCCCGGGCTCCTGACCGTCTTCTTCAGCCCGGGCGCGGTGCGGGATTACGCTGCCGCCGCGGCCTGTGACGTCGAGGCCTACGGCAGGTTCTGCCGCGGGCTGCTGGCCCGGGGGATCTATCCACCAGCCTCGCAGTTCGAGGCCTGGTTCCCCTCCCTCGCTCACACCGATCGCGATCTCGAGCGGACGCTGTCCGCCGCCGGCGAGGCCCTGGGTGAAGTCGCGTGAGTCCGCGGACCTCAGACGACGGCGCCCGGGCGCTGATCGAAGCCCTGCGGGCCGAGGGAGGAACGCTGGCCGCGGCGCTCACCTCCGAGTTCGTCCGCGGCGATGACGGCCGTGCGGTGCCCGGCCCCGCCCAGGTGGCGGCCAGCGGGCCGCGCGCCCGCGGGCGCGAGTCCGAATACGAGCTCCTGATCGAGATGATCCTCGAGGGGTCGCGGCTACATTACGGCCGCCCCCGCGTCGTGACCACCGAGGATCCGGACCTCGCGCTGCTGCTCGGCGATCAGCTCTATGCCCTCGGCCTGGCTCGCCTGGCCGAGCTCGGCGATCTCGACGCGGTTGGCGAACTCGCCGACATCATCTCGCTCGTCGCCCAGGCCCACGCCTCGGCGGATGCCGCGCTCGCCGATGCGGTCTGGGATGCCGGAGCCGTGGCGATCGGGTGGGGGCCGGGCGAGCCACTCAGGCGGGCCAAGCTGCTCGTCCGAGCCGGTCGGGCAGGCGCTGCGCAGGCCATGCTCGAAGCGGCTGGACAAGCAGGGAAATCAGATCTCGCGGATGACCTGGGCGCCTAGATCGTGACGCCCGCCTCGTTGTTGACGATAGTCTGCAGGACGCGATTCAATGCGTGTGACCGTCGTTAGGCGAGGCGTTTTTGCAAGACAAGCACAAGCAAACGAAGTCCAAATACACAGAAGCCCGGAACATGCCGGGCGCGTTCGAGGACGAGACCGTGACGCGCCGGCGTTTCATGAACGTGACGGCCCAGACGGGCGGCATCATGGCCGTGGTCGCATTCACGCTCCCGGCGCTCGGCTTCGCGATCGGCCCGATCTTCAGCCGCGAGCCGTTCGAGTGGCAGCCCATCGGCCCGCCGGCGGACTTCACGCGGGACACCTACATCACACGCGTCGTGACCATCGTGCCCGGTCTCGGCGAGGTGGGTAAGTCCACGGCATACGTCCGCGCCCGAAACCCGGCGATCGATACCGAACCTGAGGACAAGTACAACCAATTCGTGGCCATCTCCTCGCGCTGCATGCACCTCGGCTGCCCAGTCCGCTTCACCCCAGCCGCGGCGCGTTTCATCTGCCCCTGCCACGGCGGCGTCTACAACTTCAGGGGGATTCCCACGGGGGGCCCGCCGGTGCGTCCGCTGGACCGCTTCTACACGCGCCTCAACAACGGCCTGGTCGAGATCGGCCCGCGCTACTCGGTCAACTCCGAGCTGCGACGGTTCTCGGCCCGCGACCCGGGGCAACCGCTGGACGGCATCGGCCAATACCTGTACCCCAAGCGTTTCTCAACCTCGGTCCTTCCGAAGAACTGACCATGCCGCGCCTTCCCGCTCCCAAGGTCCTCCAGCCCAAGCCCCAGAGACCGGGCACGGGCAACGGCAAGGTCACGCCCGGCCAGGTCGCCAAAGAGGGCGGCATCACCGTCGTCGACTGGATCGACGAGCGGACCTCGCTGTCCGGCGGCATCCGCTGGATGCTCTTCCGCAAGGTGCCGCGCGGCGTCAACTGGTTCTACACGCTCGGCTCGGCGACGATGTTCGCCTTCCTCTCCCAGGCCGTCACGGGTGTGTTCCTGGCCATGTACTACCGGCCCGACGCAACCGGCGGTGCCTACGAGTCGATTCGCTACATCACCGACCAGGCCTTCCTCGGGCAGTTCGTGCGCGGGATGCACAAGTGGGGCTCCTCGGTGATGGTGATCCTGATCTTCCTGCACATGGGCCGCACCTTCTTCTTCGGCGCCTACAAGTATCCGCGCGAGCTGACCTGGATCATCGGCGTCGTACTGCTGATCCTGACGATGGCGATGTCGTTCACGGGCTACCTGCTGCCGTTCGACCAGCGCGCGTACTGGGCGACGATCGTGGGCGTCAATATCAACGGCACGGGCCCCTTCATCGGGCCGTACCTGTCGGACTTCCTGCGCGCCGGGCCCGAATTCGGGGCGACGACCTTATCCCGGTTCTACGCGATCCACATGCTGTTGATCCCCGGAGCGATCGCCGCGCTGATCGGCGCCCACCTGTACCTGATCACGAAACTCGGGATCTCATCTCCGCCCTGGCTCAAGGCCGAGCCGGAGCAAGAGCTCCTGCCCACGGAAGAAGTCTGAGGACCGATCCGTGAACCGCGCCGAAAAGGAGGCCTACCTCCGCGAGTACTCGATCCTGAAGAACCAGGGGAAGCCGTTCTTCCCCTACATCGTGGCCAAGGACGCCTGGATGGCGGTGATCGTGATGGGCGTGATCATCTTCCTCTCGCTGATGTTCGGCGCCGAGATCGGCCCCAAGGCAGACCCCACCACGACGACCTACGTGCCACGGCCGGAGTGGTACTTCTTCTTCCTCTTCGAGGTCCTGCGCGTCGTCAAGCCGCCGGCGTTCACCCCGTTCGCCACCATCGGCGTGCCGACGATCTGCATGATCCTGCTGTTCCTGCTGCCGTTCTACGACCGCAGCCCCGAGCGACGCATTCTGCGACGCCCGATCGCGCTCGCCGCCGGTCTCGCCACGATCCTGGCCATGGCCTACCTGACCTACGAGGGAGCCGCCGCCGGATCCCCGAACCAGATCGACATGAAGGCCCCCGCCTCTCTCACCCCAGCTGAGGTTCAGACCTTCAACGCCGGCAAGCTCGTCGTCGGCCAGTCCGGGTGCCTGGCCTGCCACAAGCTCGGCGAGAACGGCAACGACGGCCCCGGTCCGCAGCTCACGCATATCGCCTCGAAGCTCAAGCCCGCGGCGATCGCCTCGACGCTGATCAACCCGACGGCGCCCATGCCCTCTTTCAAGAGCCTGGCCACGACGCAGCCGGAGAAGTTCAAGAACCTCGTCGGCTTCCTCTCGCTGCTCCAGTAAGCGGACGCCGGGCGGCTGCCATGACGGGGGCGGGAAGCACGGGCACGCTCGAGGAACCTCAGGTGCAGGCGATGTTCGACCGCATCGCCGGTTTCTACGACCGCATGAACACGGTCATGACGGCCGGGCTCCATCACGCCTGGCGTCGGCGCGCCGCTGAGTTGGCCAGGCTGTCGCCGGGCGACCGCGCGCTCGACGTGGCGACGGGGACCGGGGACCTGGCCGTAGAGCTCGCGCGCCGCGTGTCGCCGGGCGGCGAGGTGGTGGGGACAGACTTCTCCGAGCGGATGCTCGAGCTGGCCCGTGCCAAGGCGCCGGGCCTGCGTTTCGAGACGGCCAATGCGCTCGCGCTGCCCTATGCCGACGGGGAGTTCGACGCCGCCACGGTCGGCTTCGGAGCCCGTAACTTCTCGGACCTCGAGCAGGGACTGCGCGAGATGGCCCGCGTGGTGCGACCGGGGGGGCGCGTCGTCGTGCTCGAGATCACGACGCCGCGCCGTCCGCCGCTCTCGACCTTCTTCGAGCTGTGGTTCGATCGCGCCGTGCCGGCGCTCGGTCGCCTCGCCGGCGACCCGCAGGCCTACAGCTACCTGCCCAGCTCGGTGCGCAGGTTTCCCGGCCCCGGTGAGCTGGCCGCGATCATGTACGGATGCGGCATGACCGAGATCAGCTACATCCTGACCGCCGGCGGGATCATCGCGTTGCACGCCGGGACGGTGCGGACATGAGCGCCCAGATCGCCGTCGCGGTGCGCCGGGCCGGGGGCGAATCCATCCCACTCCTGATGGATCGGGTGGAGCTGCGGATGACGGAGCTCGCCCGTGGTCACGGCACGGTGCTGGCCCGCCATGCCGGCGACACGATCGCCGCCGGGGGCAAGCGGCTGCGGCCCCTGCTCGTCTTCCTGGCCGCCGGCGTGCCCCCGCCGCAGAGCGCCGCGCTGGTCAGCGCGGCGGTCGGGGTCGAGCTGATTCACGCCGCGACGCTCGTGCATGATGACGTTCTGGACGGCGCCGCCCTGCGCCGCGGGGCTCCGACCGTGATGGCCACCGCAGGCCGCGGTCTGGCCACGGCGACGGGCGACCTGCTCTTCTCCCGCGCGTTCGCCGAGCTTGCCGGCACCGGATCCGTGGCCGCCGTGCGGGTCCTCTCGCGCGCCAGCTCCGATCTCGCCCGCGGCGAGCTGCTGCAGCGCTCGGACGCCTGGCGCACGGACATCGCGCTCGAGCGCTACCTCGAGCGCTGCCGCCTGAAGACCGCCGTGCTCTTTCGCGCCGCCTGCGAGCTCGGTGCGCTGGCCGGCGCCGGGTCGGCCGAGCTACTCGGGGCCTTCGGCGAGCAGATCGGCGTGGCCTTCCAGATCCTCGATGACGTGCTCGACGTCTCCGGCCCACCCGAGCGCACCGGTAAGCATGTGGGCACCGATCTGCTCGACGGCACGGTCACGCTGCCGCTGCTGATCGCCCGCGAGCATGACGCCGGGCTGGCCGCGCTCGATATCCGCTCCGTGAAGACACCCGACGAGGCGCGGCGCGTGTGCGAGCAGATCACGGCCACCGGCGCGCTCGATCGGGCTCGCGCCCGGGCGCTGGAGCTCGTGGTCCGCGCCAAGGAGAGGCTGCCGAGCCTGCCCGCGGCCCAGCGCGAGGCCCTGGTGCTGATCGCCGATGGCGTGGTCGAGCGCTACTCGTAGGACGCTACTCGTAAGCGAGCGGCCTAGAAGTCTTCGGGCAGGATGAAGTCGGACCGCAGCGCGGCCGCGAAGCGATCCACCTCGTCGGCCATGTTGGCCTGCGCGAGTCGCTGCAGGTCGCGGAGCATCGTCTCGAGGCCGTCGTCGAGCTTGTCCTCGAAGATCTCCACCTGGTCGTCGCTGTAGGTGCCGACGTTGCGCCAACGGCAGTTCGGGCAGCTCAGGGTGATCTCCCAGCAATCGCCCGACGCCTCCACCCAGGCCAACGGCTGCACAAGCTCGCAGGAGCACTCTGGGCAGACGTGCAGCTCCGTGCTCGCGCGCTTGGGCTCCTGGTGGAAGCGGACCACGGCGATGGCCCGGCCGCTCGGTAGGACGACGCGGCTGACTGAGTGGCGATGGGAATTCTGATTCATCGTGGCTCCGATGCCCTTTCATCGGCCGTCCGGAGCCAGAGCTTGAGTGCATTGGTGACCCCGCCGCGCGCGCCGCCCGCTACGCTTGGGACCCCACCTCAGAGTGCGTGCACCATGTTCCGTAACCCCACCACGGATGTAATCCTCGTCATCGTCGTGCTGCTGCTGTTCTTCGGCCCCAAGCGCCTGCCGCTGCTCGGCCGCGAACTGGGCCGCGGAATGCGCGAGTTCAAGGACTCGATCACCGGCGAGAAGCACGCGGAGGAGGACAAGCCCGCGCTCGGCGCGGCGCCTGCGCAGCAGGATGCGCCCGCCGCCCCGCCCGAGCCCGCGGCACAGCCCGCTCGCGCCCCCGAGCAAGACCGGGCTCCGGCTGACACGGCGTCCGATCCGCGCTCCTAGAGCGCTCGCCGGAGGCATCGATGGCGAGTGTGCTGCGCCCCATCGGGCATGAGGACCGTCTGAGCATCGTCGATCACCTCGATGAGCTGCGCACCCGACTGTTCGTCTGCCTGGCCGTACTCATCGTGGCCTTCGGCGTCTGCTACTGGCAGAACCACCAACTGCTGAAGATCCTCAACCAGCCGCTGCCGGCCTCGCCGAAGACGAGCGCCAACCACCTCTCGGGCCTGACCAGCTCCTCGGTCAAGGCCGCGCGCTACCTGGAGCTCGCGGCCGGCAAGATCGCGGCCCTGGCCGACTCGCATTCGCAGTCGGCGAGCGACCGCTCGCTGTTCAAGGCCGCCGCCGCCGACCTCGGCACGGCCGCCAGGTCCCTGCCGCAGGCGACGCCAAAACGGCTACCGATCACCACCGGCGTGGGCGAACCATTCACGACCACGCTGACCGTGGCGGCGTACTTCGCGGTGCTGCTCTCACTGCCCGTGCTGATCTACCAGGCCTACGCGTTCATCCTGCCGGCACTCAAACCTGCAGAGCGTCGAGTCGCGCTGCCGCTCATGATGATGGCGCCGGTGCTGTTCATCATCGGGGTGGTGTTCGCCTACTTCGGCGTGCTGCCCCCGGCGGTCAGGTTCCTGCAGAGCTATAACAGCCAGAACTTCGACATCCTGGTGCAGGCCAAACCGCTGTACACGTTCGAGATCTTCACGATGCTCGGGGTGGGTCTGGCCTTCCAGATGCCAATCGGGTTGCTGGCCCTGCAACGGGTCGGCGTCGTCAACGCCAGAACCCTGACGCACCACTGGCGCTACGCTGTGGTCATCATCGCGGTCATCGCGGCGGCACTTCCAGGCGTCGATCCCGTCACCACCGCCTTCGAGATGATTCCGCTTGTCCTGCTCTATTTGCTCAGTATCGTGATGCTCAAGTTTGCCGACCGCCGCGCGCTCGCCCGTGCGGCCACCGAGCTCCAGCAGCTCGATGACGACGACTCCCACCTCAGCTAAAGAACATGCTCTTCGATCTCCGTAGTCGCGGCCGTCGCCGCACCGTTCAGGTGGTCTACCTGGGCTTGGCCCTGCTCCTGGGTGGCGGCCTCGTGCTCTTCGGCGTCGGCGCGGGCAACGGCTTCGGCGGCATCCTCAACGCGTTCACCGGGGGCAGCTCGAATACGGCGGCCAAACAGGCGGTCACCCAGGCCGAGAGGGCCGCGCTCAAGCAGACGACCCTGCGCCCGACCGACCCCCAGGCCTGGTCCGCGCTCGTGCAGGCACGCTACGAATCGGCCGCGCAGGGCACCAACTACAACGCCAGCACCGGCCAGTACACCGCCTCGGGCCTCAAGGAGCTGCGCTCGGCCACACAGGCCTGGCAGCGCTACGAACAGCTCACCCCGCACCCGAGTGCCGATCTCGCCGTGCTCGCTGCGCGCGCCTACGACGGGACCGGCGACTACGCCAGCGAGGCCCGCGCCTGGGAGATCGTCACAGCCGCCAATCCGACCGCGGCCACCTACTTCGAGTACCTGGCGGCCGCCGCGTACCGCGCCAAACAGGTCCGCAAAGGCGACCTGGCGGCGGCCAAGGCCGTCAGCCTGACGCCACAGCTCCAGCGCCTCCAGGTCCAGCAGCAGCTCAAGCAGCTCAGGTCCCTGGCCGTGCCCACGACGAGCACGCCGACACCGACGGCACCCGCGCCGACGTCGACGACGTCAACCACAAAGCACAAGTAACATCGCCGCTTCCCCTAGGGCCGTTAGCTCAATTGGCAGAGCAGGGGACTCTTAATCCCAAGGTTGGAGGTTCGATTCCTCCACGGCCCACTTTTGAAAGCCCCGCTAGGCGGGGCTTTTTTCAGGCTTGGAGAGCTTCTCGGCGAACCCGAGATGCGTTCAAGTCCGCCGCAGAACTTCTGTACGGGGGTAGCATCTCCTGTAATGGAGTGACGCGAGGCGACGAGTAGAGCGCGATCGCGGAACTCCCTCAGTGGTCGTCGTTGGCGGCCGGGAAGGAGCGTCCCTTGTGGCCTCCGCCTCCATGTTCGTAGCAACGCCGTTCGCGATGGCAAGCGAGTTGAACGGCACCTCGTGGCGACTCCGACCGTCGGGCGAATTGGACTTGGCCACCGTTTCGACGCTCGAAAGGGCGCTGGTTTGTGCGCAGCAGCCTGGTAGCGGCTCGACGACGGTCGATCTAAACGGACTCACGTTTATGGGTCTCGCCGGAGTGCGACTCTTTGAACGCGCCTACCTGCGAGCGCTGACTAACGGCACTCGGCTGTCGCTGGTGCAGGCGTCGCCGAGCGTGATGCGGTTGCTCTCGCTGCTGAAGGACCAGGCCAATCTGCCGGGCACTATCCGGGGTGTGCTGGAAATCGCGACCGGGGCGCAACGAGCGACATGAAGCGCGAATCCAGTGCCGACCGCCACAGCGTCGCCGCGATGCGGCGGGCAGAGGCTTTGGGGATCCGTGGCTCGGCCCGTGCAGAACGCAAGTCCGAGGTGGATGCCGGGGGAAGGTGATAGGCCGGACACCCGCGACGAGGACAGCGGATAGGGTCGAACCGATTCGAGGCAGCCATCAGGACGGCGCGAGCCCGTTGCCCCAGGGCAGCCCCGGGCAAAGATTTCGCGTCGCCCGCATCCTCCCGGACTTGAAGTCGGCTGCAACATCGCGCCCGGCTTTGGTATTTGCCGTCGCGGTTGTAATCCTCGGACGACCGTCAGGGGAACCGACCGCCATCAGTGCCCCCTGACGCTCCGGGGCGCGGACGGATCCGCGGCCCGGAGACTAACTCGGGCACCGATGCCGTGTGTGCGAGCAAGAGAGTTTGTGTCGTCTGGGGGGTGACGCTCTCCACACCCAGGGTGGCTAGCCGCGCTCGCTGCCGTGGCCGACCATGGCCGTATGAAAAAGACACGGCCGGAAACAGACAGCGCAGCGGTCAAACCCGCGAAGCACCCCGACGGACCAGGGTCGGAAAGCTCCCGCGCGATGAGGTTCGAGCGCCTGAGATCTCCAGGCGGAGGAGCGCTGACGGCGCGGACGCGGGTTGCCCTGTTGCGCCCGGCGAGGTCCAGCGGACGGCTGGTCGCGACGATCCACTGGGGTCGTTAGAGCAGCCCGATTCCGATCAACCCGCCGACCACGATCAGGATCGCCCCGCCGATCAGCTCGCTGCGCCTCCCGAGCCGGCTCCCGAGCCGGCTCCCGAGCTCGAGACCGATTAGTGACATCGCCACGCTCACGGCCGCGATCAGGGCCGCGGCGAGCACGACATTGACGTCGTAGGCGCCCAGGGCGAACCCGATCACCAGGTTGTCGATACTCAAGGCGAGGCCGGTGGACAGCAGCCTTCGCATGTCGAAGCTCGCACCAGCGGCGGCGGTCCCCTCGCTCTCATGCGTCGCCGAGAAGATCGTGTACAGGCCGGCCGTGACCAGCAACAGCGCGGCCAGCCAGTTGGAGTGTGCGCCTAGTGCGCCGGCCAGCCCCCTTCCCAACAGCAACCCGACCAGCGGCATCCCACCCTCGAAGCACCCGAACGCCAGCGCGACCCGCAGCCGCAAACCTGCGTCCACTCCGGTGAGACCAATCGCGAGCGCGCCAGCGAGGTTGGTCAGGCCGAGGCTCACCGCCACGAAAATCAGCGTGAGCATCGCCCCAGACTAGGACAAGAAGCCGACGCGCCGGGCGGCCACGTCCCGCCCGGCTGACTCCGAGCGGCCGCTACTCCGAAGCGCTGGGCGCCAGCAGTGCGTCGAGTTCGTCGAGCTGGCGGCGCACGCCGCCGCAAACCTGCTCACACAGCTCGAAGACACCTTCGTCAGCGATCGAATAGCGGGCGTGGTTGCCGTCCTTGGTGCGGTTGACCATGCCGGCGCTGTGCAGGATGGTCAGATGCTTTGAGACGTTCTGCTGGCTCGCGCCGAGCGCCTGCTGGAGCTCGGTGACGGTGGCGTCGCCCTCGCGCAGCTGATCGAGCAGCTTGATGCGCATCGGTTCGGCCAGCACGCGGAAGCGCTGGGCGATCAGCTCAACGAGCGGGTCAGCCAGGGGGTGGGACATCGTGCGCTGTTTGGTCACAACCGCAGCATAACACAACTGTATCGGCGTGAAGTTGACACGCTGGCGACTCCTCGCTACTGTCTCACTCTACCATCGTACAGTTGTATAGCTAGGTCCGATCAGGAACATCGATGCCCAGTTCGTTCAGCCCACAGATCCCAACACCGGCCGCCTCGCGCTGGCCGCTCGAGCGTGTGTTGTTCGCGCTGGCCGGCACCATGACCCTGATCGCCGCGGCGCTGAGTGCTCTGGTCTCACCCTGGTTCCTCCTGCTCGCGGTCCTGGTGGGACTCAATCAGTGGCTCTACGTCACCGTGGGGGCCTGCCCGGCCTCGATCGCGCTGCGGCGCACCTGTCGGTTGCGCTCGGCGATCTATCCGGCGACCGACGGCGAGCAGCCGGCCGTGCGCAGCGCACACGAGCAGCTGAGGCTGGGATGACCCGGCTCGGTCCTATCGGCCGGCTCGGCCGTTACACCGCGACTCACTTCCGCCTCGTCCTCGTCGCCTGGCTGCTGGTCGCGGTCGCGCTCGGATTCTTCGCCCCGCGCGTCGAGCAGGCGCTCTCCGGCGCCGGTTGGGAGACGACCGGCTCCCAGTCGGTGCAGGCCCGGCAGCTGATCGACCGGCATTTCCGCGGCTTCTCCAGCTATGGCCTGGTGACCGTCGTGCGTTCTCCCACCGAGACGGTCAGCGACCCGGCCTACCGCTCCACGCTCGCGCACGTCGAGGGCGTGCTGCGCGCCGATGGCGACGTCAGCGCCGTGGCCGCACCGGCGCCCGGGATGTCGATCTCGCGCGACGGGCACACCGCGATCGTGCAGGCCGGGGCGGGCCGCGATTCCAACGCGATGGTCGCGGCGGCGGATCGCCTGAAGGGCAGGCTCGCCGCGATCTCGACCAATACCGTGCAGGTGCACCTGACCGGAGCATCGGCGATGTGGTCGGACTTCAACGCGGCCAACCGCTCGGCGATGCTGCGCTCCGAGGTGATCTCGTGGCCGGTGACGCTGGTGATCCTGCTGCTCGCCTTCGGATCGCTCGTCGCCGCCGGCGTGCCGCTGATGCTGACGATGGTCGGGCTGGTCGCCGCCGCGGGTTCGCTGTTCCTGGCCACGGAGCTCCTGCCGGTCTCGATCTGGGCCATGAACTTCGCCCTGATGTTCGCCCTGGCGCTGGGCATCGACTACGCGCTGTTCATCGTGCACCGCTTCCGCGGCGCCTTCTTCGGGTCCAGGCTCAGCGCCGAGGAGGCGGTCGCCGTCACGATGGACACCGCGGGCAAGGCCGTGCTCTTCTCCGGTGTGACGGTCCTGATCTCGCTCTCGGCGGTGATGCTTGTGCCCAGTCCGGCCTTCCGATCGATGAGTCTGGGGATCATGCTCGCGGTCGTGTTCGTGCTGGCCGCGACGCTGACCCTCCTGCCCGCCGTGCTGGCCAAGCTCGGACCCCGAGTGGACAAGCTCGCGCTGCCATGGGCCCACTCGGGCGAGCACCGCTCCGCCAGGTTCGCCGCGTGGGGCGAGCGGCTGTGGAAGCGCCCGCTCGCCTACGCCGCGATCGCGCTCGCCGTGCTCGTGACGCTGGCCATCCCGGTCACCCAGCTGCGCACCGCGATGCCCTCGATCAAGGTCGTGCCGAGCTCGGGCTCATCGCGCATCGGCTACCTGCAAGTCCAGTCGGCACTGGGACCCGGCGCGACCGGCCCGCTGCAGATCGTGACGCCGCCCGGACTGGCCGGCACCGCGACCCAAGTCGCGCGTCAGGACCCCGGCGTCGCCGCGCTGATGCCCACGCAGACCAGCGGCGGCTACGCGCTGATCACGGCGATCCCCAAGCAGGACCCGTCGAGTCCGACGGTCGGCCCCACGATCGATCGCCTACGCGGCGCCCTGCCCCCCGGCTCGCTGATCGGCGGCGCGGTCGCGGAGAACCATGACCTGCAGACCGCGCTGTCGACCAAGACGCCACTGGTGATCGGCGTCGTGCTCGGGCTCGGGTTCCTGCTCCTGCTGATCGCCCTGCAGGCCCCTTTGCTGGCGGCCGTCGGCGTACTCACCAACCTGCTGGCGACGGGCGCCGCCTTCGGCGTTGCGAAGCTCGTCTTCCAGGACGGCACGCTGCACTCGCTGCTCGGCTTCCAACCACAGGGCTTCCTCGACGCCTGGGGACCGGTCTTCTTCTTCGCGATGATCTTCGCCGTCTCGATGGACTACACGGTGTTCCTGCTCTCCAGCGCCAAGGAACACTGGGACCGCACGCACGACCCCAAGGAGGCCATGGTCGGCGGCCTGGCACACTCCGGGCGCGTCATCTTCGCCGCCGGCGCGGTCATGGTCGCGGTCTTCCTGACCTTTGCACTCTCCGGCCCGCTCCCGCCCAAGGAGATGGGAATCATCCTCGGCGTGGCCGTGCTCCTCGACGCCGCGCTCATCCGCCTCCTGCTACTCCCGGTGCTCCTGCGCCTGATGGGCAAGTGGGCGTGGTATCTCCCGCGCTGGGCACACCGCGTGCTGCCCGAGGTCACCTTCGGCCACGCCTGAGCGGAGATACGAGGGCTCCGGATTCTCCCCGGCGGCGCCGAGCAGCACGGCGGTTGGTTATCGTGCTCGCCGTGCCTGCGCTTCACTCAGACGGCTCGCAGAGGCCGAGGCAGCGGTCGCTTCACAGAGACGGCTCGCAGAGCCCGCGGCGGCGGTCCGGAGACGCGAGCGTTGGCGCGCGGCGCAGATCGGCGTGGACGCGGATCCTGCTCCGCGGGGTCGCGATCTCGGGTTTGTGTTGTCTGAGCGTCGCGCCTGCGGCGGCAGCTCCGATCCCGTCCGGCGCCCCAACCCGCCTGCCGGCCTACTCGGGCCACGCCGCGACGCCGCACCCGATTCCGGGCGTGCCGCCGAGCTACCAGAACCCGTTCATGGCCCGCAACCCGTTCAGCGAGATTCACAATGACGCCTGGCAGACGGACGTCTACCGCTACCGCGGCCCGCTCGGGCGGGCACCGCGCGTTTTCTCAACCTATATCCAGCGCGAGTGCGGGTCGATCACGTTCGACCGTCAGCGGCGGCTCGTGGCCGTCTGCATCGGCGCCGCGGGGCCGCGGCTGTACATGTTCGATCCCCACACCCTGGCGACGCTGGCCGAGTTCGCGCTGCCGCCGCGCCAGCCGCTGGCGCCGGGCACCTCGCTGTTCCAGGATTTCAGTGGCGGCGGTTACTTCTTCCTCGACGACCATGACCGCGTGTGGAGCGCCACCACCACCCACCACCTGCTGGTGATAGCCGAGCATGGGCAGGCGTTCGTCCAGGTGCGCGACTACGACCTCTCGCGCGTGCTGAGCTCCGAGGAGAACATCACCTCCGCGCTGCCCGACTCGCATGGCCTGATGTGGTTCGTGACCAAGCGAGACGGCGTCGTGGGTACGTTGCAGACCAGCAGCGGGCGCGTCCGCCTCGTACGTCTCGGGCGCGGCAGCGATGGGCAGATCGAGAACTCGTTTGCCACGGATGGCGCTGGGGGCGTCTACATCGCCACCAACCGCAGCATGTACAGGTTCGTCGCCGGCCATGGTGGCCGCCCGCACGTTGTCTGGCAACAGCGCTATCCGAACAGCTTCCAGCACAAGCCCGGACAGGTCGACGACGGCACCGGCACGACGCCGACCGTGATGCCCGGCGGCTACGTCTCGATCACCGATAACGCCGATCCGATGGACGTGGTCGTGTATCGAACCGCGCTGCGTCTGCGCCTAGGTCAGCGGCGAGTGGTCTGCGAGGTGCCGGTCTTCAGCAAGGGAGCGAGCGATACCGAGAACTCGCTGATCGGCGCCGGACGCTCGATGATCGTCGAGAACAACTACGGCTACCAGGATCCATTCGGCTCCCATCCGGGCGCGATCACGGTCCCGGGGTTCGCCCGCGTCGACATCAACCGCGGCGGCCACGGCTGCCGGCGGGTCTGGACGAACCGCACCGAACGCGCGCCGACCGTGGTTCCAAAGCTCTCCCTCGCGACCGGGCTCATCTACGCGTACACACGGGATCCGGACGCCGGTGGATCGCAGCCGTACTTCTGGACCGCACTCGACTTCCGCACGGGCCACACCGTGTTCAAGCGCCTCGCCGGCACCGGCGCGTCCTACAACAACAACTACGCCGGCATCGCCATCGGCCCCGACGGGACCGCCTATCTGGGGACACTGCTCGGCGGAGTGATCGCGCTCCGCGACACCCGCTGAGGTCGAGGCGCGCCTGCGATGCCCGACTTCGCGGACCTGCTCGCCGAGCGTCAGGTGCTGATCGCTGATGGCGCCACCGGCACCAACTACCAGGACATGGGAATCGAGCCGGGTGTGGCGCCCGAGGAGTGGGTGTTCGACGCACCCGAGCGCGTGGGCGAACTGCACAATCGCTTTGCGCAAGCCGGTTCAGATCTCGTTTTGACCTGCACCTTCGGGGCCACGACCCTACGCCTGGCCGACGGTCCGCTCGCGGGGCGCGCACAGGAGCTGAACGCGCGCGCGGTCGAGATCGCCCGTGACGCCGTCGGACCGGACCGGCTGGTCGGCGGTTCGATGGGCCCGACCGGTCAGCTCGTGGAGCCCTATGGCGTGCTGACGCACGACGCCTGCGTCGAGGCCTACGCCGAGCAGGCGAGGGCCCTGAGCAGCGGCGGCGTGGATCTGCTCGTGCTCGAGACGTTCTTCGCGCTCGAGGAGGCGATCTGGGCCATCGAGGGCATCAAGAGCGTCACCGATCTCCCGCTTGTGGTCTCCTTCAGCTTCGACCAGGGGACGCGCACGATGATGGGGCTCGGCCCGGCTGACGTCGTGACGGCCGTCGAGCCCCTGGGCGTGGCGGCGTTGGGTGCCAACTGCGGCCGTTCGCTGGAGGACAACGACACGGTCGTCACCGAGTTCCGCGACGCCACCCAGGATCTCCCCCTGTGGATCAAGCCGAATGCCGGCGTGCCGCGCATCGTCGGCGACGCGGTCGTCTATGAGGCCGGTCCGGAGATGCTCGCCCGGCACGTGCATGACTATGTCGAGCGCGGGGCCCGGATCGTGGGTGGCTGTTGCGGGTCCACCCCGGCCCACATCGCGGCGATCGCCCACGAGCTCGGCCGCTGAGGCAAAGCCCCGCTGCGCTCAGGCGGCCGTGGCCGGAGCCGGAGCGGCGACGACGCGCTCATCGAAGCTGAACCCGGACTCGAGCGCCCGTCGAACCGGGCAGCTGTCGGCCACCCGGCGCAACCGTGCGATCTGTCCGGGGGTCAGGCCTTCCGGCAGATGAATCGTGACCTCGATCGCGCGCGGCGTGACGTCGCTGTCGTAGGCGACGTCCACGCGCACGTGCTCGAGCGGCCAGTCGCGGGCCCGGGCGTACATGGTGATCATGGTCGAGATGCAGGCGGCCAGCATGGCCGGCAGCAGCTCGTGGGGGGCTGACGCTGCGTCGCGTCCACCCAGCGCCTCCGGCTCATCGGTGGTGATCGTGTGTCGCCCGTTGACGTCGATCTCGTGCAGGAGCGTGCCATCGATCGAATGGGCGCTGGCGGTCATGGTCATGGTGGCCTCCGCGGAGCGGACGTACTTTGTACAACTGTACGGTTGTACGTCTACCCTACTCGGCCGTCGCCGGTCTGTCAACTGCACAACTGTGGCGTTGTGTTGCTGCCCTGACCGGCGGAAGGAATCGCCCGGCCGCGGCGTCTTTGAGCGATAGCGGGGCCAGCTGTGCCCCGGCCCACCCACCTGGAGCACGATCATGCGCAACTCTCTGAAGGTCCTGATTCCGGCCCTCGCCGCCACGGCGCTGCTGAGCGCCTGCGGCAGCAGTTCGAGCAGCTCGGCCACGAGCCAGGCCGCCGCCGTCAAGACGAGCAACGGAGGATCCGGCGCGACCGTCAAGGCCGCTGCCAACGCGACGCTCGGCAAGACGATCCTGGTCGACGCCAAGGGGATGACGCTCTATCACCTGAGCGGCGAGCAGGCGGGCAAATTCATCTGCGCGAGCTCCGCTTGCGTTCACATCTGGCCGCCGCTCACACCGCAGGCCGGGGTCACACCCACCGGCGTCGCCGCGCTCGGCACCGTCAAGCGCCCCGACGGCACCTTGCAGGTCACCTACAAGGGGGAGCCGCTCTACACCTTCGTCAAGGATCGCGCAGCCGGAGACGCGCACGGTCAGGGTCTCAAGGACGTTGGCACGTGGAGCACCGTCGTGGCGGCAGCGAGCACGAGCAGCGCGCCTGCCACTCCGCAGCCGGCCCCACCTGCAACCACCAAGTCTGCCCCGCCGGCCGCCAGCGGTGGTGGCTACGGCTACTAAGGACGGCGCTGTCCGACATCTGCGCGCCACCCGCCCAGTGCACATCGCGGCCGCGCTCAGCGCCGCGTGCGCACTGGGTTGTGGCGCGTCGTCGCACCCGCCCGCGGACGTCAGCCAGAGCGCCACGGCGCTCGGACGCTATGTGAGCCAGATCGAGCCGCTGCGCCTGGCCGTCAACCGGCTGCTCGAGGGAGCCGACCCGATCCTCGCCGCGTTCCGGGCGAGGCGCCTGGACGGTGTCCAGGCGGCGCGGCGGATGGGAGCACTCGAGTGGCGCTTCGCCGGCTACGCGGTGGCGGTCGCCGCCATCCGGCCCGAGACGCCGGCGCTGCGAACGCTGCAGGCGAAGTACGCCGCGACCTACGTGCTCGAGGACGCCTACCTGAGTGCGCTCGTCTCGGGCCTCAGGCGTGACGACTTGGGCCACCTGCCGCAGACCGAGACGGGGCAGCGCGCGGCGGTGACCGAGTGGCGGGTGGGACTCATGGTGCTTGCGCAGCGGTCCGGCAGCACCCTCCCCGCCGACCTCCAACAGGCCGGTCGAGGCGAGATCGCGCCCTCGCCGGAGAGCAGTTGATGCCGCCTCAGAATCGCCACGCTAGCCGCTGAAGACGCGCGCCAGCGATTCGGCCACGCAGACGGGCTTGTCGCCGCCCTCGCGCTCGAAGGTCAGCTCGGTGGTGATCTGGGCGCCGCCCGCGATCTCCTCCACCGAGGCCAGCTTCGCCCGCATACGCACCCTGTCCCCGACCGGCAGCGGAGCCGGGAAGCGCACCCGGTTGAGGCCGTAGTTGACACCGAAGGCGAAGCCGTCGAGCTTGAACATGTCATAGCTGAACCGGGGGGCCAAGGACAGCGTGTAGTAGCCGTGGGCGATCGTTCCGCCGAACGGCGTCTGCTTGGCGCGCTCGACGTCGATGTGAATCCACTGGTCGTCGCCCGTGACCTCGGCGAACTGATCGATCTTCTCCTGGGTGACCAGGTGCCAGTCGCTGACACCGAGCTCCTTGCCTACGTAGGACTTGACCTCGTCGAGGCCGGTGAGAGTGAGCATGTGTTGAGTCCCGCTCCTTGTTCGTGCGTTACCGACGCCACGCTGGGCGCGGCCACAGAGCCTAGGGGTACACCACCCCTTAAGTCGAGTCACGCCCCGGAACCGGCGGATATGAGGCCGGGTCTGCGGGGCGCGCTCGGAGGGAGGAGAGGTACTTCTCTCGCGCAGCATGAACCGGATCGTCCTAGATGTCAAAGACGGGTATCGGCACAGATCTATAGGCTTAGCTTATGGAACTTCGTCAGCTGCGATACCTCGTGGCGCTGGCCGACGAGCGGCAGTTCACGCGCGCCGCGGCGCGCGAGCACATCGCCCAGCCGGCCCTCTCGCAACAGATCCGGCGGCTGGAGGAGGAGGTCGGGCTGGCGCTCGTCGAGCGCACGACGCGGCGGGTGGCGATCACCGACGCCGGCGAGCTCCTGGTTGCGCGGGCCCGGCGCATCCTGGCCGAGCTCGACGCCGCCGGCTTCGAGCTCCAGGACCTGCGCGGCATCCGTGGCGGACATGTCACGGTCGGCGCCATGCATACGATGGGCCCGGTCGACGTGGCGCTCGTGCTGGCCATCTTCCACGAACGCCATCCCGGCGTTGAGCTCACCGTGCGCGAGCAGTCGAGCGAGGAGCTCGCCGAGATGCTGCGCGTCGACGAACTCGATCTGGCCTTTCTGTCGGTCACCGAGCGGATCGAGAGCCACGGTCTCGGGCTGCATCAGATCGTCGCCGAGGAGCTCGTGGCCGTGTTGCCGCGGGACCACAAGCTCGGCCGTCGCCGGCGCGTGCGCATGGCCGAGCTCGCCAGCGACGAGTTCATCAGCTACCGCGAGGGATCGAGGCTCAGGGAGCTGCTCGCTTCGGCCGGCGTGCGAGCGGGCTTCGAGCCGCGCATCACGCTCGAGTCCAACGAGAGCCAGCGGATCAGAAGGCTGGTCGCGCGCGGCCTCGGCGTCGCCATCCTGCCTCGTTCAGACGCGGTCGGTCCGGGCGCGGATGTCGCCGTCGCAACCCTCGTCGACCCTGCACTGAGCCGCGATATCACCCTGGCCTGGCGCGAGGACCGCCGACACGCACCGGCCGCGGCCGAGTTTCTCGCGCTCGCGCGCGAGACCTTTGCCTCGCTGGCGAGGGAGTGAGGCCGAAGGCCGGTCGCCTCACACGCCGACGCTACCCCGGGGCCGGCCAACCCCGACCGCATGCACGAAGAGCGTCCCGCGCTGGACGCCGTCGAGCCCGAACTGCTCGATCGCCTCACGCACGCCGGGGAAGTCGGGGTGGGTGTAATCGTCGAGTACCACCACAGCCCCGGGGCGCAGCGCGGGCCACCAGGCCCGCAGCTCCGCGAGCGTGCCCTCCCGTTCGTGGGAGCTGTCGATGTAGAGCAGATCGGTCGGGTCCGGCTCCCGCGGCCCGAGCGAGCCGGGCTCGGTGACAAAGCGGATCCGCTGCAGGACGGACGGCGAGACCAGCGACAGGTAGCGCCGGCGCTCGGGGTAGTCCGACGGATCGAAGCTGGTCACGTGGCGCTCCCGGTCGGCCAGCGCGAGGCTGATCGAGGTCCAGCCCATCCCGGTGCCCAGCTCGACCACCCGCCGCCGGCCGCGGGCCAGCTCGAGCAACTGAGCCAGATCCCCGGGCCGTGTGGCGGAGGTCAGGCTGAAATGCTCACGGTGAGCCCGTGCCACCCGCCGAGCCCGCCATTGGAAGGTGGCCACGCGCGGGGGCAGGATGCGCAGCGTTGCGCCGTAGCGCAGCTCGGCCGCCGCGCGGCGCGCCAGACCACGGTCGTCACCGGCCACGCGTCTGCACCTCGAGGACCATCGGCGCATCCTCTCACGCCCGCGGCGAGGCCCAACGGCCGCCTGCCGCGTCCGGCAAAGGCTCAAGCTTGCGCGGCCGAGCGCCGATGCGTTCATTGTGGATCCCCGCCATGACCCACGCCCGCGCCGTTCGGGGGCGCGCTGGAGACATCTCGTCGCGCGCGCCCGCGCTCGCGGAGCGGCCGAGTCCGGGATCACCCTGATCGAGATCCTGGTCAGCGCGGTGCTGCTGGCCGTGATCGTGATCGGCACGCTCACCGCGTTCGACGCGGCCGGACGGATCACCACCGATCAGCAGGCCCGCTCGGAGGCCAACTCGCTGGCCCAGCAGGACCAGGACCACCTGCGCAGCCTCCAGGTCAGCCAGCTGCCGCTCTCGCAGTCCAATCAGGTCACGGTCAACGGCACCACCTTCACGATCCTCGAGCAGGCCGACTACACCTCAGACTCAAGCGGCACCTCGACCTGCGCGTCGAACGGCTCGGCCGACTACGTGAAGACGACCTCGACCGTGAGCTGGCCGGCCCAGGTCGCGAGCGGCCGGCCCCCGATCAAGCTCGAGAGCATCATCACGCCCCCCGTCGGCGGCGCGCTGGTCGTGCAGGTCACGAACGCCCAGGGTCTGCCCGTACAGGGCATGGCCGTGACCGCCAGCGGCACGTCGAGCCTCAGCGGGACCACCACCGCGGCCGGATGCGCGATCTTCGGGGCCGTGCCGGCCGGCGCCTACAACGTCTCGGTTTCGCAGTCCGGCTACGTCGACAAGGACGGGAACACGACGCCGCCCGCCAGCCAGCAGGCCACCACGGTGGTCAACGGGGCCACTGACCGCATGCCCTTCCAGTTCGACCAGGCCGGCCAGATCAAGGTCAGCTTCGACACGAAGTACACCGGCCTCTCGTCGCCGGTGGCCTCGACCGAGGACACTGTCGTCCTGTTTCACCCCAACATGACGTATCCGTCGTTCCGGTGGGCGGGAACCTCGGGCAGCTACGGGTCGACGATCACGGCGAGCAACATGTTCCCGTTCACCTCGGCCTACACGGTCTACGCCGGCTCGTGCTCGGCCGACGCTCCGAGCGCCAACGGCCAGGCCAGCGACCCCTCGGTCACCGTCGCCCCCGGCGGGATCGCCAACCTCACGCTCCACCTGCCGGCCCTGCTGCTGAAGGTCTACACGGGCACGAAGACCGTCCCCGGTGCGCTGGCCAACACGCCCCATGTCGTGCTCTACGACCAGGGCTGCGGCGGCAGCCCGCCGACCGCGGGTGGCTCGCCGGCGATCAGCAACACGATTCCCACCACCACCACGGGCTCGCTGGTCGACCCCGGCGTTCCGTACGGCACCTACACGGTGTGCGCCGACAACGGCACCAAGACCGTGTCGGCCCTGAACACGGCGATCAAGGACCCCGTCAACGGAACCTCGCTGAGCCTCTACCTCGGTTCCGGAACTTCTGGGAAGTGCCCATGAGCGCCCGCGCACGAACCGGCCTGCCCGACGAGCGCGGCTTCACGCTCGTCGAGATGCTCGTCTCGATGCTGGCCGGGATCATCGTGCTCTCGGCGATCCTCGGCGTGCTGGAGATCTCGACCCGCCTGTCCGCGCGCGCCGTGGACCGGGTCGACGCCTCGCAGCGCGGCCGCACCGGCCTGGAGCAGATCATGCAGCTGCTGCACTCGAGCTGCCTGGCCTCGTCCCTGACGCCGGTGTTCAGCGGCAGCGACGGCTCGAACCTGAGCTTCCTGAGCCAGTTCGGCTCCGCCGTGCTGCCCGTCCCCAACCTGCACAAGATCACCTTCTCGGGCGGCAACCTGACCGACAGCGTCTACGCCTACACGGGAACGGCCGGCGCCGCGCCACCGTGGCCGCTGAGCTCGTTCGCCAGCACGCCGACGAGCTCCCGGGTGCTGATCACGAACGTCTCGGCCCCCGTATACCCGGTGTTTCGCTACTACAAGTACGTCAACGGAACCCTCTCGACCACGCCCCTGACCACCCCGCTCAGCACGAGCGATGCGGCCCTGACCGCGGGCGTGGAGGTCACCTTCGCGGTCAGTCCGTCCTCGGGCTCGACTGAGGCCCGCCGGATCGTCAACCTCGACGACCTGGCCGTGCTGCGCTACGTCCCGGCATCCGGAGATGCCGGCGCCCCGAACGCCCCGTGTGCACCGCAATGAGGATCGCCGCCCTCAGCCAACGGATGCGCGAGGACGAGCGCGGCTTCACGATGATCGTGACGATGATCACGCTGCTGATCGCCGGCCTGCTGGTGGCCGCGGCGCTCAGCGCGGCCAGCGGCGATTCTCGCCTGGTGCGCAACGACCTCGACCAGAAGAAGGCCTACTACGCGGCGCAGGCCGGGATCAGCGACTACGCCTTCCATCTCAACCAGGACGTCAACTACTGGTCCTACTGCACGTCGGTGCCGACGCCCAACGCGCTCAACCAGGTCGGCTCGACGACCAACCGGCGCACCGTGGCCGGCGCGACCGACGAGACCTACGCGATCGAGCTGCTGCCCGCCACGGGCCAGACGAGCTGCAGCACGACGAATCCGGGCACGACCATGATCGAATCGACCGCGGGCGCGAGCGGCACCTTCCGCATTCGCTCCACCGGCTACTCGGGCAACGTGCAGCGCTCGATCGTCGCCACGTTCCGGCGCTCGAGCTTCGTCGACTACATCTACTACACGGTCTACGAGACACTCGCCCCCTCGGCCTACTCGTCGGCCTCCGATCGCACCGCGGCGGCCACGGCGTGCGCCAAGTACTGGCGCAACGGTCGTCAGCCCGCCGGCACGAACAACTACTGCTCGCAGATCTTCTTCCTCACCGGCGACACGATCAACGGGCCGCTGCACACCGAGGACGAGCTGGCCATCTGCGGCAGCCCGGTCTTCGGGCGTAACTCCCAGGACGCGATCGAGGTCGTCGCGCCCGCGCCGGGCCATTCCACGCAGGGCAACAGCGGCTGCTCTGACAGCCCCACGTTCAAGGGCACCTACACGCCGGGCGCCAACAGCATCCAGCCGCCCCCGAGTAACGCGCAGCTCCAGCAGATCGCCCAGTCGGCCTACCAGTGGACCGGCGCGACCCACATCACCCTCAACGGCACCTCGATGACCGTGACCAACAACGGCACGACCAACACCGTCCCCTTCCCCAGCAACGGCGTCGTCTACGTGTCCTCGTCGACCTGTCCCACCCTGTACACGCCGTTCAATGTCACCTACCCGGGCTCGTCCGGCTGCGGCGTGATCACCGTGGACGGCACCTACAGCGGGCAGCTGACACTGGCCAGCGACAACGACATCGTGGTCGACGGAAACCTCACGCACACCGGCGGCGGCCTGCTGGGCCTGATCGCCAACAACTACGTGCGCATCTACCACCCCTGCGTCAATGGCAACAACCAGAGCGGGGCGATCACCAACCTGAGCATCGACGCGGCGATCCTGGCCGTCACAGGGTCGTTCATCGTCGACAACTACGACTGCGGCAACTCGCTCGGCACGCTCACCGTGAACGGGGCCATCGCCCAGATCTTCCGCGGCCCGGTGGGCACCTTCGGCAGCTCGGCGACGGGCTATCTGAAGAACTACACCTACGACGATCGCCTGCGCTCGCAGGAGCCGCCGCACTTCCTGAACCCGGTCCAGGCCGCCTGGCACGTCACGCGCGAGACCGAGTGCGCACGCGGCAGCTCGAGCTGTCCGTAGCGGTCTACGACGCGACCGCCTCCGGTTCACGAATCGCGGTCGGCTGAGCAGCAGCCTGCTGCGCTACCTCCGGCGGCTGGCGGCGACCGAGCTCGATCACGATCGTCGAGCCGGCCACTCCGGCGGCCAGAGCGGCCAGCGACCAGCCGGGGCCGGTGTCCTCGAGCCCGAGCGCGCCATCGAGGGAGACCCGGCCAGGGCCGCCGTCGACGATCGCCAACAGGGCGGCGATCAGGGCGAGGTTGAACTCGTAACCGCCCTTCGAGCTCCAGAGACCGTTCTTGAGGTGAACGGTGCGGATCGCGGTGATCATCGTGCCGATCAGCGAGGCTGCGGCCAGAGGGGTGAGGGCTCCCGCGACGATCATCCCGCCGCCGATCGTCTCGGTGGCACCCGCGGCGAGCCCGTTACGACGTCCCGGCCGCAGGCCGAGCGACTCCATCATCTTTGACGCGCCTTCGATCCCCGGACCCCCGAACCACCCGAACCACTTCTGGGTGCCGTGACCGATGAACAGGCCACCGACCACCGCGCGCGCGAGCAGACGTACCGTCTTCATCTTGTCCTCCTGGATGGTTGAGGGGTCGAGCATCTAGAGGACGCTCACCCCGCCCACCATGGGTTTAGTCCTCGGCGTGGCCGCCGCACGGAGCACCGGAAACCGGTGTCGGGCCAGGCCAGTGATCCGGGACCCGGTCGAGCCCGTAATGAGTCGTATACGTGCGGCCTGCTACGGGCCCGATCAAGGAGACCCTGATGACAGATACGAACACGTCCGAGCCGACGCCGCGCGAGGCTGGCGCAGTCCAGGAGCTGGCCCACGACGACGTCGAGCGCAAGAAGTTCCTCAAGATGGCCGGGAAGTCGATGGGAGCCGCCGGCGCCGCGACGGCGCTCGGTGCCTTCATCGCCGCGTGCGGCAGCTCGAGCAGCAGCTCGAGCGCTCCCGCAGCACCGGCCACGGCATCGACGGCCTCCGGGAGCGGCGACCTGCCGATCGTCAACTACGCGCTGACGCTCGAGTACCTCGAGGCGGACTTCTACTCGAAAGTGATCGCCAGCGGCTTGTTCAAGGGCTCGGTGCTCTCGACGCTGAAGCAGTTCGGCGCCCAGGAGCAGGAGCACGTCGCGGCGCTGCAGCAGGTCGCGATGAAGCTCGGCACGCCGGCGGCCAAGCCGACCGGGAAGTTCCCGCTGGGCAGCGCGGCCCAGGTGACCAAGCTCGCGGCGACGGTCGAGAACCTGGGCGCCGACGCCTACCTCGGGCAGGCCGCGAACATCCAGAGCAAGGAGATCCTTGCTGCGGCGCTGGCCATCCACACGGTCGAGGCGCGCCACGCGGCGACCCTCAACACGCTGCTCAAGATGTCCCCGACGCCCGAGGGCGCGTTCGCGGCGCCGAAGTCGATGTCCGAAGTCATGGCGGCCGTCAAGCCGTTCATCGCCTGACCACGCGACCCTTTCGAACAGAAAGCAGCCACAGACATGAGTCCCAAAGAAATCATCGCCCCCGAGCTCGCGGGCGTCGAAGTCCACGGCATGACACGGGCGAGCTTCCTTCTCAAGGGAGCCATCTCCGCCGGAGCCCTCTACGGAGCCGGCGCCGTCGCGCCGTTCGTCTCGAACGCATTCGCGGCGACCGCGAGCACCGACGTCGACATCCTCAACTTCGCGCTCACGCTCGAGTACCTCGAGACCAACTTCTACAAGCACAAGGCCGCCTCGGTCGGCCTGAGCGGCGAGGCTAAGTCGCTCGCCGCAGTGATCGCCGGGCACGAGCAACTGCACGTCGATGCGCTGGTCAAGGCGATCAAGGCAGCCGGTGGGACGCCGGTCAAGCAGCCGACGTTCGCGTTCCCGGTCACCAACCAGCAGAGCTTCCTGAAGCTCGCCTACGTGCTCGAGAACACCGGCGTGGGCGCCTACAACGGTGCCGGTCCCGCGCTCAGCAACAAGGAGTACCTCGCGGCCGCCGGCTCGATCGTCCAGGTCGAGGCCCGTCACGCCGCGGCGATCGGACTGCTCGTCGGTGAGTCGGTCACGCCGGGCGGCGGCTTCGACAAGCCGCTCACCAAGGCCGCGGTGCTCGCCAAGGCCGGGCCGCTCATCAAGGCCTGAAAGAGAGCAGAATGACGCCCGTGCTGAGGCCCTCCCGCACATCGCGAGCGCGCGAGATGCGCGGGCTCGCCGACGAAGAGCTCATGCAGCTCGTGAGGGAGGGCGATGCACGGGCGTTCGAGGTCATCTTCGACCGACACAGTGGGGTCGCGTTCTCGCTGGCCTATCGCATGTGCGGACGCCGGGCGCTGGCCGAGGACGTCGTCCAGGAGGCCTTCCTCTCGCTCTGGCGCAGTGGAGCGCGCTATGACCGGGCTCGCGGCAGCGTCCGCTCGTGGGTCCTCAGCGTCGTGCACAACCGCGCCATCGACGCGCTGCGGCGCGGGGTGGTCAGGGAGGGACGCACCGTCGACGACGAGGGCCTCGCCGAACGTGTGCCGGCCAAGGAGCGCACCGAGGTCGAGGTAGCTCGCCGCGAGGAGGCCCGCGAGGTGCGCAGCGCACTCGGAGAACTTCCCAGCGATCAGCGCCAGGTCATCGAGCTGGCCTACTTCGGCGGGTTTACACATGTCCAGATTGCCAGCATGCTTGAGGTGCCGATCGGGACCGTCAAAAGCCGCATGCGGCTGGGCTTGACGAAAATGAGAATTGTGCTGGGCGATCCAGCACAGGCGATCGCGTGAGGAGCACAGACGGGATGTCAAAGCAGAACGATTGCCATGGCGACGCGGCCGCCTACGTGCTGGGCGCGCTGGAGGATGACGAGGCCGCGGCCTTCCGCCGCCACATGGCCCAGTGCGCTGTCTGCCGCGATGAGGTCGTGACACTCGAGGGCGTGGTCAACGCGCTGCCGATGGCCGCCCCGCAGATGGAGGCGCCAACCCGCCTGCGGCGCCGCGTGATGACCGAGGTGCAGGCCGACGCCCGGGGCCGAAGCACCGACTCGGAGGGCCGCGCTGCGCGCCGGCGCCCGAGCTGGCCTGCCTTCGGGGGACGACCTGCCCTGGCCGCGGGCGCTCTGCTCGCAGCCGCCGCGCTGGCGTTCGGCGTTGTCGAGCTGTCATCGGGCGGCTCGGCCCATCCGCGCGTGATCCAGGCCAGCGTGCTCGGGATATCGGGCAGCGCCACGGTGCGCGTCTCCGATGGTCACGCCGAACTCGCGGTGCAGCACATCCCTGCGCCACCCCAAGGTCGGATCTACCAGGTCTGGCTGCAGCGCGGCGGGAAGGCGCCGTCGCCCACCAGCGCGCTCTTCAGCGTCACCTCGTCCGGAGCCGGGACGGTCGACATCCCCGGCAACCTGCACGGCGTCCGGACCATCATGGTCACGGCCGAGCCGTTCGGCGGCAGCCAGGTGCCCACGCGCGCCCCGGTCATCATCGCTCAACTCGCCTGAGCGCCGGCCGCGTCCACCGGCCGCACGGCCATTTCCACCCGGCGAGTGATCCGTCTGCCGACTGGACGCGTATCACTGGCAAAGGTCCTCAACCGCTGGGAGTAGCCATGGGTCTAGACAATCCAATTCACCTCGCTTTCATTCTTCTGCTCGTGCTGCTGGTCTTCGGCGCCAAGCGCCTGCCCGAGATGGGACGCTCGCTCGGTTCCGGTATGCGCGGCTTCAAGGAGTCGATCACCGGCACTGATACCCCAACTGCCCATATCGAGGAGGCAGCCGCGACGCCGGCGTCCGGCATCCCGGCCAGCGAGCCGGTCGTCGAGGGCTCCCCGGTCCGCCCGGTCGCCTAGCGACCAGCAACGGCGACTTGATTCAGTGATGCGGGTGCCGAAGGCAATTCGCAGCGTCTCGCAAATTCGCAGCGTCTCGCATGAAGACAAGCACGAGCTGGCTCGGGATCGGCCTGTCGATGTCGAGCATGATCGTCATGCCGCTGCTCGGCAAAGCGAAGCAACGGATCGGCGAGCGCCTGGGTTCCGGCGCGACTGCCGGCGAGGGTGCGCAGAACATGCTCTGTGCCTACCTCGCCGCCGGCGTCCTCACTGGCCTGGCTCTCAACGCCGCGCTCGGCTGGTGGTGGGCCGACCCCACCGTTGCGCTCGGGATCGCCGCGCTCGCGCTCCGCGAAGGCCGCGAGACCTGGCGAGGCGACGGCTGCTGCGCCGCCCCAGCGATCCCCGGCGACTGCCACGACGACTGCTGCGCCTGACGACACGCCCCACGCCACGGCGACCAAACACGGTGACCCATCGGCCGGGGCGACTCCCGGCGTCATCGCCGCCGCCGGCGCACACTTCGTCGCCGATTCGTACTTTTCGTACTTCGTCCGCGCGTCGCACAACCGGCTTGTTCTGACTAGCCACTGACGAGCAGCAGAGGTCTGCCGATCGCTGCGGCCCGCACCCAAGCCGAAAGGGCGGTGTTCGGGGCGCAGAATCGGCGGCTGTGGGAGCGCCTCTTGCGTCACCGCTCTATGCCGTCGCTGTCACCGGGCCTACGACGCTGGCGAGCTCGACCTGCTGCCCTACCTGGAGCCTGCCTGGCGGACGCAGGTCGCGCACGCCGTCGGCCACGTCGGGCTGGTCCGGGCGCTGCGACGGATCAGCGGTCGATCAGCGGCGCGCGAGCTGGGGTGAGGCGACGTGCCGCGAGATGGCGGATGGGTGTGCGAGCCGCGGCGCGTGCGACACTACGGCGTGATGAAGCAGCGCGCCGCCCGCATCACTCTCACCGGAGACCGCTCGGGTGAGTACGTCGTTGTCGAGGAGCGGCCGGACGGGTCGCTCGTGGTGGCGCCCGACACGTCGATGCACGCGATCCGCGACCGGCACGACCTCAAGGCCGCGACGCTTGAGGAGTTCGAGGCCGAGTACGGGCCGGTGCTTCCCGCCGACGGCGAGGGGTAGCCCGGTGGCGACATCCCGCAGGCCGGCGAACACGCCGCCGGTCGTCTTCGACGATGCTGCGTGGGGCGAGGACCTGACGTGCGCGACCGCGGCGGGCGGCGAGGTCGCCGAGGCGGCCCGGCGTGCCTACGAACAGGACGGAGTGCCGCTCGCGCAGCTGCGAGCGTGCGATCCCGAGGGCCGGGACGGCACCCGGCTTCAGAACTGCGTGAAGGTGTACCTGCCGCAGCCGCACGGTCGGTACGGGCTCGTGTTCGCGGTCGAGCGCGACGCGCGCGGCAAGCTCCGGCTCGCGTTCGCCGGGTTCGGGCTCCGGCATCCCGCGCGCGGATCGCGGCAGCCGAGCGTCTACCGAATCGCCGACCGCAGGCTCAATCCGTAGCCGGCGGGGCCGCGTGAACTCGCCCGTTCGGCCCGTTCGAGCTCGTTACCGAGCACGGTCTCAAAGGGCGGTCGGCAGTGGCGGCATTCGCGCGGACAGCGCTGTGCTCGATAGATCCCAGCGGCACGGACCGAGACGGCATCGTGTGGCCACGGGTGCGGCACCTGGTCACAGTCGCTGCGGTGAGCGACGTCGCCGCGAGGACGGCGTCGACATCGAACCGCAAGCCGAGCGGCTGCACGAGCCGACGGTAGCGCCGGCCGCCAGGCGTGAACAGCAACGACCGGCGGCTTGCTACTCCGCCGGCGAGGAGGGTGCGGCAGCCGTGAGTCGATAGCCGCGCTCGGCCTTCTCCACGGCGCCGGACTTGGCGAGCTTGGACAGCGTCGTCGAGACGGTCCCGCGCGGAAGGCCGGCCTTGGAGGCAACCTCGCTGGCAGTCATCGCCTCGCCGCCGGCGAGGGCGGAGAGTACGGCGGCCTTGGTCGCACCTGGCGCCGTCCGGCGAGGGGGGCGAGTCGCTGGCTGACGCGTTCGTTGGGCCTGGCCGCGCCTTGACCGCGAAGCCGACGCCTTGGATCCGATCGGCGGGGCGGGCTTGCGCGCGGGCGCTTTCCGGGAGCGCGGGTCGAGCGCGGCGAGTGCCTTGCGCAGGCGGTCGGCTTCGCCTGCGAGTTGGTCGAGGCGCTCCTGAATCTGTTCACGCAGACGGTCGATCACGTTCCACTTCCTCGGGTTGGGGGCGGGCGATCGTACACGCACGTTGGCGTAAGGAGTGAGCGCGCGCGGCAGCTCCGCCCGTCACCCGGCGCTGATGTGAGGGCCGGGATTAGCCGTTGGGCTGAGACGTGCCAAGGAGCGAGAAATCCTGAGTCCACCATCGAGCGCCTCACGCCGCACGAATCCCTCCCGGACTTCGGCCAGGTACACCTTCAGGTGCTCGGCGTCCCAGTCGTTGACGCTCGCAAGGTGGCGAAGCGCGCTCGCATAGATTGACGGATCACCCCGCTGCCTTGCCACCTGCCGTGTCCGCGCCAGATGCTTGACCGCGTGACAGTCCGGACACAGCGCGATCAGCCCGATGACGCGCTGGCACGGAGGCCGGCTGGTTTCGTCGTACTCGTAGCGCTCGTGGATCTCGACCGGGTGCCGCTTGCCGACGCCACCACAGATCTCGCAGCGGTTGCCAGCTGCCTCGCAGACTCGCTTGCGTTGCCGCTCCCAGATCGCTTTGCCCATGGCGGTACGCGGGTTCTTGCCGTGCAAGCTCGTTGGGATGATCTCGACGGTGAGTCGCGGCTGCGCCCTCATCGGCTGCCGACCCGGGTAGGGAGCGGGCGTAGGTTGTGTTGCCTCGGCGTGCCATCGGTCGACGGCACGATCTCGCGCAGCACGGCATCGCGGACGGCGCCGTCGGGGAGACCGTGAACGGAGGCAACCACCGACACCTCGGGCGGGTACCAGGCGACAGCTCCTCGGTGATGGGCTGGCAGCTCGGCGAGCCTGCGATCAAGGTCCTGCATGAGATCGGGGCGGAGTCCGAGCTCGATCGATCCGGCCCGGATCACTGACCCGTCGAGGAGCTGGCGGGCGACGAACAGCGCCTCCGTCCTGCCGTCCGGGCGTCGGCGGACTCCGGTGACGGCCAGCCGTTCGTACCGCCAGAGCTTGTGCTTGATCCACGAGGGGCTTCGCCGACCCGGGTGTAGCGCGAGTCGAGGCGCTTGGCGACGACGCCCTCCAGACCGAGCTGGGCGACTTCGGCGACAAACGCGTTGGATCGCTCGAGGACCATGCTCGCGGGCGTGCGCCACGCGGGACCGTCGAGCGCGAGCTCCTCGAGTAGCGCCCGGCGCTCGCGGTAGGGCAGAGCCCAGGTCGAGCGGCCGTCGACGTGGATGACGTCGAAGACCTGAAGCAGTGCCGGCGGCGGACTGGGGCCGAGGCCGGCCAGGCGGCGGCGCAGCCGGGCGAAGTCCGGGCGGCCGTCCTCGCGCAGGCACACGAGTTCACCGTCGAGGATCACGCGCCGCTTGCCCAGCGCGTCGGCGACGCCCAGCATCTCGGGGAAATCGTCGGAGCACTCGCGCGCGTTGCGCGTGCGCAGCGTCACCGCGCGACCGTCGTAGCGCAGCTGCGCGCGGCAACCGTCCCACTCGAGCTCGAGAGCCCACGCCTCACCATCGGGCACCGCGCCCGTGGTCAGCAGCATCGGCGGCAGAAGATCGGCTGCGACTCGCGCACGACCAAGCAGCGTAGTCGTCGCGCGGCGGCTGCTGGCACGCCCGGTGGCGGGTCACTCAGGCGCCTCTCCACTTCAACACACAGAAGAACGGCCGCCCCGATCGGGACGGCCGTGAAAACCCATGCCCTCGCGAGATACTCTTGCCCGGAATCGCGAGGGCCAGACCCACAGGAGGTTACTCCATGCATACCCCGTCAACACGGATCCTGTCCGCGCTGGCCTACGAGCGCGGCGAGGAGTTCGACCCCGAGATGGCGCTCACGCCTGACCTGCTCGAGGCGCTGTCGCTGATGGAGCAGGCCCGGCCGATTGTCGGCGAGGACGGCCCGTACGAGCGGGCGCGCCAGCGCCGGCGAGACCGCCGCCAA
>CAVRZB010000006.1:0-104802 GCA_963725515.1 uncultured Solirubrobacteraceae bacterium | reverse complement strand
ATCAGGCAATGGGCGGTCGGTCGGCGTGACCATCGAGGGAGCGCCGGTCGAGCTCGTCACCGTCGCTCCCGAGCGTCGCGGAACCGCTCTCATCCGCGCCACGGGATCGCGGGCATATGTCGCGGCGCTCGAGCCGCTACCGGACGGCCCCACCGAGGAATCTGTCTACGGGATGCTGGGGGTGCCCTGGTGCCCGCCCGAGCTGCGCGAAGAACCCTTTACGGGCGCGCCGCCGGCTCTGGTCGAGCCTCATCAAGTCCGCGGGGACCTGCACTGTCATTCGACGTGGTCCGACGGAAGGGCCAGCATCGAGGAGATGGCACGCGCCGCTCGAGAACGCGGATACGACTACCTGGCGATCTGCGATCACACCCCTGCCGTGGGCGCGGTGCGGGGACTTACCCCGGACGACGTCCGGCGACAGGGCGTGGAGATTGCTGCTGTCAATGAAGTTATGGCGCCGTTCCGCGTGCTGCGGGGAATCGAATGCGACATCCTCCCGGACGGAAGGCTCGACCTTCCCGACGAGCTGCTGGCGGAGCTCGACTGGGTACAGGCGAGTGTGCACGGTGGACAGCGAATGCCCCGCGGGCAACTGACAGAGCGCGTTGAAGAGGCACTGCGCAACCCCCACGTGTGTTGCCTGAGCCATCCCACGGGTCGCCTAATCAGTCGGCGACCAGAGAATGCGCTCGACTTGGAGCGGGTATTCGAGGTCGCCGTCCAGCACCACGTCGCGCTCGAGATCAACGGCCTGCCCGCTCGCCTGGACATGCGCGGCGAGCACGTCCGCGAAGTGATCCAGGCCGGCGCGCAGGTCGTCTCTGCTCAACCGACGCACATTCCACACGCGGGCTGGCGAACATGACACTCTCAATCGCCACGGCACGCCGTGGCTGGGCGACAGCCTCACAGGTCGTAAACACTCGGCCGCTAGACGCGGTTCTCCATCGAGAGCGTCGTGCGTGCTGAAACCGAACGACCCGCCGGTGCCAGGACATCCGCTGCCTTGTCAAATGTCTCGTACGCCGCGACTGACGAGACTTCCCTCGCAGGGCCCGACCGGTCTACTGTGCCCGGCCCGAAGAGTCCAGAGGCGCCCGATCGGCGCGCCGCCAGGCTGGCGCGGCCCGAGAATCGGTCGCCGGCAAAGAACGCCGGCCATTCGTGACGGACATCGTGACCTTGATGTTCGATCGAGTGACGCAACGTGGGCAGTGTTCATAGAGAGCGCTGCCTTCGCGCAGCCGAACGCTCCACCGGCAGTGCGGACAGGTCTGTAGTGCCATGGCTGATTGCTCCCAAGCCGAAAGATCCGATGTCTCGGGACATCGGCCGCTTCCCGAACGCTTCGTTCAGCGTGCACGATGCCCTCCGCTGCCCGTCCAGCGGACGCCTATGTAACTACCCACCGGCCGCCCAAAAAAAAAGAACGGCGGACGCCGGATCGAGGCCGCGCCTCCTACCCGTCGCCGTCGGCGGCTTTGGCGGCGGCGGGTAGTTGAGATGGGCTTGGTGTCCCGGTGAGCGTTGTCGTTGGCGTGTGAGTCAGGCCTCGGCACGCTCGCGACGCGACACCACTGCGGGGATTCGGCGTTCGGGCGCTGATGGAGGCCCGCGAGGGCGATCGGCGCGACCGCCGTGAGCACGTTGGCGCCATTCTCGGCCATCAGCTCGAGCGCGGCGGATCGAAGGAATCTAAACCAGCGAACACCGAGGAGACTCGCGCAGCGGAGTCGAGTACGGTCGTTAGTGTGAGCGGGGCGTCGCTGATCAGGCCATTTGCCGCGACCGCTGGTCTGCTCGTACCACTCGCGGTCCTGGACCATCGGATGCAGGCGACGGGTGGCACGGGGATCATTGCTTTTGAGCTCGCGGGGCCTGACCGGAGCACTGAGATCCTTCGATCTTGGGGCGATGAAGGTCGGGCGCGCCGCGCGTGCATCGCTGCTGCTCGACTTCCCGTACCTCGTGGCCTACACGGTTCTGAACGTCCGGCTCACGGGGCGAGCTGGTAAGGCATTCGAGGCTCAGGGCGCTGGTACTTTGTGGCGGTTGGCGCCGGTCGTGGCCGCCGTCCAGGTCGCCGCGGGGACCTGTGACGCCGTCGAGAACGCAGCGCTCTTGGGGGTCGTTGCTCGCGTCGGTGACAGCCGGCTCGCGCGCGTCGCCCGGACCGCTGCGCGCGCGAAGTTTGCCGGTCTGATCGTCGGCTGGCTCTTCGGCGCCGCGGCTATCGTTGGGCGAGCTCGTCGCCCTCGACGGCATCCATGAGTTGGGCCCGCTCATGGTAGGGAAGAGGAATCCGTCGGAGGGCTCAATTACGTGACGAGCACGCCGCTACGAAGAGGAGGCCGGCACGGCACGGCGAGATCAGGTCGCCGGATTCTTTCGTGACAACGCGCTGCCGCCGCGTGCCCGTCGTCGGCGGGAGCGCGACCATGACGGGAGCCACGAGGCCGGGATCTCCGACGAGCGTTCGATCGATAGCAACTCGCCCGTACGCCCGGGCGGATGCGCGTCGGTCTTCTTACGCGCGTAACGTGATGGAACCGTGATGGAACCGCTCTCCATTTGGATCACCGACGAAACCGAGGATTCGATGACCGAGGCCCAGGGCCAGATCGCCACACAAGCTGGCGCGACTGAACGGACGCGGGAGATCTCTGTGCTGGCGCAGGAGCTGGCGGCGGACACCGAGCGGCGACGGCAGCTCCCGGACGAACTCGTGACGCGCTTGCGAGATTCGGGCTGCTGCGAGCCGGCGCGCCGATGGAGGTCGAAGGATTGGAGCTGCCGCCCGGCGTGGCGCTGGGGTGCGCCGAGGAGATCGCCCGCGCGGACGCGTCGGCCGGCTGGTGCGTATCGATCGCGATCACGAGCAGTCTGCTCGCGGCCCACTTGTCGTCCGGCGGTCGCGACGAGATGTTCGGCGACGGCCAGGCGATCGCGGCCGGGGTGTGGGCTCCGCGTGGCAGGGCGCGGAGAGGGGCGGAGGGCGTGATCGTCTCGGGCCGGTGGGCGTTTTGCAGCGGGATCACGCACGCCGATCTGCTGTTCGCCGGCTGCATGGTCGAGGGAGATGCGCGACCGAGCGTCGTGGCGCTGCGCAAGCAGGACCTGGAGATCCTCGACACCTGGCACACGCTCGGTTTGCGTGGTACGGGCAGCCACGACGCGGTCGCCGACGACGTGTTCGTGCCGGAGGCGTCCGTGTTCTCGCTGTTCGACGGGCCGGTGCTTGATCGCCCGCTGTACCGCTTCCCGATCTTCGGGTTCTTTGCGCTCTCGATCGGCGCCGCCGCCTTGGGCAACGCGTCGCGCCGCGATCGACGATCTCGTCGCGCTGGCCAACGGGAAGGTGGCCCAGGGTTCGAGCCGCACGCTCGCCGAGCGCGCGACCGACGCAGCGGCGCGGTCGCCACGGCCGAGGCGTCGCTGCGCGCGGCGCGGGCGCTGTACTACGAGACCATCGAGGCCGCGTGGCAGGCGGCGCAACACCGACGAGCCGGTCTCGGTCCACCCTCCGCAACGAGCTTCGTTGGCCGCCACCCACGCGGTGCGAGTGTCGGCCGAGATCGCGCGTTCGATGTACGACCTGGGAGGCGGCACCGCGATCTACGACGACGCCCCGCTCCAGCGACGTTTCCGCGACGCGCACACCGCCACCGCGCACTTCCAGGTCAACGAGGCGTCCCAGGAGCTGCCCGGCCGGATCCTGCTCGGTCAGCCGCCGACTCCACGACCCTGTGAGCCGAGCAGATCGAAGCGGTGCTGCCGTTCTGGCTCGATCGGCCCGACGCCGAGGCGCTCGACATCGCTGCCGGCATTCGAGCGGCCGGGCTCGCCACGCTGTGGATCGGCGAGATGGCGACCTTCGACGCGATGGCGCTGGCCACCGCGATCGGCCTGCGCACGCCGGGCCTCCGCTGAAGATCGGGCCCCTCGCGATCGGTGTCCGGAGCCCGGTCTCGATCGCGCTGGCGATCGCTCGGTGGCCGCGCTCACCGGGAGCGCAGTCGATGTCGCGCTCGGCGCGTCGAGTCCCGGTCATCGTCGCCGGCTGGCACGACCGCGCGTGGGCCCACAGTGCCGCGGACGCGTGAGACGATCGATGCTCTCCGCGTGATCGTCGCGGGCGAGCGCTGCGACTACGACGGTCGACCACGTGCGCAGCCACGGCTTTCGGCTGCGAGCCCGCGCCCGACGTCCGCATCTCCGTCGCCGCGTTCGGTCCGGCGATGACCCGGGTCGCCGCTCGACACGCCGACGAGGTCGTCATGAACCTCGTGCCGCCCGAGCGGGTCCGCCGCGCCCGACGCGGTCATCGACGACCGAAAGCAGCCGCGGCGGGGCGCACCTCGCCACCCGCTCGCCGTCTGGGTGCCGGTCGCACTCGAGCCCGGCGACGCCGTGTTCACACAGTTGGCCGTCGCAGCTCGCGGGTCTACCTCGCGCCGCCCGGATACGGCGAGATGTTCTCCGAGCTTGGCTTCGCCGAGCTCGTGCGCCGCGCGCGTGAGGGCGCGCGGCGTCCCAGCTGACGCGCGATGTCCGCCCACGAGCTCCTCGGCCAGGTGTGCGCGCTGGGCACCGCCGAGCGGATCGCCGCGCGCGTCTCCGAGTACCACGACGCGGGTGCCGACATCGTCGGCGTCGCACCGTCCACGGCCGAAGACCGCTCCGGTCAGCGCGTCCTGACCGCGTTGGCCGAGGGCTTCCGAACCGAACCGCCAACCTGGGAGCTCGCATCGTGACCATGCTCGTCACAGCCATTGTCGCCTGGCCGCCCGGCCCGGGGTCGGACTCGATCACGGTGACGCTGCCCGAGCGCCGCTGCGCCTCCAGGGGGTGAGAGTTCGGCGAGGACATCGCCGGGGCCCCGGAGACTGGGGACGGAGCTCGACGCCATCGGGCCCGCGCAGCTGGCCTCTTCAGCGAGTAGGGTGGGGATGAACGGCATGCAGCCCAAGACCCGGTACGCGCGGAGCGGTGAGCTGAACATTGCCTATCAGGTGGTGGGCGACGGACCGATCGATTTGGTGTTTACGTTTGGCTGGGCCTCGCACCTGGACTTCCAGTGGACCGATCCGACGTTGACCCGGTTTCTGCGCCGTCTCGCGCAGTTCGCGCGCGTGATCGTGTTCGACAAGCGTGGTGTGGGGCTGTCCGACCCCATCGGTCGTGCGTCGACGCTTGAGGAGCGAATGGACGACATCCGAGCGGTGATGGATGCCGTGCGATCAGAGCGCGCCGCGCTGCTTGGCTATTCCGAGGGCGGCGCGATGGCCGCGCTGTACGCCGCCGCGCACCCAGATCGAACAATCGCGCTGGTGATGTACGACGTGGGTGTGTGGGCTGCTCGATCCCGAGCAGAACCCGGGCGGCGAACGGTGGCTCGAGGTGGATCGCCGAGTGCGTGCGGCGATCGATTGCTGGGGCGACGGCGCGTCGCTTGACCTGATCGCGCCGAGTTTGGCCGCAAGCGCTTTGGATCGGCGAATGTACGGTGCGTTCGAACGCGCCTCGATCGTCCGGGTATGGCTCTGGCGCTGTGGGAGTCTCTGATCCAGGGCGACATCCGCTACGTGCTGCCCGACCGTCGCCGTGCCGACATTCATTGTCCACCACACCGGCAGCACGATTCCGGTGGAGAACGCGCGATACGCGTCACGGCACATCCAGGGGGCGCGGCTCGTGGAGCTGCCAGGAGCCGATCATGCGCCGTTCACCCACGACGCGGATCGAATCGCCGATGAGGTTGAGGAGTTTCTGACTGGCGCGCGGCGTGCCCACGAACCCGACCGATTGCTGGCGACGGTCATGTTCACCGACATCGTCGGTTCGACTGACCGCGCGGCCGAGCTGGGCGACAGCCGCTGGCGCGAGCTTCTGGAGCGCCAACGCGCTCGTGCGCAGCGAACTCGAGCACTTCCAGGGACGGGAGGTCAAGCAAACCGGCGATGGGTTCCTAGCGACGTTTGACGGCCCCGCGCGGGCGATACGCTGCGCCTGCGCGGTCCGAGATCGCCTACTTCAGTTGGGAATCGAGAATCGGGCGGGCCTGCACACCGGCGAGTGTGAGCTGGTCAGCGGCGACGTTCGCGGCATGGCTGTCCACATCGCTGCGCGCGTGATGAGTTCGGCGGGCGCAGGCGAGATCCTCGTCTCGAGCACCGTCAAGGACCTGGTCGTCGGGTCGGGGATCACGTTCCACGCACGCGGCACGCGCAACCTCAAGGGCGCCCCCGGGACGATGGGCACTGTTCGCCGTCACCGACGAGGCGCCACAAGACCTCCGAAGCCCCGCCGCCGAGCTCGCCCCTGTTCAGCCGGGTCTCAACGACCGACTCGCACGGACCATGGCCCGCCGGGCGCCTGGGGTCGCACGCAGTGCCATTCGCGCGCTCAGGCGGTAGCTCGCGCTCCAGGTCAGCTCGATCTCCAGCTCGGTGCCGTCGTCCTCGATCTCGAACTCCACTTTGAGATTGAGGCGATCGGGGACGCGAGCGACGAAGCGGATCTGGTCACGCTCCTTCACGACATCGGGTTAGCCCCAAGCTCGTTCGCGATTGCATGCAGGCGAGCGGCCGCTTCCTCACGAGGACCCAGTACGACCCGATCGCGGACAGCGTCCTGGCGGTCACCAGCTGGCGCAGCAGGGGCGAACCCGCTCGCGGGGCACATCAAAAGCGGAGACCCAGGAATCCATTCCGGGTCCCCGCTGCTGTGAGGCGCTATGGGGGCGCATGGCGCCCCCGCGCCCGGAACGAAGTTCCGGTATTGGGGCACGATAGGCCGCGACCCTAAGGGCGGGCGGTGCTCGCCGTAAGAGTCAGCGAAGCCATTGCGGGTCGGGGCGGACGCCTCGCCAGCACGGCGCGAGGCGTCCGGCTCCCAATCCCCCTAGACCCGAGGTCCTCGGCTGTAGCCGAAGCCACCCCGCGTGAACATGAGCAGCACAACGACCAGCAGCAGGAGCAGCAGCAACGGATTCACCGCGACGCCACCGGCTATGGCGGCGATCACCAGCAGAACAATGAGTACGTTCGAGTATTCCCATGCGTGCCAGCTACCCGCCGCAGCGCGATCCGAACCAAAGCGTCCGTGTGGGCCCGTCGATCCTGGACCGGCTAACTGACCCGCTCCGGCGCGACGGCGCTCTGGCGTGGCCCGCCGGCGCGCCCACACCCAGCGCACGAGCTGACGGCGAACCATGGACGCGTCGGCGGTCCGTTCATGGCCGGTCTCGGAGCGCGCTCATATGCTGCGATGAGCCCGCGGTGATTGGAGGCGACGAACCATCGCGATCTCGGACTGTTCTTTGCCCTTCAGGGCGAGATCGCGCGGTTGCGCCCCCGCCGCGTGCTCTCCGGCCCGGTCGTGCACACGCTTGGACATGACGATCTCCCCGCTTGCTGCGGCGGCCTGGAGGCGTGCTGCCGTGTTCACGACGTCACCGATCGCTGTGAAGTCCTTCACCTCACCCGAGCCAACGTTGCCCACGTAGGCAGCGCCGAAGTCGAGACCGACGCCGATCTCCACCCACGGTTGTCCATCGAGGTATCCCGCCGCCGCGAGCAGGGCCTCCGCGTCGGCCGCCATGTGGTGCGTCGGCTCGCCCGGAAAGACGCGCGGGAGGTAGAGCGCCATCACCTGGTCGCCGACCAGTTTGTCGATGATCGCGTGCTCACAGAGGATGTCCACGGCCGTGGCGTAGAAGCGATTCAACAAAGTTGCCACGGCGTCCGGTGTCTGGCGCTCGGCCAGCGAGGTGAAGCCACGGACATCGGCGAACAGGATGCCGACGTCCATCTCCTGGCCGCCCATCGGCGCCTTCTCAAAGCACTCGCTGCAGATCCGCGGATTCTTGCGCGACGGAGCAAAGCCCAACCGTCCCATGATGCGGCCGCCGACCCCACCGTAGGGCGCCCGACAGATAGCGCACCGGGGGTCAGCCGGGAGACGACGCATCAGCCGGACGAACATGCGCATCCGGTGCGACTCGAGCAACCGGAAGAACGCCTGATCGCCAGTGTCACTCACGGCGCCAGAGTATTGCCCGCGCCGGCGCGGTTGGGCGGGGAACAGCGCGTCGGGGTCACGTGGTCGTCGTACCTGTTGAGGTCGTGCTGGTCGGTGGCGCTACCACGTCGATCGACGCGGACGCCTGGGCGCTGCTGGCACTGTTGGCAACCGTGACGTTGTAAGTGCCCAGCGGCGCGTTTGCGCCGGCATTCGTGAATGTGTAGGTGCCAGTGCCGTCGGCACGTGCGCTCAACGGGTAGTGCTCCACCACTCCGTCAGGGCGATCGACGGTGATCTCGAGACTCGCTCCCGGCGCGAACCCGGACGCGCTGAGGGTCACAGTGTCACCCTGAGCGACAGGGTTGGGTGAGAGAGACACGGATGGACGCTCGGTCGTTGGCCCTGGGGCCGGTGGTTGAGCGGCCGTCGAACCCGTGCTGTTTGGGCTGGGCGTCGTGGGCTGCGTCGTAGTGCTGGTCGAAGGCCCGACGTAGGGACCGTCGCGCCCGTGCAGACCGGGAGTCTTGGTGTACAGCATCCCGTTGGTCGGATCGTACAGGGTGAAGACGTTGATGATTGTCGTTGACTGGTTGATGATCGTGATATGCGCGGCGCTGAAGTCGGTCCAGAGCGGACCGGTGTACACGGGCGCCGTGTACAGGACGGGTGGGGTGAGCGGGTTTCCGCAATAGCACTTGACGACCGGCCGACCGTACCTGTCCACGAACACGGCCGTCCCTGCCTCCAACACCGACTGGATCGGATCGGCAACTCCGTTGACGTACCCGTGATTTGTGACGCGCGTATCGGTGCGCAGAAGGACGTCGGTCAAGTCGGATACGTAACCACGGATCTGGCTGGTCTGGATGCCAAGTGTTCCGGCCCACGCCGCGGCTTTTCCGGGGTTCTGCTCGAGGTAGTTCACGAGCTTTACGGCGTCGCAGCTTCTGTGGTTTCGTGTACCGCCGTAGAGGCCGGGTAGGTCCGCCTTGTAGCTAGCGAGTCCGCCCGCTGAGCCGACCGCAGCGGCCGGGGGCGTGACGCCCGGCATGTCCTTGCCGACCGTGGCGGTGAACGGGTTGGCGCCCGGCGTCGACACTGGAGCGGCCGCGACCTCGCTCGGTCCCTTGGCACCGGTCGCCTGGGCCGAGGTTCCCGAGCCCCCGCAGCCGAACAATCCCATCGCCGCGACGAGCGGCCCGATCAACGCGACGACCCTCGGGCGGCACGCGGAGCCCATCATGATCCTCGGTGCTATGCGGCGGTGCGCCATCACATCCCCCGGCAAGCGCGACTATATGCCGCCGGCGACGTGACAGCAAGCAGCGCTCGGCTTCTTCGCAGGATGGCGATCAGGAGTGGCGAGCACGACTGATCGCGCGCATGTTCGGCTGGCGGAGCTCGTGGCCGCGTTGTAGCTCGGAATCGACCTCGGTTTTGGGCAGCCGATGGAGCCCGTACTGCGCCAGTGCCTGATCGCGCCACGGCTGTCCGATGGGGTCGCCGCCCTACGTCGCGCTGCCCTTCGATACCTCCGGCATAGTTGTCGCCTCCTTCGTTGAGTGGCGCTAGCGTAGATAAGCGTGCGCTCCGCGTCATGAGTCGAACGACCCATCTTTGCCTTCCAACCCGAAGGATCACCGCGCGCAAGGTCGCTCACGCCGTCTTGGGCCCGACGGCGGGCGGAAACAGCGTCACAGGGCCGACCGCCACCGGCCGGACCGCAGTGAGTCCACTCAAAGCCGCGTTGCGCGGTCGCTCCGGCGTCGCGCGTGTCCTGTTCGTCTCACTTGCGGCACTGACCCCGATTCCCACGGTCGCGTCGGCGCGCGGTTCCTCGGCGGTGGGATTGTCGCGGTCTGCGGTGCCAGCGAGCTCGGCATGGAAGCGCGACGTCATCGATCCTGGCGCGCTCGTTTATCCCAAGCGGGTGGAGGTCGTGGGCGCTGATGGCGCCGTGACGAACCCAAGTGGGCTGGAGGCAGCCGGGGGTGGCGTGACCACGATTCACGCCGGCGCGGCGGGCGCGCCGAGGCTGGTGCTCGACCTCGGGGTCGATACCGGTGGCTACGTCGAGGTGGGGATCACGAAGGCCGGCGGCACGCATGTCCGGCTCGGCTATGCGGAGCTGCGGGCCTTCCTCACGCCCAGCGGTGATTCGCCCACGGGCTCTCTCGGAGTGAGCGACGATCCGGAGGGGCGTACGGACGTCATCGCCCCGGGTGCAGGCCTGGCTTATCGCTCGCCGGGAGTGCGCGGCGGGGAGCGGTACGTGTCGCTCGAGCTCGAGGGGCCGGGCTCGGTGTCGATCGATTACGTGCGCGTGCGGGTGACTCATCTGGAGGCCCCCGTTTCGGCATACGCCGGGCATTTCTACTCGAGCGATCCGGTGCTCAACCGGGTGTGGTACGCCGGTGCGTACACGTTCGCGATGGATTCGTTCCGGGATCTGCGACCGGGGTTTGGTTCCAGCCGTTTCGTGGTGACCGACGGCGCCAAGCGCGATCGCCTGATCTGGGCCGGCGACGTGGCGATCGAGAACCTCTTGGGCGACTACTCGCTGGGTGCCGCGCCGGCGATCATCCGACGGTCGCTGCAGGCGTTCAGCTGCCTCCAGCGCAGCGACGGGCAGGTCGCGCCAACCGCTCAGATCGCGACCCAGTGTCCGGCGTCGCCGCCACCGGCCGGTACGCCGGCGCCGCCGTCGGCGCAGCCGGCGTTAGGTGTGGGGTTGCAGCTACCGGAGTACACCGCGTGGTGGATCATCGGGGTGCACGACTACTACCAGTACACGGGCGACGCGGGGTTCGCCCGGCGGATGATGCCGGTCGTGCGCCGCGGCCTGGCGTACTTCCAGGCACAGACGACGCGTGGGTTGTTCGTGACCCCCGCAGGCGCCATCAACTGGCATCCCTTCGACACCGCCGCGGGCGCGGACACGCACACAAACGCGACGCTGTTTCGCGCGCTGCGTGACGGCGCCGAGCTCGAGCGCTGGGTGGGCGGCGGGTCCGCGGCGGCGCGGGCCTATGACGCGCGTGCGGTGTCGCTGCGCCAAGCGATGATCGCGCAGCTGTGGGACCAGCGGGCGGGCGCGTTTGTGATCAATCGCAACGACCCACGCGGCAACCACACGCAGGACGCGCAGGTCGAGGCGGTGCTCGACGGGGTCACGAACGGTTCGCAGTCGCGCCGCGCCCTGCGCTTCATCAGCACCCACCTCGAGGGACGCTTCGGGGTCGCCAATGGGCAGTACGGCAGCGATACGTACATGAGCAACTACGTCTCGCCGTACATCTCCTCGACCGAGCTGCTCGCGCGGCTTCGGTACGGCGAGGCCAACGCCACGCTGAGTTTGATCCGGCGTGAGTGGGGTCACATGCTCGCCGACGGCCCGGGCACACTGTGGGAGAAGGTGGGCTTCGACGGGTTGCCCGCCAACTACGCGCCGCTGCAAGCGCCGACGCCTGTCTTCGGTGGGAACGGTGCTGGGGTCACCTCGTTGGCGCACGGCTGGAGCGGCGGTCCGGTGCCAGCGCTCTCAGGCTACGTGCTGGGCATCCGCCCCACGGCGCCCGGCTACCGCAGGTGGATCATCGCGCCGCAGCCTGGTGATCTGCGCTTCGCCCAAGGTCAGGCAGCCACGCCGCACGGCGCGATCAGCTCGCGTTGGCAGCGCGGCCCCAGCGACCGCTCCTTCAAGCTCACCGTGATCGCCCCGGGGCACACCACCGGCGCGGTTGAGGTGCCATTGCTGGGCCGGCGGCGAGCGATCGCGATCGACGGCCGCGTCGTCTGGGACGGCCGGCATGCTCTCGGAGGCGCCGGGGCGCACATGGTCAACGGCGCGGTCGCCTTCGCCGGCATCCGCGGCGAGCACACCTTTGCCTGGACCGCCTAGCCCCCGACTTCGATCTGACCGGTGAAGGGCAGGTTCTGCGACGAGGTGCCGACGTAGAGCCGGTAGCGGCCGGGCGCGAGCGTCCATGCGCCGGGCCGCGGGTCGAAGAACTCGAAGCTCGAGCGGGCGAGGTCGAGCCTGACCGTGCGGATCTGTCCCGGCCGGAGGAAGGCCTTGGCGAACGCCTTGAGCTGGCGCGGCGGCTCGCCGGCCGTGGCCGGGAACTGGAGGTAGGCCTGCACCACCTCCGCGCCGGCGAGGCGGCCCGTATTACGCACCCGGAGCGTCGCGCGGTAGGCCCCGCCGCGGAGCGCCGCGAGCGTGGAGCCACTGAGCGAGAAGGACGTGTACGAGAGCCCGTATCCGAATGGGAACAGCGGCGTCTGGTCGGTGCTGGTCGTAGTAGCGGTAGCCGACGAATGATGCCCTCGGAGTACTGGGCGAGGTTGTCGATCCCCGGATACTCCTGAGGCTGGTGGCCGGGCCCTGCGACGCCGCCCGCGGAAAGGTGACGGGCAGCCGGCCGGCGGGATCGTCCTGTCCGAACAGCGTGGCGGCGATCGCCGTGCCGCTCTGCTGGCCGGGATACCAAGCCTCGATGACTCCCGCGACCTTGGAAAGCCACGGCATCAGCACGGGACCGGCGGTATGCAGGACGACGATCGTGCGCGGGTTCGCGGCCGCGACAGCCTGAATCAGGCGGTCCTGGTCGCCGGGCAGCTGCGAGCGAGGTGCGGTCCATCCCTTCGCTCGTCACGTCGTTGGCGAACACGATGGCCGTGCGCGCGTGTCGCGCGGCCTGGGTCGCCGCGGCGAGCAGCGACGGAGCCGGGGGCTGCCACCCTACCTGCAGCGACGCGCCGCCGATCGAGGACCCCGTGGCGTACTGGACCCGGATCTCCACCGGGTGGTCCTTGGTGAGCCGCGTGAGGCCCTGGAAGGTGATGATCGGGCCGCCCGGGGCGAACACGATCCCGCCCGGCAGATCGCCTCGGGCGAACTCGGCGTTCGCGCCCACGACCAGGTGACCGCCGATATAGAGCTGGGCCACGCCCGCGACCTTCAGCGAGAAGCGGTAGATGCCGGTGGCCGGCGGGATGAGCGTCCCCGTCCACACGCCCGCGTTGGCGCTCGGCGTGTTCGGGATCGGCGTGAGCGGCGCCGGTTTGCTGGCGAAATCGACCGTCGGATCGACACGGGTCAGCACGGGCGACCCGGACGCGGTTCTGGCCTTCGTAGTAGCTGGCGCTCAGCCCGTGCCCCGCGCCGCCGGTCGGCGTCAGCGCGCTCGGGGGGATGATCCGGGAGCGCGACGACGCCGCAGCGTTCCGGGCGCGTAGGTGATCCGCGAGCGTGATCCGACAAGCCGCCTGATCCCCGCCAGCGGGGTCACCACCGGTCCGTGCAGGACCGCCGGTGAGCCGTTCTCCTCGATCTGCGTGCCCGCCCCCGCATCCTGCCCGATCACCGCGATCGATCCGACCCGCGGGCTGAGCGGCAGGGTTCCATGGCGGTTCTGCAGCAGGACCGTGGCCTGCTCGGCGACGCGGGTGGCCAGTTGCAGGTGCGTGCGTGTACTCACCGTGCTGTTCGCACCGCCCGGCGCGGGATGATCGACCACGCCGACGGCAAACATCGCCGTCCAGGATCCTTCGCGGTCATGTCATTCACCCGCGCTGTGGACAGACGACCGCTGTTGTAGGCGCCAGTCAGGATCGCCGAGCTCGTTGGCGCCGGTGGCCACGGCCAGGCTCCCCAGCTGGAAGTTGTCGACGCCCGCGTTGGCCGCGGCGACATCGTCGCGGACGGCCAGCGAGGCATCGGGACCGACGAACCCCCGTAGCCCGAAGTTCTTCAGCGTGGCCAGTGTCTGCGCGTCCTGGCACGAGTACACCGTGTTGATCCGATTGTAGGAGCACATCACCGAGCCGACATGCCCCTGCTGCACCGCGGCGCGGAACCCGGGCAGGTAGATCTCCTGCAGTGCCCGCGCGGAAACCTGGTCGCTGACCGCGTCGCTCCCGAGCGGCTGACCGAAGCGATCGACCTCCTGGTTGTTGCCCGCGTAGTGCTTGACCTGTGAGATCACATGCTGGCTCTGGATGCCGCGAATCTCCGGCGCCCCGAGGGCCGCGGTCAGAAACGGATCCTCGCCCAGCGTCTCCGCCTCGCGCCCCCACAACGGCGTGCGCACGATATTGATCGTCGGCGCGAACAGCCAGTCGAAACCCTTGCCCGCGGCCTCGGCACCGAGGGCCTGACCGTAGGCCCGAGCCACACCGCGATCCCACGACGCCGCGATCGTCTCCGCGTCGGGAAACGCCGTGACATGCGTGTTGCCCTCACCCACCCCATTGGGGCCGTCGATCCCCCGCAGCGCCGGGATCCCGAGCCGCGCAACACCGGCGCTGCCGTTGGACAGGCAGCGCGAGCTTCTCCGCCGTGGTCATGGCCGCCACCACCAACGACGCGCGCTGGCTCGGCGTAAGCCGGCTGTTGCACCATGGATGCGCCCCACAGCCGCTGGCCGCGCTCGCGCTGGCGGCCCCGAGGGACAACCAGCAGGCCGTCACGAGCGCCGCTAGGGCAGTGGCTACGCGCTCGCTCCCGTGCAGCCGCCCGGCACGCATCGCCGACAGGACCGCTCGCAACGTAGTACCGACCGCGCTCATCGAAGCCCTCTCCTCCTGGTCGACCAGTTACCCACTCTCACGAGAGCGGAAGCATCCCGGTTTGCAGTGGGCGTATGGTCCGGCCGCCGGCGCGCGGTGTCACGGTGAACGTTACCTTGGACGCGCCGCGTTGTGCGGCGAGCTCGAGCCACGGCCACGTCGGGCGCGAGACGATCCGGGCCCCGCGAACCTTCAGCTTGTACCCGTTTGGGTACTGGCGGGCGGGTATGAACACCTGCGTCAGTGCCACGGGGCTCAGCTTTGCGCCGGGGACGGCGCGCGGACGGTAGGTCAGGGTCATCGTCGCGGTCTTGCGGTTGTAGTTGTAGGCCAGTGGGGTGCCGGCGATGGCCTGGGGGTAGGGCACGACGAGCGCGTCGAGCTTGTGTTGCTTGGCGTTGGCCTCAGAGCCGGGCTTGGTCTCGTTGATGAGCAGTCCCTGGTTCATGCAGTTGGCCGGGTCGGGGACGTTGCGGTAGTAGGCCCAGGCCGTCCAGGAGGTGAAGGATCGGCCCACCAGGTCGACGATCTGCGCGTTGTCGGGGTCGATGTCGGTGCAGCTGAACTCGCTCAGCATCGAGGGCACGCCGATCCGACGGGCGTAGGCGAGGAAGGCGCCGATCCCCTTGCGCTCCTCGGGCGCGCACTGCGCGGTCGCGGGGCTTGGCTGCCCGAGCGGGACCTCGCCGGTGAGGAACTGGGTCTGGCTGCAGTAGTAGTGGAAGTTGAAAGCCGTCTGGGGATCGTGGAAGCGCGGCAGCGCCGGTGGCGCCTGGCCGTTCTGGGCGACGCCCTCGGGCCAGATGATCTGGTGAGCGCCGCCGGCGCGGATCGCGGCCGTCGCCTCCCGGTAGAACGACGCCAGCGCCCCCTGCTCGAAAACCGGGCACGGCGAGAACGCGTTGAACGAGCCGCACCGGCTGGTGTAGTCAGAGCCCGGGTAGGGCTCGTTGAAGGGGTCAAAGCCGAGGATGTTGCTGTGTCTGCGCAACGCATGCGCGACATGCCTCCAGGCGGCGATGAAGCGCGTCCGGATCCCAACGCCGCCGGGGCCGGGGGCGTTGCGCCAGAAGGCCGCAAAGGAGTCGAACGGCCCCCCTTTGTTGTCGGCCCACGTGGGCGCCCCGTCGAAGCCGAAGCCCTTCGACCAACCGTCTTGATGGAAGTCGACGAGCGTCCTGATGCCGTAGCGGCCGAGCAGCGTGTCGAGTTTCGCGATCCGGGCGACGTAACCGTCGTCGTACCGTCCCGGCGAGGGCTCGAGCCCTTGCCAGATGAACCCGATCCGCACGACCGTGAAGCCCTCGTCGGCCAACAGCCGCGCATCGCGCGCACTGAAGTTAGACGGATAGAACGGCGATAGCTTCTTGACCAGGTTCAAGCCGTGCATCACCACCACCCGACCCCGAGGGTCGGTCACCCACGCGCCGGTGCGCACGAGCCGGCCGGTGACCGGCCGGCCGTCAACCGGCCCGGCGGCGAGCGAGGCGCTCGGCGCGGAAAGGGCAACACACATGGCGATGAGGACGGCTCGGCTGATGACGTGGCCCACGGCCTGGGAGCCAACCACCACTACTCGAACTCCGGCGCTGTCCAAGAGGGAAACAGATCCGGGAGCCCGTCGCTGACTCGATCGGGGAACTCGGCCGGCCGCTTCTCGAGGAATGACAGCACGCCCTCACGGGCGTCGGCCGATTGGCCGCGGGCGAACATACCGCGCGAGTCGGCGCGGTGGGCGAGCATCGGATGCTCGGCGCCGAGCATCGTCCACATCATGCGACGGGCGAGCGCGACGGAGACCGGCGCCGTGTGGTCGGCGATCTCACGTGCGAGCCCGTAGGCGGCGTCGAGCAGCTCAGATCCCGGATGCAAGCTGCGCACGAGGCCCGCACCGAGCGCCTCCCCCGCGGAGAAGACGCGCCCGGTCGCGATCCACTCCATCGCGCGACTGATGCCCACGAGGCGAGGTAGGAACCAGCTCGAGCACGCCTCGGGCACGATGCCGCGCCGCGTGAACACGAAGCCGATGCGAGCGTCATCGGCGGCCATACGGATGTCCATCGGAAGCGTCATCGTGGCGCCCACCCCGACCGCGGGCCCATTGATCGCGGCGATCACCGGCTTCGTGCACTCGAACACCCGCAGCGTGAACTGACCCCCGTTGTCGCGCGGCACTGCCCCCGCGGCCCGGCGCGAACGCCAGTCGAAGGTCTCGCCACCGCCGGCGAGGTCGGCACCGGCACAGAAGGCACGTCCCGAGCCGGTGACGACCACCGCCCGAACCTCGTCATCTGCGTCAGCTCGGTCGAGCGCCGCCATCAGCTCGCGTCCCATGGTCTCGGTCCACGCGTTCAGCCGATCTGGGCGGTCAAGCGTGATCGTGAGGACATGATCCTCGACCCCGGCGCGAATCTGCTCAAACTCCATGCGGGCGCATCCTTCCGGTTGAGTGAAGGACATTCTCGCCCTTGGGAGTGCCTGGGTCCGACCCCCGGGCGCCGGAGCCGTCACCGGCCCCGGACGCGACGCCGGCCGATGCCGGCCAGCAATCGTCGCCGGGCCCATTCGTACGGCGGCGCATCCGGCGGTAACGCTGAGTGTGCGAGATGGTCGTCAAGGTCGGCCAGCTTCACGACCCGCGCGAGGTGTCCGGCGGGCCCGGGTGCATCCGCGATCCGTGCCACGTAGGTCTCGTAGGGCTCGTCCGGAGCACGGGTGAGGAGCTCCAGAGCGGCCAGCTCCACATCGGTCAGGCCTTGCCGCTTGAGCTCCCGCCGTCCGATGGGACTCAGCTCGAGCACGTCATGGAGCCACGCTGTCGCCCGCGCGTCGTGCGGAACCGCGGTCGCGACCCGCTCGACGTGCGCAATGACCGGCTCGCCAAAGCGGTCGTGCTGGCCAACATGGCCGCTGCGTGCCAATTCGTGCGCGGTCGCGTATTCCATCGCCTCAACTCGGCTGTCGAATGCGAAGTGAATATGGTGTGAACGCGCGGGTCAAGGGAGCCGCACCAATTGGACGGGAATGTGCGCTGGGCGGGCGATCAGCCGACGCCGCCGTACCCCTCAGGGGTCGACCGGGTTGCGCTTCTCGACGATCAGCAGATCGCTGGGCATCGGTGGCAGCGTCGGGAGGGCGTCGGCGGACATGCTGAGCGTCGGCGCCAGGATTCGGCGCGGGTAGGCGCCGGCACCACCGGTGTAGCCGATGTCGCGTACTTCGGCTTGGTCGAAGAAGACCAGGAAGTGCGTCTCCTCGTCCGCGAGGTTCTCGATGTGATGCGGAAAGGCCCGCGGGATGAAGTAGACGTCGCCCGCGGCCAGCTTGTAGGTGTCAACCGATCCGTCGGCGCTCTTGACGGTCATGCGGGCGCGTCCAGTGTGCACGTATCCGAGCTCCGCGGTGACCGGATGCCAGTGGGGCTCGCGCATCCCGCTGCCCTCGATGCGCAGGGAGTACATGGCCAGTTGGTCGAGCACGGGCCAGGTGTCGAGCCGGGCGGTCTTGAGCTGTCCGTACCCGTTGTCGACGCGCGGCGACAGGCCCTCGAGGTCGAGCTTGAGCACATTTGGATAGCTTGCCTCCTCCTCCACCACAGGGCGCCCGTCGACCTTCCCGGCGAAGATGTCCTCGGGCCCGCTGGGCAGGCCGGCGAGCGCCGCCGCGGGCAAGCCCCAGGCATTGCCCATCACGCCAGGAGTGAGCATGCCGACCGAGCCCGAGAGGCCGAAGTCCTGCGGCTGCTCGTCCGAGAACACGACGATCAGCTCGGCCTGCGCGTCGCCGATGTTCTCGAGCGCGTGAAGCGCGCCGGAGGGCACGAAGAACATCTGGCCGCCGGAGATGGTGAAGCTCGAGTGCTGGTTCGAATCGGCGAACACGGTGACCAGGATCTCGCCGCTCAGGCAGTAGCCCAGCTCGTGGGCGTTGGCGTGCCAGTGCGGCTCGCGAAAGCCGCACGGCTCGATCGTCACGCGGGCCAGCGAGAGACGCTCGAGGATCGGAAAATTGTCGCTGCGGGCGTGGGTACGGCCGCCGTAAGGGGTCGAGACCTGCGGGGTGGTTTCGCCGAGGTGGAAGACGTGCCTGCTCAACGCTTGTTCCCAGAAATCGGATGGTCGCCGCGACGGTGCCGCGATGGAGCGGGAGTATTCCAGGAAGGCCAAAGCGTGGACCGGGGACGCAGAACCTGGGCCCTCCACGCGTGCGGTCAACCACGGGGCTGCTGAGCCGGCGATCGAAGCGGCGGGCGGCGCGAACCACGTCGAGCACCGCGCGACCCCCCCAGCGGCCCCTCGCTCATCGCCTCGCCGCCCCATGGGTATGGGAGCGGTCGACGCCGGCGGGTCGCGCGCCGTCCCGAACGATCTACTGGGCCGCGAAGCGACCGGACGCGGGCTGACGCGCCCGCGATGCCGACCGAAACCCGCTAGCCTGCGCACGAGCGACGTCGCCGGGACGCGCTCCGCGTACCCGGTCCACGAACGTCCTGACCATCGGCTTCACGGGTGAGCGCTGGCGCTCCGCCCTGTTATCGCCCTCGTGCGATCAGCCCGTCGGATGAGACTCCACCGCAAAATCGACAGCTTAGTTTTGCCCCTGCTCGGCCTGCTTCTAGTGCTGGCCGCCCTGTCGGCCGCTGCCGCGACCGACGCGCGGTCGTCCGCGTCCGGCGCAGCGGCTCCGGCGCGGCTGAGCGCCACCACCTCCTGTCGGGGGACCTGCCTGGCGTACTTTCGCTACCGGGCGCTCCGGACAAGGCGCTGGAGAGCCACGCGGCGGTTTCGCATCCGGCATCACGCCAGAGCCGTGCGTGTCGCACGGACGGTCACGGGGCTGCGGCCCGGGAGCAGGTACGAGTATCAGCTGTGCATCCAGGTGCGCCGCCGGTTCAGCTGCCGCGGACCGGACGGCACGGGCAGGACGACGAAGAAGTTCACGGCGCGCCATCGCAAGTCAGTCGGCGGCGCCCCTCACCATGGCGGCGGCCCGACGGCGACGGGCCCGACGGCCACCGGCCCGACGGGCAGCGGCCCCACCGGTGGAGGCACCAGCGGCCCCGGCGTCGACCCCTCCGGTCAGTCCATGCCGGTGGGCAACCTTCCGGGGTGGCACCAGGTATTCGCCGACAACTTCTCGACCCCGGTTGCGCTGGGGTCGTTTCCGGCCGCGGCGGCCTCGCGGTGGTCCGACTACTTCTACCCGGCGACCGACACATCCGGCCACGGCACCTACTGGCCAGAGAAAGTCGTCTCGATCCACGACGGGATGATGGACCTCTTCCTGCACACCGTCGGCGGTGTGCACGCCGTGGCGGCGCCGCAGCCGAAGATCACACCGTCCGACCCCTACGGTCAGCTCTACGGTCGCTACTCGGTCCGCTTCCGCGTCACCAATCCGATGGCGTGTTACAAGACCGCCTGGTTGCTGTTTCCCGATGATGGGGTATGGCCTGCCCATGGCGAGATCGACTTCCCCGAGGCGAGCATCGACGGATCGGAGACGATCAGTGCGTTCGTCCACTACGACCAGGGTGGCGATGCACAGGACTCCTTCGACACCGCCGCGAAGTACGACGTCTGGCACACCGCCACCACGGAGTGGACACCCACCGGCGTGCGGTTCTACATGGACGGCGTGTCGATCGGCACCTCGACCCATTCCCCGACCACGTCGATGCACTGGGTGCTCCAGACCGAGACTGGGCTCAGCGGCTGTGTGCCAGCCGACTCGACCTCGGGGCATGTCCTGATCGACTGGGTCACGGCCTACTCTCACTCCTGACCCGGCGCCGACGCTCGCGGCCGTCGGTTGACCTGTCCGGAGAACCCGGCTACGGTCGTCCGGGGTCACGCAACTGTGACCGGGGCTCACAACGGGCGCAGCGTCTTCGGCTGCGGGAAAGACGAGGCACCATGCCGACATTGCTCGTGTTCCACGAAGTGGACGACGTCGACCACTGGCTCAGCTCGCCGAAGCGCGAGGAGGTCTTCGGGCCGCTCGGCATCACCGTGCGCACGTTCCGGGACCCCCAAGGCTCGAACCGGGTCGGGCTGATCGCCGATATCCCCGATCTCGCCGCCTTCGAGGGGGTCATGCAGTCCGAAGCGGGCGCCGAGGCGATGAAGTTTGACGGGGTGCGCCCCGAGACCCTGCTGATGCTCGTCGAGGGGTGACCCTCGACGAGCCCTTCAGGGTTCGGCGAGCCGGCCGCGCGACGGATTCCGAGTCCCGGCTCAGCTCGTGAGCATTCCCCCGTCCACGGGGAGCACGATTCCCGTGATGTAGGACGACGCCTCGCTGGCCAGGAACAGCATCGCGTCGACCACCTCGCGCGAGTGGCCCTTGCGGCCCATGGGCACGCGGAACATCATCGCGTCGACGTACCCGTCGGGATATTCCCCGGTCATCTCGGACTCGAAGAAGCCCGGCGCGATGGCGTTGACCCTGATTCCCTTGCGGCCCGTCCACTGCTGAGCGAGGTCCCGGGTCAGCCCGATGATGGCTGCCTTGGTCGAGCAGTACGCCGCCTGCGGGAGACCGCCGGTCGTCGATCCGAGGACGCTGCCGATGTTGATGATGCTCGAGCCCGGCTTCATAACGCGCCCGCAGCTCTGCGCCATCCAGTAGGACCCGTTGAGGTTGACGTCGACCACCCGCCGGAATTCCTCCGGCGTCTCGCGGGTGGCGGGAACCGCGGTCCCGATGCCGGCGTTGTTGACGAGGATGTCGACCCGTCCGAAGGTGTCCATCGTGGCACCCACCAGGGCCTGGCAGTCCTCGGGGCGGGCGACGTCGGTGACCTGCGTCAGGCACCGGCCGCCCGCACGCTCGATGTCGGCTCGCGTGACGGCGAGCTTGTCCTCGCGGCGCGCTCCGATGGCCACCTCGGCGCCGGATCGGGCGAGCCCGGCGGCGAAGGCCACACCGAGTCCGGACGACGCGCCGGTGACGATCGCGACCTTGCCGCTCAAATCGACCTGAATCTCCGTGTCCACGCTGTCTCCTTGTCTCGGCGGATGAGAGCCAAGCGTATGCGGCGCGACGATCGTGTCTCAGGTGGACGGTTGCGCTGTGCGGGTGGGGCTCCGATGCTCCCAATACCAGAGCGTGGCCGCCCCGATCAGCACGTACTGTGCGAATTGGGCGAGCGTCGTGACCAGCGGGTGGGGGTTGGCCTGGAAGGTCGGCTGGAGCTTCAGCTGCACGGCGTCGATCAGCGTGCCGTACGGGCTCCACATCAACGAGCAGAGCACGAAGGCGACCGCCAATCCGGCCCACGTGATGATCGAGGCACCTTCGCGGCTGGCCCGCACCACCATCAGGACGAAGAGCGGCGCGAGCATGATCTGGTAGTGAGACCACGCGATCGGGCTGACCATGGTGGACATCGCGCAGGCGAAGGCGAAGGTCTCCCAGCTCGTCGCGCGGCGCCCGCGCAGCACGACAACGACCCAGGCGCCGATCAGCACCACCGCGATCAGGGCAAGCACCTGCAGGACGCTCCAGTGCTGGCGGCCGGCGATGCGACAGAGGAGCGATTGCGGCGAGAAGTTCTCCGGCGAGCAGGCCAGCCCGGCGGCCGGCTTTGACTTGTCGGAGAAGTTGTTGACCGCCAACAACGGGTTCAGCACGCCCGCGTCGTGGGCATGGGCCGCCAGCAGGATCTGCGCGCCGACGTTGAGCGCGATGAAGTAGCCCAGCGCCCAGGCCCCGGCACGACGCGTCTGGCGCCGAGCCAGCAGCACGAAGGGGAGCAGGATGGCGAGCGGTTTCAGCGCCAGCGAGAGCCCGATCAGCGCGGCGCCACGCTGCCCATGCCGGCGTCGGAGCAGTTCGAATCCGCCCGCGGCCAGAACCAGGGCGATGATGTTGACCTGCTTCCACCAGACCGATGACATCATCGGAGCGAACGTGAAAAGCGCGAAGGCCGTCACCCACCACCACAGTGGTGAGAGCGCGCCCCGCAGAGTCCGCAGGACGAACGCGACCGTGCCGATCACCAGGACAAGGTTCAGCGCGGTCAGCAGCTGGGCCGCGGTTCCGCTGCTCGCCACGCGCGTGACGACGGCCATCAGTACCGCGAAGAACGGTGTCCCGGTCCACGAGAACCAGTGCTCGGGGTGTCCCGTCGCCCACGCGACCTGACCACCCACGTAGGCCAAGCCGGAATCGTAGGTGGAGGAATCATGGAAGGCGCGATACGCCCAAAGCGCCACCAATGCAGCCAGCGCGATATAGCCCAGCGGCCTCAGCAGCCTGCGCGCATCAACGCCGACCGGGCGTGCGTCAAGGGTTTCCTGAAGAGTCATTGGGACCTCACGCGATACACGGCCGCGAACCCTTCGCACCGCTCATCTCTGCCGACAGCGGCCATCGTAGATGACGCGCGGACGGTCCGGTCCGCTCAGGTGGAACCCCGATCCGCGTTCCAAAGGACGTAGCCTGCCCGAGATGCGCAGACCCGCCGGCAAGCAGGCCCTCTGGGCCGGGGCGATCGTCCTGGCCTACTGCGGACTGGTGGCGCTGGCCTACGCGATCGGCCCCGTGAGCGCCGGCTGCTCGGTGTTCGGCCACGGCCGGATCACCACCGCGAGTGGTGATCAGGCCAGCTTCCGCGGGCTGGCCGCGAGCCAGCCGGCCCGCGGCTCCGAGCTCTACGCCGACAACGGCCCCAAGCATGCCTTCCGCCTCGCCTCGCTGAGCGTGACCAGGATGACGTGCGACGGTGACGCGAGCAGCGCCAGCATTTCCGGCCGGGCCACGGCGAGTGGCTCGGGCCCGGTGCAATACGTGATCGCGATCAGGCTCCCCGCAGCGGCGCGGGAAGGGGGCAGCTACCGGATCAGGTTGAGCAACGGGTACGACTCCGGAGCAGGGCAGATTCGCCACGCCGACCTCGACATCCACTCGGGGCGAGCGGAGCGGCACCATCAGGATCCCGATGCCGCGCAGGCTTCGGGCTCGGCGCAGGACGGTGGCTGAGACGGCGCACCCGCGTGAGTACTGGCACGGGCGGAGCGTTGAACCGTAAGATTGCCCACACGTCCCGGTGGAGTCCCCCCAGTCAGGTCGTGCCATCGGGCACGCCGTCAGCGATGCCGGTCGAAGTGAAGGCGGCGCCCCCGCGGGTGGCCGCAGGCCACATCAACTGGACAGTGCTCACTGTCTGCGCCCTGACGCTGGCGGCCCTCGGCCTGCGACTTGTGCTGATGCGCGACAGCCTGCTCGGCGACGAGCTCTTCATGTTCAACATCGTTCACGACCGCACCCTCGGGCAGGCGATGAGCATCGTGCGTGAGACCGAGAAGACCCCGCCGCTGTACTTCATCTTCACGTGGCTGACCGTCAAGCTCGGCGATCCCACGTATTGGATCCGCCTCCCGTCGCTGGTGTTCGGCACCGCGCTCGTACCGCTCGGGTACCTGCTCGGCGCGCGCACCGTGGGCCGCAGGGCGGGTCTGGTGGCCGCCGCGATGCTGACACTGAGCGCCTTCGCCATCTTCTACAGCAGCGAGGCGCGGTCATACATCGCGGTCGCCTTCCTCGCCGGCCTCTCGACCCTGTGTCTGCTCGAGGCGCTGCGCACGGGGCAGCGGTGGTGGTGGGTGGCCTACGGGGTTGCGGATGTCGCGGTGCTCTACACGCATTACACGGGGGCATTCGTGATCCTGACCCAGGCGGTCTGGGCGATGTGGGTCCATCGCGAGCGGCTGCGCACGCTGCTGATCGTGCACGGGCTGGTCGTGCTGGCCTTCCTGCCCTGGCTGCCCTCGTTCCTGCTGCAGGAGAAGCACAGCATCGACGAGGCGAAGCGCATCGCGCTGTACCAGCCCGCCTCGTGGCACATCTTTGGCGAGATCAACCTGCAGGTCCTGATGGGTCACCCGTTCGTGCCGCCGAGCCACCTGCCCGGCACGGCTGCGGTGATCGTCGGCTTGGGCGTGCTGTTCGCCGCCGTGCTGGCGGCGATCCACCGCGCCTGGAGGGCTCAGCTCAGACCGCGGCTCTCGTCTCCAGTCACGCTGCTGGTGCTGCTCACCATTGCCACGCCGATCGGCGTCGGGATCGTCAGCCTGCGCCCGAACGAGAGCTTCATGATCGCGCGCAACCTGATCGCCTCGCTGGTACCCGCGGCCGTGCTCGTGGGCTGGCTGCTCGGCTCGCTGCGCACCCGCTTTGCCGTGCCGGCGATTGCGGCCTTTCTCGCGGTGCTGGGCATCGGCACGGTGATCGGGATGAAGAGCACAAGCCGGCGCACGCCCTACCGAAAGGTCGCGCAGTTCATCGACGCCCGCTCTCGCACCGGTGACCCGGTGATCCAGCAGTTCATCGTGCCCACGAACGGCCCGCTGACCCAGGTCATCGCCTACAACCTCCGCACCCCACGGGAGATCTTCACGACCGCGGCCGGCGTGACCTTGGCCTGGCAGCTCGCGCGCCGTCGCGGCACCGATGTCTTCTACAGCCAGGATCTCCCCGGGTATTTCCGGTCGACGCGGCATCTGGCCTCGCGCGCCGGTCCCGGTAATCAGTTCGTGCGCATCGCCGAGCGCCGCTACACCGGGCTCTCGACGGTGATCGTGGGCGAATACCGCTACCGCGGTCGGTGACGCGCGCGTGATCGGGGCAGGGCCCGCCGGCCCGTGCCGGCTGGGTCACTCCACCCAGTCGAGCGTCCTCGAGACGGCCTTGCGCCAGCGTCCGAGCTCGCGCTCGCGCACGGCCGCGTCCATCTGCGGCTCCCAGCGGCGGTCCTCCGCCCAGCGCTCGCGCAACTCGTGGAGGTCCGACCAGAAGCCGACCGCGAGGCCGGCTGCGTAGGCCGCTCCAAGCGCCGTCGTCTCGGTCACGACGGGGCGCACCACGGGCACCCCGAGGACGTCGGCCTGAAGCTGCATAAGCAGATCGTTGACGGTTCCGCCGCCGTCGACCCGCAGTTCGCGGAACGGCACGCCGCAGGCCAGGTTGACGGCGTCGACGACCTCGCGCGTCTGCCAGGCGATCGATTCGAGCGCCGCGCGCGCGATATGGCCGCGACCGGCGTACAGCGTTAGCCCCAGAATCGCGCCGCGCGCGTCGTCCCGCCAATAGGGCGCGAACAGCCCCGAGAAGGCCGGCACGAAATAGACGCCGCCGTTGTCGGCGACCGAGCGCGCCAGCTCCTCGATCTCGTCGGCCGAACCGATCACGCCGAGCCGGTCGCGCAGCCACCGCACGACCTCCCCGGTCACGGCGATTGAACCCTCGAGCACATAGGTCGGGGGCGCCTCACCGAGCTTGCAGGCCACGCTCGTCAGCAGCTCGGGACAAGCGATCACCTCGCTGCCCGTGTTGACGAGCACGAAGCTGCCCGTCCCGTAGGTGTTCTTGCCCTCACCGGCAGCGAAACAGGCCTGCCCGAAGAGGGCCGCCTGCTGATCGCCGAGCATGCCGGCGACCGCACGGCCGCCCACGGCGGTGCCGATCGTCTCGCCATACTGCTCGCTGCAGGAGCGCAGCTCGGGCAGCAGCGCACGGGGTATACCCATCAAATCGAGGCTCGGCGGGTGCCAATCGAGCGTCTCGAGGTCGAGCAGCAGCGTCCGTGAGGCGTTGGTCACGTCGGTCGCGTGCAGGCCCCCTCGGGTCAGGTTCCAGAGCAGCCACGTGTCGATCGTCCCGAAGGCGAGCTCACCCTGTTCCGCCCGGGCGCGCGCCCCGTCGACGTGGTCGAGGATCCACGAGATCTTGGGGCCCGAGAAGTAGGTCGAGAGCGGCAGTCCGACTCGGTCACGCAGGCGATCAACCCCCCGCTCGCCGGCGAGCTCCCGCACCAGGCCGGCGGTGCGCGTGTCCTGCCATACGATCGCGTTGTGGATCGGGTGGCCGGTCTCGCGATCCCACACGACGGTCGTCTCACGCTGGTTGGTGATGCCGATCGCCGCGAGGTCGCCCGCCTCGAGCCCGGAGCTGGCCAGCGCGCCACCCAGCACCTCGCGCGTGTTCCTCCAGATCTCCTCGGCGTCATGCTCGACCCAGCCCGCCCGGGAGGTGATCTGCTCGTGCTCGCGCTGCTCGGCGGCGACGATGCGGCCGTCCCGGTTGAAGACGATGAAACGCGTGCTGGTCGTTCCCTGATCGATCGCCCCTACGTAGTCGCTCAACGTCCCTCCAGGTAGCCGGTGAGCGCGGTGGCGATCACATGCGCCAGGCGTCCGCGCCACGCCGGATCGGTCTGCAACGCGGCGTCGTGCGGATTCTGCATGTTGCCGCTCTCCAGGAAGACCTTCGGCACCTTGGAGAGGTTGAGCCCGCCGAGGTCGGTGCGCACGTCGATGCCGTCGTGGCCCAGATAGTTGGACGGGGTCAGCCCGGACATCTGGGCCATGCGGTCGCGCAGCGTGGCCCCGAGGTCGGCGGAGGCGGCGACGATCGACTCGTTGAACCCTGGGACCGCCCCGGGCTCGATCACGTGAAAACCGTGTCCGGTCGGTGCGAAGCTGTCGGCGTGGATCGAGATCGCGGCGTCCGCGTGGGCCCGGTTGCCGATCGCCGCGCGCTCGTTCACGCACGGGCCGACGCCCGCGTTCGAGTGCCGCGTCAGCACCACTCGGGCTCCCTCATGGCGCAGGATCGCGGCCAGCCGCACGGCGACGTCGTAGTTGAACTCGGCCTCGGTGTAGCCGTTCAGCGCCGCCGTACCGGCGGTGTCGCAGGCCTTGGTGAAGCCCCCGGCCGGAACGGGGCGGTTGATCACCTCGGGGTGTGAACCGTTCGCACCATTGTGGCCCGGGTCGACGAGGACAACCTTGCCCGCCAGGATGCCGGCGGTGGGCGCACGACGGACGGGTGCCGCGTGCCTCGCCGGCGGCGCGGTCCGGGTCACAACGGGCGTGCTCGTCGGGGCGGACGCCACCGTCCTGCTCGCGGTTGCCGCGGTGGGGGCGGCGGCCGCCGACGTGCTCGTCCGGGCGGCCCCAGACGACCCGCAGCCCGCGAGCGCGGCGAGCATGCCGAGGCCGGCGATCACAGCGAGACGGTGTCCCGGGAGCCTCAGCCTCTCACCGCCGCGCTCGGATCCCTGACCCCGATCGGAGCCCCGAGGACGCGGTCGGGTACGCCGAACGCGTCCACGAGCTCGGCGGCCTGGTACCGAACGTCGTTGCAGATCCAGTCGGATCGAGCTGCTCGAACGCGGGCTGGATGTCTGACTCGGCGGTCGCCACCGTCGCAAGCATATTTGTCGCGCCCCGGGAGCTGCGGGGTGTGGAGCCGTCGCACGACAGGTGGGATCATCGCTGGGTGATCTCATCCGGGCGCAGGCCGGTGGGCAGATGAGCGTGAGCGCCGCACCCACCGCGGCGCCGGTCGCTCGGACGAGGAGGCTGGGGCTGGTCTTCGCGGGTCTGATGCTCGTTCTGCTGATGGCCGCGCTCGACTCGACGATCGTCGCGACGGCGTTGCCCACGATCGTCGGCGATCTCGGCGGCCTCAACCACCTCTCTTGGGTGGTCACCGCCTACCTGCTAGCGCAGACCGCGGTCACGCCGCTGTACGGCAAGCTGGGTGACCTCTACGGCCGCAAGGTGGTCCTACAGGTCGCGCTGGTGGTGTTCCTGGCCGGGTCGGCGCTGTGCGGGCTCTCGCAGAGCATGACCGAGCTGATCGCCTTCAGGGCGGTTCAGGGACTCGGCGGAGGCGGTCTGATCGTCAGCACGATGGCCGCGATCGGCGACGTCGTGCCGCCCCGTGAGCGAGGTCGCTACCAGGGTTACTTCGGCGCCGTGTTCGGGCTCGCGAGTGTGATCGGCCCGCTGCTGGGCGGCTTCTTCACGACGACGCTCAGCTGGCGCTGGATCTTCTACGTCAACCTGCCGATCGGCGTGCTGGCCTTTGCCGTCCTGCAGCTGACCCTGCCGACGCGCAAGGAGCCGGCCCGGCACCAGGTCGACTACGTGGGCGCGCTGCTGCTCGCCGCCGCCCTCAGCGCGATCGTCCTGATGTGCACCCTGGGCGGTACGACCTACGCGTGGGACTCGGTAGTCATCGTCGGGCTGGGCCTGGGCGCGGTCATCCTGCTCGCGGCCTTCGTGCTCGTGGAGCAGCGCGTGCCCGAGCCGGTGCTCCCGCCGCGGCTGTTCAAGAACCGCGTCTTCACCGTGACCAGCGGCATCGGGCTGATCGTCGGCTTCGCCCTCTTCGGCTCGGTCACCTACCTGCCCCTGTTCCTGCAGGTTGTCAACGGCGCCAGCCCGACCGCATCGGGGCTGCAGATCCTGCCGCTCATGGGTGGCCTGCTGATCACGTCGATCGTCTCGGGTCAGCTGATCACGCGCACGGGCAAGTACAAGCCCTTCCCGATCGCGGGCACGGCCGTCATGGTCGTGGGCCTGCTCCTGCTCTCGGGAATGAGCGCGTCGACCAACCGGCTCGAGGCCTCGGCCTACATGTTCGTACTCGGCCTCGGGCTCGGGATGGTCATGCAGGTGTTGGTGCTCGCGGTCCAGAACTCCGTCGAGTACAAGGATCTCGGCGTCGCAACCTCGGGCGCGACGCTGTTTCGCGCCATTGGAGGCTCGGTCGGCACGGCCATCCTCGGATCGATCTTCTCCAACCGACTGAAGACCGAGCTCGTCTCATCGCTTCCCGCGGGGGCGTCGCGGGTGCTGACCGGAACGGGGCGGGCCGACCCGGCCACACTCAAGCGGCTGCCACCCGCTGTGCATGTCGCCTACGTTCACGCCTTCGCCTCGGCGCTCGACACGGTGTTCACGGTCGCGGCGATCGTCGTAGCCTTCGCCTTCGTCCTCAGCTGGGCGCTCGAGGCGTTGCCACTCCGCGACACCGTGGCGGCCGGATCGGGCGTCGGAGAGACCTTCGCCGTAGCCAAGCACACCGACTCGCTGGCTGAGCTCTCGCGCACCCTGACCTGCCTCGTGGGACGTGAGCGGCGACGGCAGATGGTGCAGGACATGGCGACGCGCGCCGGGGTCGATCTCTCGCCCGCGGGATGCTGGCTGCTGGTGCGTCTGCACGAGGACCCGCACGCCGACATCTCCGAGCTCTGCTCGGCCTGGGACATTCCGCTGGAGGTCGGCGAGCGCGCGCTTGCCGAGCTTCAGGAGCGCGCGATGCTGCGCTTCCCATCGGGGCCCGACCAGGACGGTGAGCGCAGACCGAGCGCCGCCGGTGAGGAGGTCGTGGCCCGGCTGATCGCCGAGCGGCGCACGAGCCTGGCCAAGCTGCTCGACGGCTGGTCGGCCGACGAGCATCCCGAGGTGGCTTCGCTGCTCACGCGGCTGGCGGGCGAGCTGGCGGTGGAGGCCCCAACCCGTGTCGGCGCGGCGGCGTAGTCCGAGCGGGGTCGATCACTGCCTGTGGAAGGGGGGGAAGTGATGCAGGAAGCGACCCACGCGGCTGCGCCGCCCGGCCAGGCCGGTGACGCCGAGCAGGAGCACGAAGACCCCGGCCACGAAGAGCAGCGCGGCGAGCACGCGCGGCCAGTTGCGCTGAAGCCGGTCGCGCGCCGAGCTGAGCAGGCTGGTTGCGCGGTCGCCGGCGAACGCCAGCACGGCGAGGATCCCGAGCAAGGGCGCGACAAAGCAGAGGTTGAAAATGATCAGCAGCATGATCTGGCGGACGGGCCCGAGCCCCGAGCCGACGACGGCTGCGATCACCGCGAAGTACGGAAACGCGGTGGGAAGCTCGATCGCCGTGATCATCGCGCCGAGGATCGCGCTCGAGCGGCCCTCCGCATCGAACTTCGGCGGCTCGCGGTGCGCGAGCTTGTCGCGCCGCAGCCAGAGGAACGTCGCGGCCACGAGCAGCAGCGCGCCGATCACCACCTCGATCGTGTTGCGCGTGCGGCGGTGAGGGCGGGGCACCGCGGAGAGCAGCAGCTGGCCGGGGCCGAGCGCGATGATCACACCCCCGAGCAGGGAGACCGCGAACACGGCCAGGGTGAACTCGAGCACCCGCTTGCGAGGGTGGTCCCCGGCGGCGAGATAGAGCCCGGGGGCGATCGTCGTCGGGTTGATGGAGTCGGCGAGACCGATCGATACGGCCAGGCCGATCAAGCGCAGCATGCGGCGCATTCTTCCCGGCGCGATAAATCCGCGCCGCGCGCCCCGTTAGCGTCGCGTTGGGCGGCTCACGCGAAGTGCAGCTCGTCGCCGTCCTCGTCGCCCGCGGGACGCTGGCAGGTTGGGCACCACCAGCGTGCCTCCATCGGAGTGCCGCACACCGCGTGTCGGGGGGCGCTCGCGCCCTCGGCGTTACGGGCACCCCAGCCGGCCAGCAGGCGCAGCGCACCGGCCAGCTCCTGACCGGCGGCGCTCAACTCGTACACGAATCGCGGCGGCCGCTCCGAATAGAGACGGGCCACCACGAGCGCGTTGCGCTCGAGCGCGCGCAGGCGCTGGGTGAGGACGTTGGGGGCGATGCCGGGCACCTCGGTCTGCAACTCGCCGAAGCGCAGCGGACGCTCGAGCAGTGCCGCCACAAGCAGCAGGGTCCAGCGGTCGCCCACTGCGGCCAGGGCATCGGCGAGGGCCGAGCGAGCGGGTTCATCCGAGGAGAGCTGGGCGGGCATGTTCGGCTGATCGTAGGGGTGTGGAGGTCTGGTATGGTACTTACTTCTGAATTGCAAGTAACTAGGGAGGTCGGGACGGTGACCGCAGTGCTAAACGAAATGGAGACGGTGATCGCCACCGCGGCCAGCGAGGTCGGGCCTTCGGTCGTCGGCCTCGGGCGCGGCTGGGGGGTCGGTTCGGGGGTCGTGGTCGCCGAGGGACGGGTGCTGACCAACGCCCACAATCTGTCGAGCAGCGAGGTCACGGTCACCTTCGCCGACGGTCGCCGGGCCGATGGCCACGTGGCGGCGGCGGATCCGGATCTCGACATCGCGGTGATCGACGTCGACACCGCCGACGCGGCGCCGGTGGCCTGGAGCGAGAGTGGCGAAGCTCCCCCGATCGGGCGCTTCGTGCTGGCGCTGTCCAACCCGGGCGGCCGCGGCCTGCGGGTCACCGCCGGCTCGGTGGCCTCGGGAGCGCGGAGCTTCCGCGGGCGCCGGGGTCGCCGGATCAGCGGCGCGATCGAGCACACGGCGCCGCTTCCGCGCGGCTCCTCGGGCGGTCCGCTCACCGACGGCGACGGGCGGCTGCTCGGGATCAACACGCTGCGAGTCGACGGGGGCCTGATCCTGGCCATCCCAGCCGACCCGGCACTCCGCGAGCGGGTCGAGGCTCTCGGCCGGGGTGAGTCGCCCGGCCGTGCCCGGCTCGGGGTGGCGATCGCTCCCCCGCGCGTGGCGCGGCGCCTGCGGCGCGCGGTTGGTCTGCCTGAGCGCGACGGAGCGCTCGTGCGCGCCGTCGAGGCCGGCTGCCCGGCTGAGCGGGCGGGCATCGAGCGGGGAGATCTGATCGTGACGGCCGCGGGCCGCGAGGTCGAGCGGGTCGACGTCCTCTATGAAGCGCTCGACGCGGTCCGGAGCGACGCAGGCCTCGAGCTGACGATCGTCCGCGGCACGGACGAGCGCCAGGTCAAAATCACGTTCTAGGCGGGAATCCATGGCAACAGATGCGAGCACAATCGCCGAGCGGGAGGCCGAGGCGCTCGACGCCTACTCGCGGGTCGTCGTCGACGTCGCGCAGCGCCTTGCGCCCTCGGTGGCCAACCTCCGGGTGACGCGGCCGACGCGGGGCGGGCATGTGCCGGCCGGCGCGGGAAGCGCCGTGGTCTTGACGCCGGACGGTTTCCTGCTGACCTCTGCCCACGTCGTGGCCGGGCCCGGACGCCGGGGCCGGGCCACGTTCCCCGACGGCCGTGAGCTCGGCTTCCGTGTGGTGGGGGTCGACCGGCTGTCGGATCTGGCCCTGCTCAGGGCTGACGGCGACGGACTCGAGCCGGCTGTTCTGGGCGACGCGGAGCGGCTGCGGGTCGGGCAGCTGGTGGTGGCGATCGGCAATCCGAACGGCTTCGCCGGATCTGTGACCGCCGGCGTCGTCTCCGCGCTCGGACGCTCGCTTCCGGCCCGGGCCGGGCGGACCGTGCGGCACATCGACAACGTCATCCAGACCGATGCGGCGCTGAACCCGGGGAACTCGGGCGGCGCGCTCGTCGACAGCGCGGCGCGCGTCGTCGGGATCAGCACGGCCGTGGCCGGCGTCGGGCTCGGACTGGCCGTACCCATCAATGCCGCCACGCGCGGGATCGTCGGCGCCCTGATGCGCGACGGGCGCGTGCGCCGCGCGTACGTCGGCATCGCCGGTGGCCCGCGTCCCCTGCCGCCTCGTGCGCGCGGGAAACTGTCGCGGCAGGCGGGTGTGGAGATCGTGGCATTGACGCCGGGCGGTCCCGCGCAGCGCGCCGGCCTGCGCGTGGAGGACCTGGTCGTCGAGCTCGGAGGTGAGCCCGTGCAGGGGGTCGAGGACCTCCAGCGCATCCTCACCGTGGATACCATCGGGCGCTCGCTCGGGGCCCGGGTGCTCCGCGGGGAGCGGCTGCTGGAGATCGAGCTGAGACCGATCGAGCTCACCGAGTAGAGCACCGGCTGGGCCGCTACACTGGCTTTCGGCGCCGGGCGGCGTTCGTTTTCGCGCCCGCGGTTCGGTTGCCGGATCCCAATCACCCCCGTACGGGAAGCACGTAAATGGCCCGCGGAGACGTCCGGATCGCCGCCACCCTCGCCTGCGAGGAGTGCAAGCGCCGGAACTACCAAACCAACAAGAGCAAGCGCAACAACCCGGAGCGCCTCCAGCTGCGCAAGTACTGCCGCTGGTGTAAGCGCCACACCGCGCACCGGGAAACGCGCTGAGCGCAAGGTCGCGCGTGGCTCGCAACCGCAAACGTGCGAAGGAGAGGCGGGCTCAACGGCCGCAGCCGACCGGTGCCAGGGCGCGCGGCGAGCGCGCGGCCGACCCGATCGCCGCGCCCGACCCGCTGGCCCACGCGACGCCCGACGGCGAGCTGGCTGACGCGCAGCTGGCGCTCGGTCGGCCCGAGCTCTCGAGCGAAGCGGACGGGGTGGACGTCGAAACCCAGCGCGAGGACGCCGCCCTCGAGGCGGTGGCGGCCGGGGGCAGCGGTGGCGAAGGTGACGATCTGGGCGAGGAGGAGTGGGGCGAAGCCGACGAGCCTTCGCACCGCGGCGGGGTGCCCGCAGCACCCGCGCCGACGGGCAACAGACTGGTCAACTTCATCCAGGGAAGCTGGCGCGAGCTGCAACGGGTACAGTGGCCGGATCGCCGTCAGGTGATACAGGCCACCGGAGTCGTGATCGGGTTCGTCATCGTCGCCGGTCTCTACCTCGGAGCTGCCGACTGGGTGGCCGGAAAGATCGTCAACCTCATCATCAAGTAAGTAAGAGCTTCAAGCGCGCAGGCGCGAAGCAGTCAGGCGAGGCCCGAGGCCGAGCGTTATCTTCAGGACGCGGAGCCGGGTGCACCGCAAAGAGGACTCAAATCAATGTTTCGCTGGTACGTCGTCAACACCTATTCGGGTCACGAGAACAAGGTCAAGCACAACCTGGAGCACCGGGTCGTCTCGTTGAACCAACAGCGCGCGGTGCGACAGATCGTCGTTCCGACGGAGACGGTCTCCGAGCTCAAGGACAACCAGAAGGTCACCGTGGAGAAGCGCACGATGCCGGGTTACGTGCTCGTCAACATGGACCTCAACGAGGACTCATGGGCGCTCGTCAAGGGCACGCCCGGCGTGACCGGTTTCGTCGGTGCCTCCAACGAGCCGGTGCCGCTCACCCAGAACGAGATCGACCGCCTGCTCCATCGCGAGCCCGAGATGCGCCCGCGCAGCCGCGCGCAGTTCTCGATCGGCGAGTCGGTCAAGGTGATCTCCGGTCCGCTGTCCGACTTCTCCGGTGAGATCTCGGAGGTCAACGAGGACGCTCAGCGGCTCAAGGTGCTGGTCTCCATCTTCGGTCGCGAGACCCCGGTCGAGGTCGGCTTCGACCAGGTCAAGAAGATCTGATGGCCAAGAAAGTCCTCACCACGATCAAGCTTCAGGCGGTTGGCGGTCAGGCCAGCCCGGCGCCCCCCGTGGGCCCGGCGCTCGGTCAGCACGGGGTCAACATCATGGAGTTCGTCAAGGCCTTCAACGCCCAGACGCAGTCCGACTCGGGCACGGTCATCCCGGTCGAGATCACCGTGTTCGAGGATCGCTCGTTCACCTTCATCACCAAGAGCCCGCCCGCCGCCGTGCTGATCAAGCAGGCGCTCTCGCTCGATAAGGGCTCGGCTGAGCCGCACCGTGAGAAGGTCGGCCGCATCACTCAGGCCCAGCTGCGCGAGATCGCCGAGAAGAAGATGAAGGACCTCAACGCCAACGACGTGGACGCGGCCGCGAAGATCATCGCGGGTACGGCGCGCTCGATGGGCGTCGATGTGGTTTAGTCGAGAGTTGGAGCAATGGCCAAGCACGGAAAGACATATCTGGATGCCAAGCAGCGCTTCGATCGCGAGCAGGAGTACGCGCCCGCCGAGGCGATCTCGCTGGTCAAGCAGCTGAAGATCGCCAAGTTCAACGAGTCGGTCGAGGTTCACGTCCGCACCGGACTGAATGTCCGCCACGCCGATGAGCAGCTGCGCGGGACGATCGCACTGCCCAACGGCCTCGGCAAGGAAGTCAAGGTCGCCGTCTTCGCCCAGGGCGACAAGGCGCGCGAGGCGGGGGAGGCCGGCGCCGACGTCGTGGGCGCCGAAGACCTGGCCGAGCGCATCCAGGAAGGCTTCGACGACTTCGACGTGGCGATCGCCACTCCAGACCTGATGCCCGTGGTCGGGCGCCTCGGTCGCATCCTCGGCCCGTCGGGGAAGATGCCCAACCCCAAGGTCGGGACCGTCACGATGGACGTGGCCAAGGCGGTCGAGGAGTCCAAGGCCGGCAAGATCGAGTACCGCACCGACCGCACCGCGATCGTGCATCTCGTCATCGGCAAGAGCGATTTCGACGAGCAGCAGTTGCTCGAGAACTACGCCGCCGTCATCGACGAGCTCATTCGCGCCAAGCCGTCGGCGGCCAAGGGTCGCTACATCCGCTCGGTCACCTTGGCCACCACGATGGGTCCCGGCATCAAGGTCGATCCGAGCCGCACGCGCGACATCGTGGAGGAACCGGCGGTCGCGTAGACTCAAGTTCAGCCATAAGAGACGACGCCCCAGACCTCCGGCCGCGCGAGCGCGTAAGCCCGGAACAGGCGGAGCCTCGATCCGAGCGACCGGTACACCCGCCGGCACCGCGCTCGTGCTCGACGCCCGCCATCGTGCGGGCGTTGCTCGTATCAGGAGACCATCAAGCACATGAACCGAGACCAGAAAGCAGCCGTCGTCGACGAGATCGCCGGGCAGATCGAATCTGCCGAGGCGATCTTCGCGGTCGACTACCGTGGGCTGTCCGTACCCCAGGCGGCGGAGCTGCGCACGAAGCTGCGTGACGCCGACGCGACGTTCCGCATCGTCAAGAACTCGCTCTCCGAGCGCGCGGCCGACAAGGTCGGCGCCGAAGCGCTGAAGCCCATGCTCGAGGGCCCAACCGCCCTGACGCTGGTGCGCGGCGACGCGGCACTCGCCGCCAAGGCGCTCAACGATGCCGCCCGGGCGCTCAACATCCTCGATTTCAAGGGCGGTCTGCTCAACGGCACCACGCTCACCGGCGACGACATCCGCTCGATCGCGCGTCTGCCCTCGCGCGAGGTCCTCCAGGGCCAGCTCGTGGGCACGATCGCCGCTCCGCTGACCGGACTTGTGCGCGGGCTGAACTCGCTGATCGGCGGCATCGCGATCCAGCTCCAGGCCATCGCCGACCAGGGTCTCGTAACTGGGTCGGCGCCGGCCGTCGCGGCCGCGCCCGAGGCGCCAGAGGATGCGGAGGCGGAGGCGGAGGCCGAGGCGGAGGCCGAGGCTGCGGCGGCTCCCGAGGTCGAGGCTGCGGAGGCTCCGGCGCCCGAGGTCGAGGCTGCGGAGGCTCCGGCTCCCGAGGCCGAGGCGGAGGCTCCGGCTCCCGAGGCCGAGGCGGAGGCTCCGGCTCCCGAGGCCGAGGCGGAGGCTCCTGCTCCCGAGGCGCCGGCGGAGACCCCCACCGAATCTGAAGACACCGAACAGGACGCCGCGCCGGACGCGGACAAGTCCGACGCATAGGAGGACACGACATGGCAACCACAGCTGAGTGGATTGAAGAGCTCAAGGGCATCTCGGTGCTCGAGCTTTCCGAGCGCATCAAGGCGCTCGAGGAGGAGTTCGGCGTTTCGGCCACAGCGGTCGCCGCGGCCGCACCGACCGCGGCCGCCGGTGGCGGCGACGGCGCCGAGGCGGCTGAGGAGCAGACGGCATTCGACGTCCTGCTGACCGGCGCCGGCGAGAAGAAGATCCAGGTCATCAAGGTCGTCCGCGCGGCGACCGGGCTCGGTCTCAAGGAGGCCAAGGCGCTCGTCGACGAGGCTCCCAAGCCCGTCAAGGAGGGCATCGAGAAAGACGAGGCCGAGAAGCTCAAGGCCGATCTCGAAGAGGCCGGCGCGAGCGTCGAGCTCAAGTAACGCTGCGGGAAAGAGCTCGGGGGCGGTGAGCGCCGCCCCCCGGCCTTTCACCGTCTGCCGCTCGGTCCACGGAGCCGCGCGGCGCCTCGGCCGGAGCCTCCGGCCACGACGACCGGCCATCAGGCCGGTCGTTGCCGTTGAGGGGCGGGCAGGCGGCGACACACCCCATACCGTTACCCGAACGGCCGCATCAATTCGGTCCGGTAACGAAAACCGTGCTTGACGCGGCTTTCGTTACCCAGAGCGGTCACGGAGCCGGCGCGGGGAACGGTATGGGGGGTGATCCGCGGAGGGATCCACTACGGTGATCCGCGGGGGGTCCACCACAGGTGATCCGCGGGGGGTCCACCACACGGGGATCCGCGGGGGTCCACCACACGGTGATCCGCGGGGGGTCCACCACACGGGGATCCGCGGGTGGTCCACCACACGGTGATCCGCGGGGGGTCCACCACACGGTGATCCGCGGGTGGTCCACCACACGGTGATCCGCGGGTGGTCCACCACACGGTGATCCGCGGGGTCCACCACCGGTGATCCGCGCGGGGTTCGGCGCCGCCGACCCGCGCGTGATCCGCATACGGGTGATTCCGGCGTTCCGCCCGCGCGGGCGCGACCCGCGCGTGATCCGCAACGATCGCGCGTCGCCCCGTGGCTCGCGCGTGACCCGACCCTCCGCCCCCAGCTTGCCGAAACGCCCCGCGAGCCCTACACTCACCGCGGTCAGCCGATAGTCGTAGCCGCCCAACCGACAGCGTCTGCCGCGCCACATACGCGGTGACCAGGGCGGGGTCCGTGAGAGCTGATGTGTCCTGCACAGGGCGTCGCTGCCGTGTGCTATCTTTGCTGGTCGCGCTTTCGAGGGGTCCACGGCTCCGCGGAACGCTCTCTTGCTCGCCTCTCGACCGCCCGAGGAGTAGCCGTCTTGGCAACCGCTCACGCCCCCCGGACGCGCCGTAGTTTCGCGCGTCTGAACAAGGTCCTTGAAGTCCCCAACCTGATCGATATCCAGCGCAAGTCCTTCGACTGGCTGACCGACACCCAACATGGTGGCCTGCGCGAGACGATCGACGACATCTCGCCGATCGAGGACTACACGGGAAATCTCGCCGTCCAGTTCGGTGAGTTCACCTTCGACGATCCCGTCGCCAACCTGGAGCAGTGCCGTGAGAAGGACCTCACGTACGCACGCCCGCTGACGGTCACCGTCGCCTTCATCAACCGCGAGACCGGTGAGATCCGGGAGCAGTCGGTCTTCATGGGCGATTTCCCGTGGATGACCGATCGGGGCACGTTCATCATCAACGGCACCGAGCGCGTCGTCGTGACGCAGCTGGTGCGCTCGCCGGGCGCCTACTTGATGGAGCCCAAGGATCGCGAGAAGCAGGTCTTCATCGCGAACCTGATGCCCGCCCGCGGCTCGTGGCTCGAGCTGGAGATCGACAAGAAGGGCCGTGTCTACGTCCGCATCGACCGCAAGCGCAAGCTGCCCGTGACCGTGCTGCTGCGCGCGATGGGCTATGCCGCCGACGAGGAGATCATCAACCTCTTCGACAACTCGCTGTACATCCGCAACACGGTCGACTCAGATCCAGAGGCGACGCGCACCGAGGAGGGCGCGCTGATCGAGCTGTTCAAGAAGCAGCGCCCCGGCGAGCCGCCCTCGATCGACGCCGCCAAGGGCCTGTTGCATCAGCTGTTCTTCGACCCCAAGCGCTACGACCTCACGCGCGTGGGCCGTTACAAGCTCAACTCGCGGCTCGGGCTCGACATCGATCTCGACACCCGCACGCTCACGCACGACGACATCATCGCGCTGGTCAAGGAGCTCGTCTCGCTGCCCAAGCGCCTTGGCATGCCCGAGGAGCCGGATGCGGAGATCAAGGACTACGCCGCCGAGGCCGTCACCTACCCGCGTGAGCCGATCCAGGATCACCTCGACGAGTACGAGCACTTCGGCAACCGCCGTCTGCGCACCGTCGGCGAGCTCATCCAGGAGGCGTTCCGCATCGGGCTCTACCGCATGGAGCGTGTCGTGCGCGAGCGCCTCACGACCGAGGACGCCGACACGATCACGCCCCAGACGATCGTCAACATCCGCCCCGTGGTGGCGGCGCTGAAGGAGTTCTTCGGCTCCAGCCAGCTGTCGCAGTTCATGGATCAGACCAACTCGCTGTCCGGCCTCAGGCATCGCCGCCGGCTGAGCGCGCTCGGCGCCGGCGGTCTGACCCGGGAGCGGGCGCCGATCGAGGTGCGCGACGTCCACCCGACGCACTACGGCCGCATGTGCCCGATCGAGACGCCTGAGGGCCCGAACATCGGGCTCATCGGCTCGCTGTCCTCATACGCGGAGATCTCCGAGCACGGGTTCGTCACGACCCCGTACCGAGTCGTCAAGGACGGCAAGATCACCGACGAGATCGTCCGGATCGACGCCACGCAGGAGGAGGAGCGGATCATCGCCCAGGCCAACACGCCGGTCGATGACAAGGGCAACCTCGTCGGCGACGAGATCCTGTGCCGGACCCAGGCCGGGCAGTACGTGACCGTCTCGCCCGACGAGGTCGACATGATGGACGTCTCGCCCGAGCAGATCTGGTCGGTCACGACGGCGATGATCCCGTTCCTCGAGCATGACGACGCGAACCGGGCGCTGATGGGCTCGAACATGCAGGCCCAGGCGGTGCCTCTGCTGGTCACCGACGCGCCGCTGGTCGGCACGGGGATGGAGCGGCGCGCGGCGATCGACAGCGGCGACGTGGTGCTGGACGAGAACGCCGGCACCGTGGCCTACGTCGACGCCGAGCGCATCGTGGTCGACGACAAGGACGGCGGTCAGAGCGAGTACGAGCTGCAGAAGTTCATGCGCTCGAACCAGGGCACGCTGATCCATCAGAAGCCGATCGTCGATGTCGGCACGACCGTGAAGTCGGGCGACGTGCTCGCCGACGGGTCCGCCACCGACGCCGGTGAGATGGCGCTCGGCAAGAACCTGCTGGTCGCCTTCATGTCCTGGGAGGGCTACAACTTCGAGGACGCGATCATCCTCTCCAAGCGCTTGGTCAAGGACGACGAGCTGACCTCGATCCACATCGAGGAGTACGAGCTCGACGCCCGCACGACCAAGCTCGGCGACGAGGAGATCACGCGCGACATTCCGAACCGCTCGGAGGAGTCGCTGCGCAACCTCGACGATCGCGGCATCGTCCGCGTCGGCGCCGAGGTGGCCTCCGGCGACCTGCTCGTCGGCAAGGTCACGCCCAAGGGCGAGACCGAGCTGACGGCCGAGGAGAAGCTGATCCGCGCGATCTTCAAGGAGAAGGCGCGCGAGGTTCGCGACACCTCGCTCAAGGTCCCGCACGGTGAGGGTGGCGTCGTGATCGACGTGAAGACCTTCAGCCGCGACGAGGGCGACGACCTGCCGCCGGGCGTCAACGATCTGGTGCGTGTGTTCGTGGCCAAGAAGCGCAAGATCGCCGAGGGCGACAAGCTCGCCGGACGCCACGGCAACAAGGGCGTCATCTCGAAGATCGTCGACGAGCAGGACATGCCGTTCCTCGAGGACGGCACGCCGGTTGACGTGATCCTGAACCCGCTCGGCGTGCCGAGCCGAATGAATCTCGGTCAGATCCTCGAGACGCATCTGGGGTGGGTCGCGGCCAACGGCTGGTACGACGACGGCTCGGAGGCCCACGCCAAGTCGAAGAACGGCGGCAACGGCAAGGTGTACGTCGCGACGCCCGTCTTCGACGGCGCCACGGTGCCCGACGTCGACGCCGCGCTGGTCAGCTGGCAGGACGAGCACAAGGGCCGCATCCGCATGGACGTCGACAAGAGCCGACGCGCCGGCGAGCAGGCCTCCGGCAAGGTCACACTCTTCAACGGGCGCACAGGCGAGCCGTTCGAGGAGCAGGTCACCGTTGGCTACATGTACATCCTGAAGCTCCTGCACCTCGTGGACGACAAGATCCACGCCCGTTCGACGGGGCCCTACTCACTCGTCACCCAGCAGCCGCTGGGCGGCAAGGCGCAGTTCGGTGGTCAGCGCTTCGGCGAGATGGAGGTCTGGGCTCTGGAAGCCTACGGCGCCGCCTACACGCTGCAAGAGATGCTGACGATCAAGTCCGACGACACCGTCGGGCGGGTCAAGGCGTACGAGGCGATCGTCAAGGGCGAGAACATCGCCGAGCCCTCGATCCCCGAGTCGTTCAAGGTCCTGCTGAAGGAGATGCAGTCGCTGGCGCTCGACGTCAACGTGGTCTCCGAGGAGGGCGAGCGCGCAGAGATGCGCGAGGAGGACGACGACCTGCTGCGCGCGGCCGAGGAGCTCGGCATCGACCTGAGTGGCGTACGCGCCACCGACGGCGCGGCCGCCGACGAGGCGACCGAGCACGAGGGCGAGACGGTCGAGGCCTCGGCCGAGGAAGCCGAGGAGGAGGATCCCGATCTGGAGGCCGGCGAGGCGCTCGCCGGGGAGGACTTCTCCACCACCCAGGATCCGATGCTCGAGGAAGGTGTCGAGCCCGACCTGGTGATCGAGTCCGAGGAGGCCGAATCGTAATCGGGCGCGGCCGGTCCCCGCACACCGCCCCCGCCCTGAGTCTTCAACCCCAAAAAGGTTCCGCATGATCGACATCAATAATTTCGACGCAATCGAGATTGGCCTCGCCTCCTCCAAGCAGATCCGCTCCTGGAGCTCCGGCGAGGTCACGAAGCCGGAAACAATCAACTACCGCACGCTCAAGCCGGAGAAGGACGGTCTCTTCTGCGAGCGCATCTTCGGTCCGACCAAGGACTGGGAGTGCTACTGCGGCAAGTACAAGCGCGTGCGCTACAAGGGCATCGTCTGCGAGCGCTGCGGCGTCGAAGTCACCCGCTCGAAGGTTCGCCGCGAGCGCATGGGTCACATCGATCTGGCCGCGCCCGTCTCGCACATCTGGTTCTTCAAGGGCGTCCCTAGCCGCATCGGCTACCTGCTCGACATGGCTCCGAAGGAGCTCGAGAAGGTCCTCTACTTCGCCGCCTCGATGGTGACATGGGTGGACGACGAGGCTCGCGCGCGTGACGTGGAGAGCCTCGAGGGCGAGGTCAACAAGGTCCTCGATTCCTACGCCGCCGAGAAGGAAGAGCGCGTGCTCGAGCTCAAGGAGTCGCTCGCCCGCCGCGAGCAGTTCCTAGAGACCGCCAAGACCGGTCGGGATTTCTCCGACGAGGACCACCTCTGGGCCGAGACGCTCGAGGTCAACGTCGCCAAGCTCTCGAGCGACGAGCGCGAGAAGCTCCTCAAGGAGTTGCGCAAGTCCTTCCAGGCCGACATCGACGACACCGAGGCCTACATCGAGGACGCGGCCGAGCGCATGCGTCAGGTGTGGGAGCTCTTCAAGACGATGAAGCCCAAGGACGTCGTCAACGACGAGACCACCTTCCGTGAGCTCAAGGACCGCTTCGGCTCGCCGTACGGTTTCGGCGAGTACTTCCGCGGCGGCATGGGTGCCGAGGCGGTGCGCGATCTGCTCCAGCAGGTCGACCTCGAGGCCGAGTCGGAGGATCTGCAGGAGCAGGTCAAGACGGCCAAGGGTCAGAAGCAGTCGCGCGCGGTCAAGCGCCTGAAGGTCGTCTCGGCCTTCATCAGCTCCGGCAACAAGCCGGACATGATGATCCTCGAGGCCGTGCCGGTGATCCCGCCCGAGTTGCGTCCGATGGTGCAGCTGGACGGTGGTCGCTTCGCCACCTCGGACCTGAACGACCTGTACCGCCGCGTCATCAACCGGAACAACCGCCTCAAGCGGCTGCTCGACCTTGGCGCGCCGGAGATCATCGTCAATAACGAGAAGCGCATGCTTCAGGAGGCCGTCGACGCGCTGTTCGACAACGGCCGGCGCGGGCGTCCGGTCACGGGCCCGGGCAACCGGCCGCTGAAGTCGCTCTCCGACATGCTCAAGGGCAAGCAGGGTCGCTTCCGGCAGAACCTGCTCGGCAAGCGGGTCGACTACTCCGGGCGCTCGGTGATCGTCTCGGGTCCGTCGCTGCGGCTGCATCAGTGCGGCCTGCCCAAGCTGATGGCTCTCGAGCTGTTCAAGCCGTTCATCATGGCCCGCCTCGTCGAGCGCAAGTCGGCGCAGAACATCAAGGCGGCCAAGAAGATGGTCGACTCGATGATCCCCGAGGTGTGGGACGTGCTCGAGGAGGTCATCCACGAGCACCCGGTGCTGCTCAACCGCGCCCCGACGCTCCACCGCCTGGGTATCCAGGCCTTCGAGCCGGTGCTCGTCGAGGGCAAGGCGATCCAGGTCCACCCGCTCGTCTGTCACGCGTTCAACGCCGACTTCGACGGGGACCAGATGGCCGTCCACCTGCCGCTCTCGGCCGAGGCCCAGGCGGAGGCGCGGATCCTGATGCTGTCCTCCAACAACATCCTCTCGCCGGCCCACGGCTCGCCGCTGGCCACGCCGACCCAGGACATGGTCCTCGGCGCCTACTACCTGACCTATGGTCCGGAGCAGGAGGAGCTCGAGAAGATCGACCCGGCCACGCACGAACCGCGGCCACACGTGTACCGCACCGCCCAGGAGGCGGAGTGGTCCTACGAGCACGGCGTGGTCAAGCTGCACGACCTAGCCGAGTTCCGGCCCGCCGGACTGGATGGCGGACACGTGCTCACAACGGTCGGGCGGATCATCTACAACGACAAGATCGAGCGCTCGCTCGAGGAGGCGCTCGGCGACGGGTTCGATCCGAGCAAGTACGAGTTCATCAACCGGTCGATGAAGAAGAAGGACACGACCCGGCTGGTCGACGATCTCGTGCAGGCCTACGGCGCGCCGACGATCTCGCAGGTCCTCGACGCATTCAAGGACATCGGCTTCCACTACGCCACCCAGGCGGGTGTGACGATTTCCAAGAACGACGTCCAGGTGCCGCCGTCCAAGGGCGAGATCCTGAAGCGCTACGAGGATCAGGTCGCCGCCATCCAGGAGCAGTACGACAGCGGTCTGATCACCCAGGAGGAGCGCCACGAGGCCGTCGTCGAGCGGTGGACCGCGGCGACCGACGAGGTCGCGGAGGCCATGGAGGACAACCTCGACGAGCTGAACCCCATCTTCATGATGGCCAACTCGGGCGCGCGCGGTTCCTTCAAGCAGATCCGCCAGCTCGCCGGTATGCGCGGGCTCATGGCCAACCCGAAGGGTGAGATCATCGAGCGGCCGATCAAGGCCAACTTCCAAGAGGGCCTGACCGTGCTCGAGTACTTCATCTCGACGCACGGGGCGCGCAAGGGACTGGCGGACACGGCGCTCCGTACCGCCGACTCGGGCTACCTGACGCGACGTCTGGTCGACGTCGCCCAGGACGTGATCATCCGCCAGGACGACTGCGGGACGACGGAGTTCGTCGAGCTCGGCCTGTTCAACGCGGGCGGTGAGCCCAACGACAACCTGATCGGCCGTGTGGCCGCACAGGACTTCTCCACCAAGCGCGGGCGCAAGCTGCTCGAGGCCGGTCAGGAGATCGATCGGGCCGAGCTGGCCGACATGGTCGACGCCTACGCGCTCGAGCGTGAGAAGGAGGAGCACGTCCGCGTGCCCGTCCGGTCGGTGCTCAAGTGCGAGGCGCCCACGGGCGTGTGCCAGGCCTGCTACGGCCGCTCGCTGGCCACCGGCAAGCTGGCGCAGATCGGCGACGCGGTCGGCATCATCGCCGCGCAGTCGATCGGTGAGCCCGGCACCCAGCTGACCATGCGGACGTTCCACACCGGCGGGATTGCCGGGGCGGACATCACGCACGGTCTGCCGCGTGTCGTGGAGCTCTTCGAGGCTCGCAAGCCGAAGGGCCTGGCCAAGATCGCCGAGGTCGGCGGCAAGGTGTCGATCGAGGAGACCGACAAGGCCCTCACCGTCGTCATCACCGACGACGGCGGCGAGGAGCATCGCCACACGTTCCCCCGCCGTACGCGGCTGTATGTCGAGTCCGGCCAGAAGATCGAGCCGGGCACGCAGCTCAACGAGGGGTCGCTCTACCCGCACGAGCTGCTGGCCATCCGGGGACGGACCGAGACCGAGCTGTACCTCGTCAAGGAGGTGCAGGAGGTCTACAAGTCACAGGGCGTGGACATCAACGACAAGCACATCGAGTTGATCGTGCGCCAGATGATGAAGAAGGTCCGGGTCGACCAGAAGGGCGACACGGATCTGCTGCCCGGGCAGTTCGTCGACCGCTTCGACTACGCGCGCATCAATCAGGGTGTGCTCGATTCAGGCGGCGAGACCGCTCAGGCCGAGGAGATCATCCTGGGCATCACGAAGGCGTCGCTCAACACGGACTCGTTCCTGTCGGCGGCCTCCTTCCAGGAGACGACGAAGGTGCTCACCGACGCCGCCCTGGAGGGCAAGATCGACCGCCTGAACGGGCTCAAGGAGAACGTCATCATCGGCAAGCTGATCCCGGCTGCCACGGGGCTCAAGCGCTACCGGCGGATCGAGATCGAGCCCTCCGAGCCGCTCCCCCGGGGGATCGACGACGTCGGCCTCCTGGACCACGACGAGCTCGCCGCCGAGCTCGGCCTGACCGACGGCGAATCGCTGTCCGGTTTCGGCGGCGGACTGGAGCCGGATCTGTCTGATCTGGAGGAGATCGGCAACGGCTCGTCGCTCGGCTTCGCCGAGGGCCTGGCCGATCTCGACCTTCCGATCGACGACAAGCACTCGGACGAGTAGGACAGGCGCCGTGCCGGCCGGGCCGCCGATTGATCGGTGGCCCGGTCGGGCCGCGCTCCCGGAGTAGCCGCGATGGCCGTGAGCACCCCTGCGCAGATCAAACGCCCGGCCTCGGCCGGCGTGGTGCGGGGAGCATCCAGCGGCCTCTGGCTGCTGGCTGGCGTGGTCGCCCTCGGGGCACTCGTGCGCTTCTCAACGCTCGCGCAGCAGAGCTTCTGGTACGACGAGTCGGTCACGCACGGGATCGTCGCGCACGGGATCGGCCACGTGATCTCGGCGGTGCCGAAGACAGAGTCGACGCCACCGCTGTACTACGTGCTCGTCTGGCTGTGGTCGCGCGTGTTCGGGACCTCCGAGGCCGGCCTGCGCTCGTTCTCGGCCCTCTGTGGGACACTCACCATTCCAGTGCTCTGGTGGCTCGGCAAGCGGCTCGTCTCCGAGCGGGTCGGGCTGGTCGCGGCGCTGTTGACCGCCGTCAACCCGCTGCTCTTCTGGTATTCGCAGGAGGCCCGCTCCTACGCGCTGCTCGTGCTGATTAGCGCCCTCTCTCTGATGGTGCTGGTCTGGACGCTCGAGTCGCCCTCGGCCCGGCGCCTGGTGGCCTGGGGCGCGACGGCGGCCGTGGCGCTGTGCGTGCATTACTTCGCCGTCTTCCTAGTCGCGGCGGAGCTGCTCTGGCTGCTCGCAGCCCTGCGGCGTGCGGGCGCGGCGAGCTGGAGCCGTATTGCCGTCGCGCTCGCGCCGGTGCTCGCGGCGGGCGCGGCGCTCCTGCCGCTGGCCAGCCACCAGAACGACGGCCGCGCCGGTTTCATCGCCGATCGCAGCGGGTCGCTGGCCTTCCGTACCGCGCAGCTGTTCAAGCAGGACATCGTGGCCTTCGACGAGCCGGCCAAGGTCGTCACGAGCATCGTCGCGGCGGCGCTCATCCTCCTCGGGCTGCTGCTTCTGGTCCGCACCAACCGGCGCGAGCGCGCAGGATTGGCGCTGCCGCTGTTCGTCGGCGCGTGCGCGGTCCTGCTGGCGTTGCTGACCGCGGCCTTCGGCACGGATTACCTCAACACGCGGAACCTCTTGCCGAGCCTGCCCGCCCTCGTGCTGGTCGTGGCGGGCGGCTTCGGCGCCGCGCGCGCCGGACGCGTGGGCGCCCTCGCGCTCGCCGCCCTGGTGGCTGTGAGTCTGGCCTGCATCGTCGCGGTTGACACGACCGCGACCTTCCAGCGGGCGGACTGGCGCGGCGCCGCGCGGGCCATGGGGCCCGCGCACACGGCCCGCGTGATCTTCGCCGACCACAACGCGCAGATCGCTCTCGGGCCATACATGGGACGGCTCTCGGCCTTCCGCGATGGCACGCGGGTACGCGAGGTGGACGTGTTCGCGCTCGTCTACCGCAAGCCGGGCGCCCGGGTGTCCTCGCCCCCGCCGCGCGCGGCCGGGGCTCCGCCGCTGGCCGGGTTCACCCTGTTCGCGCGCCGCGAGGCGGCGGGCTACACGGTGCTGCGCTACCGTGCTCCCGTCCCGCGGCCCGAGACCCTCGCCGCGCTGACGCACATCGAGTTGGCGCCCGGGGTCGCCTACGCCGCGGTACTTCAGCGTCCCGGCTAGCGGGGCGCGCCCGCGGGCGGATCGAGGTCCGGCACGCTCACGTGAACCCTGTGGTTCAATGGACACCGGGAAGGGCTACTCGGACCGAGTTCGGCGGAGGTTGAGGTGGCAATGAGACGCGCATTGATGGCCGGGCTGGTGGTCGTGGCGAGTCTGTGCGCAGTCGCGCCGGCGTCCGCGGCCACCTCCGGTGTGCAGCATCTGCACTTCAAGGCAGGTCCGTACACGATCACCCCGGGCGCGAACCTGATCCTGCTCGACTTGCCGAACAAGGTTCCCAAGCCGACGGTCGACGGCTACATGGTGAAGATGGTGCCGAACCTCCACTACGCCAATGCGAACGGGAGCCTCGGAGCGATCCCCCGCGTTGACGTGATCCATCTCCATCACGGCGTATGGCTGAGCAACGGGCGGGCCGGCCAGGGCGAGGGACTCGGCGCCGGGTACAACTCCGGCGGCTTCTACCCCTTCATGGCCACGGGTGAGGAGAAGACCGCCTACATCCTGCCCAAGGGCTTCGGCTATCCGATCGGGGCGCACGATCTGTGGGTCTTCAACTACATGATCCACAACCTGACCGACCGGGCGGCGAAGGTCTACGTCACCTACGACATGGACTTCGTGCCGATGAGCTCGCCGGCGGCCGCCAGCATCACGCCGGTGCACCCGATCTGGATGGATGTCGAGTCGGGCCATCTGTACTCGGTCTTCGACGTGCTGCGCCACAGCGGCAAGCACGGGATCTACACGTTCCCGGATATGGCCAAGCACCCCTACCCCGACCCCTCGCATCCGCTCAACGAGTTCACGGTCGACCACCCCGGCACGCTGATCGCCACGGCGGGCCACGTGCACCCGGGCGGCCTCTACGACGACCTCGATCTGATCCGCGCGGGCGCGTCGCCGAGTGGCGGCGCGGTCAGGGGCACCGTGCCTAATTCGGTGCGGCTGTTCCGCTCGAACGCGCATTACTGGGATCCGCGCGGCCCGATCTCGTGGGACATGGCGATGGGGGGCACGGCTCCCGACTGGCGCCCGCGAGTCAACGCCGGCGACGTCATGCGCATCAGCGCGACGTACGAGACCAAGCGGGCCTCCTGGTATGAGTCGATGGGCATCATGGTCGTCTGGGAGGCGTGGGACACCAGCGCGGGCGTGGATCCGTTCACCCACAAGATCGATCTGAAGGGCTACCTCACGCACGGGCACCTGGCCGAGAACAACCATCACGGTGGCTCGGCGTCGCTGCACGTGAACCCGAACAGGTTCCCCAGCTGCCGGGCGAGCAAGGTGACGATCGCGGCCTTCCAGTACACGCCGGGTGACTTCCAGTCGACCGGAACCGACCGCTGCGCGCCGACCGTGCGCCGCGGCCATGCGCTGACCTTCGTCAACAACGACGCGATCGGAGGCTCGCCCGGGACGCTCGAGTTTCCGACGTCGGCCTACCTCAATTCGATCTTCCATACGGTCACCTCCTGCCAGAACCCGTGTGGTCTGGACACCGGCATCTCCTACCCGCTCGCGAACGGTGCCGGCGGCTACGACTCGGCCCAGCTCGGCCCCGGCAACGCGATCCTGCCGCCGGCCTCGGGCAAGCTGACCTGGAGCACGCCGACGAATCTGCCACCCGGCACCTACACGTATTTCTGCCGCATCCATCCGTTCATGCGCGGCGTGTTCCGCGTTATCCGGTAAGGCGGCGCGCACGACAGCGGGGCCGGCTGGTCGCGTACCGGAAGGCAGTCGATCAGGGCACCGGCGCGCTCGTGTGAACCGTGTGGTTCAATGGACGTCGGGAAGGGCTACTCGAACCGAGCTCGGCGGAAGTTGGAGGCTGTAATGAGACGCGCATGGATTGTTGGAATTGTCGCTGCGGCGAGTCTGTGCGCGGTCGCGCCGGCCTCTGCTGCCACCCCAGGTGTGCAGCACCTGCATTTCAAGGCCGGCCCGTATGTGATCACGCCGGGGGCGAACCTGATCCTGACGCAGATCGGACACGTGCCGAAGCCGACCGTCGACGGCTACATGGTGAAGATGGTGCCGAACCTGCACTACGCCAACGCGAACGGCAGCCTGGGAGCGATTCCGCGCGTGGATGTGATCCACCTGCACCACGGGGTCTGGCTGAGCACGGGCCGGGACGGGCAGGGTGAGGGCAACAACGGCTACGGCCCCGTCTATCCGTTCATGGCCTCCGGCGAGGAGAAGACGACCTACGAGATGCCGCCGGGCTACGGCTATCCGGTCCGCGCCTCGGACCACTGGATCTTCAATTACATGATCCACAACCTGACGGATAAGCAGGCGAGCGTCTACGTCACCTACGACATCGACTACGTGCCGATGAGCTCGCCGGCGGCGGCGAGCATCACGCCGGTGCACCCGATCTGGATGGACGTCGAGTCGGGTCACATCTATCCGGTCTTCGACGTGCTGCGCCACAGCGGCAAGCACGGGATCTACACGTTCCCCGACATGGCCAAGAATCCCTACAAGGGGGGGCGGGCCCTGAACACCTTCACCGTCGACCACCCCGGCGTGCTCGTGGGTACGGCCGGGCACGTGCATCCGGGCGGTCTGTACGACGATCTGGACATCACGCGCGCCGGTGCGACGCCGAGTGGTGGGGCGATCAAGGCGGGGCCGAATACGGTGCGGCTGTTCCGCTCGAGTGCGCATTACTGGGATCCGCGCGGTCCGATCTCGTGGGACATGGCGATGGGTGCGACCGCTGCGGATTGGCGGCCCCAGGTCAAGGCGGGCGATGTGTTGAGCGTGCACGCGACGTACGAGACCAAGCGGGCCTCGTGGTACGAGTCGATGGGCATCATGGTCGTCTGGGAGGCCTGGACGAACACCGGTGGCGTCGACCCGTTCGGCCACAAGCTCGATCAGAGCTCGCATCTGACGCACGGGCACCTGAAGGAGAACAACCATCACGGTGGCTCGGCGTCGCTGCACGGCAATCTCACCAAGTACCCGAGCTGCCGCAAGAGCCAGGTGATCATCGCGGCGTTCCAGTACACGCCCGGCGACCTCCAGTCGACCGGTAGCGACCGCTGCGCGCCGACCGTCGTCAAGGGACACTCGTTGACGTTCGTCAACAACGATGCCTTCGGTCTGCCCTACGTGAACCAGATCTTCCATACGGTGACCTCGTGTCAGAGCCCGTGTGGTTTGGATACGGGGATCTCGTATCCGCTGGCCAACGGGCCCGGCGGCTACGACTCAGCTCAGCTCGGTACCGGTACGCCGGCCTCGGGCAAGCTGACCTGGAGCACGCCGACGAATCTGGCGCCAGGGACGTATACGTACTTCTGTCGCATCCATCCGTTCATGCGCGGCGTGTTCCGCGTCATTAGGTAAGCCCGCGGGCGGCGCTCACGCCGCGTCGGCCCAGAGTCCGGGCCGGGCGGAGCGCCGCCAGCAGGTCGATCGGAATCTCGGCGCGCTCGGGTGAACCGTGTGGTTCAATGGTCCCCGGGAGGGCGTCACTCGTATCGAGATCGTCGGAGGTTGAGGCTGTAATGAGACGCGCGTGGATTGTTGGAATTGTCGCTGCGGCGAGTCTGTGCGCGGTCGCGCCGGCCTCTGCTGCCACCCCAGGTGTGCAGCACCTGCATTTCAAGGCCGGCCCGTACGTGATCACCCCCGGGGCGAACCTGATCCTCACTCAGCTCAGCAACGTCCCGAAGCCGAGCGTCGACGGCTACATGGTGCGGATGGCGCCCAACCTCCACTATGCCCTGCCGGGCGGGCGGATCGGCGGCATCCCGCGCGTCGACGTTATCCACCTGCACCACGGGGTCTGGCTCAGCAACGGCACCGCCGGACAGGGGCGTGGCTTCTCGCAGTACGGGGGCATGTATCCGTTCATGGCGTCGGGCGAGGAGAAGACCGTCTTCTCGCTGCCGCCCGGCTACGGCTACCCGATCAAGACGACCGATCGGTGGTGGTTCAACTACATGATCCACAACCTGACGGATAAGCAGACGAGCGTCTACGTCACCTACGACATGGACTTCGTGCCGGCGAGTTCGCCGGCGGCGGCCAGCATCAAGCCGGCCCATCCGATCTGGATGGACGTCGAGGCGGGCAAGCTGTACCCGGTCTTCGACGTGCTGCGCCACAGCGGCAAGCATGGGATCTACACGTTCCCGGACATGGCCAAGAACCCCTACCCGGACGGCATCGTGCGCAACAAGTTCACCGTCACGGAAGGTGGCGTGCTGCTCGGTACGGCTGGGCACGTGCATCCGGGCGGTCTGTACGACGATCTGGACATCACGCGCGCCGGTGCGACGCCGAGTGGTGGGGCGATCAAGGCGGGGCCGAATACGGTGCGGCTGTTCCGCTCGAGTGCGCATTACTGGGATCCGCGCGGTCCGATCTCGTGGGACATGGCGATGGGTGCGACCGCTGCGGATTGGCGGCCCCAGGTCAAGGCGGGCGATGTGTTGAGCGTGCACGCGACGTACGAGACCAAGCGGGCCTCGTGGTACGAGTCGATGGGCATCATGGTCGTGTGGGAGGCGTTCAACGACAACAGCGGCACCGATCCCTTCGCGCACAAGCTCGATCAGAGCTCGCATCTGACACACGGGCACCTGAAGGAGAACAACCATCACGGTGGCTCGGCGTCGCTGCGTGGCAACCTCAGCCGGTACCCGAGCTGCCGCAAGAGCAAGGTGATCATCGCGGCGTTCCAGTACACGCCCGGCGACCTCCAGTCGACCGGTAGCGACCGCTGCGCGCCGACCGTCGTCAAGGGACACTCGCTGACGTTCGTCAACAACGACGCGAGCGCGCTGGATCCTGGAATCCCAGGCTACGGCAGTGCGGCGTACCGCAGCTCGATCTTCCATACGGTGACCTCGTGTCAGAGCCCGTGTGGTTTGGATACGGGGATCTCGTATCCGCTGGCCAACGGGGCGGGCGGCTACGACTCGGCTCAGCTCGGTGTGGGTACGCCGGCCTCGGGCAAGCTGACCTGGAGCACGCCGACCAACCTGGCTCCCGGCACGTATACGTACTTCTGCCGGATCCATCCGTTCATGCGGGGCGTCTTCCGGGTCATCAGGTAGCGCTCAGCGGTCTGGACCAGCGCGCACGAGCGGTTGCGGCTTGGCCGCAACCGCTCCCGGCGTGGCCAGCGGGAGTGTTCGCTCCTCCATCGGGAAAATCCACAGCTCCTCCACGAGCACGCGCACCGTGGCCATCAGCGGCACGGCGACGATCAGCCCGACGAAGCCGAACAGCCGCTCGACGGCGATGACCCCGACGGCCACCACCGCGGGGTGCAGCTCGACGGCGCGCGCCATGACCAGCGGCTGCAACAGGTTGCCCTCGATCTGGTGGGCGCCGACGTAGATCGCCGCGACAATCAGGGCCTTGCCGGGCGAGTACGTGAGGGCGTAGAGAATCGGCGGGATTGAGCTGGCCAGCGCGCCGAAGTACGGGACGATCATGGCGATCGCGGTGAGGATCGCGAAGAACGCCGCGAAGTTCAGCCCGGCCAGGCGCAGGCCGGCATAGGTCAGCACGCCGAGCACCAGCATGCCGACGACGAGGCCACGCAGCCACCCCATGTAGGCGTCCCGCAACCGTCTCAGGATGTGCATCGCGTGGGGCCGCCGGCGCGGAGGCACCGTGCGGATCAGCCCGTTCACGAGCGGCGCCGGGTGGATCGCCGTGTACACGACGGTCAGTAGGACGACGACGATCGCTGCCAGCGCTGCCGCCAGGCTGGTGCCGATCGAGGCGATCGGTCCGAGCAGTTTCGAGGGATGCTGGGTATATCCATTCACGAAGTGCTGGATCTGCTGCCCGATCTTGCTGGGCGAGTTGCCCGTCAGGTGTCCCACCTGCCGGCGCAGCGAGTCGACGATGCTCGGCAAGGAGTCCACGAAGCGATTGATCTCGCTCGTGAACACAGGGATGAGCGCGCTCAGCAGCCAGCTCACGAGGGCGATCCCGACCAGCACGGCGAGCAGCACGCCAATCCCGCGCGGGATGCCGAAGCTCGCCAGATACTGGGCGATGCCGGCCAGCGGCAGGGCCAGAATCACCACGATCAGCACCGCGAGCACCAGCGTCACGAGCTGGCGGAAGACGAGCGCCGCGACGACGAGGCCGAACGCAAGCAGAACAGCTCGGTAGATCGCTACGGGGGTGATCTTGGAGTCGGCCACGATGGATCGCTCGATGGCCGCCGCATCGCTGCGCGGCCGTCACAGAGTCGTATTCCCGCCGCGCCGCATTCACACTCAGAATCCGCAGCCCGGATCCGAGGCCGGGGGTGAGCGCGAGCGTCGCCTACCGAGCCGTCGGCCTCGCCGCAGCGCTGGTCGCGGCGGGATTGCTCGTCGAGCAGCTGATCACGGTGCTGCTGGCGCTCGTGCTGACGATCATCATCTCGCTCCCGCTGGCCTCGGCGGCCGACACGGCTGAGCGGCGCGGGTTACCGCGCCTGCTCGGCGCCTTCTCGGGGCTCCTGATCGGGCTCGGTGTGGCCGGCGGCCTCGGCTATCTGGTCGTGCCGTCGTTCATCGATCAGGCCAAGCTCTTCGCGAACCGGCTGCCCAGCGTGGTTGACGCGGCGGAGCGCTATCTCCACGGCCTGACCGGCGTGGCCAAGCACACGCTCTCGGGCGACCTCAGCCACTGGGTGCAGGGCTATACGAACCATCCCCAGAGGCTGATCGCGCCGATCGAGTCGGTCGGCCTCGGCCTCGTGGGCGTCATCGCCGGCGCGATCGTCATGCTGATCACAGCGCTGTACATGGCCACCAATCCCGAGCCGCTGGTGGGCGCCGCGCTGCGCGTGCTGCCGGTCGACAAGCGGATCCATGCGCGTGGGGTCATGGGGCGCGTACGGGTGTCCTGGATCGGCTGGTTGAAGGCGATGGTCCTGGACATGATCGTGCTCGGCGGCCTGCTGTACCTGGGCATGCAGCTCGTGGGCCTCGGCTTCGCGCTCGGCTTCGCCGTGTTCTCAGCCCTGCTGACGGTGATTCCCAACTACGGCTCGATCATCAGCGCGGTGCCGCCGGTGCTCTTCGGACTCGCCCAGTCTCCGGGCACCGCGCTGCTCGTGCTGCTCGTCTACGTGATCGTCAACCAGATCGAGGGCAACCTGATCCTGCCGCTGGTCATGGCCCGGACGGTCGACATGCACCCCGCGCTGGTGGCGATCGGGGTGCTGGTCATGGCGCAGCTCTTCGGCCTGATCGGCGTCATCATCGCCATTCCGCTGCTGTCGCTGGCGATCATCCTCGTCGAGGAGCTGTGGATCGCGCGTCAGGAGGCCGAGGCGGGCCTGATCCTCGAGTCCGATTCGGGGTTCTGAGCCCAGGCGAGCAGTTGACCGACGTGCTCGGCGGTGATGCCGAGCTCGCTGCGCGTCGTCACCAGCAGCGTGGGTCCCGGGCGGAGCTGGGCCCACGCGTGGCAGCGGTCGTCGTGCGCATCGTCGATCCAGGCCAGCGGCCGCCAAGACCCCGCATAGTCGTCGATCGACTCGAGTTTCCAGTGGGCATTCGGGGTCCCGACCGCTCGATCGAAGGTTAGATGCGCGAGCGGTCCGGGTACGGCGAGCGCACGCGGCAGGTAGTCGTTGGCTTTCTCCTCCCAGCCCGTGCACCATACGAGCTCGTAGTCCGCTGACAGCGTCCGCAGGTGCTCGCCGGCCGCCGCGGACAACAAATGAGCAATCCCATCGACCATCTCGAAGCGACCCGGCGGCGTCTGGCCGGGCGGGAATCCGAACAACGAGATGACGCCGTCGACGTCGATCAATAGGAGCGGCTTATCCATCCTTATGGAACGTACGGGAGCATCTCGGTCACGACAAGGCTGTCACGACCTGGACCAAACGGTGTATCAGCACGTGCGGGTTCAAGGCGAACGCTTCGTCGGTCGAGTTACTACGTGAGACCAGACATCGATTCGCCGTTGGCCGGAAGCCGCCCCAGCTTATGACTCCATTTTTCGGCATTCTGCTCGCGCTCGTGTGCGCCCTGGCCACCAACGTGGGCTTCCTCTACAAGCACCGTGGCGCCTGCGCGGCCCCGGCAGTGGACATCAAGCACCCCCTGCGGTCTGGCCGCTCGCTGTTCGCCTCGCGCTGGTTCGCGATCGGGATGCTCGTGGCGACGGGGGCGTGGCTGTTCCACGTTGCCGCGATGGCGATGGCTCCGCTGTCCATCGTGCAGGCGGTGCTCGCCGGCGGCGTCGTGCTGCTCGCGGTCATGGCCGAGCGGATGTTCGGCCTGCACATCGGTCGCCGCCAATGGATCGGCCTGGGCCTGACGGCCGTCGGGCTGGCGCTCCTCGGCCTGACGCTGCCGGTCGAACACGGCGCCCACTCACGCTTCTCGGTTCCTGGCATGATCGCCTTCGAGGCCGGGCTCGTCGTGGTTGGTTCGCTGCTCATCGTGGGACCGCGGATCGGCGCCCCGGCGCATCACCACGGCTTCATGCTCGGCGCCGCGGCCGGCATCCTCTTCGGCGTCTCCGACGTGGCGATCAAGGCGATATCGGGGCTCGTGGGCAGCGCCGGCCCGGCCGGACTGCTGACGCCGTGGGCGCTCGTCACCGTCGCCGCCTCCGTGGCGGCCTTCTACGCATCGGCCAAGGGCCTTCAGGACGGCGAGGCCGTGCCCGTGATCGCTGTGACCGGCACCGCGGCCAACGTGGCCGGGATAGTCGGCGGGATCATCGTGTTCGGCGATCCGCTGCCCGGCAACCCGCTCGTGCTCGTGCTCCAGTGCTTCGCCTTCGCGCTCGTGCTCGTGGCGGCCTGGCTCACGCCAGGCCCCGTGCGAGTCGCGGTGCCGGTTTCCGCCGCGGCGGCCTAGCGCCCATTTGGACAACTGATCTTCGGCGCTTCGCCGTTATTGACAGTTGAGTGCCGCCAGGCGCGGCGCTACCGTTATACGAAACGGCGTATACGAGTGGCGTGAGGAGAGGTATGGCGAGCACCGAAGAATCGATCCGGACCGGGAGAAGCACCCTCCAGGACTTGGCCCGTCGCCATCTGTGGATGCATTTCACCCGTCTCTCGGCCTACGACGAGCATGAGGTGCCGATCATCGTGCGCGGCGAGGGCTGCTACGTCTACGACGAGCACGGCAACCGCTACATCGACGGACTCTCGGCCCTGTTCTGCGTGAACATCGGGCACGGACGCGGCGACATCGCGCAGGCCGGCGCCGACCAGGCCAAGGAGCTCGGCTTCTTCACCAACTGGTCCTACGCTCATCCGCCCGCGATCGAGCTCGCCGCCCGCATCGCCTCGTACGCGCCGGGTGACCTGAACCGCGTGTTCTTCACGAGTGGTGGCAGCGAGGCCGTCGAATCGGCTCTCAAGCTCGCGCGCCAGTACTGGAAGCATTCAGGCAAGCCCAACAAGTACAAGGTCATCGCGCGTGAGGTCGCGTATCACGGCACGAGCCTGGGGGCGCTAAGCGCGACCGGGATCACGGGCCTGCGGGAGCCCTTCGAGCCCCTCACCCCGGGTGGCGTACACGTGCCCAACACCAACACGTACCGGCTCGCGGCCGGGATCGAGGAGGCTGACCTCGCGGAGAAGATCGCCGAGAGGATCGAATTCGAGGGCCCGGACACGGTGTCGGCCGTGATCCTCGAGCCGGTCCAGAACGCCGGCGGCTGCTTCACCCCGCCGGAGGGCTACTTCGCCCGCGTGCGCGAGATCTGCGACGAGTACAACGTGCTGTTCATCTCCGACGAGGTGATCTGCAGCTGGGGCCGGCTCGGCGAGTGGTTCGGCGCCCTGCGCTACGGCTATCAGCCGGACATCATCACGACGGCCAAGGGCCTGACGAGCGCCTACGCCCCGATGGGCGCGATGATCGTCTCCGATCGGATCGCCGAGCCGTTCCTGCACGGCACGACCAGCTTCACGCACGGATTCACCTTCGCCGGGCACCCGGTATGCGCGGCGATCGCCAACGCCAACCTCGACGCGTTCGAGAACGAGGGTGTGCTCGAGAACGTGCGCAGCAACGAGCCGGTCCTACGGCAGATGCTCGAGTCGCTACGCGACATCCCGATCGTCGGAGACGTTCGCGGCGCCGGGTTCTTCCAGGCGATTGAGCTCGTCAAGGATCAGGACACCAAGGAGTCGTTCTCCGACGACGAGTCAGAGACGCTCCTGCGTGGCTTCCTCTCCGGTGAGCTGTATCGGCGTGGTCTGATCTGTCGCGCCGATGACCGGGGTGACCCGGTGATCCAGCTCTCGCCCCCGCTCATCTCAGGGCCCACCCAGTTCGCCGAGATCGAGGCGATCCTCCGGCCGGTGCTGACCGAGGCGTCGGAGCGCATGCACGTCCACACCCACAGGGGTCCGGGCGCTCTGGGTCCGGGCCGGAGAACCGTCTAGGGCGAAACGCCGATGCTGACCCTGCGCGATCTGATCCGCGACCTCGACGTGCGTGTGCTCGCCGGCGAGTCGGGGCTCGACATGCCGGTGCGCTGGGTCCACATCTCCGAGCTCCCCGACCCGACGCCATGGCTGTCGGGCGGGGAGTTGCTATTGACCACCGGTCTGGCCCTCGGCAACGAGGAGGAGCAGCGCCGCTACGTGGCGCGGCTCGCCGCCCACCAACTGGCCGGCCTGGGCATCGGGACGGGCTTCGAGCATGCGCAGGTGCCGCCCGCCCTGCTCGAAGAGGCGGCCGCCTGCGAGTTCCCGGTCTTCGAGGTGCCCTACGAGCTGCCGTTCATCGCGGTCACCGAGGCGGCATTCACCCAGCTGGTGAACGAGCAGTTAGGCGTGCTGCGCCGTGCCCTGGCCGCGCACGAGCGCCTCGAGCGCATCGTGCTCTCCGAGCGCGGCCTGGAGGCGCTCGTGAGCACGCTCTCGAATCTCGTCGGTGGGAGCGTCCACGTCTTCGACGGTCGCGGAGAGCCGCTCGCCCAGCGCGCGTTCAGGGTCGCGCTCGACGATGACACGGTGGCCGCGTTGCGGCTCGAGCTGCAAGAGCACTCCGCGCGCCGCGACGGGCGCGCCTTCGCCCCCGAGCTGGGTGGAGAGTCGGGCCGCTCGCTTGCCCTCCCCGTGGGGGCCGACGAAGGTCCGCGTGTCGGAAGCGGGGCGGCGGCGCGCGCGCCCGAGGCCTGGCTTGTGGCGGCCAAGGACGTCGGCTCTCTGTCCGACCTCGACCGCCTCACCCTGCATCAGGCCGTCATGATCGTCGCCCTCGAGCTTCTGCGCCGGCGGGTCGCGGACGACACCGAGCGCCGCCTCGGAGGCGACGTGCTGGCCGGGGTGGTCAACGGCGAGCTGACCGGCGCGGAGCTCACGCGGCGGCTCGAGCCCTTCGGCCTGGCCGAGCGCATCGCCGCCATCGTGGCCATCCGGCCCGAGCGAGAGCGACGGGCGCCTGAACGCTTCGAGACCGCGCTCGCTGCTGCGCTGCGCGATGAAGCGACGCCGGGCCTCGTGGCGTCGACCGGGACCCTGACCTGTGCCTTCGTGCCCGGCCTGCCCGACGAGGAGCTCTTCGAGGTGGCGGAGCGCGCGGCGGCGAGGCTGACCGCGTCGGTCGAGGCGCAGGTGCGGGTCGGGGTCGGCCGGGCGGTGGCGGGCGGAGACGCTCGGCGCAGCTTCCATGAGGCTCGCTGCGCAGTGGAGGCCGTCGCCCTGTGTCCCGCGGAGGGTCCGCGAGCCGAGGCGGTGCGCGCCAACGGCAAGGGCTCCAACGGCAAGAGCTCCAACGGCAAGAGCTCCAACGGGACGCGTTCCAACGGCAACGGCGCGGTGCATACCGCGACGCCGGTGGCGACCTACAAGGATCTCGGATCCTTTCAGCTGCTGCTCTCACTTCAGGACGATGAGGCGCTGCGGCTGTTCTGTGACTCGATCCTCGCGCCGATTGAGACGAGCGAGGGCCACTACGGAGGGGAGCTGATGCGCTCGTTGGAGGCATTCATTGAGGAGAATGGACAGTGGGAGCGGGCCGCCAAGCGGCTGTACTGCCATCGTCACACCCTGCGCTACCGGATCCGGCGGGTCGAGGAGCTGACCGGCCGCGACCTTCACAGCGCGCGTGACCGGATCGAGTTCTGGCTCGCCCTCCGGGGTCGGGAGCTCGTCTCATGAAGGTGGGCTGCCCAACCGAGGTCAAACCCGATGAATACCGCGTCGCGCTTACCCCGGCGGGTGTGCGCGAGCTCGTCGATGCCGGTCATGAGGTCTACGTCCAGAGCGGCGCCGGACTCGGCTCGGCGATTGACGACGACGCGTACATGGCACAGGGCGCGCACATCGTTCCGGACGCCGACGAGGTCTTCGCCGCCGCCGAGCTGATCGTCAAGGTCAAGGAACCGCAGTCTCAGGAGGTGGGTCGGCTCGAGCCGCGACACACCATGTTCACCTATCTGCACCTCGCCGCGGATGCTGAGCTGACCGCCGCCCTGATGGCCTCGGGCGCCACGTGCATCGCCTACGAGACGGTCGAGGACGGTCACGGCCGGCTGCCGCTGCTTGCGCCGATGTCGGAGGTGGCCGGCAAGATCGCCACCCAGGCCGGGGCCTTCATGCTCGAGAAGCCGCTCGGCGGCCGCGGGATCCTGCTCGGCGGCGTGCCGGGCGTGGCCGCCGCCAACGTGATTGTCATCGGCGGCGGGGTGGTCGGGATGAACGCCGCCTTCATCGCGCTCGGCATGGAGGCGACGGTCTACGTCTATGACCGCAACATCGATCGCCTGCGCGAACTCGACGTCGCCTTCGGGGGCCGCGCGGACACGTGCTTCGCCTCGACGCTCGAGATCGAGCAGCGCCTGCCGCAGGCCGACCTGGTGATCGGCGCGGTCCTCGCCCGGGGGGCACGGGCGCCGAAGGTCATAACGCGAGCGCAGCTGGGGATGATGAAGCCGAACGCCGTACTCGTCGACGTCTCGATCGATCAGGGCGGGTGCTTCGAGACTTCGCGGCCGACAACGCACTCGGATCCGACCTACGAGGTCGATGGCGTGACGCACTACTGCGTGACCAACATGCCCGGGGCCGTCCCGATCACCTCGACCTATGCGCTCACCAACGCGACGATGCCCTTCGTGCTCCACATTGCGGGGGCCGGCGTGGTCGGGGCGATCGCGGCCAACCCCGGCCTCAAGCTCGGTGTCAACGTCGCCGGCGGACGGGTGACCTACGGCCCAGTGGCCGAGGCGGTGGGAGTGCCCGCGGTCAGTGTCGAGGAGGTACTCGGCCTGACGGCCTCGGCTACCGCCGGGGCGTAGGCCGTGTCCAGGTCCGAGCCGCGCCGGCGGCGCCCGGGCGACGGCGTTTCCGGCCGCGGGGCATGCTGCGCCGCTCCTGCTAGCCTTGCGGCCAGATGCCGACTACGAGCCAATTGATCCGCAAGGGGCGCACAGCCCCCAAGAAGAAGCTCGCGACCCCGGGCCTGAAGTCCGGCAAGGGGCGCAAGCAGAAGGTCGCGGCGCCCCAGCGGCGAGGCGTGTGCACGCGCGTGTACACCACCACGCCCAAGAAGCCCAACTCCGCCTTGCGCAAGGTCGCCCGTGTGCGGCTCACCAATGGCATGGAGGTCGGCGCCTACATTCCGGGCGAGGGGCACAACCTCCAGGAGCACTCCGTCGTGCTCGTCCGGGGTGGCCGCGTCAAGGACCTGCCCGGGTTCCGTTACAAGGTGATTCGCGGGACGCTCGACGCGGCCGGCGTCAACGATCGCAAGAAGGCCCGCTCGCAGTACGGCGTGAAGGCCAAGTAGGAGAACACCCATGCCGCGCCGCGCAGCAGCCCAAGTCCGGCGGATCGAGCCCGACGCCGTCCATCGCAACCGCCTCGTGCAGCAGGTCATCAACAAGGTGATGCTCGACGGGAAGAAGTCGACGGCCGAGAAGATCGTCTATGACGCGCTGGCGATCATCGCCGAGCGCACGGGCAAGAATCCCGTCGAACAGCTCGAGGCCGGCGTGAAGGCACTCACGCCCGTGCTCGAGGTTCGCTCACGCCGCGTCGGCGGCGCGACCTACCAGGTGCCGGTCGAGGTGCCCGCCCCCCGGGCCCGCACGCTCGCCGTGCGCTGGCTCGTCCAGTTCGCCCGCGCGCGTCGCGAGAAGACGATGGCGCAGCGACTCGCCCATGAGCTGCTCGACGCCCAGCAGCAACAGGGCGCCGCGTACAAGCGCAAGGACGACATCTACCGCATGGCCCAGGCGAACAAGGCGTTCGCCCACTACCGCTGGTAGACCGGGTCCGGTCTCGCACAGACACGAAGCGACACGGTCCCCGCCCACTCGGCGAACCTTTTCCTAGGTCTATGGGGCGATCGCGTGCGATGTGGCCCGGAGAGTAAAACGCGAGGGCTGCCCACCGCACGGGACCGGGGGCTGCGGTGGAACAACCCTCGCGTCAAAGCAATGTAACGGGTACGACGCTCCAACTTGCCGACTATTTGGCCGGATGTCAGCGAGCGGACCTGGGTGCGGCGACGGAGGAGGATTTTCGCCGTCCGTGTGGTGCCGTTCCGCCGAGCAGCAGACCAATTCCGGAGCACACGATGAGAACGCCCGCGCCGAGCGTCTCCAGGTATAGGCCGGTCTTGGGCGACGAGCTCGCGTTGATGTAGTGGGAGGTGCTCACGATCAGGCCGCTGGCGTGCGCGTCGGGCAGGTCGCCGAGCAGCGCAATGAGCAGCGCGATCACGCCGAGCACGCCGATCGCCATCAGCGCGGGCCGGCTTCGCTGGCGCCAGACACCGTAGATCAGGACGATCGCGAGTAGGGCGATCGGGATCAGCGCGTACGAGTGATGCGAGCCGGTGCCCACCGATTTGATGGGCCCCGGGCTGGCGGCGGTGCGCACCTCGTAGAGCGTGGTGAACTCGGCGAGGAGCAGCAGCACGGCCCCCAGCAGGCCAGCGAGGAGGACCCCGACGGGCGTCGGGGAGGAGTTGGCGGAAGTGCCCTCGGGCGCCGAGTGGCCTCTGCTATATTCGGCTCTCGCCTCGGGCGGCGTCGCGTTCATCTGTGCTCGCCTCCGGGCGCGGAGTATCCAAGCAATGGAGACGCCGACCCACTAGAAAATCGCCCGAAGCCGGCACCTGCGTCGTGAACGGGCCCCCTGGGCCCTTTTTCATGTCTGCAACCGAAGATCGGGACCCCCGGAAAAGTAACTCTCATGCCTCGAACGTTCACTCTCGAAAAGACTCGCAACATCGGCATCATGGCGCACATCGACGCCGGTAAGACGACGACCACCGAGCGCATCCTCTATTACACAGGGCGGACGTACAAGATGGGGGAGGTTCATGAGGGCGCCGCCGTCATGGACTGGATGGAGCAGGAGCAGGAGCGGGGGATCACGATCACCTCGGCGGCCACGACGGCCGAGTGGAAGGACCACCGAATCAACATCATCGACACGCCGGGCCACGTTGACTTCACGGTCGAGGTGGAGCGCTCGCTGCGCGTGCTCGATGGGGCGATTGCGCTCTTCGACTCGGTGGCCGGCGTAGAGCCGCAATCGGAGACCGTCTGGCGCCAGGCCGACAAGTACCACGTCCCGCGGATCGCCTACATCAACAAGATGGACCGCATCGGGGCCGACTTCGAGCGCGGTGTGCAGACGATGATCGATCGCCTGGGCGCGCATCCGGTGCCGATCCAGCTGCCGATCGGCGCCGAGTCGGAGTTCACCGGGATCATCGACCTGGTCGAGAACCACGCCATCATCTACAAGGACGAGCTCGGCAAGGAGCAGGAGGTCGCCGAGATCCCGGCCGAGCACGCCGAGCGCGCCGCCGCGGCCCGCGAGCACCTGCTCGAGGAGGTCTCGCATTACGACGACGAGCTGGTCGAGATGATCCTCGAGGAGCAGGAGATTCCCGCGGCGCGCCTGAAGCAGTCCATCCGCGCGGCCACGCTGGCCAACAAGATGACGCCGGTGCTGTGCGGCTCGAGCTTCAAGAACAAGGGCGTCCAGCCGTTGCTCGATGCCGTCATCGACTACCTGCCGAGCCCCCTCGACGTGCCTCCGGTGGCGGGCATCGAGCCTGACAAGGCGTCCGAGAACGGCGGCCGCCCGGCCGAGCGCCAGGCCTCCGACGACGAGCCGTTCGCCGCGCTCGCCTTCAAGATCATGGCCGACCCCTACGTCGGCAAGCTGACCTACTTCCGCGTGTACTCCGGCAAGCTCGCCGCGGGCGCGCGCGTGCTCAATGTGACGACCGGGCGCACCGAGCGCGTCGGCCGGATCCTGATGATGCACGCGAACGAGCGCGCCGAGCTGCAGGAGGTCTACGCGGGTGACATCGCCGCCGGCGTCGGGATCAAGCAGGTGGCCACCGGCGACACGCTCGCCGCCCCGGACCGGCCAATCAAGCTCGAGACGATCGTCTTCCCCGAGCCCGTGATCAAGGTGGCGATCGAGCCCAAGACCAAGGCCGACCAGGAGAAGATGTCGACAGCCCTGGCCCGCCTGGCCGAGGAGGACCCGACGTTCCAGGTGCGTACCAACGAGGAGACCGGCCAGACCGAGATCTCCGGCATGGGCGAGCTGCACCTCGAGGTCCTGGTCGACCGCATGTTGCGCGAGTTCAAGGTCGATGCCAACGTCGGCCGCCCCCAGGTCTCCTACCGCGAGACGATCCGTGGGACGGCGGAGAAGGTCGAGGGCCGCTTTGTGCGCCAGACCGGTGGCTCGGGTCAGTACGGGATCGTCTATATCAACGTCGAGCCCGCCCCCGGCGAGGGCTTCGACTTCGTCAACAAGGTCAAGGGCGGCTCGATCCCAACCGAGTTCATCCCGGCGGTCGAGAAGGGGATCGAGGACGCGATGGACAACGGTCCGCGAGCCGGCTATCCGCTGGTCGACGTGCGTGTGACGCTCACCGACGGTAAGTACCACGACACCGACTCATCGGAGATCGCCTTCAGGGTCGCCGGATCGCTGGCCCTCAAGTCTGCCGTGCAGCGGGCCAAGCCCGTGCTGCTCGAGCCGGTGTTCGCCGTCGAGGTGGTCACACCCGAGGAGTTCATGGGCGATGTGATCGGCGATCTGAACCGGCGCCGCGGCCAGGTCAACGGCATGGAGCAGCGCGGAAACGCACAGGTGGTGACGGCGGATGTTCCGCTGGCGGAGATGTTCGGATACGCCACCGACGTGCGGTCCAACACCCAGGGCCGGGCGACCTACACGATGCAGTTCGACCGCTATCAAGAGGTCCCGCCTAACATCGCCGAGAAGGTCGTCGGAGAGCAATCCGGCAGTTGATGGGACGTAGCAGTAGCCGCGGACGGAAGTCCGATAGATTTTCGAGGTTCGCCCGCAGGGCGAACACCAACCAGAGATAGAAGGAGCGACACCAAAGTGGCGAAGGCCAAGTTCGAGCGCGATAAGCCCCATGTCAACGTCGGCACCATCGGTCATATCGATCACGGCAAGACGACGCTGACCGCCGCCATCACGAAGGTGCTCGCTTCGAAGTACGGCGGCACAGACGTGAAGTCGTTCGATGAGATCGACAACGCTCCCGAGGAGAAGGCGCGCGGGATCACAATCGCGACCTCACACGTCGAGTACCAGACGGAGAACCGTCACTACGCGCATGTCGACTGTCCGGGGCATGCCGACTACGTCAAGAACATGATCACGGGCGCCGCGCAGATGGACGGCGCGATCCTGGTCGTGTCGGCGGCCGACGGCGCGATGCCCCAGACGCGTGAGCACATCCTGCTGGCCCGCCAGGTGGGCGTGCCGTACATCGTCGTGTTCCTCAACAAGGCAGACATGGTCGACGACCCCGAGCTGCTCGAGCTCGTCGAGGTCGAGATCCGTGACCTGCTCTCCGAGTATGAGTTCCCGGGCGACGACATCCCGTTCGTCATCGGATCGGCGCTGAAGGCGCTCGAGGGCGACGCCGAGTACGAGGCCAAGATCCTCGAGCTCGCCGAAGCGCTCGACACCTACATCCCGGAGCCCGTCCGCGACCTGGACAAGCCGTTCCTGATGCCGGTCGAGGACGTCTTCTCGATCACCGGTCGCGGCACCGTCGCCACGGGCCGCATCGAGCAGGGCATCATCAAGACGGGCGAGACCGTTGAGATCGTCGGGATCAAGGACACCACGTCGACCGTCGTGACGGGCGTCGAGATGTTCCGCAAGATCCTCGATGAGGGCCGCGCCGGCGACAACGTCGGATGCCTGCTGCGCGGTACCAAGCGCGAGGACATCGAGCGCGGTCAGGTGCTGTGCAAGCCGGGCTCGATCACGCCTCACACCAAGTTCAAGTCGGAGGTCTACGTGCTCAAGAAGGAGGAGGGTGGTCGTCACACCCCGTTCTTCTCGGGCTACAGGCCGCAGTTCTACTTCCGCACCACGGACGTCACGGGCGTCGCCAACCTCCCCGAGGGGACGGAGATGGTGATGCCGGGTGACAACGTTCAGATGGAGATCGAGCTGATCCAGCCGATCGCCATGGACCCGGGACTCCGGTTCGCGATCCGCGAAGGCGGCCGCACGGTGGGCTCGGGAGTGGTGACCGAAGTCATCAAGTAGTCCGGGGCGGCGTGGCCTCGGGTCGCGCCGGCCCTATTTCCAACAGATACGACCATTCGGGGCGGGTCCCAAACCCGGGGCTCGCCCTCAACACTGAGAAGACTCGAAGAAACGACCCCCGTGGCAACCATCGCCCAGAACAAGATTCGCATCCGCCTGAAGTCCTATGACCACACGGCGATCGAGACAGCGGCAAAGGAGATCGTCGAAACCGCGACGCGTACCGGCGCGAGCGTTTCGGGGCCTGTGCCCCTGCCAACGGAGAAGAACGTCTACTGCGTGATCCGATCCCCCTTCAAGGACAAGGACTCGCGCGAGCACTTCGAGATCCGCACGCACAAGCGACTGATCGACATCCATCAGCCGACCCCGAAGACGGTCGACTCGCTCCAGCGACTCGACCATCTCCCGGCCGGTGTGGATATCGAGATCCGCCTGGCGTCCTAGGAGTCCGGATGGCAGCGATTCTCGCCAAGAAGCTCGGTATGACGCAGCGGTTCCTCGACGACGGGCGCGTGGAGCGGGTGACCGTGCTCGAGGCCGGGCCCTGCCCGGTCACGGCCATCCGTACCGTGGAGCGGGACGGCTACGAGGCCGTGCAGCTCGCCTTCGGTGCCTGTAAGGAGAAGGTCCTCACCCGGGCCGAGCTCGGCCATCTGAAGAAGGCCGACGCGTCAGCGCATCGGCACCTCGCCGAGTTCCGTGACGAGGCCGGCGAGCTCCAGGTTGGGGAGACCGTGACGGTCGAGGCGTTCGAGCCCGGCCAGCACGTCAAGGTCTCCGGCAAGTCGAAGGGCAAGGGTTTTCAGGGCACGATCAAGCGGCACAACTTCAAGCGCGGCCCGAAGTCCCACGGCTCGCACAACGTGCGCGCGCCGGGATCGATCGGCGCATCGGCCACGCCGTCGCGTGTCTTCAAGGGCATCCGTGGGCCGGGCCGGATGGGCGGCGGACGCATCACCCAGCGCGGCCTGACCGTGGTCGAGGTCATCCCCAAGCAGAACCTGCTGCTGGTCCGAGGCGCCGTCCCTGGCCCCAAGGGCGGCACCGTGGAGGTGCGCACCGATGGCTAGAACCGCGCCCAAGCTCGGTGGCGGCAAGGTCACGCTCGACGCGGCCGCCTTCGAGGCCAGCTTCAACATGCCGCTCGTGCACGAGTCGGTGCGGGCCGAGCTCAACGCCCGGCGGCGCGGCACGGCGTCCACGCTCACGCGCGGTCAGGTGTCCGGCGGTGGCGCCAAGCCCTGGCGCCAGAAGGGGACCGGGCGTGCCCGGGCCGGGTCCTCCCGCTCGCCGGTGTGGACCGGCGGTGGCACCGTGTTCGGCCCGACCCCGCGTGACTACGTGGTGAAGGTCAACCGCAAGGCCCGCCGGGCCGCGCTGCGCAGCGCGCTCTCGGTCCACGCCGAGCGCGAGACGCTGGCGATCTTCGACGCCGGGGTCTTCGACGCGCCCTCGACCAAGCAGGCGGCGACGCTGCTGGCCGACTGGGGGGCGCCCGGCCCCGCGCTCGTCCTGCTGAGCGAGGCCGAGGCGGCGGCCGGCAAGTCGTTTCGCAACCTGGCGCGTCTGGCCGTCATGCCCGTCACCGACGCCGGCGTGGCCGATGTGATCGGCGCGGCGTCTCTGCTCGTCTCCGAAGCCGCGCTCAGCGAGCTCGTCGCGCGGGCCTCCGGAACCGACGGACGAGCCGCCGAGCCCGAGACCTCAGGTACGGCAAAGGAGACCGACTGATGGAAGCCAGCCAGGTGATCATCCGCCCAGTCGTGTCCGAGAAGTCGTTCGTGCTGGCCGAGGTCGGCAAGTACACGTTCCGCGTTCACGAGCGCGCTCACAAGACCCAGATCCGGCAGGCCATCGAAGAGCTCTTCGACGTCAAGGTGGTCGAGGTCCGGACCTCGTCGGTCAAGTCCAAGCCCAAGCGCCGCGGCAACACCGCCGGGCGCACCCGGCAGTGGAAGAAGGCCATCGTCCAGGTTCGCGAGGGCGACACGATCCCGATCTTCCAGGGCCTGGAGGGAGCTGAGTAATGGCGATTCGCAAGCCCAAGCCGACCAGTCCCGGACGCAGGTTCGTCACCTATCCAGACTTTGCCGAGCTGACGCGCTCGGAGCCCGAGAAGTCCCTCACCGAGGGCCTGAAGAAGTCGGGTGGGCGTAACTCGGGCGGCCGCAAGACGGCCCGCCATCGCGGTGGCGGCGCCAAGCGCCTGTACCGCAAGATCGACTTCAAGCGCCGCAAGGACGGCGTGCCGGCGAAGGTCGCGGAGATCGAGTACGACCCCAACCGCTCGGCGTACATCGCGCTGCTGCATTACGCCGACGGCGAGAAGCGCTACATCCTGGCGCCGCAGCGGCTGCACGTCGGAGCGACCGTCGAGTCGGGCGTCGGCGCGGACATCCGCGTCGGCAACTGCCTCCCGCTGGCCAACATGCCCGCGGGTACCGTCGTGCACAACGTCGAGCTGACGCCCGGCCGCGGCGGTCAGATGGGCCGATCGGCGGGGATCGGCATTCAGCTGCTGGCCAAAGAGGGCGACTATGTGACGCTGCGACTCCCCTCGGGTGAGATGCGGATGGTGCGCGCGGAGTGCCGAGCCACGGTCGGGACGGTGGGCAACTCCGACCATCAAAACGTCAAGATCGGCACGGCCGGCCGCAAGCGTCACATGGGCGTGCGCCCCCAGACCCGGGGGACGGCCATGAACCCCGTCGACCACCCGCACGGCGGTGGCGAGGGCTCGACCACCCCCGGTCGCCATCCGGTGACTCCTTGGGGCGTGCCGACGCTGGGCTATCGCACGCGGAAGAAGGGCAAGCAATCCGACCAGTACATCGTGCGCGGTCGCAGGAGAGGTAAGAAGCGATGAGTCGATCGAGCAAGAAGGGCCCTTGGGTCGAGGAGCGCCTGATGGGGCGCGTCGAGGCGCTGAACTCCTCGGGCGAGAAGCGCATGATCAAGACCTGGTCGAGGACGTCGACGATCTTCCCCGAGATGGTCGGGCATACGATCGCGGTTCACGACGGCCGCAAGCACGTTCCGGTCTTCATCTCCGAGTCGATGGTCGGCCACAAGCTCGGTGAGTTCGCCCCGACGCGGCTCTATCGCGGCCATGCCGCCACCGGTAAGAGGCGATGAGCGAAGAAACCCCTGAGATCGAGCCGACCGAGGAGGAGCCCAAGCCGCGCCGGCGCCGGCGCGCGAAGGCCAAGCCCGCCTCCGAGACCGCAGCTGCGCCAGAGACGGGTGCGGGCATCACGGATGAGGATGCTTCCGCTGAGGCAGCGGCCGACACCGCGCCCGAAGCAGCTCCGAAGGCCGAAGGAGACAAAGAGCCCGAGGCCGCCAAAGAGCCCGAGGCCGCCGCCCAGGCCGCCGCGGAGCCCGAGGCCGAGGAGAAGCCCAAGCCCCGCCGCCGGGCCCGCAAGCCGGCGGCCGAGCCGGCGCCCGAGAAGCCCGCTGCGGCGGCGCCCGCGCGCCGACGCCGTTCGCGCGAGCCCGGCGCGCCGATCCCGGTGGTCCGAGCGCAGGCCAAGTACGTGCGGACCTCGGCCCGCAAGGCGCGCCTAGTCTGCGATCACATCCGCGGGAAGAGCGTCGAGGAGGCGCGAGCTATCCTGGCTCACACCCCGCGTGCTGTGGCGCAAGATTGGAGCAAGCTGCTCGAATCGGCCGTCGCCAACGCCGAGCACAATCACGAGCTCGTGGGCGAGGACCTGTACGTCAAGGCGATCACCGCCGACGAAGGCCCGACGATCAAGCGGTTCAGGCCTCGCGCGATGGGCCGCGCGACGCAGATCCGCAAACGCACCAGTCACCTCACCGTCCTGCTCACGCCGAAGGAATAGCCGAATCAATGGGTCAGAAAGTTCATCCAGAAGCACTGCGCGTGGGCTACATCCACGATTGGAAGTCGAACTGGTTCAACGAGCGCCACTTCGCCGACTATCTGCACGAGGACACACAGATCCGCGAGCACATCATCGGCCGGCTCTCCCATGCCGGTCTGTCCGATATCACGATCCGCAAGAACGCCACTGAGGTCGAAGTCAACATCCACACGGCGCGTCCGGGCATCGTGATCGGCAAGTCGGGTTCGGAGGTCGACCAGCTGCGCCGGGATCTCCACCGCATCACCAGCAAGCAGGTCAAGGTCAACATCCTTGAGATCAAGCGGCCCGAGCTCGACGCGCGGCTCGTGGCGCAGTCAATCGCCGAGCAGCTCCAGAACCGTGTCGCCTTCCGCCGCGCGATGAAGCGTGCGCTCACGAGCGCCATGCGCTCGGGCGCGAAGGGCGTCCGGGTCCAGGTCTCGGGCCGGCTGGGTGGCGCCGAGATGGCGCGTACCGAGGGCTACTCCGACGGCCGCGTACCCCTGCATACGCTGCGCGCCGACATCGACTACGGATTCCACGAGGCCCGAACGACGTTCGGGCGCATCGGCGTCAAGTGCTGGATCAACAAGGGCGAGATCATGCCCGAGGGCTACACCGGCGCCGATCTGACGATCATGGACGAGCCCTCTCCGCAGGCCAACGAGCGCGGTGGCCGTGACGGCCGCGGCGGTCGTGGTGGCGGTCCGGGCGGTCGTGGTGGCGGTCCGGGCGGTCGTGGTGGCGGTCCGGGCGGTCGTGGTGGCGGTCCGGGCGGTCGTGGTGGCGGCCCGGGCGGTCGTGGTGGCGGCCCCGGCGGCGGCGGCGGTCGTGGTGGCGGCCCAGGCGGCGGCGGGCGTGGCGGCTCCGGCGGCTCCGGCCCCGGTCGCGGACCGCGTGGCGGTGGCGGCGGCGGACGTGGCGGCTCCGGCGGCGGAGGCGGTGCCCGCTGATGCTCGCCCCGAAGCGTGTAAAGCACCGCAAGCAGCACCGCGGACGCCGTGGTGGGCTCTCGCGCGGTCAGGTCAAGGTCCAGTTCGGCGAGTACGGGCTCAAGACGCTCGACGCCGGCTGGCTCACGAACCGGCAGATCGAGGCCGCCCGCATCGCCATGACGCGCAAGATCAAGCGCGGTGGCAAGGTGTGGATCAACGTGTATCCGGACAAGCCCTTCACGAAGAAGCCCGCCGAGACCCGCATGGGCTCCGGCAAGGGCAACCCGGAAGGCTGGGTCGCGGTGGTCAAGCCGGGCCGGGTCATGTTCGAGCTCGCCGGCGTGCCAGAGCCGCTGGCGCGCGAGGCCATGCGCCTGGCCGGACACAAGCTTCCGGTGCGCACCAAGTTCGTCCTCCGGGAGGACGCGTGAATCCCGCAGAGCTCCGTGACATGAGCGACGCAGACCTGATCGAGCACACTCGCACCGCACGACGCGAGTTGTTCGGGCTGCGGTTCCAGCACGCGACCGGCGAGTTGGACAACACCGCGGCCCTGCGACGGGCCAAGCAGGAGATCGCGCGTGCGCTGACAATCGCCCACGAGCGTGGCATCGACATCCGAACCCGACCGACCGTAGAGAACCATGGCTGACGAACCGACTGAGAACACAGACGAGCAGACGAGCGCTCCCGAGACCGCGGAGGCTCCGGAGACCGCCGAAGCTTCCGAGGCCCTCGAGGCTGCAGAGACCGAGGCGCCCGAGCCCTCCGCTGCGGAGCCCGCCGCCGCGGCGGCCGCGGAGAGTTCCGAGGTGGTCGCGCCCAAGGAGCGCCGCCGGCGCGAGCGCGCCGCCAAGGCGGCCAAGGTGTCCGCGCGGAGTCCTCGCACCACGGAGGAGCGCCACGATGAGCGCGTCGCCGAGCGCCGGGCCAAGGCCGTCGCTCGCCGAGCCGGGCGCGAACGCGCTCGGACCAAGGCCCGGGCCGCGGAGCACTCGAGCGCGCAGACCCCCCCGCGCGAGCATGCGCCGGGGCGGCAGAAGTCGCGTCAGGGTGTCGTGACCTCGGACCGCGCCGACAAGACGATCACCGTGCGGATCGATCTCGCCCGCCGGCACCGGCGCTACGAGAAGATCGTGCGCACGTCGACCACGCTCCACGTGCACGACGAGCGCAACGATGCGCACACCGGCGACACGGTCGTGGTCCGCGAGTGCCGCCCGCTGTCGCGCACCAAGCGCTGGCGTCTGGTCGAGATCCTGGAGAGGGCCAAATAGGCCATGATCCAGAACGAGACACGTCTACGCGTGGCCGACAACACGGGCGCGCGCGAGATCCTCGTGATCCGCGTCCGCGGTGGCTCACGCCGGCGCTACGCGGGTATCGGTGACGTCATCGTCGCGACCGTCAAGCAGGCCAGCCCGCAGGGCTCGGTCAAGAAGGGCGAGGTCGTGACCGCGGTGGTCGTGCGCACCAAGAAGTCATACGGCCGCGACGACGGCACCTATATCGCCTTCGACGAGAACGCGGCGGTGCTGATCGATGCTCAGAACAATCCGCGCGGCACGCGTATCTTCGGGCCTGTGGCCCGAGAGCTCCGCGAGCGCAACTTTATGAAGATCGTCTCCCTCGCCCCTGAGGTCCTCTAGCCATGCCCGCACGCATCAAGGCCAACGACGACGTGATCGTCATCAGCGGCAAGGACCGCGGCAAGACCGGCAAGGTGCTGCGCGTGGATCCCAAGAACGACCGCCTGTTCGTCGAGGGTCTGAACATCGTCAAGCGTCACCAGCGCCCCCGCCAGGTGGCCGGCGCGGATCGCGCCGAACAGGTCGGCGGCGTGATCGAGAAGGAGGGTCCGATCCACCTCTCCAACGTCATGCTGGTCGACCCCAAGGACGGCAAGCCGACCCGCGTGGGCTTCGAGCTGCGCGAGGGCAAGCGCTTCCGGATCGCCAAGCGCAGCGGATCGAGGATCGACTGATGGCCCGTCTGAAGACCCGCTACAACGACGAGATTCGTCCCTCGCTCATCGAGCGCTTCGGCTACTCGACGCCGATGCAGGCGCCGCGGGTCGAGAAGATCACCGTCAACATGGGCGTCGGCGACGCCAAGCAGGATTCCAAGGTCCTCGAGGCGGCCGCCGATCAGCTGGCCACGATCACGGGCCAGCGGCCGAACGTGCGCCGCGCGCGGAAGTCGATCGCCCAGTTCAAGGTGCGCGAGGGCATGCCCGTCGGCGTTGCCGTCACGCTCCGCGGTGAGCGCTCCTACGAGTTCCTTGACCGTCTGATGTCGGTGGCGATTCCGCGCATCCGTGACTTTCGCGGCCTCAACCCGCGCTCGTTCGACGGTCGCGGCAACTACTCGATGGGCGTGCGCGAGCAGATCATCTTCCCGGAGGTCGATTACGACGAGATCGATCAGGTTCGCGGCCTCGATATCACGATAACCACGACGGCATCGAGCGACGAGGAGTCGTTTGCCCTGCTCGAGGCGCTCGGCATGCCGTTCGCGAAGGAGGGCCGTCCACAGGCGGCCGCAACCCAGGCTTAGAGGAGCACATGGCAAAGACCTCACAAAGAGTTCGCGCTGCGCGGACGCCCAAGTACAAGGTTCGTGGATATACGCGCTGCCGCCGCTGCGGCCGCGCACGTGCCGTGTACCGCAAGTTCGGTGTGTGCAGGATCTGCCTGCGCGAGCTGGCCCACAACGGGTACGTGCCCGGAATGACCAAGTCGAGCTGGTGAGCGAAGCATGTCGATGACCGATCCAGTGGCCGACTTCCTCACGCGCCTGCGCAACGCGGCCAACGCCCAGCACCACGACGTGACGATCCCCTCCTCGAAGCTCAAGCGCGAGCTCGCTCGGATCCTCAAGGAGCAGGGCTACATCGAGAGCTACGAGCTCCTGGCCCCGTCTGCCGAGGACCCCAACGAGCGGATCACGGTGATCCTCAAATACACCAATGACCGTAAGCCGGTGATCTCGGGGCTGCAGCGCGTCTCGCGTCCGGGGCAGCGCACGTACGTCGACTCCGCGCACATCCCGCGCATCCAGGGCGGGATGGGCACCGCGATCATCTCGACGTCCAAGGGCGTCATGACCGGCCACGACGCGCGCCGGATCGGCGTCGGCGGCGAGGTAGTGGCGAGGGTCTGGTAGACAGTCAGAACGCTATGTCACGTATTGGAAGACAGCCCATTCCCGTGCCCGCCGGCGTCTCGGTGGCCATCGAGCCCGAGCGCGTCACGGTCAACGGCCCCAAGGGTGAGCTGACCGAGCGCATCCCTCGCGACATCGCGGTCGAGCAGGGCGACGGCGAGCTGCTCGTCAAGCGGCCCACCGATCGCGGCGAGCACCGCGCGCTGCACGGGCTCACGCGATCGCTGGTCGCGAACATGGTCGTGGGCGTGACCGACGGCTTTGAGAAGCGCTTGGAGATCCAGGGTGTCGGGTATCGCGCCCAGCTGCGCGGTCGTGATCTGGAGCTGGCCCTCGGCTACTCGCATCCAGTATCGGTCAAGGCGCCGGACGGAATTGAGTTCGAGGTGCCGCTGCCCACCCGCATCGTCGTGCGCGGCGCCTCCAAGCAGCAGGTCGGTGAGACCGCGGCGTACATCCGCAAGCAGCGCAAACCCGAGCCCTACAAGGGCAAGGGGATCCGCTACGAGGGCGAGCACGTGGTGCGCAAGGTCGGTAAGCGCGCATGACGGTGCTCAATCCTCCCCAGCGTCGTCTCAGGCGCCGTCGCCGCGTACGCGCAAAGGTGCGTGGCAGCGCCGAGCGGCCGCGGATCTCCGTATTCCGCTCCAACCGTGGCGTGTTCGCCCAGTTGATCGATGATCAGGCCGGCCGGACGATCGCCTCGGTCAGCTGGACCGAGCCCGAGCTGCGTGACCTCGCGCCGATGGATCAGGCCAAGCGCGCCGGAGCCCTGCTCGGCGAGCGTGGCAAGGCGGCCGGGATCGAGAGCGCGGTCTTCGATCGCGGCGGTTACCGCTACCACGGGCGCGTCAAGGCGCTCGCCGAGGGCGCTCGCGAGAGCGGCCTGACCTTCTAGCTTCCTCCCGCCAACTCGCTACCCTGGATCGACCTATGTCTCGCGACCGTTCAGTTTCTGCCACCGGACTCGACCTGCAAGAGCGCGTCGTGGAGATCAACCGTGTCGCCAAGGTGGTCAAGGGTGGCCGGCGGTTCTCGTTCACCGCGCTGGTCGTCGTGGGCGATGAGCGCGAGGTCGTCGGCGTCGGCTACGGCAAGGCCAACGAGGTGCCGGTGGCGATCCAGAAGGGCGTCGAGCGGGCCAAGAAGAACCTCTATCGCGTGCCCAAGCACGGCTCGACGATCACCCATCAGACGACGGGGATCTTCGGCGCCGGGCGCGTGTTCCTCAAGCCGGCCGCGCCAGGAACCGGCGTGATCGCGGGTGGCGGCGTGCGCGCGGTGCTCGAACTGGCCGGCATCAACGACATCCTCTCCAAGAGCCTCGGCTCCCAGAATCCGATCAACCTCGTCAAGGCGACGATGGCCGGCCTCGAGTCGCTGCGCACGCCTGAGGAGGTCGCCGCGCTGCGCGGCCTGTCCATCAATCAGGTGCTCGGTCTGAGTACCGAGAACGGAGACGGTGCGGCGACGGTATCCGCACCGGCCGCCGAGGGGCCGGAGGCGGCGCCGGCCGCCGAGCAGCCGGCCGCCGAGGAGCCGGTCGCGACCCCGGCCGGTGAGACCGAGGAGAGCTCGGCGTGAGCAGCGTGCAGATCATTCAGCGCAAGTCGCGCAACGGCGCCGACAAGCGCCAGCTCGACACGCTGCGCTCGCTCGGCCTGCGCAAGATCGGCCAGACCGTCGAGCACAGTGACTCGCCCCAGATCCGCGGCATGATCCACAAGGTCCGGCATCTGGTCGAGGTCAAGGAGTCATGAGCCCCGCCGCCAAGAAGCCCGAGGAGAACGCCGCCGAGCAGCCTGCGGGTGCCACACGCATCGGGCTGCACAACCTCAGTCCCGCGCCGGGCAGCCGCAAGGCCCGCAAGCGCGTGGGTCGGGGCCATGGTTCGGGCATGGGCAAGACCTCCGGCCGCGGTCACAAGGGCTGGGGTGCCCGGTCCGGAGCCAAGGACAGGGCGCATTTCGAAGGCGGTCAGAACCCGATTCACATGCGGATGCGCAAGCTGCGCGGCCCGCACATGAAGAAGTCGATGCCGTTCGAGCCCTTCCGGACCCACACGCAGCCGGTCAACCTGCTCGACCTGGAGGCGCGCTTCGAATCCGGTGCCGCCGTCACGCTCGAGGCGCTCAGGGCCCACGGCCTCGCGACGCGCAAGGGCGTCGCCGTCAAGGTCCTCGCCAAGGGCGGGCTCAGCAAGCCGCTGACCGTCCACGCGCACGGCTTCAGCAAAGCCGCGCGCGAGCAGATCGAAGCGGCCGGCGGGACCTGTCAGCTGATCGAGGAGTGAGCTTGCAGTGATCTCCACGATCCTCGGTGCATTCAGGATCGGTGAGATCCGCAACAAGGTGCTCTTCACCGCGCTGATCCTGGCGCTGTACCGGCTCGGCACCCACATCCCCGCGCCCGGCATCAACTCCTCGGCGGTCAACGCGATCCAGAAGAACTTCGGCGGCAGCAACATTCTCGGGCTGCTGAACCTCTTCTCGGGCGGCGGCCTGGGCCGCATCGCCATCTTCGCGCTCGGGATCATGCCGTACATCACGGCCTCGATCATCCTGCAGCTGCTGACCGTCGTCGTGCCCTCACTCGAGAAGCTTCAGAAGGAGGGCGAGGTCGGGCAGGCCCGGATCACGCAGTACACGCGCTACCTGACGGTCGGGCTCGCCTTCGCGCAGTCGATCGGGTACGTCTTCCTGTTCCGGAGCTTCGAGAAGGGCGCCGGAGTGACCGTGATCGACCATTTCACGCTCGCCAAGGTGTTCCTGATCGTCGTCTCGCTGACGGCCGGCACCGTGCTGCTGATGTGGATGGGCGAGCTGATCACCCAGCGCGGGATCGGCAACGGCATCTCGCTGCTCATCTTCGCCAGCATCGTGGCGCGCATTCCCAACGGTGTGCACTCCTGGTGGACCAACCCGGACCAGGTCTTCCGGGTCATCATGCCCTTCATCGTGATCGGCATCGTGGCCGCGATCGTCTTCGTCCAGGAGGGCCAGCGGCGGATCCCGATCCAGTACGCCAAACGCGTGATCGGCCGGCGCATGACCCAGGGCGGCCAGACCTACCTGCCCCTGCGGGTCAACATGGCGGGCGTGATCCCGGTCATCTTCGCCGCCAGCGTGATGGCCATCCCGCCGACAATCGGCCAGCTGCTGGGTCAGAACCGCGACAACTTTGCGACCCACATGGCGAACTTCTTCAGCCCCCAGGGCTGGCATTACCTCGTCGGCGAGAGCATCCTGATCATCCTCTTCACCTACTTCTACACGGCCGTGACCTTCAACCCGGTCGACCAGGCCGACAATCTCAAGAAGTACGGTGGCTTCATACCCGGCGTGCGACCAGGTAGGCCCACGGCCGAGTTCCTCGACCGCATCCTGGCTCGCCTCACATTCCCGGGGGCGCTCTTCCTGGCCGCGGTCGCCGCACTGCCGACGGTGCTCATCAACCAGACGAGCGCCAACTTCTTCTTCGGCGGCACGTCGATCCTGATCGTCATCGGTGTGGCCCTCGACACCATGAAGCAGCTCGAGGCTCAGCTCATGATGCGCAACTACGAGGGCTTCTTGAAGTAGCCGCCTGCGCGGGCGCCGGCCCCGGCGCCCTGCTCTCGATGCGCCATGGATGCTTTATCCCCGGCGCCGGGGGGCGACCGATAAGCTCCGACGCCGATGCCCGAGCTCAACCTGATCCTGTTCGGCCCGCCCGGCGCCGGCAAGGGGACCCAGGCCGAACGCCTCAAGACCGATTTTCGCCTGCCCTTCATCTCGACCGGCGACATGCTGCGTCAGAACGTGAAGGACGGAACCGGCCTGGGGCGGGAGGCGCAGCGGTACATGGACGCCGGGAACCTCGTCCCCGATGAGTTGATCGTGAAGATGGCCGCCGAGCGCCTGCAGGCCGACGACGCACGCGACGGGTTCATCCTCGATGGCTTCCCGCGCACGATCGAGCAGGCTGAGGCGCTCGATAAGCAGCTGCGCAGCCTCGACCGACGCGTGACCGCCGCGCTGCTCGTCGATGTTCCCGACGAAGAGGTCGTGCGGCGCATCTCCGGTCGTCGGGTGTGCGTCAAGGCCGGCCACAACTACCATGTCGACAACGATCCGCCCAAGCACGAGGGGATCTGCGATCAGGATGGCTCGCGGCTCGTGCAGCGCGACGATGACAAGCCGGAGGTCATCGAGAACCGTCTCAACGTGTACCACGAACAGACGGAACCGCTGATCGACTTCTACGACCAGCAGGGGCTGATGCGTCGCATCGACGGCACGCGCAGCCCGGCGGAGGTACACGACCACATCAGGGCAGTGATCGCCACGCTGCGGATGGAAGACGACGTCTGAGGCGTACGATCGGGCCAGTGATCATCAAGAAGAGCCCCGAGGAGATCGAGCGCATGGCCGCCGCCGGGGCGATCCTCGTGCGGACGATGAATCTGCTTGCGGGCAAGGTCAGGGCCGGGGTGAGCACGCGCGACCTCGACGAGGCGGCCGAGAAGTTCATCCGCTCGCAGGGCGCCGATCCGGCCTTCAAGGGATACCGGGGCTTTCCCGGCTCGATCTGCGCCTCGCCCAACTCCATGATCGTGCACGGCATCCCGGGCCCCTACCGGCTCGAGCGCGGTGACATCCTGTCGGTCGACATCGGCGTAGTGCGGGACGGATGGGTCGCCGATGCGGCGCGCACGTTTCCCGTGGGACCCGTCTCGCCCGTGGCCCGCAAGTTGCTGGCTGTGACCGAGGAGTCGCTGCGGCTGGCCGCCGAGCAGTGCCGGCCGGGCAACCGGCTGGGCGACGTCTCGCACGCCGTCCAGCAGCACGTCGAGGCGGCCGGATTCTCCGTCGTGCGCACCCTCGTCGGCCATGGCATCGGACGCAGCATGCACGAGGATCCCCAGATTCCGAACTTCGGCAATCCCGGCACCGGGGTGACGCTCGAGGAGGGCATGGTGCTGGCTGTCGAGCCGATGGTCACGGCCGGTCGCCACGCCGTGCGGATGGGCGACGACCACTGGGCGATCTACTCGCTCGACGGCTCGCTGGCCGCGCATTTCGAGTTCACGATCGCCGTCACGGCGGACGGGCCGCGCATCCTGACGCCCTGGCACGAGTCCGGCAACGGACGCGCCGTGGCGTGAACGGCGTGGTTCTTTCGCCCTGCTAATATCACGCGTTGCGCTTGCCGGGCACGTTTTCGTGCTACGAGCAGCTCCTCGGTGTCGTAGCGGCGACCGTACCGGTCGCCAGAGCCTCGCCGACGGAAAACCAGTCCAGATCACTCCAAGCAGAGAGCGAATTTCAGCTGTGAAGGTCCGACCCTCGGTCAAGCCCATGTGTGAGAAGTGCAAGATTATCCGGCGTAACGGCCGGGTCCTGGTCATCTGCTCCAACCCGCGTCACAAGCAGCGGCAGGGCTGATGGCGCGTATAGCCGGGGTCAACATCCCGCTCAACAAGCGTGTGGAGATCGGTCTCACGTACGTGTACGGGATCGGCCGCTCGACCTCCAACGAGCTGCTGGCCAAGGTCGGTGTCTCGCCCGACACCTACGTGCGCGATCTCACCGAGGAGGAGGTCGTCAAGCTTCGCGAGCTGATCGACAGCTCGCTGATGGTCGAAGGCGACCTGCGGCGCGAGCGCTCGCAGGCCATCAAGCGCTTGCAGGAGATCGGTTGCTACCGCGGCCTGCGTCATCGCCGTGGCCTGCCGGTTCGTGGGCAGAACACGAAGACCAACGCACGCACACGCAAGGGACCCAAGCGCATGCAGGTCGCGGGCAAGAAGAAGGCCGCTAAGAAATGAGCCCTGCCCCCAAGCGCCCCGCGCGCGGCCGCCGTCGGGTCCGGAAGAACATCCCGATCGGTCAGGCCCACATCAAGACTTCATTCAACAACACGATCGTGTCCCTGACGGATCGCGAGGGCAATGTCATCGCCTGGGAGTCCGCCGGCGGCGCCGGTTTCAAGGGCTCGCGCAAGTCGACGCCCTTCGCCGCTCAGGTGACCGCGGATGCCGCCGCCCGCAAGGGCATCGAGCATGGCCTGCAGAAGGTCGAGGTCTTCGTCAAGGGCCCGGGCTCGGGCCGCGAGACGGCTATCCGCTCGCTCCAGGCCGCGGGCCTCGAGGTGACCGGAGTCAAGGACGTCACACCACAGGCTCACAACGGCTGCCGTCCGCGCAAGCGGCGCCGGGTATAGGGCACCGGAGGGTTTACAAGAGGATGGCCAGAGACACATCGCCACAGTGCAAGCAGTGCCGACGCGAGGGACAGAAGCTGTTCCTCAAGGGAGAGCGCTGCCTCACCGACAAGTGCGGCGTCGAGCGCCGCTCGTACCCACCGGGCGAGCACGGCCGTGGACGCCAGAAGCAGAGCGAGTACCGCGTGCAGCTGCGCGAGAAGCAGAAGGCGCGCCGCTACTACGGTGTGCTCGAGACGCAGTTCCGCAACTACTACGAGAAGGCCAGCCGTCAGCCCGGGATCACGGGCGAGAACCTGCTGCGCATGCTCGAGTGTCGTTTCGACAACGTGCTCGTGAGGCTCGGTTTTGCGGCCTCGCGGCGCCAGGCGCGCCAGCTGATCCTGCATGGTCACTGGACTGTCAACGGTCGTCGCGTGAACATCCCCAGCTATCAGCTGCGCGACAACGACGTGATCGCCATTCACCCGCGTTCGACGGCCGGCCAGGTCATCCGTGACGCGACCGAGCTGACCGGCCAGGTGCCGGCCTGGCTGCAGGCCGATTACGACGGGCTCACGGCGAAGGTGCTGCGCAAGCCCGAGCGCCGCGAGATCGCGGCACCCGTGGAAGAGCAGCTCATCGTCGAGCTGTACTCCAAGTAGTCACAAAGCTTTCAGTCGTGCCGCCCCCGGGGGCTGGCACGGCGCCCGGAACCGCCTAGGCGGCGGCAGGAACCCACGACGTTAGGACCCCGATGCTCGACTTCCAAGTCCCCCGAATCTCCAGCGAGTCGGTCGACGACAACCGCGGCTCGTTCACGATTGAGCCGCTCGATCGCGGATTCGGCTACACCTTCGGCAACTCACTGCGGCGCGTCTTGCTCTCATCGCTGGCCGGTGCCGCGGTCACGAGCGTGCGGATCGAGGGCGTGGCGCACGAATTCTCGACGATCCGTGGCGTCAAGGAGGACGTCACCGACATCGTCCTGAACCTCAAGGGCATCGTCTGTCGGATGCATAGCGACGCCACCGAGATCGAGGCGCCGCTCGTCGTCACAGGGCCCGGTGAGATCACGGCCAAGGACATCGACCTGCCCTCGGGCGTCGAGATCCTCAACCCCGACGCGCACGTCGCCACGCTGGAGAAGAAGACCAAGCTTGAGGTCTACCTGACCATCGGTCGTGGTCGCGGCTACCGGCCCGCGGAGGAGAACAAGTCGCCCGACCAGCCGATCGGCGTGATCCCGATCGACTCGATCTTCTCGCCCGTGCGCCGCGTCGCGTACAACGTGGAGCAGGCCCGCGTCGGTCAGAAGACCGACTTCGACAAGCTCACGCTCGACATCGAGACCGACGGCTCAATCGACCCGCACGCCGCGTTGCGCGAGGCCGCGGAGATCCTGATCTCGCAGCTGGCCATCTTCACCGACGCCGATCGTGTTGTCGAGCTGCGTGAGGCCGGTACACCGGGCACGCTCGAGCCGGGTCTGGGCGGAACGCCGGGCAGCGTCAACGGCCCCGCCCGGCCGGCCAACGCGATGGATGACATCCTGATCGAGGAGCTCGAGCTCGGTGTGCGTTCCTACAACTGTCTCAAGCGCGCGGGGATCCAGACAGTTGGCGACCTGATCTCCAAGACCGAGAACGAGCTCAACGCGATTCCCAACTTCGGCAAGAAGTCGATCGATGAGGTGATCGAGACCCTGCATGCGCGTGGTCTTGGTCTCCGCAACGACTAGCGGCTAAGGTCTAGCCGGTCATGCGCCATCAGCGTCAGCGGTATCAGCTCTCTCGCAGCGCCTCGCATCGCAAGGCCCTGCTCATGAACCTCTGCAAGGAGGTCATCCAGCACGAGCGCATCAAGACCACCGAGACGAAGGCCAAGGCGGTCAAGCCCGAGCTCGAGAAGCTGATCACGCTCGCCAAGCGCGGTGATCTACACGCCCGGCGCCAGGCGCTGTCGACCCTCGGTCAGGACAAGTTCACGGTCTACAAGCTGTTTGACGAGATCGCGCCTCGCTACAGCGAACGCCCCGGCGGCTACACGAGGATCCTGAAGCTGGGGCCGCGGCGGTCCGATTCGACCGAGATGGTGTTCCTGGAGCTCGTGTAGAGCGGCGGATGCCGGACCGGCGCGAGGCGGTGGCCCGCCTGCTGGTGGAATACGACGGGGCCGGTTTCTCGGGCTGGGCTCGCCAACCCGGTGAACGCACCGTGCAGGGCGAGCTCGAGCGCGCGCTGCAGACGGTCCTGCGCCGCGAGAACGTCCAGCTCAGCGTGGCCGGGCGCACCGACCGCGGTGTGCATGCCTGGGGTCAGGTGGCCAGTTACGCCGGCCCGCCGGTATCGGCCCGCAGCCTCAACGCGCTGCTCGGAGACGATCTCGCCGTCATCAGCTGCGATCCGGCGCCCGAGGGATTCGACGCCCGCAGGGACGCCACGAGCCGCGCGTACTGCTATCGCATCCTCACGCGGCCTGCGCGGAGCCCATACGAGCGCGGCCGTGCGCTGCACTGGGCTCATCGGCTCGATCTGGACACCCTTGACGCATGCGCCGGCGCGCTGATCGGCCTGCACGACTTCACGGCATTCACCCCCACCGAGACCGACCATGTCCGCTTCGAGCGCGAGGTCCTGACCGCGCGCTGGGACCGCGCGGGGCGGGAGGTGCTCGAGTTCTGGATCGAGGCGGACTCGTTCATGCGGCACATGAACCGCGTGCTCGTCGGCACCATGCTCGAGGTCGCCGGGGACCGGCGGGAAGCGCGGGACTTCCGGGCGCTCCTTCGGGGACGCCCGCGGAGCGACGCCGGCCCGACCGCCCCGGCACACGGCCTTCACCTGGTCGGGGTGGGCTACGGCGGGGAGCGGGTGCTGTGACCCAGTGCCGCGCTCGAGTGTGCCGCGGGCGCGGTTAGGATCAGTGGCATGCGCGTACTGCTCACCAACGACGACGGGATCGAGGCCGCCGGGCTGCAGACGCTGCGACGGGCGCTGCTCGAGCTTCCCGGGATCGAGCTAGCGGTCATCGCGCCGGACGGCAACCGGTCGGCGATGGCGCGCTCGATCACCACTCGGCGGCCGCTCTGGGTCGAGGAGGTCGACTTCGACGACGGCACGATCGGCTACGCGACCGACGGTACGCCGGTCGACTGTGTGCGGCTCGCGCGGCTCGGGCTGATCGAGGGCTTCGACGCCGACCTCGTGGTCTCGGGCATCAACCACGGCTCCAATCTCGGTGACGACATCACCTACTCGGGAACCGTCGCCGCAGCGCTCGAGGCGATCGTGCTCGGACTCCCAGGGATCGCCGTCTCGCAGCAGTCGCGGGCGCTCGAGCTCGACTTCCGCGCTGGACATAGGTTCGAGTTCGGCGTGGCAGCGTCCTTCACCCGCCGTCTCGTGGCCGAGCTCGAGGCCGACCCGCTGCCGTCGGGCACGCTGCTCAACGTCAACGTACCCGGGGCCGATCCCGAAGGGGTCGAGGTCGCACGGCTCGGGAAGCGCATCTACCGTGATGAGCTGGCGCTGGTCGACGAGGGCTCGGCGGGCCGGCGCCTCTACCGGATCTATGGGGACGCGAGCTTCGAGCGTGACGAGACCGGCACCGATCTGGCCGCGGTGGCCGCCGGCAAGATCGCGGTGACGCCGATCCACTTCGACCTCACCGACCACACGGGCATGGATGCCGTCCGCCGCTATGACCTCGCCGCGTTGGTCGCCGACGCCGCCGAGGAGATCGTGGAGTGACCGAGGACGCAGCGGCACGCGCGTCCGAGCTGCGACGCCAGATCGAGCACCACAACTATCGCTACTACGTGCGCGACGATCCGGAGGTCGGCGACGACGCCTACGACGCTCTGATGATCGAGCTGCGCGAGCTCGAGGCCGAGCACCCCGAGCTCCAGACCCCGGACTCGCCAACGCAGCGAGTCGGAGGCGAGCCGGTCGACTACCTGACCAAGGTCGCGCACCTGCAGCCGATGCTCTCGCTCGCCAACGCCCGCTCGCCGGAGGAGCTGCGGGCCTGGATTGAGCGCATGCACAACCGTCTCGCGCGCGAGGGGATCTCCGATCCGCAGATGGAGTACGTGGCCGAGCCGAAGATCGACGGACTGGCCATCTCGCTCGTCTATCGAGACGGACTGCTCGAGCGCGGCGCGACCCGGGGCGACGGCGAGACCGGCGAGGACGTCACGCACAACCTGAGGACGATCCCCTCGCTACCCCTGCACCTCGAGATGGAGGGTCCACCGCCGCTGCTCGAGGTGCGTGGTGAGGTGTACATGTCCCTCAGCGACTTCGCGGCGCTGAACGAGCGCCGGTCCAAGGCCGGCCTCTCGACCTTCATGAATCCTCGGAACTCGGCCGCCGGGACGATCCGGCAGCTTGATCCCAAACTCGCCGCGGAGCGGCCCCTGTCCTTCTGGGCGTACGGCATCGGGGCCACGGAGGGGATTGCTTACCGGACGCACCTCGAGTCGCTCGAGTGGCTGCGGAAGCACCGCTTCCCGGTGCACCCCGACATCAAGTTGCTGGGCTCCGAGGACGAGGTCGTCGAGCACTGCCGGGCTTGGGAGGAGCGGCGTGGCTCGCTCAACTTCGAGATCGACGGCGTCGTCGTGAAGGTCAACGACTTCGAGCTTCAGCGGCGCCTGGGAGCGGTCGGCCGTGATCCGCGCTGGGCGATCGCCTGGAAGTTCGCGCCGACCACCGCCGTGACGCGACTGAACCAGGTCGGCTGGAACCCGGGCAAGTTCGGCGATCTGCATCCCTACGCCATGCTCGAGCCGGTGCACGTCGGCGGCGTGACCGTGAAGCTCGCGACGCTCCACAACGAGGAGGACCTGGCGCGCAAGGACATCCGGCCGGGCGAGGAGGTGATCGTGCTGCGGGCCGGCGACGTCATCCCGCAGGTGGTCTCACCCGCCCCGCATGTGTCCGAGCGCGAGGACCGTCCGCCGGCGCCCGCGCCGCCGGCGCGCTGTCCGGTGTGCGACACGCCGACGGTCAAGCCCGAGGGAAGCGTATTCACCAAATGCCCCAATCGTGCGTGTCCAGGGCGCCAGTGGCAGCTGCTCAAGCACTTCGTCGGCGCGATGGATATCGACGGCGTGGGGGAGAAGAACGTGGAGACGTTCATGGGCCTCGACTGGGTCAGCGACGCCGCTGATTTCTATGGCCTGACCGTGGAGCAGATCGCCGAGCTCGAGGGATTCGGCGACGTGTCGGCGGGCAAGCTGGTCGCTGCGATCCAGGCCTCGAAGGAGCGGCCCTTCGCGCTCGTGCTCTTCGCGCTCGGGATCGAGGAGGTCGGCTACGTCACCGGTCGGAGCCTGGCGCAGCAGTTCCGGACGATCGACGCGTTGCTGGCCGCCGCGCCCGAGGAGATCGAGCAGACGCCGGGCGTCGGTCCGAAGATGGCGGTCGTGATCCACGAGCAGCTGAGCGACCCGGAGATGCGCGCGCTGATCGACAGGCTCAGAGCTGCGGGTCTGCGCTTCGAGGAGGCGGGGCCGCCGCCGGGCGCGGGGCCGCTGGCCGGAAAGACGCTCGTGCTCACGGGCAGCCTGCCAAACCTGACGCGCGAAGAGGCCACCGAGCGGGTGATCGCGGCCGGGGGTCGCGTGACGGGCTCGGTGTCCAAGCGAACCGACTATGTGATCGCAGGTGAGAGCCCGGGGACGAAGCTGGAGAAGGCCGATCGTCTCGGCGTCACCGTGCTCGACGAAGCGGGTCTCGAGCACCTGCTGGCCGGGGAGCAGGCCTAACCGTTGTAGCGGGCCACGGCGGCCGTCATCGCGTCCTGGAGCGGATGAGCGGCGGTCGGGTCGATGGCGTTCTGGAGGATCGCGAACGCGAGCTGATGGCCGTTGCGGGCGAGGCACAGGCCGGCGAGTGCTGAGACGTCGTGCAGCGTGCCCGTTTTGGCGTGGCAGCGACCGTCGGCGGGTGTCCCGACCATGCGGCCGGCCAGTGTGCCGGTACGGCCGGCCACGGCCAGCGACCGAACGAAATCCGCGTTGCCGGCCATCTGGGCGAGCAGCCTCACGATCTGGATCGGGCTTGAGGAATCGCGGCGCGAGAGCCCGGAGCCATCCTCCAGTCCCGGGTGGATGCCGAGCTTGGCGAGCTGCGTCTTGACGATCGAGGCTCCGGCCGCGGAGCTGCCGCGATGCGCGAAGCGAGCACCCAGCCCCTTGAGCAACATCTCGGCGAACAGGTTGTCCGAGGGTGTGTTGGTCATCCTGATGAGGTCGGCCACGGTGGGCGAGGAGACGGCTGCGATCCGTTGCGCACCGGCTGGCGTGGTGGCCGCCCGATAGCTGCCGTTCGGCACGTGGACGCCCGCGGCCCGCAGGGCCAGCACGAGCTGCATGGCCGCGAAGGTCGCCGGCTGCGTCTGGAAGGCCGTGCCCTGCTCGTCGGCCAGGCCGCGGTCGTACTCGAGGGCGCTCAGGGGACCGCCGATGTCGGTGGCCGCCTGGTAGCCGTAGGGCGCCGTGCCGCGCAGCCCGTCGAAGTACGATTCGTCGCCCAGCACGCGGCCGCTCAGGGCCTTCATCCCCGTGGAGCGCACGAGCCGCGAGACGAGCTGCTGGAGCGTGGCGCCTGTGCCATAGGCGAAGCTGTCGAAACTGCTCGAGCCGAAGGTGGGATCGCCACCGCCGCGCAGGTAGAGGTTGCCGCGCCAGACACCATGGACAAGGCCGCCGGTGCCGAGAATCGCCGTCTGCAGCCGGGTGCCCGCGCCGAAGCGCAGCAGCGCGGTCGAAGTCGTGTAGAGCTTCTCGACCGACGCCGGCAGCCGGCCGGTCGTGGCCCGATAGGAATAGAGCGGCGCCCCGGTGCTCAGGTCGAGCACGTAGGCGCCGTTGGAGCCGCCAGCGGCGTTCAGGTTCGTCGCGAAGACATGGCGCAGGGTGTTCTGCTGCGCGGAGGCGCCGAGAGCGCTCGTCGGGCCGACAAGCAGCGATACCACCGCGACGGCGCGCACGATCAGACGTCGCATCAGAGATGTGTAACAGCTGGAGACGTCAGTTGATTCGGTGCGTCGGCGACTGAGCGGGCCCGTAGAATTCACGGACTGATGGGCAAGGTCGTCAAGCTCGACACTGTCGCCTCGGATCGGCCTTCGGCCGCATCCCGGCAGAGCACGCCCAGGCGCCGCCGGCAGCGCTCGAAGACGGCGCTCGTGCTCGGCGGCGGAGGGTTCACCGGCGGGGTCTATGAGATCGGCGCGCTGCGCGCCCTGGATCTGCTCTCGGTCAACCGCACCGTCAACGAGTTCGATGTGTACGTCGGCACCAGCGCGGGGGCATTTGTCGCGGCCGCGGTGGCCAATGGCGTCACACCGGAGGAGATGATGCGCGTCATCGTCCAGCAGGTGCCGACACCGTTCCCGGACGCCAGCATCAACTCGCTCCTGCGGCCCAACTACGGCGAATTCGTGAGCAAGGGTCTGACCATCCCGCTGCGCCTCGCCCGTCTGTTGAAGACCCTCCTGCGGGATCTGGGGCAGGTTTCCGCCGTCGACCTGCTCGTTGGCCTGGCCGAGACGCTGCCCTCGGGCCTCTATTCTGGCGACGGGGTCGAGCGCTACGTGCGCAAGATCCTCTCCGATCCCGATCGGACGAACGACTTCCGGCTCCTGAACAGTGAGCTCTATCTGGCCGCCACCGATCTCGACACGTGTGAGCGGATCGTGCTCGGCGCCGAGGACTGGGACGACGTACCGATCTCCACCGCCGTGAGCGCGTCAACCGCGCTGCCCATGCTCTACAAGCCCGTAGAGGTCAAGGACCGCGAGCTGATCGACGGCGGCGTCCTCTCGACCACCAACCTGGACATAGCCGTCGAGGCCGGGGCGAAGTTCGTCGTCGTCGTAAATCCGCTCGTGCCGTACGTCAACGACTTCGCCACGCGCATCTCGACGCTGACCGGATCGCGGCCCCGCCGCGTCTCGGACATGGGCTTTCCCCAGATCGGCTACCAGACGTTCAAGCTTCTCGCCTATCAGCGCCTGCACGAGATGGCACAGCGCTGGCAGGAGCGCTACCCGGGCGTCGACATCGTGCTGATCGAGCCCGAATCAAACGATGAGCTCATGTTCCAGACGAGCGTCCTCAACTACACCTCGCGCGTGGACATCGCGCGCCACGGCTTCCAGTCGGTGACCCTGAAGCTGGCCCACGACTATCCGCGCTTCAAGCGGATCTGTGCGCGGCATGGCATCGAGATCTCCGCCACCCGCGTGCGCAAGGTCGTCAAGCACTTCGAGGCCGAGCGCGAGAAGACGCGCGCCTGGCGGAAGATCCTGGAGCAGACGACCTCGACCGTTCTGCGCCAGTCGGCGCAGGACTAGGCGGTCGGCGCACGGCCGGCGCGCTGCCCGGTTGTGGCGGTGGCAGGCGGCCGCTCGCGAACGCCTGGTGAATGGATCGTGGCTAGGCGCCCGCAGCCTGGGGCTGGGCTTGCGCCTGCTGCGGGAGAGACAGCTCCCGGAGGCTGGAGAGGAAGAGGGTCTTGTCGATGCGGCCGTTGAAGATTGGGACACCCAACTGAAGGCACTTGTCGATCACGTCGCGGCGCGGTAGGCCGGCCTCACGTGCCAGTTCGGTGGGCGTCAGATGGTTTGCCATCTCCTGCATCCTCCTTTGCCGTTCTCTACATACTCACAGTATGCCGCCTGCGACGGACGGGCTCAAGGATTCCGCTCAGACCGGGTTCGAAAGATCGATGAACTTGTGCTGGATCGAGAAGCGCTCGGCCACGAGCTCGCCGAGCCGCCGGATTCCGAACGTCTCGGTGGCGTAATGGCCCGCCGCGATGAAGTGCACTCCGGCCTCGCGGGCGTCAGCCATGACGTGCTCGCGGGGCTCACCCGTGAGCAATCCGTCGAGCCCCCGCGCCACCGCCTCGGGCAGGCTGTCGGCGCCCGCCCCGGAGACGATCCCCAGGCTGCGCACCCGTTCCGGGCCCGCGCCGAGCACGAGTGGCTCGCGCTCCGTGACGCCCCGGACCCGATCGAAGAGCTCGGCGGCGGGCAGCCCTTCGCCGTCGAAATGCGCGACGACGCCGATCGGCCGGCCGCGGTGCATCCCGAACGGGGTGCGCCTGCTCGCGCGCAGGCGCTCGGCGAGCAGCGCGTTGTTGCCGAACGCCGGGTGGGCGTCGAGCGGTAGGTGGTAGGCGGCCAGGGCGATGCCGGCACACAGCAGGGTTCGCAGCCGAGCCGCCTGCTGGGCGGAGACCCGCCGCGGCTGGAAATCCCACAGGATCCCGTGGTGCACTATGACCAGCTCGGCGCCGAGCGCCCGTGCACGCTCGAACAGCTCGAGCTGGCCGGAGACCCCCGTGACGACCAGACTCACGCCGACGGCTCCGGGGATCTGCAGCCCGTTGGGACCGTAGTCCGCGAACTCGTCCGGAGTGAGCAGCCCGTCGAGATAGTCGAGTATTTCTCTGACCTCGGGCCCGGCGCCCGGGTTATGAGTAGGCCGATCGGGGGTAAAACGGGTCAAGACTCTTCTGAACATTACAGTTCAACTGAACCGAGGTAGGGGGCCGGACCAGGCGCCCCGAGGGACACTTTACGGTCATGACACTGGCGCTACGTGGGGCAACCGGGTCAGGTGATTGCGGCGAGCACGACCTCGTGGCTCTCGTGCGCCGTGGCGACGACCGCGGGTTCGAGGAGCTCTACGCCCGCTACCGCAGCCGGATCGGCGCCTACGTGCTCGGCATGGTCGGCGACCACGGACGCGCCGAGGACATCACGCAGGACGTGTTCATCTCGGCGTTGCGACGGATACGCGAGACCGAGCGGCCGATCGCCTTCAAGCCCTGGATCTACGAGATCGCCAAGAACGCGTGCATTGACAGCGCGCGACGTACACGGCGCGTTCAGGAGCTCTCCCTGAATGCCGAACCCGAGGCGCAACCCGAGGCCGAGGCATCGCTGCGCGCACCCACGCTCGAGTCCGCCGTGGAGGCCTGGCAGCAGCTCAGCGATCTGCGCGGGGCCTTCGGATGCCTGTCGGAGAACCATCATCGGATCCTGGTCATGCGCGAGCTCGAGGGGCGCTCCTACGAGCAGATCGGGGAGCGGCTCGGCCTGTCGCGGGGGATGGTCGAAAGCACCCTGTTCCGCGCCCGCCGCAAGCTCGGCGAGGAGTACGAGGCGCTCGTCAGCGGGCGCCGCTGCGAGTTTGTGCAGGCGCTCGTCGTCGAGCGCGACGCCCGCTCGCTCGGGATCCGCGAGCGCCGTCGCGTGGCCCGGCATCTCTCTCATTGCCAGCCATGTCGGCGTCAGGCCCACCTCGCGGGATTCGACCCGGCCGACCTGAAGTCACCGAGCATCGCCGAGCGGATCGCCGGGCTGCTGCCCTTCCCGATCCTTCCGCTCCGAGGCCTGTGGCCCGGTGGCGGACGGCCCCGACGTGCCGTGAGCTGGCTTCATTCGCGCACGGCGCTCCGTTCGGTCGAGGTGGTCACCAGGGCGGCGGAGCCCGCCGGCGGAACGATCGACCTGGGCCGCGCCGCCGTGGCGGCGGTCGCCGCGCTGGCGCTGGCCGGCGCCGGCGGGGGCCTGATCGCGACGGCCCACGGAGACCCGAAGGCCGGCCACTCGACGGGTGCCCATGCTGCGGGCTCCGCGGCTCGGCCGGCGTCGACGCCGGCCACTCGCCATGCCGGCCCGAACGCCGCCCGTGCCGGCGGGACATTCCAGACGGCCGTCAAGTCCGCGCGGTCCAACCGGACGCCCGGGACCGGTCGCTCGATAAGCGGCGGGGGTGTGGCAGGCGGCGCCGTGCGGCCGACGTCCGCGGGATCGGCGCCCACCACGGGCGCCGGCGGCACTCCGGCGCGTGGACCGGTCGGCGCTCCCCATCGGGGCATGCTCCCGGCCTCGCCGCTGCCAAACGTGCTGCCGCTGCCGCCGAAGCTGGCGCTGCCCAAGATCAGCCTGCCCAAGGTCAGCCTGCCGACAGTGAGCGTCCCGACCGTCACGACCCCCAGAGTCACCCTGCCTCCGGTGGCCGTGCCCAAGGTGTCCGTGCCGAAGGCCGCGGTGCCGACGGTGACCGTGCCGAAGGTGGCGGTGCCGAGGTTTGGTGCCCTGGTTGTAAGCGTTCCGCAAGTGGTGGTGCCGAAGGTCACGTTGCCGCAGGTGGCGGTGCCGAGGTCCGGTCGCCGCTGGGTTTGCCCGCGGTGAGCGTGCCGAGGGTGGCGGTGCCGAAGGTCACGCTGCCGCCGGTGGGTTTGCCCGCGGTGAGTGTGCCGAGTGTGGTGGTGCCGCAGGTCACGCTGCCGCCGGTGGGTTTGCCCGCGGTGAGTGTGCCGAGTGTGGTGGTGCCGCAGGTCACGCTGCCGCCGGTGGGTTTGCCCGCGGTGAGTGTGCCGAGTGTGGCGGTGCCGAAGGTCACGCTGCCGAAGGTGGGCTTGCCCACTGTGAGCGTGCCGAAGGTGCCGGCGCCGCTGGTCAGCGTGCCCACTGTGAGCGTGCCGAAGGTGCCGGCGCCGCTGGTCAGCGTGCCCACTGTGAGCGTGCCGAAGGTGCCGGCGCCGCTGGTCAGCGTGCCCACTGTGAGCGTGCCGAAGGTGCCGGCGCCGCTGGTCAACGTGCCCACTGTGAGCGTGCCGAAGGTGCCGGCCCCGCTGGTCAACGTGTCGCCTGTGAGCGTTCCGTCCATTACGGCGCCCACGGACAGCGTGCCGAAGGTGACCGCGCCGCCTGTGAGCGTTCCGCCCGTCACCGCGCCCACGGACAGCGTGCCGAAGGTGACAGCGCTCGTGAGCGCTCCGCCCGTCACGGCCCCTACGGACAACGTGCCTACGGCCAGTCCGCCGCCCGTGAGCGCTCCGAAGGCAAGTGTCCCGCCGGCCACCGTGCCGCCGGTCTCGGCGCCCAGCGTCACAGTTCCCGCGGCGAGTGTCCCGAAGGGGACGGCTCCGCAGGTCAGCGTTCCGCCCGTGACCACAACGTCGGCCACGGGCATCATCAAGCCCTGACGGGGGTCGCCTGCGGCTCGGCGCGCGGCCAGCGCGCTGTGGGATACTGGCCCCATCGGGGCGTGGCGCAGCCTGGTAGCGCGCACCGTTCGGGTCGGTGAGGTCCCCGGTTCAAATCCGGGCGCCCCGATTTCGAGAGAAGCCCTGCTAACGCGGGGCTTTTCTAGTGGTCAGGAATCGCTTCTGGACTCGGTCTGCGGGGCGGAATCGGGGGCATACTGCCCATTCACTGCCCAAACGTGGCCTTCGACGAGCGCCTTGAGCCGCTCGCGCTCCTCCTCGCTGCGGCGCATCACGTGCGAGTAGACCCGAAGCGTGAAGGCCGGATCGGTGTGCCCGAGCTGCTGCATCACGTAGGTCGGGTCCTTGCCGATCGCGACCAGAATCGAGGCGAACGTGTGCCGCAGCTTGTGCGGCGTGATCCCGAGCGGCAGGGGCTGCATCCCGCGCTCCTCGACGAGCCGGTGCGCGTGGGCGACGGCCGCGTCGACGACGTCCTGGCGGAGGTTATGCCGCGAGCGTGCCGTTCCCGCGGCGGTGACGAACACCGGGTCGTTGGGTCCGGTGCGTTCGCTGGCGGCCTTGTGCTCGGTCAGGATCTCCCGCAGCAGCGGCAGCATGTCGACCTCGCGCATGCCCGCGTCTGTCTTGTCCCGGCCGACCTCAAACCGTCCGTTGGCAAGATCGACGTCGCGCCACAGCATCGCCCCGGTCGCGGAAGCCCGGCCGCCACCAAGGAGCAGCGTGGCGAGCGCCGCGCGTCGGCCAGTCGTGTAGCTCGGGTGACGCTGGGTCCAGCTGCGTCCCCGGCGGTCTGTCACGTCGATCACGGCCTCGCCCCGATCGAGTCGGCCGGCGGCCTCGAGTACCTGCAGGTCCTGTACCTCAATCATGGTTACCACTATTTCGCCCCCGAGCCGAGTGAGAGCACGCTCTTGTCTTTCGTGGCGGAGCGCGACGACGGGTCGGTCGTCAACGGGCGGATCCCGAACTTCGGGATCAAACCACGCTTGCTCTACCACCGGCATTTCATGTTAACCGAACACATGAACATCGCGCCCGCGGAGCTCCAGAAGAAATGGCACGTCTCCTACGCTCAGCACCTCTGCCGCGAGTATGGCGCGACTCGGGTCAGCCTGACACGTCACTCCCATTACCTCCCGACGATGGAGATGGTCCGTAACGGCGTGCGACTGAACGATCCAGCCAGTTACGAAGAACAACCTTTAGGGGTCTTCCGATGCGGCGAGTATTGAACCCCGCTGTCTTTTACGTGGCGGACTCTGCGCGGTCGCTGGCCAGGTGGTGGAACGCCTTTTGGTACACCCCGGCCGACCCAACACTGCTGGGTGTGGTGCGGATCTTGACGGGCCTGATGCTGCTCTACACGCATGCCGTTTGGGGGATGGCGCTGGACGCCTTCTTCGGCCCGACGGCTTGGCTCAGCAAGGAACTGGTGCTGTCGATCCAGAGCGATCAATTCGCCTACTCGTTCTGGTGGTTGGTTCCTTCGAATTGGATGTGGCCCGCTTACGGCGTCTCGATGCTTATCCTGGCGCTGTTCACGATCGGGCTCTGGACTCGCGTGACCTCGATCATGGCGCTGGTCGTCGTGATCTCGTTCGCACACCGGGTACCTGAAGCGTTGTTCGGCCTGGACCAGATCAATGCCCTGCTGACGCTCTACCTGGCGATCGGAAATAGCGGACAGGCGCTGTCGGTCGACCGCTGGATGGCCCTCCGGCGGTGCGGGGCGGCGGCGGCACAGCCGGCACCGAGCGTCTCCGCCAACCTGGCGCAACGGTTGATCAACGTGCACATGTGCGTGATCTACTTCTTCGCCGGGACCGCGAAACTTCAGGGGCCGGCGTGGTGGAACGGCGAGGCGATGTGGCGGGCGTTCGTCGAACCTGGAGTACCAGTCGACCGACATGACCTGGCTGGCCTGGCACCCCTGGCTGCTGAACCTCGTCACCCACCTCTCCGTTCTCTGGGAAATCTTCTTCTGTGTCCTCATCTGGCGACCGCGGCTGCGGCCCGCTGATGCTGGCCGGGGCCGTCGTGCTCCACGTGGGAATCGGCGCCTGCCTCGGGATGTGGACGTTCGGCTTGATCATGCTTGTCGGTTGCGCCTCGTTCCTGCCCAATCAGGCCGTGCGCGACCTTGTGGCGGCACTCTCCCCCGGGCGGTCCAAGCCCAGGACGGCCCTCATGCCGTTTCCCACTCCTCCGCAGCCGGCCGTCCCCTGGCCCAGCCGTCCGGAAGTGCCAGAGCCGGCACTCCCCTTGAACAGGGTGTAGTCGTGCCATTCCTCGTCATTTCGAACAGCGACCACGAAGTTCGCTTCCCTGCTCGTTGCTGTCGCCGGCGAACTCGCGTAGTATGGCGTTGTTGCCAGTGCACGGGTGGTCGAAGTCGCTGTTCTGCAGACCGCGCTTGACAAATCGAAATCTGTCAACGGTGCCCGCGACGCAGGAGGCTCGCGGGAGTCAATGACGGGTTGTGCATGAACGCGCAATCAATAAGCCAACTCTGCGGCAATCTTGTCCACGGGTTAATGAGTCGTTCGTTCTTGCCGCTCGGTGCGGACCCACTTCTGAGGGGGGCCGCGAAACCAGTTCAAGAGTTTCCACGACGTGTAGTAAGGGAAATAAACAAGGGTCGAGAGAACTCGCCAGGAAATCGGAAAAAGGAAAAGTGGACTGATTCCATAAACGAGTAAGCAGATGACCTGAAAATACGTAAAGTATGGCAAAGTTCTCATCAACATCAATTCTGACCGGGCCAGCGAACTGATGAGCAGGTTCACTAGGGCCAGGCCGAGAAAGAGATTGACCAGGAACACGGTCGTCGGCATGGTCAGCTCGAGGATGGAGACGAGTTTCTTGAGCAGATCGAGTTGCCTGGTTCGGAGCAGCGGCCCGAGCATCTTCCGCTTCACGACGTTGCGTCCGAATTCCCAGCGCCTCCTTTGGTTCGAGGCTGCCGAGCCGCAGTGGGTCGGCATCGCCGCATAACAAGCCACCTCGGGCACGAAGACAATCATCTCGCCCTGCACGCGAAGCTGCCACGAGTATTCCAGGTCTTCGACGAGTCCATAAGTCTGCCAGGGGAGCCGGCGAAGCCCGCGGATGGACATGCACATCCCATTTCCACAGAGGCTGGCACTGAGTCCCAGTGCGTTTTGACCGAGGAGCCGGACTCCGTTGATGAGGCTGAACGAATACGCCAACTGTCGGGTTCGCCAGGATGCATCGTAGTTGGAGACCGTGTCGTAGGCTTGAATCCAGTCGTGCCCCTCCTCGAGTCGACTCGCGAAGCCTCGTAGTAGCGCGGCATCGACCACGGTATCGGAATCGATGATCACGAGCGCATCGGTCCGATCCATCTCTCCGCTCTTCTCGAGACGATCAAAGAGAAAACGCAAGGCATGTCCCTTGCTGCGATTCAAGTCATCATGTCGCTCGACGACGGTTGCTCCAGCCTGGCCAGCCAGCGCGGCAGTGGAGTCGAGACAGTTGTCCGCGATGACGATGAGCTCGAACAAATCCTTTGGATAATCCAGCGCCTGACAGCTCTTCACTGTATCGGTGATGCCCAGTTCCTCGTCGTGAGCGGGGATCACGATCTTGAAGCGATTCCGCGCGACACCCTCAGTTACTGGCTTGCGCCTCCTCGTAAGGGCTGCCAGGCTCACGGCCAGGAGATAGAGGAAGTGGAAGCTAAACGCAACGTTCGCGATAAACACCAGAAGGATGATGCTGCTCAAGAATTCCATGAATGCTCGCATTTCTCGAGCGTCTTTTTCGGTCGGCGACAGCACGATCGCCGTGACCCATAACCCAGAATCGCGGTTCAGCGATTGGGGTCAAGATTCTATAATAACGCCTTCGCGTGGAATTGACAGTGACGTGCAGTCTCGAAGACCTCGAAGACACACACACTCGCCTAATAAGTGGTCATTTTAGTCGAAAACACTCTAATAAAGTGATTGACTCGAGTCTCAAGAATCGATCGCACTTTGATTCCTTGGCCTCGCAGTTTATGATAATTTGCGATCGCTCTTGTTGTGCTCGGCCTGGGAAGTGAACGACGAACGAGGATTTACGCAGCCGACCGGCACCAAGCAGAGCGAGTGCGGCGGCGTGTCCGGCCTCCGCATCACGTCGGCAGCTTGTTCTCGGTCGGCACGACGGTTCGCGGTTCGCGGCGTGAATGCTGCTCCGATGGAGTCGCCGGCAATTGCCGCCATTTTATACTGAAGAGGCTGGAGAATCACGGAATGAGCACCGGTGCTACCGCAAACGCCACCTTCGAGAAGATCGTTGGCGAGTTCAAGGTGGTTTTCAAGAGCAAGGGCCTGACGCCTCCTTCGCTGGCTCCCGAGACCGTGCTCGATGGCTCGCTCGGGCTCGAATCGCTTGATTTCGCCGAGGTCGTGGTCCGGCTGGAACAGGTGTTCGGCAAAGACCCGTTCTCGGAGGGAACCATTCCCGAGGTGCGGACCCTCCACGACCTGTGCACCTTGTATGAGACCGCGGCATGAGCTTTCCGCCAGGCAATTCCGTGGCCCCGGACATGGGCACGTTGATTCCATCCCTGGTCGAATTGCTCGGGACGGTCTCCTCGCCTGGTCTGGCGGCGACGGCGATGTCGATGTCGTGGCGGTCGTGGGCCGAGGAGGTCGAGCGGGCCCGGATGGAGCTCGCCTTTCTGGCTCGCTCCAAGACCGGGATTGTCCTTGGCTCCCTTCCGAGAGTCTACGCGCTCTGGACGGCACTCTCCTCGCTTGAGGCCGATGTTTATCTCTTCGACGAGACGATGAACCCGGAGAGCGTGAGCCAGCTTGCCGAGCGACACGAGCTCGAGTTCGTCGCGGCGATGCAAACGCAGGATCAGCCCTTTCCCGACGCAATCCGCCGCCGCGACGTCCGCCCGGACAGGTCGGGACATGGAACGGTCACGATCTTCACCTCGGGCACCACCGGCGAGCCCAAGGCGGTTCGCCATAGCTGGCAGACGCTCACCCGGCCGGTCCGGGGCTCCTCGCCATCTGGCCCTCAGACCTGGCTCCTGACGTATCGGCCATCTCTCTATGCGGGCATTCAAGTTTTCATGCATTGTCTGGTGAACCGCGACGCCCTCGTGCTTCCTGATGCCGGCAGCTCGGCGAACGAACTGATCGGGCTGATGCAGGCTCACCGCGTCACTTGCGTATCGGCAACACCCTCGTACTGGCGGCGGCTGATCACGCTCGGCTCGCGCACCAGCTTCAGCGGCTGCACCTGGCCCAGATTACCCTGGGCGGGGAGGCGTCGGACCAGGCGTTGCTCGACTCGCTCAAGCAGCTCTTCCCGATGGCTCGCCTGGTGCACATTTACGCCACCAGCGAGCTGGGGCGATGTTTTTCGGTCAGCGACGGTCGGGCGGGGTTCCCTGCCTCCTATCTCGATGCTCCTTCCAGGGAGGGCGTCGAGCTGAAGATGGAGGACGGCGAACTCCACGTGCGCTCGGCGAACGCGGGCCTCGGCCAGGCCGACGAGGCACCGACCCGAAGCCGGGACGCGAGCTGGCTGGCAACCGGAGATCTGATCGACCGGGTGGGCGATCGCTGCCACTTCGTTGGTCGCCGCACCGAGTCATCAACGTGGGTGGCAACAAGGTTCATCCGCTCCGAGTCGAACAGGTCGTCTGCCGAATTCCGGGTGTTGCCGAGGCGCAGGTCTACTCCAAGATTTCCTCGCTCGTGGGACAGATGGTTGCCTGTGAGTTCGTCGCATGCGAGGGATTCGAGGCGCAAGCGGTGAAAGAGGCCGTTCTGACGTATTGCCGCGAGCAACTCGCTCCGCATGAACGCCCCCGGTTCATCGAGCCAGTCGCCCAGATCCGGCTCTCCGAGGCTGGAAAGAAGCTTCGCGGGCCGACCTGACGGATCAACCCACGAGCAACGGAATTCGTTGAATCCCGGAAACACTGCCATCAGGTCCTATCATGAGCGAAGCACTGGGTGATGAATCGCGCAGGCACGTCGTCCTCAGCGGGGGCAGCCGCGGCCTGGGGCGCAGGCCTGGTCGAGGGGCTCTTGAGGGCGGGCTACCGGGTTTCGACCTTCAGCCGGAATGCCCCGAGCTTCAGCTTTCCAAAGATCCGCCTTCTGACCCGAAACGGCATCTCGAGCTTCCAGTGGACGACCGGGCAGACGCCGATGACCTTGCCATCGCCGTCGCGGATCATCACCACCTTGTTCCCCTCGTGGGGAGAAACCTTGGCATGCGTCTCAAAAGGCGAAGGCCCCAGGAAGGCGCCGTTGAGCGGGTTTCCCAGATGGACCAGCGATTCCCAGACGGTCCGCAGGTTGGGGTCTGCTTGGAGATCCTCGGGGGAGTAGAACTCAAGCGAGTGATTGGCCGTGATTGTTTGCGTGGTCATCAGCACTTCAACTCCGCATGGGCCGCATCGAGCGATCGCCGGGCATCTGAAACGCCGCCGTGAATTGCTCCCGCGAGAAGCTCGCTCGCACCAGCCCCACGGCTCAGCTCATCGCCGGCCCACTTGCATCAAGGCACGGCCTTCCCCGGACTTCCGGATTGGCGAATTGGATTCCCGACCCGGATGATTGCGAAACGCATTATCGGTGAATGCTAACTACCGATATCAATCCCTTCGGGTCACCGCCGGACCGACATCGATTTGATTTCGCGGAAAGCGTAGCATCAAGGGCGAATTTCGGCATCAACCCTTGCGCTCAATCCCTCACCAGTCTAGCCGCAATGAGTGTCCTCAAGTCGAACATCCTGCCCCGACTGACCCGGCTGCTCAAACATCTCCTCGTTGGCAGTCTCACGCTCGTGGGAATCACCCTTTATCGCGCGGGGCTTGGCCGTCTGGTTGCCCGACTGAATCGGAAGGCTCCCAAAGTGTTGATGCTGCATTGTTGCGAACAGACGGAGACCGATTTCACGCGCGGGCTGGCGATCAATGCAACTCCCTCTCAGTTTGCATCACATCTGCAATTCCTGTCCCGCTACTACCGGATCATCCCGCTTGCCGAACTGATGCTTGGTTCGCCCCCCGAGTACGCGGTCGCGATCACCTTTGACGATGGATTCCGGTCCGTTTACGAGCAAGCCTGGCCGCTTTTGCGGTCACGTGGTCTTTCTGCGACGTGCTGCCTGACCACCGACGTCATCGGCAATCGGGCGCTGATCTGGATCAACGAGCTGAACTGGTTTCTGCACCGTCATGGTGAAGTCGCCCGGCCCATCGTGGCCGGGTCGCTACGACTGAGCCCGAGGCTCTCGGCCAGCGAACTCGTCGAGAGCGCTCGGCTCCTGAAGGATCCGTACAAAACGAGCGAGATACTGAAGAGACTGCGGGCCGAAATCGGCTGCGATCCGGCAGCCACCGCCCGCTCTCATCGCCTTCACGTCGACTGGAACGAGATCGAGGAGATGGCCGCCGGCGGCATGACGTTCGGAAACCATACCTGCTCCCACCCGATGCTCGAGAACTTGACAGAGGACCAGGCTCGGGCGGAGATCCGAGAGGCAGGCTCGGTCCTCGCCAGACTGCCGGGAGCCTGCCAGATCCTGGCATACCCGTTTGGAAGCCACAATGCGTCGACCGTCCGGATCGCACGCGAGCTGGGGTATGTCTGCCTGCTCGAGGTGGAAGGTACGAACTCCCCGCTCGACCTGGCTTCGATCGGCCGCATCAATGTCTCTTCGATGTCAACCGCGGCCCTCTTCGCCCGCATGGAGATCGTGGAGCCCGTGAAGTCGGTGCTCAAGCGCGGGTTCCGGCGGGCGAGTCGACGTCACGCTCGCGGCATCCTCCAAATCACTCCCGCCGTGATCTCCGCGATTGCGTCGAGGAATCGTCCCAGGTCCGTTCCTGGAGTTCACGACGCCATACGACCGCCTCGGGCCACTCCCTCCCCAGTTCATGGGTGCCGTCTTCTCGTCTCGCAAGTCCGTGAACACCCCCATCATCTCGGCCTTGGTGGCCGCCTGGGACGGTGTGCCCTGGACGGTGGCGCCGATCATCAAGGTCGCGATCAGGTGGTTCATTTTCCTCGCCATGATTTGGTGTCCGCCGATAGAGTGCGTCGCGTTTTCAGACCGGTCGACGCGATTGGAAGGTCCATGCTTTCCGTAGAGAATGCGGACCTTCTACACCTCATTCAAGTGCGAAGCCCATGCACGTCGCACAGGGTTTCTTCCTGCCTGCCTCTGCGATAGCACTTCAGCTCAGCGTCTCGTCGGTTCGGCGGTTGTGGCGATGCGGTCCTTCTGTGGCCCGTTTTCGGGTTCGAGGCGGGATCGGACGAGAGATCAGGTACACGGTGCCCGGCTTGGTGGCGACGGCGAGCAGACCCCGCTCGGCAGAGAACGAGAGGCCGGTGGGGCGGGTGCCTCCCAGGTTGAGCGGGCCCTTGAGCGGGAACTGGCCGAGGGTCTGGACGGGACTGGCCTGGGCCAGTTCCACGGCGGAATCGTCGGGGCGGGTGTAGACGAGATAGCCGACGGCAGGCGGGCTGGAGGAGTCATCGACCGATGACGCTGACCGCTGGATTGCAACAGCCTCGGATTCCTGGACCGTCGGCATGATGATCCAGTCGCCGTCGGGGGAGAACGAGACATAAGGGGCGTCCGCCCGGGCAAGCTCGGTCCGGCCCGCAGGGCGCGGGTCTTCCGGGTCGGTGAGGTCGATCGCCACGGCCTGCTTGGCCTTGGGCAAGGTGACCAGAACCCGCGAGCCCGACGCCGAGACGAAGAGCCGGTCGGCGTCGTCCTCCGGCTCCAGGCTCAGGTGGCCGATCGGGCGAGGCGAATCACCCTCGCCGTCGGGCGTAACCTGGAAAACGTCAATGCCGGGCAGGGGCTTCTTCTTGTCGCCCTCGGCCTGGCCTGAATTGAGAACGATCAGGAACCGGCCGTCCGGAGTCACGGCCAGGTCATCGGGATAGTAGCCGGCCGGGACGCGAGGGCTTGAAGACTTGCCGTCGAGGCCGAAGGTCTCCCACCAGCCGGGCGCCAGGTGCTTGTCGTCACCGGACGGGCGCTCGAGTACCACCAGCCGATCGCCGGCCATCGCGATCGCCACCGGCCGGCCCTCGAGTGCGATTTCCGCCGCGGGGTCGAGGTGGGCCTGAGACGTGACGTCGTAGAGCAGGACCTTGTTATAGCGAGGGCACATGACCGCGAGCTGGCGGCCGTGATCGGCAAAGACCACCCGGGTCGAGCGCTGCTGGCCGGTCAGCTCGCGATGGGTCTCGCGCAGGGTCCAGGGCCCGGCGGTGACCTCGATCGGCGCCTGACGTTGCGAAGCACCTGGAGGCCGCCGCACAAGAGAAACGCCGCCGCCGCCGTCAGGCCAATCAGCAGAATCGGGTGGATCCGTCCGCTCGGTTTCGCCTTGTGATCGTGGTCGTCGTCCCGACGAGACCCTCGCTTCGGCACCTTCGGCTCGGTGCCGGCGAGGATCCGCCGCAGGTTCTTGTGATGGCGGACGAGGAGCAGGGCGGGGATCGTCATCGACAGGATGCTCATGGCAAGATTCTCCTTGCTCCAGGGCTGCGTGGCCCGGGCGAAGTGGCCGGCCACGAACGCCAGGGCGCCGGCGATCGAGGACAGCGAAACGTAGCGGGTCGGGAAGAAGACGAGGAAGAAGCCGACCGCCGCGGCGCCGCAGGCGAGCGGATCGAGGGCCAGCAGGCCGCCCAGGCTGGTGGCCACGCCCTTGCCGCCCTTGAAACGCAGGTAGACCGGAAAGTTGTGCCCGAGGATCGACGCCAGCGCGACGAAGACCGGCAGATCGGCCGGGGGCACGATTCCCAGGCTCTTCAGTCCCAGCGGCACGCCGAAGGTCGGCACGAAGCCCTTGAGCACGTCGAGCGCGAAGACGAGCAGGAAGTAGCGGAAGCCGAGGTTCCGGCCGACGTTGGTGGCGCCGATGTTGCCCGAGCCGACCGTCCGGATGTCGATTCCCCTGGCCCAGTAGTAGACCAGGTAGCCGAACGGAATCGAGCCGATCAGGTAGCCGAGCAAGGCACCGCCAGCGGGTATTGAATCCACAGGTTCACAGCCCAGCTCACTGGTCGCGCCCGATCTTGAGCATCGCCTTGTCGGCGCCGCCCAGGAATGCCGCCCGGCGGGCCTCGAAGATCTCGTTGGCCGTGGCGTAATCGTCGTGCCGGCCGATGTCGAGCCAGTAGCAGGGCTGGCGGTAGCAGTGGACCGCGTGCCCGTTGCCCCGCATCGACTCGAGCAGCTCGGGCATCGGCAGGGCCTCACCGGGGGTCAGGAAGTCCCAGGCGAGCGGGTCGAGGATGTAGACGCCCATGCTCACCTGGAACGAATACTCCGGTTTTTCCCGATATCCGGTCAAGACGTGCGGGTCGTCGCCGAACTCGAGGACGCCGAAGTCGATCTTCACCTCGCGGGGATAAGAGGCGATCGTCGCCGCGGCGCCCCGGTCGCGGTGGAACTCGTACATCGCGCCGTAGTTCGAGGGTGGTGAGGATGTCGCCGTTGATGACCAGCACGGGCTCGGCCGGACGCTTGAGCAGCGTCAGGCCGCCGGCGGTTCCCAGCGGGCGTCTCCTCGCGGCGGTAGTGCAGGCGCGTGCCGAACTTCCGGCCGTCGCCGCAGAACGCCTCGATCAGCTCGGTCAGGTAGCCGGTGATGATCGTCACGTCGCGGAAGCCGAACCGCGCGAGCTGGCGGAGGACGACCTCGATGATCGGCATCGGGTCGTCCTCGCCCAGCGGCATCAGCGGCTTGGGCAGCACGTGGGTGTACGGCCGCAGCCGCGTTCCCTTGCCTCCCGCCAGAAGTACGGCCTTCATCGTCGGAATGTCCCCTCCCTGGGTCGATCGCGGTCTGTCGAAACCGGCGCGGTGCAAGCCTCCGCCCTGACTCGTTGATCGTGACGGTTCGCAGTGCTGCCGGCTCGCGCACGGGAACTCCCGTGCGGCTTCGACCCGCCGAGCTTGCCATGCGAGCGGTGATTGTTCCTGGAGGCGGCGACCTCCTGGAAGACCTTGATGAGGGCCGACGTGGCGGTCGAAGGTCTGCTCGCCACCGAGCCTGGCCGCCTCGGCCGACATGGCGCCTGCGGCGCGAGTCGTCGGTCATGTGGTCGAGCGCGGCGATCAGCTCGCCCTGGGCGTCGGGTGCGGTCAGGACGTAGCCCTGCCGGCCGTCGGTCATCAGCTCGCTGGCACCGTTCTGCAGCGTTGTGATGACGGGCAGCCCGCAGGCCAGGGCTTCCAGCACCACGAGCGAGCAGGGGTCGTAATAGGTCGGCAGGACGAAGAAGTCGCTCGACGCGTAGCATTCGCGGATGTCGGGGTGGAAGCCGAGGAAATGGACCGCCTGGGCGATCCCCAGCGACCTCGCCAGCCGGCGAAAAGGCCAGCGTGTCCGCCGCCGCAGACCAGCAGGTGGATCGGCCGGGCGCCGCGCGGTTCCTGGCCCCAAGCGCCTGCAGCAGCGGCCTCAGGCCCTTGAGCGCGAAGTTGTGGCCGACGAACAGGCCGACCAGGTCGGCCGGCTCGAGTCCCAGCCGGTTGCGGAAAGCGCACCGCACCGCGCCGGGCTGACTGACCTTGACCCGTTCGGGATCGATGGCGTTGGGCACGACGTGGATCCGCTGCGCGGGACGTGGTGGAACTGCTGGAGGTGCCGCCTGACCATGTTGCTGACCGCGATGACCCGGGCCTGTGCGATCGGGTGCGTACTGCCGGCGCTCGATCGCCCGGTAGACCGAGTACCTGGGGTTGAGCATCTTGCCCAGGACATACAAGCGGCGGCAAGAGCGGGCTCGCGAAGCGGCGGCGAATTGGCTTCGCAGGCTGCCGGCGTGCACGCCGCCCTGGGGAATGATCACGTCATGTGCGTAGGTGTTGATGAAGCCGACGGTGCAGTCGTAGTCGCCTGCTCGAGTGCGGCCTCGGAGTTGCGGGCGAAGTTCCAGATCTGCTTCCGCCGGCTGTGGCCGGGCGCGGTCGACCGCGATGCAACGGACCTCCGGCGGCAGCGAGCCTTCCTTCCAGCTTTCCGCGTAGAGATCGACCTGGTGTCCGGCCCGGACCAGGCTCCGGCAGAGGTCGACGATGTAGGTCTCGGCTCCGCCTCGCGTCGGGGTCGATGCGTGGGAAGTTCAAGGCCAACCGCATGGTTCCGCTCTCCCTGAAAGGATGCGACGATTCTCGACCGCGTCGCTATCCTATAGGTATTCGCATCTCGACCAACTCGAACTGGAGGCTTTTCGGACCAGGATTGGCGCATCCACCGTTTCAATGCCGCAGATCCTCACGTCAGGAATCCTCAAGGTCTGCTGCGATTATGCTCCAGGTAAGCCGCGGCCTTGAGCTGGACCATGCGGGCCTGCCATCGCGGTGCAGCAGCGAGACCCGGCGGCGGTAATCTTTCCAGAACCGGCAGATGTCCCGATTGTCGATCCCGGCGACACCCGCGGTTGAGTAGAGCAGTTGGCCCAGGTCCTTCCAGCGCCAGCGATCGGGCCAGAGACGGTGCTCGGCCAGGCGATGGAGGTCGATCAGGACCAGTCGGACGTCGGCCGGATCGTCCCGAAGTCGCTCGAGATCGAGGTAAAAGTGGCAAAGAT
>CAVRZB010000005.1:0-499572 GCA_963725515.1 uncultured Solirubrobacteraceae bacterium | reverse complement strand
GCTGCGAATGCCGACGTCGTGTACTCGTTCGTCTCGAAGTTCGTCTATTGGAACGATGTCACGGTCGTGCCCGTGGTTGATGTTGGGGACGGGGTCAGGATTGGCACTGAGTCGCTCGCGTGGACTCGGGCTGCGCTAAGCGGCTAAGCACCTCCGCCTAGCCTCCGATCACAGACGTCGGATCGACCGCAGGCTCTGCCAGGGAGGCCGCGACGAACCATTGACATCCTGATCTCCTGACGCAGCCGACGTCAGCAGCATGCTGCCGTGGGCTCGCCACGAGTTCCAACGCGCGCCAGCGACCCGACACCCGCCATCACTTCTTCGCCACCGACGCGAACTTCGCCACCGGCCAACACTTCGATATCCGTGCGGGAGCGTTGCCGGCAGGCGCCGTCGCCACTGATGCGATCCAGGCGCGCCCGGGTGAGTTCCCGCTCGATCGTGGTGACGGGCCTGGAGGTCGCTCGCGAGTACCGGGCGACCCGGGCACTAACTGTGGAGGGCTGCAGACCTTAGCCGGTGCTTTGAAACTGCCCGGTCTCGGCATCGCGGGGCTGTTGGAGCTCGGATGTGGCCTTGAGCATTCTGTTTCGGTAGAAGTTGGCGACGATCCGATCGCCAACGTCGCGAACAGCAGACCTGCCGAGATCGCGGCGATACGGCCGGCCGTCGTGACGTGAGCGCTGTCGACGATCTCCGCCAACACCGCGGCGGTGATGATCCCGACGGCCGCGAGCGCGCCCATGATGCAGCAAAGCTTGAGCATCGCCGGGGGGTGCGACGTGCTCCGTCCACTCCCGGCCGTCCCAGTAGCGTTGCCCCGGCCGCGTCTTTGGGTCTGAATACCAGCCTTCAACTCGTTCAACTCGCCCGTTCGCGGGCGCTGGCGGTGGCTTGGTAGCGGTTGCCATGTCTCCTCCTTCTAGCTCGTCGAGTCGATCCCCTGGACAAAACGCCCTTGGGTCTGACTCCCTATAGAAAGCGGACGCAAATTCGGCTTCAGAAGCCACGAACCGCTTCGGCGGAGGCCAATTGTCGGCTGGTGAGGACTCGCGAGAAGTCGGCTAGTTAGCGACCGTCGACAATCGACGCGGTTATGCCGATTCTCGGCGAGTTGGAGATTTCTTCGGCGAGGATCCTCGCGTTCTCGGTTCTACGCGCCGCGACCGCCGCGGCGGCTGTAGGCGAGCGGGCCGCCGGTCAGCAGCAGGATCAGGACGATGATGAGCAGGATTGTGAGCATGGGCAGCTCCCGGGTCTCGATTGGGTTTCAGCGCGCATGGGTGCCTCTACCGTTTGGTTCTGTTGCGGCCGGTGAGGGTGTCCGCGACCTTGTCTACGGCGTTCTTCGCAGAACCCTTGGCGTGGTCAACGCGTCCTTCGTTCTTCAGGTGTCTGTCGCCGGTCAGCGTGCCGGTGGCTTCCTTGACGCGACCCTTCGCCTTGTCGATGTTCTTGTTGGTCATGAGTCCTCCTGATCAGGGTGGGCGACGAGCGCCCATGTGGCCGCTAGTGGTGGCTGCGGCTGAGCAGTCGGGCGATCAGGCCGCCGACGAACAGGTAGACGACTGCGGCGATCCCCCAGTTGACGGCGATCGTGACGTTGGCGTTGTGAAAGCTGAAGATGCCGTCGAACGGTCCAGCGAGCGTGCGTGCCCAGTCGTGCACCTGCGAGACGATGCTGTTGGTCGGATTGGCCTTCAGCACCACGAGCAGAATTCCAGCCACGATGATCACGACAACGATGGTGACGATGAGGTGAATGACGCGCGCGAGCCAGCCCGTGCCGGTCGCGAACCCGGAGCCGGTTGCGTCACGCCGGCGCTGCCGGCGTGATGCCCTGACCGGCTGATCGACCACGGATGCGTTGCCTGCCGTCCTGGTTCTAAACATGAGAGGAACCTCCTATTGGACTTCATCCCCTCCGGGCAGAGCCCGTCGAGTCGCGGGCCCCCGACGGGGGTTCCACGCGGGCGGAGGTCAATTGCGGTCGGCTAGTCGCAGCGATGGCGAGATGTCAGCTGCAGCGACGGCTGGTCGGCTTGGTCAGCGACCGTCCGACACACACCCTACTCTTTTGTGCGGATCATTACAATCTGGCCGTCAGAGTCAATCCGAGCAGCAGCGCATTATCGCGAGTCATGTCGGGCCGCTTCGACTCGAGAGAGCGAACTGATCAGACGCCCGCCCGGTATGGCGAGGACTCGCCACCTTGGGTTGTGGCACCATCGCGAGGATGTCCAAGCACACAGCGCTTGATCAGATCGTCGGGGTGATCCACAACATCCAAGCGATCCGTATGGGGACGCGGGACGCGGCGCTGTGAACCCACGGCCCGGCGTCTGATCCGCGAGCGGAACGTGTGCGCCTCGGAGAGAGAGATCGGGCCGACGATCACCGCCATGCTCGAGCGCGGCCCGCTGGCGGGTCGGCGCATCGACGTAGACGTCGTCGAAGGCCGCCCGCCCAAGACGATCGACGTGCGGGCCGACGACGGAAGTAGCTGTCGCTACGGCCTCGCCGACTGGGTCCAGACCGGCCCGTCCGCGACATACACGTTCTTGTACCGCGTATAGATAACCCGGTCCGCGACGGCTTGGGACGTGGCGAATAGGTATTCCGCGTAGAGCTGCGGCGGGACAGGCAATGCGTCCTGGGAGGACACGCTGGACCAGGCGAGTGAACTCTCCCTTGGGCGAGCGTTCAGGAATGTCCCCCGAACAAAGCGGCCGAGCTCCCACTCAGACTTCTGCTTCTGGCCCGTTGCAACAGACTTGCCCAAAGCGGACGACGAGCGGTCGTTGGTCACAATTCTCGGTACTGAACCGTATACAGGGTGATATGCGTGATGAGCGTGCAGACGCGGAGTTGCTGAGCACCGGGGTCGCGTTTGATTTTGGCTGCTTCTATGACCGCCACATCAGGGCGGTCACGGCGTTCGTCGGCAGCTGGATTGGCGAGCCGGACGTGGTGTTCGATCTGGTGGCGGAGACGTTTGCGCGAGCGCTGGAGCACCGTCTGCAGTACGACCCGTCGAAGGGGCCGGCGGTTGCGTGGATTCTGGGGATCGCGCGCAACTTGATAATCGATTCCGCGCGCCGGGGCGAGGTGGAGTCGGAGAGTCGCGAACGCCTTGGGATGAGTCGGGTTGAGCTTGACGATGAGCAGCTGGGGGTGATCGCCGACCGCGCGGACGTCGAGTTGCGGGACGCGCTGGCCTCGTTGGAGGCTGTCGAGCGGGAGGCGGTGATCCGTCGGGTCGTGCTCGAGGAGAGTTATCGCGCGATCGCCGCCGATCTGCGCTGTTCTGAGCAGGTGGTCAGAAAGCGTGTCTCGCGCGGGCTTGCGCGGTTGCGGGGAAGTCTGGAGGGACGATGAAGGATCCGTTTGACATCCTGCGCGCCGAGCTGGTAAGCGCTGCCGAGCGTGCGGCGCTGCCCGCGCCGCGTAAACGGTGGGGCTGGCTTCGCCGCCCGTCGCGCCCGGTGGCCGTCTTGCTGGCGGCGCTGGTGATCGTCGGGTGTGCGGCCGCGGTCGCCTCGCTCACCGGGAGCGCCTCACAGCCGCTTGAGGGGAGGGTGCCGGGATCGATTACCCCTGCCTCGCTGGCGGGCTACCGCTATACGATCGCAGTGACCCCCGGCGATGCCAACCTGGGCGCTGGGGCGGCGGGATGGGACTCGTGGATCGTTTACAGCAGGCGGGGCACCAGCGGCTATGGCGGGAGCGGAGGGGGTCTGGGCTATCCGACGGCCACGAACCCCATCTTCGGCGGCAGCGGCCCCATCTTCGGCGGGGGTAGCGGCCCCACCGGCTTCGGGCGCGGCACCACCGTCGAGTACGTCCTTACCGGCCCGCAGGTGTGGGCCGTCCGGATTGGGAGCCGGACGATCCGTACCGTCAGTTCACGCGCCCTGCCGACCGGCGATCGAGTCGCCGTGTTCTTCGTCCCCGCCAAAGGACCCGTCCCCGTGTTCATCCCCGGCACCGGCCCGACTGGGGGGTCGGCCAGCCGGCCAGGACGCCGTGCGGCAGGTGCTCGAACCGCTGTGGGAGCCGACCCCGGCATCCCGGCGGGACCGCCGCGGGGCAAGCATCCGCCGGGGATGAAGAACAGCCCCACGATTCCCATCGTGCCGCTTGACCGCTCCGGGCAGGTGATCGCCACCCAGCTGACGACGCCTCCGGACGGACCGATAGGGTTGACCTGGATGGCCCCTGGGGCTGTGACGCGCTGGTGGCCGTTGAATGGCTTCACGGTGCCCTACCACCACAAGGGGTACCACGGACGAACCCATCCGGGTCCGGGTGTCTGCGAGCTGGCGCAACACGGCCTCCCCGCGCTTCACGCCGAGTTCGGCCACACCATCGCCTCGATCTCGCCGGTCCCGGACGCGCTCGGCGAAGTGTTCGTGTCTTGCATCGATGCTGAGTACTACATGGACGGGTGGCCGCTCCAGGTCGGCGTGCTGCTCGATGGCCACCGGCCGGGGCAGGTTCTGGGGCCAATTCCCGGCGCGCGGCCGGTATCCGGCCAGCCGGAAATGGTCGACCTCGCCACCGGGCATTTCCCCAGCTCGTTGTTCAGCCGCAACTTCGGTGTGACAGCCAAACGAGTTGGTAATGCCTGGCTGGTCGTGCAGGGCGGCTACGGACTAGCGCAACGAGTGCAGGTGCTCAACGCCCTGCGGATCAGCAAGCTCGACCTGCATCACCTCACCTCCGGACACGCGACTCATTAACAAGCTGCCCGACCAGCCCTCTGTGACCGCTGCTGAGTTGATCGAGAAGCAGCACTCTTCCGTGAGCCAGCGTTCAGGAATGTCTCCCGAACTAGCGGCCGAGTCGCCCACTCAGACTTCTGGTTCTAGCCCAAAGGAGCAGCGGTCACTGCTGGAACCACAAGGGCCTGCTGCGACTCCGTGGGTGCGTCGACTACATGGCGCCCTGTTCCAGCGCGCGCTTGAGCCGTCGATGGAAGCGACGGAACGCCAGAGCGGTCATCTGCTCCATCGCGCGATTGGCGATGCGCGCGCGGCCGGGCAGGTGGGCGAGTGGCGTGAGCGTCACGCGCGTGCCGCCGGCCGGCGTCGGCGCGAACTCCCAGCGCCCGTCGACGGGCGGCCCCTCGACGACGCGAATGTGAAATAGCCGGCCGGGATCGTGCTCGACCACCTCGGTCAGCTCGACCCGCCGCCGGCCCATGGCCTTATGGACCTCGCGGAAGCGCGTTCCGGCCCGCACCGGCCCCTCCGTGAGCTGCTGCACCTCCTCGGCGTCCTGCCAGGCGGACAGCTTGGTGGGATCGGTGACGAAGGCGAAGACCTCGTCGGGCGGCCGCGCGATCTCAACCGTGGTGCTCGCCATGGCGCGACTCTACGGCGACCCCGCGGTGCGCGCAAGGACCCGCCCAGACCGCTCGGCGCATCGGCGCGCGCGACGACCCCGACGGCGCTGAATGCGCCCAGCAGTGGCTTTGCTGGGCAACCGCGCTACCGCTATGGACGAGACGCGGCAGCGGCTCCGTGGCCGTGGACTTGCCCCGTTTTCGACGACACTTGAATGCTTCCGGTCGTAAGCCGGGGAAAGTGAGGTTCTGGTGCCGAGAACGAGGCCGCCGTATCCGGAGGAGTTCCGCCGCGAGGCGATCCGTCTAGCCCAGCTCGGCGATCAGCCGCAGCGGAAGTTGGCGAGGTCGCTGGGGATCTCCGACGTCACGTTGCGCCATTGGCTCAAGGAGGAGAAGAGCTCGCGCGGTGAGCGCCCGGGAGGGCTCTCGAGCGACGAGCGTGAGGAGCTTGGGCGGTTGCGCGATGAGAACGCGAAGCTGCGGATGGAGCGGGAGATCCTCAGAAAAGCGGCGGTCTTCTTCGCGAGGGAGGACGACGGGCGGTAGGCGAGGCGTACTCGTTGATCGCCGCGGAGAAGACCAACTATCCCGTTGCTGTGATGTGCCGAGTGCTGGGAGTCAGCCGAACTGGCTTTCATAACTGGCAGCGCCGGGCGCCGTCTGATCGGGCGCTCACGGACGCGTGGTTGACCGACAAGATCACGCAGATCCACGAGCAGAGCCGGGGCGTCTACGGGGCGCCGAGGATCCACGCCGAGCTGCGCCTCGAGCACGACGTCCGTGTCGGTCGTAAGCGGGTCGCGCAATTGATGAAAGCCGCCGGTATCTCGGGCGTCACGCCCCGCAAGCGGTTCAAGACGACGATCCGGATCCCGGGGATCACGCCCGCCGCCGACCTGGTCGAGCGTCAGTTCAGACCGAACGGTCCGAACGTGTTGTGGGTCGCCGACATCACCTACCTGCGCACCGGCGAGGGCTGGCTGTATCTCGCCGCGGTGCAGGACGCGTACTCGCGGCAGATCGTTGGCTGGTCGATGGCCACGCACATGCGCGCCGCCTTGGTCGTTGACGCGCTGCAGATGGCGCTCGCGCGCCGGCGCCCGGACCCCGGGCTGATCCACCACTCCGATCAGGGCTCGCAGTACGTGAGCCTGGCGTTCGGGCGCGCCGCCGGCCAGGCCGGGATCGCGGTCTCGATGGGCTCCCGCGGCGACGCCTACGACAACGCGGTCGCCGAGACGTTCTTCGCGACCCTGAAGAAAGAGCTCGTCAACCGTCGCAGCTGGCCGTCACGGCTCGAGCTGCAGTCCGCCGTGTTCCAATACATCGAGGCGTTCTACAACCGCCAGCGCCGGCACTCCACGCTCGGGATGCTCTCCCCAATCGCCTACGAACAACTACGACTCTCTCCGCTGGGCGGTTGAGATCAATCGCTGGAACAACAACAATCAACAGACAAACCCGGTGTCACACAAACCGGGGTAGGTCCACCGTGGCCGGCAGAGTGCTGCTTTGATCGAGAAGCAGCACTCTTGCGTGGGCCAGCGTTCAGGAATGTCCCCCGAAGCGAACCTTCGAAGCACCAGGCCCCACGGCGCGTCACGGCGCGGACGGATTCTCGGGTTGGCTCGGTGGTTCCTTGTGGCGGTGACGGCTGAAGAAGTGCTCCGCGCGCTGCACGCCGCGCTCAGCCCCTCCCATCGGCGCAAGCAGCTTCACGAGGTCCTGCATCGTGTCGGTGAGCCGGTCCACCGAGGCGCCCAACGGCGCACATCACAGCCCCGCACGCGGAGCACCTCCGCCATCGCCTCGGCCACCTTGAGGCTCTGCTGCGTGTACGTGAAATAGACGAACAGAACCCGCGGTCCCGTCGCCTTGGCATCGGTTGAAGACATGGGCTGCGGTCGCTTTCGGGCACGCTCTCGGGTTCGCGGGCTGGGCGAAAGCCGACGCTACGTCAGTCCAGACCGCGTCGCATCACCCAGATGGGATGAATGAGGCGCGCCTGATGGGCGCCAACCTCGGAGGCCGCGACTGGCTGCTCGAGCTGGTCCAAGCGGTGAGCCCTCGATACAAGGTCGCGGCTCGTGTGATGCGGTCGGGACTTGGACCTGTGTGACGCCGTGCCCAGCGCGCTCAGCTTGGCAGCCGGGGCCGCGTGCGGCCAGGGGCGCGAGCGCTCCGGAGGCCGAACGCGCTCTGGCCCTCGCGCGCACCACCTGCCGACTTCCTCAGCCTCTACCTCGTCGTCACCTGGCTGGCCCTGCCAACCGCTCGCCGCCCATCCAGTGCTGTCGTTCGGGCGCGCTCGTCGCGCCCGAGGTCGGGCCGCAGGCCCGACCCTTTACTTGAATGAGCAACGAAACTCGGCGCGCCTGATTGGCATTCGCCGAACCGGCTCTCTCGGGGTAGACGCGGCGGATCGATTCCGTCCGGCGCGACTTCTATCGTTCTCGCGCATCGCAGATATGCAAGCAATCGTCGGAAGGAGATCCTGATGGAAGGAACCACCAAGCCGCTGCGCACAGCGACCTACCTGCTCCGTTTCACGCCTGAGGAAAAGGCGGTGCTTGAGCAAAAGGTGCGTGTTGCGGCGGCGATGGGCAACGCGCCCCTGAGCCTTGCCGATGCTCTACGTGGAGGGGCGCACGCAATGCTTGACGAAATGATCGCCAGGTTGAAGGCGGACAAGGGCACGGAGGACCGGGGCGATGGGACCGTCATCGCGTAGTGGCGACGGAGCGGTTCTGCAGTTTCGGCGGCGCTTCGGGACTGAGCCGTGGGTGAGCAAGGCTCAAGTCGCGGCGTACCTCGGACGCTCAACCCGATGGGTGGAGATGATGAACCGGGAAGGGATGCCCTCGAGGATGATCGGCGGACGTCGCGGGTACCGGCTGAGCGAGGTCGACGCGTGGATTGAGGCGCGGTTCGCATGATTGTGCGGCGCGGTCGCGCCTCATACTGCGGGGGCGATGCTCCTCGTCTCGGGACTCGCCGAGCTGGGAATTACTCGAAATCTAGTGCCCGACTACACATGCGCTCGTTCACGTGAGAATGCGCTAGCTAGCGTTCTCAAGGGCTCCGACCGGTGGCGACGGCCGAGAATCATCTCCGAGCGCAGATGAAACTCGAGCCACGCACGAGCGGGTTGCCACGGGTGAACCAGACCCCGGTGCCATCGTAGAGACGCACGCAAGGGTCTTGCCCGCGCACGGCCTGCGTGTGAATCACATATGCATCGGCCTGCCCGATTCGGTCGAGCGGAATCGTGTACGCAATGGCGGTCCGCAGGCGTGCAAGGTCGGCGAGGGCGATCAGTCCAGCTGCGCTGAAGTCCGTGTTGCCAGGAGCGTCGATCCCGACGATGCGGCGGATCCCCATTGACCGGAGGTGACGCAGGACGGGCAGCAGATCGCTCTGCTGCCGCGGGACAGAGACGCCTTGATAGCCGTCGGCTGAGTACAGGGTCAGCCTTCCGTTGTGAAGCTGCGACTCGGTGTGCGCGTGCCCAACTTGGACGAAGACGGGACGACCGACGCCGAACGTATCGCCCAGCGTATTGACGACCGTCGTGGTGGCGAGCAAGCCGATCGCGATCACGATCCCCGGCCTCGGCAGCCGTCCGATCCAGCCGACGCCGAGCACGGCCAGATAGACGGTAGCGGGAAGCATGTAGCGAGGATCATGCACGGCCTGCCAGCTCATGCCGATCCACCCAACCAGGGCGCCCACCACCAGCTCCGGCGTGTAGTCGCCGCTGCGGTCACGGAGTCGCACGAAGCGCGTCACCGAAACGGTCGTGCCGACGAGCGCGAAGACGCAGAGCGGCGCGATCAGCTGCAGGTTGACAGCCGACCACAAGTAGAAAGTAAGGTTCTGCATCGACCATCGAGGCGGGTACGGGGAGCCCGCCAATGTCGAGGACGCCCCCGTGTCGCTGGCCATGCGGCTCAGGGTGAGCAACTGGTCGAAATGGTAGATGTACCAGGGGCCGGCCACGATCAGCACCGGCACCGTGAATGCCAGCACTCCCCGTCGTTCACGCCATCCGCCGCGGACCAGCATCACTGCCACGATGCCCGCGATGAAGGCGATGAAGCTCTGCTTGGTCATCAATCCCAGACCGCAGAACAGTCCCGCCAAGGCTGATGGTCGGATACGCCGGAATCGGTCGCTGGCCAGCAGTGCGGCCACGCTCGACGCGACGAGCGCCGTCTCGGGAGCGTCGAGCATGAAGGCGTGCAGTTGCGCCACGAGGGCCGGCGAGCCGAGTGCGAACACGACTGACAGCACGCCTGCGAGCGGACCATAGGCGCCCCGTCCGGCCACATAGCAGCCTCCGACGAGCAACGGTACGAACACGAGCAGGTTGGCAACCACGGGCGCGTCCGGGTTCAGTCCGCCGATCAGCATGCCTATCGCCCCGACGACGTGCACGAGCGGCGGATAGTTCGTCCACTCTCCGAACCAATATCCGAGTTTCAGGAGATGCCCGCTGAGAAATGCGTCCCGGATGCCGAGGCTCATCCACATGTGCATCCCCGCGTCGTAGACCGGGACGGAATGGTCCAGTGCGAGCCACACGAATGACCCGAGCAGGAAGAGAACGCCGAGGCCGCCAGCTACCAGAGCTAACCCGACGGGCGCCGAGAACCGTGGCCAACGCGTGGCGATCGCGACCATCGAGCCAAGCATATTCCGGTACCGGGACCACGGAACGAGCCAGTACGCCAGGCGAGCGGGATCAGGGTCCAAGACTTGAGTTGCGGTCGCGCTCGCCGCTTGGCGCGGGGACTACGGCCACGCCTATCGGATCAACAAGGGCTATCGGCACCTCGATGGCGGCAGTCGCCATCTCGATGGCTTCACGTGTCGCTGGATTCACCTGGGCAGCGATGTTGGTATGGGCCGTTGTCGTGCCGGACCCAGCTTCACGAGCTTCGATGTCTACGACTCAAGCCCTTCCACTGAGCTACGGGCGCAGAGAGAGGCTGCGAAGCGCGTCCTTCTCTGGGGGCGTCGCAGCTTGTTCGGGAGGAACCTCGCGCGGGTTCAATCCCCGCCGTCTCCACAGTTGAGAATCGGCAGCGCAGGGCTGCGAAAGCGGCGGAGTGCGGGAGAGAGGCCCCGCAAATGCGGGGCCTTTTCTCTTGCCTCATGGAGGCTAGTGCTTCACGCACGCCGAGGTGGAGTGCAGTACTTGCGTCGGGTGCCCGTGATAGACGAACGCCGCGGAGAACTTCCATCCGCCCTTCGGGCAGACCTGCGGCGTCTTCAGGAACGGCCGGTGCGCGGTCCCTCCCTTGAGCGTCACCGAGATGCCCGTCAGCGTCGCGCGCGGGGTCTTGAACGCCGGGACAGAGAGCACGAGCTGTGCCCCGAAGCTGTCCCAGGCGCCCTTCAGCGTGTACGGCACGCCGACCGCGTTGTTGACGACCAGCGAGACTCCGTTGCCGGTCGCGGGCTGGTGGTTCAGCGCGGTGACCGTTCGTGACGGCACGCCCTTCCCGGCGAACGTCGCCGTGCCGTTGCCGACCTTGCCGCCGTCCTTGACCGCCGTCGGGTTGAGCTGGAGGGACGCGCGCTGCGCGGCCGGGCTGGGGATCCCCCGCTTCCCGGTGTAGCCGGGGAACGAGATCGTCACCTTCGTGGGCTGGTACTTCGTGACCCACTTCAGCGTCAGCCCCGCCGCCCGGTTGGGGTGCGTCGTGGTGAACTTCGCCGAGAACGTCGGCGTCGTCGCCATCGCAGAGGCGCAGAGCACCAGGGCGAGTCCTACGGTGATGAAGATGATGAACTTTCGCATGTCCCCTACTTTCTTTGGTCGGTGGGGAGTTCCGGGGCCGACGCCAATGAGTCCGCACCCCGGAGGTGGTGTTTAGAACGGGATCACCGGCGACTGCGCGGGCAGGTAGTCGATCCATGGTGAGAACCGGTCTGTCACGTACGCATCAAAGTGACGCTTCGTGATACCGGCCATCCACTCGCGCGGCTCGTTCCACACGCGAAGCTGCCAGTAGCCCTGGCTATGACCCGCGTAGGTTCCAGTGATACTCGTGCCCAGCAGCCTGTCGTAGGTGCTGTACAGATACACCTTGCGACCGCTCTGGGGCACACCGTTAGCCGCCGTGACCTTGCCAACAAAGATGACGGTGGCAATCGGTTCGTTTGCCCGGCGGATCGACACCGCTGACGGGATCTGGTGGACGCTCACGGTAGTGACCGGAACGACTTCACCAGACGCTGCCACCGCTATGGCGGCGAGCACGAGTGCCAGGCCAATGGTTATGAGGGTAATGAGCTTTCGCATTTCCCCCTACTTTCTGTTGTCATCGTAAAGATCCCCGGCGCCGATCTGTGAGCGCATGCCCGAAGCAGCAGGGGTGGCATCAAGCTTGTCGGCATCAGCGTGAAGTTCAGGGCCGATCACCACGCCTCGGGCGGGGTTAGCTGGGTCGTCACCGCCACAGCCTCGAACGGCTCGCTCCCGCCATCGGGGCGCCGGGTGTACGTCTGGAGGGACGACGCGCACTACCTGGGATACGCCTATGCCGAATCCCGGGGCAGAGAACTTCGCGCCATGTAACCCAGCCCCGCACTCAACACACGAGACTTGCCCCCCGCTCATGGCATCACTTCCAATCATCATTCTTGGGCGAATCCGTTCCCCCAGCAACGATTCACTGCCCGAGCCCGCGAGTCATCCGTAGGACCTGGCGAGTGGACTCCGGAACTGAGTGCAGCCATACCGGGGAGGACTACGCAACGCCCCCTGCTGTGGTCCAATCTCTACGCAGCTAAGTCATGACGCAGGCGATGTTTTCGGTCCCTGACGCAGGGCTTGCCATCCAGCGAGCGCCGGAGTAGAGGCCAGCGGAAGAGCGGCCCGCGGGATCCCAGTCAGGAGAATGCGCCCCCGCCGCTGCCGGCTTGAGCCACGCGGGCCGTTCCGCTTAGCCGCTGCAGTTCGTGCGGCTTGCACGGGCTAGCTGTGCGTTTTGCGCACATTGCGGACGAATCCGCCGCACCCAAGGTTGCGCGCTTTGCTCTGGATACGACCCCGAGGCCCTCAGGTCGACGTGCCCGGAAGGATTCGAACCCCCGCCCCTCGCTAAGTACGCAAGTGCTCTGTCCAGACTGAGCTACGGGCACTCCTGCGCGCCACCCTACCGGATGTGCGCCCAAAAAATGTGGATTCTCTTATGATTCTGCGCGCGTCGTGCGCGCGCCACCCCACCCGCGGGCCGCGTGGCACCCCGAAGGTTCATCCTGACCGACACTGCGAGCGGCTCCTACCAGGGCATGGGCGGGCCGCTCGCCCTACGCGACGGCTGCGTCGATCCTTCGGCCGGTGGAGAGCGGCCTGCTTCTTGGACGGAGTGGGGCGTTCGCCGTCCAGGCGGGTTTTGCTTACCGGTGGCGGCAGCCCATGACTGAGCCAGCCTGCCGAGCGGAGGCCTTGCCTACTCGATATCGGTCAAACTCTCGTCGAGCCGCTCTCCGAGCGTTGGCGCTCGCCGCGAGAGCCGCCTCCCGCCAGTCAGGAGCGGCTCGCTCTTTCTAGGCGCGCCGCTCGGGGCGTCAGAGAGAATGCGACCGTGCTTGACGACGTCGGGCTGGAGAAGAGTTGCCGGCGGGGTTATGCGGGACGTACCGCTCACGAGCAGGACCTGAACGGAATCGGAGAGCGGCTCCAGGGATGGTTGGAAGACGGTCGGGATCTCCGTTCAGCTGCGTGTTGGACCTTCGGTCTCGCCGAGCGGCTGCTCGCTGGTGGACCTGAAAGCAGCGAGCGGGTCGCGCATCGTGGCACCTGCACGTTGCAGGAGGTCTGCCTGCTGGTCCATCAAAGCAGCGAGCTGGCGGTAGGTCGTCGACGCTGCTCGAAACGAGGTTGCCTGCGCGTGTAACGACGCCGAGGTCTGATCAATGAGCTCCATCGTCGCGTGCAAGGGCGCGACGACGCGGTTGAGAAGCTCGCGCTCGAAATCAAGCTGGCGCTGGAGCACCTGCTGGAGCAGGTCGGCTTGGTGCTGCAGAGGTCGCAAGAGGTCGGTTGCCACCCCAGCCGGGGCAGACGCAAGCGAGGCGGCCGCCGCGCCCACGTCCCGGATTGCGTTCTGCCACGCCTTCAAGAGGTCAGCTGGATCAGCCATCGTCGTTCTCCTCGCGTTCCGGCAATACGAACCATGATGGCAGTCGGACACCCCCGCGCCATAACCCAGCCACCGACACTCCTTCCGCCGAACACCGCACTCTGCCTGCCGGCCTGACAGACGGGATCGACGCCGGTCTGATGTTGGTGGCTCAGGATGAGGTGGCGTAGACAGGAGTCCCCGGTTCGAATGCCGGCAAATCTTCCCGCCGCGGTCGACGCGGCGCCATCATGTTCCCCCCGCAAAGTGGCGGATATCGAACGCTGTAGGCTCAAGTTGTGTCTTGTGAGACGCATTCGGTCAAGCGGCATCTGCAGGTCGATGCTGAGGGCTATGACGTCGAGATTCGGCGGTTCATCCCGCACTACGACGAGATGATCGCGACCGGCGTCGAGGTGCTCGCGTCGCTCGTACCGGCGGAGGGCCACGTTCTGGATCTGGGTGGTGGCACAGGCGCGCTAGCAGCGGCGGTGCTGGGCGGGCTGCCCAGGGTGCGGGTCACCGTTCTCGATGTCGATCCGGACATGCTCGCCGAGGCTCGACGACGGCTCGCTCCTTTCGCGGCTCGCGCTTCGTTTCACGAGGGGAGCTTCCTGGATCCGCTCCCAGCCGCAGACGCCGTCGTCGCGTCGCTGGCACTGCACCACGTTCACGATCTACAGATCAAGACGAGGCTCTACCGGGCGATTCGCGATGCGCTGTCGTCCGGAGGGGTGCTGCTGAATCTTGACGCCGCGGTGACCGAGGGTGCGCGGCTGAACGGGCTGGTGTTCGACCGCATGGCCGAGCGGATGGGAGATCACGGAATCAGCGACTCGGAGGCGCGCGGACACTTCGCCTCGTGGGCCGAGGAGGACCGCTACTTCCCGCTCGACGCCGAGCTCGGCGCCCTGCGCCAGGCAGGCTTCGACGAAGTCGAATGTTTCTGGCGGCGCGGGCTCTCCGCGATCACCTGCGCGCTACGCACCAGCTGACCGCTACCAAGTTGAGCGACGCCGATCTCGGAACGCTGATTGTCCAGTTGCGAGCGCTCGGCTTGGACGCTTACTGCCTGATGCCGAGAACGAGGTCCTGGCTGAGGCCTGACCCTCGGGCGTAGGGCTCGCGCCCGGCCCAGGTTCCGTAATAGAGGGCATTCTCGGTGGAGAGCCCCCGCTGCTCGTAGGCCTCGCGCACGTAATTCTCGTCGTACCCGACCGACAGCTCGGGGACCTTCGCGTCGACGACCGCGCACGGCCCGATCACATGTTTGAAGCGCGTGTCGCTCGCGCCGGCCTCCATGAGTCGTCGCGATTCCTGGTTGAGCAGCAGGTAGGTCGCGAAGCATCGGCCATCAGGCTTGAGCACCCGCACGATCTCATCAAGATAGTGCTCGTGCTCGGCCGTGAGCATGTGGGTGAAGACCGACGTGAGGACAACCAGGTCGAACGTCGCGTCCGGGTACGGCAGCCGGTACTCGGTGGGAGACGTGCGACCGCTGGGGTTGTACTCCCCATTGGCCACGTCCGCGAGCATGAATCGAAAGTTCGGATAACGCGACGTGATGTTCTCCGTGCACCACTCGATGCCCGATGGCACGATGTCCAGGCCCTCATAGCGCCCCTCGCCCTCCAGCTTCGAAGTAAGCGCGACGGCAAGGCGACCGATCCCACAGCCGATGTCCAGCACACACGACTCCGGCGTCAGGCCGGCGACCTCGATCAGCCGCCGGACAAGCAGCTCGCCGCTAGATTCGAAGTCATCGACCGAGCCCACGAACATCTTCGAGGGCGGCGGCACCATGGCACCCTGCCGACCCGTACTCGCCTCGACGAGGTCCGCGGGGAAGAGGTACGCCTTGCGCAGCGCCCAGCGTACGGGCCGGGGAATCGCAGGTAAGACGGTGCTCGTGAAGAACGGCTGGTCCAGGAGATAGGACCTGACCGCATACAGGACCCCCGCGACCCAACGCAACGCTCCGGCGATGGTTCGTCCGCGAAGCGCGTTCGCTGGAGCGAACTCCTTGGCTAGAGATGGTCGCACCCTCTACTCCTTCCCCCGGGGTCAAGTCTTCTCGCCGATGCGATCGTCGCAGTCTGCGAGAGCCCCGCCATCCTATCCATGTCTACGCAAACTTAGTAGCTCCACGGGGCCAGAGTGCGTAGCGACCGACCATGCGACCGAGTGTCCGGTCCTCAACGGCGGGCGCGCAATTGCGTCGTTGAGGCCGACGACCTGAGGTAGAGTCAATCTCGTTGGTGATCGGCCCTGCGGGCTGCGCGTGGCCGACTCATCGGCAGGCGTTTGACAGCCGCTTGCGCGGAACCGAGTCGAGGGACAGGGTGGAGGTGGTCGCATTGCCAGAGCACGTCGAGGTGCACATGCGCGACAGTGACGCGTTCTCCTGGTACATGGAGACCGACCCGCTGCTGCGGTCGACGGTGGTGTGCGTCCTGCTTCTGGATGGCAGCCCGGACTGGGATCGGCTGACCGAGCGGCTCGAGCGCAGCACGCGGCTGTCGCCTGGATTTCGGCACCGGGTCGTGTTGCCTCCACTGCGGCTGGCCACGCCGCGCTGGGTCGTCGATCCCGACTTCGACTTGTCGTGGCACGTGCGGCGGTTCGAGGCGGCACCTCCCAAGACGCTGGCGACGGTCTTGGAGTTTGCCCGCAAGACCGGCATGGCGGGCCTCGATCGTGATCGGCCGTTATGGGAGTTCACGTTCATCGAAGGGCTCGAGGGCGGCCAGACGGCGCTCGTGATGAAGCTTCACCACTCGTTGACCGACGGCGTGGGCGGCATGGACATCGCGCGGCTGTTGTTCGACGTCGAACCCGACCCCGGCGACCTCGGAGCGATGCCCGAGGCGCCGGTGGGCGAGCACCTTGGCACGGTCGATCTGGCCCGAGATGCACTCGGCTACGACTGGTCGCAACTCTTCGACTTCTCCAAGCGCCACCTCGCCTCCGCGGTCAGCGATGTAACGCACGCGCTGCGGCACCCCCGCGAAACCGTGACCGAGACCGTCGCGACCGGCCGGTCGATCGCGCGCTTCGTTGAGCCCGTGTCCGACACGCTGTCGCCGGTCATGACCGAGCGCCACGTGGCCTGGCACTACGACGTCCTCGAGTTCCCGCTGGCCGAGATACTCCAGGCCGCGCACGCGGCGGGCGCTAAGCACAACGATGCCTTCCTGTCCGGAGTCACGGCGGGACTGCGCCGCTATCACGAACGGCACGACACGGAGGTCGGCGAACTCCGCGTCACGATGCCGATCAGCATCCGTAAGGCCGACGACCCGATCGGCGGCAACCGCATCACGTTGATGAGGTTCAAGGTTCCCGTTGATATTGCCGACCCGAGCGAGCGGATGGCGGAAACTCACCGTCGCTGCGAATCCGTGAAGACCGACCGGTCGCTGCCCTTCACGAACGCGATCGCCGGCACATTGAACCTGTTGCCGCGGTCCGTTATCGGCGGGATGCTCAAGCACATCGACTTCCTCGCGAGCAACGTGCCCGGAATCCCAGTGGCGCTCTACCTCACCGGCGCGAAAGTCGACAGCTTCTACGGTTTCGGTCCCACGATCGGTGCCGCCTTGAATGTCACGCTGATGTCCTACTGCGGTACTTGCTGCCTGGGCATCAACATCGACACCGGCGCCGTGCCCGACCCCGACGTTCTGATGGATTGCCTGCAGGAGGGCTTCAACGAAGTTCTCGCTGTCGGGGGCGGGACCAAACATGCGGTGTCGCCGACGGGCCCCTCGTAAGCACGCGGGTACGCTCGGTCGGTGACCTCCGGCTGGTGGGTTTGGCTACGGCGGTTGTGCGATGCTCTTGCGAGGTCGGGCAGTACAGCCCGACCGCCGTCCCGGGGAGGTCTTCCATGACAAACACCGATGCGGTGCCGCAGACGCTGGCGCGCCTGCCCGGGTTCGCTAAAGACCAGCATGTCGGCCGACGGGCGGTGCTGGTCAAGCGAGACGGTGTCTGGCAGGACCAGTCTTACGCCGAGGTCTCGGCAGAGATCGAGCGCTTGGCTGTCGGCTTTGTCAGTTCCGGCATTCAGCCCGGCGAGCGTGTGTGCATCCTGGCGGATACGCGTCCGGAGTGGTTGGTGGCGGGCTACGCGCTGTGGTGCTTGGGTGCGGTGGTGGTCCCGATCTATCCAACCAACTCGTCTGAGGAATGCCAGTGGGTTGCCGGGAACTCAGGTGCGGTCGCAGTTGTCGTCGAGGATGCGGCGCAGCTGGCCAAGATCGAGGCGGTCCGCGAGGCGCTCCCGGCGCTGCGCACGATCTTCGTCGTGGACGCTGGCGATGCCGGCGAGGGCGTCGTCGCATTGGACGACATCGCGGCGTCGGGCGGCGATCGCGAGGAGTTCGTGCGGCGCCGCAACGCCGTGGCTCCAGACGACCCCGCATTGATCATCTATACCTCGGGGACGACGGGCCCTCCCAAGGGGTGTGTGCTGTCGCACCGCAACGCGATGTCGCTGTGCTCGATTGTTCTGGAGATCGAGACCCTCCTGCCCGGGGAGGTCGCCTATCTCTACCTCCCGCTCGCGCACGTGTTCGCGCAGATCGCGCAGCTCGCCGCCTTCCAGGTCGGCGCCACAATCGCTTACTACGGCGGTGACACGAAGCAGGTCATCCCCGAGTTGATGGAGGTGCATCCCGACTACCTCCCCTCGGTCCCGCGCATCTTCGAGAAGCTCTACGCGCTGGCGATGACGCAGGTCCCGCCCGAGCAGCAGGATGACCTCCGTCGCGCCGTGCAGATCGGAGTACAGGTCCGTGCGCTGGAGTCCCGTCACGAGCCCGTACCTGACGACCTACGTGTGCCGTTCGAACGTGCCGACGAGCGTGTGTTCTCGCGGGTTCGGGCGCTGTTCGGCGGCAAGCTGCGCGAGGCGCTGTCGGGCGGCGCGCCGATCGCGCCGGAGATCCTCGAGTTCTTCTACGCCGCCGGCGTTCCTGTGATGGAGGGCTACGGGATGACCGAGACGATGGCTGTCGGCACGATCAACCTCGCGAGCGCGTTCCGGCTCGGGACCGTTGGGCGCGCCGCGCCGAGCGTCGAGGTCCGAATCGCCGAGGACGGCGAGATCCTGATGCGCGGGCCCCACGTCTTCACCGGCTATTGGCAGAACGACTCGGCCACGCGCGAGGTCCTGGATGAGGACGGTTGGCTGCACACCGGAGACCTGGGGGCACTCGACGAGGACGACTTCCTGAGCATCACCGGCCGCAAGAAGGACATCATCATCACCGCCGGGGGAAAGAACATCACGCCCGAGAACCTCGAGAACGACCTCAAGCAGTCGCCCTTCATCTCGCAGGCGGTGATGTACGGCGACCGTCGGCCGTTCCTCGTCGCGCTTGTGTCTCTCGACGCCGAGGCGATCCTCCCGTGGGCGCGCGAGCACGGGCAGTCGGAAGACCCCGGCGACCTGGCGCAGAGCCCCGATGTTCAGCACCTGGTGCAGGCCGCGCTGGAGGACGCGAACTCCCGCTACGCACAGGTCGAGCAGGTCAAGCGCTTCGCGATCCTCGATCACGACCTGGCGCAGGAAACCGGCGAGCTGACGCCGACCCTGAAAGTTAAGCGCAACGTCGTCTACGAGCGCTACGCGGACATCTTCGAGCGCCTTTACGTGCGCTGACCCTAGGCGCCACCGCGGTGTCCAGGCAGATTTTCGCGGGAGGGTCTCGAGGGCTGCGGGCGGGTTCATGCGTCGGGTGAGCTCGGGCCGCCCGTACCCTTGTCGCTGAGCCGATGCCAACCCCCCCTCGACGCAAAACGGTCACCCTGCGCGACGGTGCGCGAGTGACTTTGCGTCCGATCGCGCCCGAGGACAAGCAGGTCCTCGCCGCGAGCTTCGACCGTCTCAGTGAGGAGTCTCGTTACCGGCGGTTCCTGACGTCCAAGAACAGGTTGTCGTCGGCTGAGCTCGACTACCTCGTCGACGTCGACCACAAGGACCACGAGGCGATTGTCGCCATCGACCCCATGAGCGGGGAGGGGCTCGGCGTCGCCCGCTACGTTCGTTCCAAGGAGGACGCGGAACTCGCCGAGGTCGCGGTGACCGTAGCCGATGACTGGCAGGGCCGCGGGTTGGGTCGTGCGCTGCTCGGGCGCTTGACGTATCGCGCGCGGCGTGAGGGTGTGCGCCGGTTCAGCGCGCTGGTCCAAAGCGAGAACCGGGCATCCCTCGGGCTGCTCGAGGGCGTGGGAGAAACTCGGCGCAGGTCGGGAACCGGCCAGGTCGAGCTCGTGATCGAGCTGCCCCCCGAACGGGGAATGGGGGCGCGGCTCGCCGGGGTCTTGCGAGCCGCGGCTGCGGGCAGCCTCGTCCCGGCGCAGACAGTCGTCCACCGTGTTGCTGTTGGTATCGGGTCCTCACCGACCCCAGCCCCGCGTCCGGGCCTCCCGATCAAGACGATCGTGGTCGGCGCCGATGGGTCGGAGACGGCGGGGGCTGCTTTCGCCGCTGCGGTGCGTCTCGCCTCGGCGCTGGGGGCCGCGCTCCACGTGGTGAGCGCGTACGGCGCCCTTCAGAAAGCTCACGACGCCGAGGAGGCGCTTGCGGCAGCAAACCGAGCCGCGCGTGACAAGGGGCTCGAGGCCGTCACGCACCGGCGGCGCGATGACGCCGCCGACGCGCTGATCGCGGTCTCCGAGGAACTGGGCGCCGACCTGCTGGTCGTGGGCAGCAAGGGCATGGGCCGCGCGTCGCGGTCCCTTCTTGGAAGCGTGCCTGACAAGGTCTCCCACCACGCGCCCTGCAGCGTCCTCATCGTCCGAACCGACGCGTAGATCCGCGGCGCCGAAAACGCGTTCCCGCAGCTCCGATACGGAGTCGCGCGGCCGCGTCCGAATTCTCTACGGATGGCACCGCCAGCGGCCTGGCGTATGGTCGCGGTCGAGGCGGTGGCCGCGAAGCGGAGCCCGTGGATAGGGCGCCGACTGGTCAGCTTCCGTAATCCAGTTCTCAGCGGGCGCACGTCCCGCGAACGGAGGTACATCCGATGCCAGAGACCGAGGCCCAGCGCAGCGCGGCGGGACGCAAGGCGGCCGTCACCCGCAAGCGCCACGAAGCAGAGAGGAAGGAGCACGAGGAGGCGAGCGCAGCCGATCGAACCGCCGAGTTCTCCGAAGAGGTGCTCAAGTCGCTCGAGTCAGCGCAGCGGGCGGCGATCGAGGCGGTGCGCAAGTTCGTAGATACCGTCGACCAAACGCTGCCTCCACGCGGCGAGACACCGTCCAGGCGACAGGAGGTCATCGACGGCGCGATGGAGATGGCAGACCGACTGGTCCACGCTCAATACGACTTCCTCCGCAAGGTCGTCGCCAACGCCGGCAAGTCGCTGGGCGGATCCGACAACGGCAAGTAGGTCGCCGAGCGTGGCCGACCTCGACGAGCGCGGTTCGGAAGACGTCGGCCCAGCCTGGCGGTCGACCGGATCAGTCCGTCCTGGCGGCTGCGAGGGCGAGTTGCACGCATGCGGCGCGCGCCTGCTCGGCGGTGACGGGGAACGTCTGGGCTACGCCGGGCGTGATCTCGCGCAAACCGACACCTGAGCGAGCGAGATGGAGGACTCCGATCGCTTGAAGGTAGAGCTGGTTGGCGCGCAGGTCCGGTTCGACCACGCCAACGTCCTGGAGGACGTGAGCGAGCCATCTGATGCACGCGCCCGTCGCCTGCCCCAGGCGTAGCCAGACCGTGTCGGAGACCTGCGCTCGCAGGTCTCCGGCGGGCTGGCGGAGGAGCGAGAGCGCGCAGTCAAGAAAGGCCGGATGCTCAATACCGTAGTCGGCGAAGGATTCGAAGCCGCGGCGGAGCCGCTCGAGGGCGTCACTCGTCTCCACGTCGACGGCCTCTAGCAGTGCGATGATCTCGGCCAGGTAGTGCGTTGTCGTCAGCGCGAACAGCTCCTCCTTGGAGGCGAAGTGCCGGTAGATGAGGGCCTTGTTGATGCCGACGCGGTGGGCGATGTGCTCGATGCGGGCGTCCTGTGTCCCGCGCTCGTCGAACAGGGCGCGGGTCGCGTCGATGATCTTGCGCTCCCGCGCGCGGCGGATGGCGGCGCGGGGCTTTCGGGTCGCGGTCACCGCTAAACTGTAACCGGTCGTGTAACATACGTTTACATGCCCACGACGCTCGATCACCGTTCGTTTCGCCTCCATGGCCGCGAGGTCGCCTATGTGGACGGTGGCGAGGGCCCGACGGTGTTGCTGATTCACGGGATCGGCGGCGACTGGCGCACCTGGGAGCCTGTGCTCGATGGCCTGGCTCGCCAGCATCGAGTCGTTGCGGTCGACCTGCCTGGCCACGGCGGCTCCGCCAAGGGCGCCGGCGATTACTCGCTCGGCGCGCTCGCCAGCGCCCTGCGCGACCTCGGCGGGGCACTTGGGATCGAGCGCGCGACGGTGGTCGGCCACTCGCTGGGCGGCGGCGTCGCGATGCAGTTCTCCTACCAGTTCCCCGAGCGGTGTGAGCGGCTGGTGCTGGTGTCAAGCGGCGGCCTGGGCCCCGACGTCGGCCTCATCCTTCGCCTGGCCACCCTTCCCGGAAGCGAGCTGTTCCTGTCGCTAACCGCCCCAGCGGCCCGCTCGCTGATCGGTCTCGCGGCGAGCGCTGGACGCGCGCTGCGCATTCGTCCAGCTGCTGACGCCGAGTTCTACGCGCGCACCTTCGTGGCGCTCGCCGACCCAGAGACGCGCGCGGCGTTCCTCGGCACCCTACGGGGGGTCGTGGGGACGCGCGGGCAGCTCGTGGACGCACGTGATCGCCTCTACCTCGCCGAGCACATGCCGACGCTGATCGTTTGGGGCGAGCGCGACGCCGTCCTGCCCGTCGACCACGGCCATGCCGCCCAAGATGCGATGCCGGGCAGCCGTCTGGAAATCTTCGAGAACGCCGGCCACCTACCCCAGCTCGACGACCCCGGGCACTTCATCGACGTCGTCGAGGACTTCGTGGCGACGACCGAGCCCTCCACGTACTCCACCGAGCGCTGGACCGAGCTCCTGCGCTCCCACGCAGAACGCTAGGCAGCGTTTCTCTCGCGGCATCCGTAAGAACTCCCGCTTGGACCAAGGCAAGGTCCTCAGACGCGAACTAGAACGCTCCTGACCTCGCCACCGCCCGACGGCCCACGTGCAACGGTCGAACAGCGTCTGCAATGCCCACACGCGGACGACATGCCGCTTATGGGGTTTGGGTGAATGTCCAGCCAAGGTCGGGGAAGACGAGCGCACCCAGCGTGGCCTGGACGGTCGTGGCGGTGAAGCGCGCGTCGTGGAGGTAGGTCTTGATGAAGCTGCGGGGGCTGGTGGGGAGGCTCTGCAGCCTGGCGAGCGTGGTTGGCGGCACCTCGATCGTGCCTTGCAACGTGCGTGGGTTGTTGTCGAGTCCGCGGGCGCGGGGGGTTAGGCGGATGCTGTCGACGGTGTGCAGGATGAGGTCGAGGCGCTCGCCCGCGGGGAACCGGACGCGTAGCTGCGCGGGCGTGCAGTACGGGTTGAAGTCGGGGATCTCGCCCGTCCAGTCGCCGCCCTGCGCGGCGCGGGCGTAGCGTCGGTCCTCGGCCGGACCGAGCGCCTTGTCGGAGCCGTCGCCGCGGCGGTTGTCGAGCAGGCGCCCTTGGAGCGGCTGGCCGCTGCGGTGGAAGCGCCACGCCCGGCTGCTGCGCTGCGTGATGTCCTTCTGCCAGAAGCCGGTGTGCCCGCGCGCGTCGAGTCCCTCCACGCGCAGGATGCGGTGCACGGCTCCCACGTCGACCTTCTCGATGCTGATCGCGCTCGTGATGCGCCCCGGGATCTTCGCCTGCCGGACCCACGGCGGCGAGGGAAGCTGGATCGCCGGGTCGCGCACGTGGCGCTGGTCGTCGTAGCTGTAGCGGAAGAAGGCGGGGTCGTTGCCGGCGATGTCGAAGTCGTACAGCCGCGTGTACATGTCCCCGAAGCGGTCGATGATGAACACCGTCGACCCACTGGCCGAGAGGTTCACGGCCCGCAAGCGCCCGCGGTGGGGACCGCACATCTCGTAGCTCATGTCGGCGGCGAGCCAGGGATCGTTATAGGTAAGGCGCTGGCCGCCGCCGTTGAGCATCCAGATGTGGGAGACCTTGTCGGCGCCGACCGGCTGGCGGTTGCCGGCAGTGTCCACCCAGAAGCGATCCTCGCGCGGCGAGATCACCGACCACGACCAGGCGAGGATGCCGCGCGGAAGCTGGCGGCCGGGGCCGTGCCAGATGTTCGTCCAGCGCCTGGTCCAGTTGAAGTACCGGGGGCCGCGCAGCGCGTAGTCCATCGTGTACACGTGGCGTTGGCGGTCGAGCGCGATCATCTCGTCGTCGTCGACGGAGATCGAGGCCACCTGGCCGTCGAAGCAGGCCGGCAGCGGCAGCGCCTTCCACGGCTGGCGGATCCCCGTGACCTCGGCGTTCGACTTGAACCAGATCCGCCCGCGGCTGACGACGAAGTCATAGCGGCGGTTGAACGTCTGCGTCGCCGTGCGCAAGAAGACGAGTGCCGGCAAGCCGCCGGGCGCGTTCGTCCGGGCCTTCGGCCCGAGCCCGTTACCGCGGTCACGGGTAGTGTCGACCCACGTCTCCCGGTCCCCGGCCGTGCCGCCGCCCAGCGACGCGCAACTCTGCCGGCGGGTGAGCGGCGAGACCGCCGCGGGCGCGGGCACAGCCGCGGCGCCTACAGCGCACCACGCGGCGAGCAGCGCCACGAGGCGACCACGCGCTCATCACCGGCGCTCGCACGCGGCCTGGCATCGAGCACGCGAGTATAGGGGCCGTTTCGCGGATCCGGCGCCGGCGCCGCCAGGCGGAGCACGGCGCTGGGGGCCGCACGCCAGGTCCGGACAACCGCGCACCGGCTGCAAACGCCGGGCATGCGCCGTGCGGTTAAGCTCCGCAAGGTGAGGGAGATCGCCCCTGGCCTGTGGCACTGGACGGCGCAGCACGAGCACATCCACATCGATGTCAGCTCTTACTACCTGAGCGACGAGCGGGTGCTAATCGACCCGATGGTTCCGGCGGAGGGACTGGAGTGGTTCGGAGAGCACGGAGCACCGGAGCATGTGCTGCTCACCAACCGCCATCACGACCGTCACGCGTGGCGGCTGCGCAAAGCCTTCGGGTGCGCGGTGCACTGCATTCGCAACGGGCTGCACGAGCTCCAGGGACGCGGCCCGGTCGAGCCGTTCGACTTCGGGGATGAACTACCCGGTGGGGCTGTCGCGTTCGAGGTCGATGCGATCTGCCCCGACGAGACCGCGCTTCACATTGCGGCTCAGCATGTGCTGGCGTGTGCGGACGGTGTCGTGCGCTGGCCCGGGCATAGCGAGCTCACCTTCGTTCCCGATCAGTTCATGGACAATCCCGACCAGACCAAGGCGGGCCTGCGCGACGCCTACCGCCGCCTGCTGGACCTCGACTTCGACATTCTTCTGCTGGCGCATGGCGACCCAGTCGTTGGCGGTGGTCACGATGCGCTGAGCGCGTTCGCGGTCGACCACCGGTAGCGAGCCGGCACGGACGGTTCGGATCCCGCGTTGGAGGGATCAGTGCTTCTCCGGTGCAGTGCACGAACGTCGTCTGCGGACCGTAAGCGCCACGAATCTGGTCGCACCGCTTGCCTTCGCCGGCGCTCGTCCCCAAACTGCCACCGGATGCTCGATCGCTCACGGAAGCCGTCGCGCCGCCTCCGGGTGCGTACCGCGACGGAGCGGGCGCGCCGCACGACGCCAGGCCGCATGCTGCCGCCGCGTTGTAGTCGCCGCGCTAGATGGCCGTCTTCGGACGTCTGCACATGACCTCACTCGGCGGGGCGACCCGGTGGATCAACTCCGAGCCGCTCGGTCCCACCGAGCTGCGCGGCCGCGTGGTCCTCGTGGACTTCTGGACACTGACGTGTATCAACTGGCTGCGCACGGTGCCCTATGTCCGTGCGTGGTCGCAGGCCTACCGGGACGACGGGTTGGTCGTGATCGGAGTCCACACGCCGGAGTTCTCGTTCGAGCACGAGGTCGACCGCGTGCGGCAGGCGACGAAGGAGCGAGCGATCGACTACCCGGTCGCGGTCGACAACGACTACGCGATCTGGCGCGACTTCGACAACCACTACTGGCCGGCGCTCTATTTCCTCGACGCGGAGGGCATCATCCGCGACCACCATTTCGGCGAAGGACGCTACGAGCAATCGGAGCGCGTCATCCAGCGGCTGCTCAGCGTCGAGCGCGAGCGCGCTTCGGTCGAAGGACTCGGCGTGGAGGCGCAGGCCGACTGGGATCACCTGCGGACGCCCGAGACGTATCTCGGCTACGGGCGCGGCGAGCACTTCGCCTCACCGGGCGGCGCCGCGTTCGACGAACCTCGCGCCTACGAGCTCCCGGACGGCCTGCGCGTCAACCACTGGGCCCTAGTCGGCGACTGGACTGTCGGGCGTGAGAATGTCGTGCTCGAGCAGGCCGGCGGGAGCATCGCCCACCGCTTCCACGCGCGGGACGCGCATCTCGTGCTGTCGCGAGGAGCGCGAGACCCGATTCCCTTCCGCGTGCTCCTCGACGGCCAGACTCCCGGCCCCTCGCACGGGCTCGATGTCGACGAGGACGGAAACGGGCTGCTCCGGGACGGCCGCCTGTACCAACTCGTGCGCGAGGACGACGCGGTCCGCGAGCGCACGCTGGAGATAACGTTCCTCGAGCCCGTTGCCGAGGCGTACGTATTCACCTTCGGGTAACGCCCGATGCCCGCAGGTTCCCCGACAAGCTGACGAACCCGAAGGCAATTAGGGCGAACGGGAGCAGCCTGCAGGAGCAGACTGCTCACCTCCCCTCAGCCGCCGAGCGCGTCCCGTGCCTTTGCCGTGTCGCCGATGAACTCGCCGCGTACGACCTTCCCGCCACTAAGCCTGAACAGATGCAGATAGCGTGACTCGAATGACCCGCCAGGACCGGTCGCGCGCTGCACGCCGGTCACGACGACATGGTCGCCCGCGTCGATGTACTCCTGCGGCTCGACGCTGAAACTGCTCCACAAGTTCGGGAGCTCCGCAAAGTTCGCGATCACCGCGTCACGTCCGCGGACCAGCCCACCAAGCGGCACGCTGTCGGGCGTCTCCCACTCCACGTCCTGCGCAAAGTGTCCCGCGACCGTCTCGAGGTCCCCGCGCCCAAATGCCTCATAAGCCGTGCGTACGATCTCGACGTTCTCGGCTGACATTGCTTCCTCCAAGGTGGTTGGCCGGAGTGCCAAACCTCCTCGACGCGCGTACCCCTGTCAAGGTCACCACGACCGCGGGGTCGCGCTCACGCCACCCCGGACTTCATCGAGGCCACGTAACCGCGCACGTCTGCGGCCGGCACAGAGTAGGCCTCGCCGAGCGCCGCCTCGATCCCGGTCATGTAGTCCTTGGCCCATGGCGGAAGCTCGTAATCGATCACGCGCAGAAACTCGAGCGTCGCAGCCAGGCGAATGTCGGCGATTGATGGCGCGGCGCCGCCGATGAACTCCCGGCCATCCAGGAAGAAGGCCCGATAGGCCTCAAGCGGCTGGGCCAGGGCCGCGGTGGCGTCGCTCTGCGCCTTGGCCTTCAGCTCCGGATCGGCGTCAGAGGAACCGACTTCACCGGCGTATTGCGGGAAGCCGAGCGCCGGATATGTGGCCCGTGCGACGAGCGGATAGAGGGTCCCGATCAGGTAGAACATCGCGCTGTCGACCATCGCGCGCTGGGCCGGGTCGGTCGGATACAGCTCACCGAGGCCGTGCTTGTTGGACAGGTACTGCATGATCGCGCAGCTCTCCCAGAGAGAGCCCTTGGGGAGACCGTCCTCCTCGAGCAGCGGCGTCAGGTCGGCCGGGTCCTTGCTGAGGAACTCCGGCGTACCCTTCTTGCCCCAGACGTCGATCTCTTCGAACTCCAGGCCCGCCGCGCGAACGAAGATGCGGACGGAGAGGTTGTTGACGCTCGGCGTCAGGATGCTCAGCGTGTTGGCAGTCATGGATCCTCCTACTCGCTGGGTTGCAGACTGTGGTCCTGCTGGTAGGGGTGCTTTGCCGAGCGGTCCTCTGAGAGCGACTCGCGTGATCGGCTGACGAGCGCCTCGATGGCATCGGCGAGGTGGATCTGGGCGATGTTGTAATCGCCGCGCTGCACTCGGATCCGGTGGGCTTCGAGCAGCACATCGGCATGGGTGAAGCCGTGTGGGGGCTCAAAACGGTAAGACGCGAGCTCGATCAGGAGCCCGTGCGGGTCCTCGAAGTAGATCGAGTCCATGAAGCCGCGGTCCTTTACGCCGCTGTGCCGGATCCCGCGTTCGTCGAGCCGCTCCACGGTCTGTTGGAAGGTTGCTTGTGAGACGGCGAACGCGAGGTGGTGCACACAACCGACGTCGGTGGGCGTGCGCTGCGGCTCGGGCGCGCGGTCATCGTTGGTGAAGACGGTGATCAGCCGACCGTCGCCCGGGTCGAAGTACAGGTGGCTCTCTGAAGCCCGGTCCAGATTTGGCTGCTCGAACACGAACGGCATCCCTAGGACGCCCTCCCAGAAGTCGATCGACGTCCGCCGGTCCGCGCCGACGAGCGTGATGTGGTGTACGCCCTGGCTTTGAAGCTTTCGCATTGGCCTCTCCTCGACTAGCGCTCGATAAGTTTGGACTTGTAGTTGCTCCGCTGCAAGGTTCCCCACGGCACGAGTTCGATGTGCGTTTGGACGAGGAGCACGTTTCGCAATCGCGCGCGGATCGATTTCGCCAGCGCCGGGTGGCCGCTGCCCCCGCGCGCCAGCTCGACGCTGACCGGCAGCGGGGGCTCCTGCTTGACGCCCCCACTCGCAGGCTTGACGAGGATCTGGCCGCTGACCTCTGGCGCAAAGCTGCTGACGACCTCGCGGAGGGCGGACGGGAAGACATTCACGCCGCGCACGATCAGCATGTCGTCCGTGCGCCCGATGCAGCGCACACGAGGACCTGTGCGGCCGCATCCGCACGACTCCGTCTGGACCTCGACGTGGTCGCGCGTCCGGAACCTCAGCAGCGGCGCGGCACGATGTCGTAGGTGGGTCAGCACGAGCTCGCCCCGCGCCCCATGGTCGAGCTCGAGCGGGGCGCCCGTCTCGGGGTCGATCAGCTCGACGTGGACGAAGCCCCGGGCGCCGAGGTGCATTCCGCTCTGGTGTTCGCACTCGCCCCAGAGCGAGACTCCGATGTCGCCGATCCCCATCACTTCGGTGACCTTCGCGCCCCATCCGGCTTCGAGCCTCGCGCGGAATGCCGGCTCGCCGCCGCCGGGCTCGCCGGCGACAAGAACCCGCCGCACACTTGAGCCACGCAGGTCGACGTTCCGCTCGGCCGCCCATTCGATGAGGTGGGCGGCGTACGACGGAGTGAGCACCGCCGCCTGCGGGCCTAGGTGCTCGATGGCGAACAGCAGCCGCTCACTGTTGCCGGTGCCGAGCGGAATGTGACACGCGCCCAGGCGATCGAAGGCGGCGAGCGCGGCACCCGCCACGAACGGTCCGGCGTTGTATGTGGAGACAATGCGGTCGCCCTGGGCGATTCCGGAGCCGGCGTAGCTGCGCGCGGAGCCGGTGACCCAGTTGTCGAGATCGCCGGCAGTCAGCGGGACGTAACTCGGGACGCCGGTCGTGCCGCTCGTGGAATAGATCCGCGCGATCTCGGACGGCTCCACGCAGAGGTGGGCGCCGATCGGACTGTCCGGCGTGCAGGTATCCCTGAGCTCCTGCTTGTCGGTCAGCGGCAGCTGCGCGATCTCCGCGAGGCCGCCGGCGCCGTCGGCCGATGAGAATCCTGCCGACGCCAGCTTACGGCGATAGAAGGCCGAGCGGTCGAACAGGTAGGCCAGCTGGGCGCGATAGTCAGCGTCGTCGAGCGCGAGCTGCTCCGCCCACGGACGGGTCTCGATCTCGGGCGCGAGGATCACCGTGCGAAACGATCCGGTTCGCGCTCGTATACCGTCGCCGCCTCGGCCCCGGCCGCCATCAGGAAGCCGAGCGGATGCTCCTGCTCCTCGGCTAGATGAGCGAGCAGACCGGCTGTCCGCGCAAGGATCGGGACGGATTTGACGGCCGACGCCGGGAACCCGAGATCGAGCATCACGGCCGCAATCGGCATCGAGACGTTCATCGTAAGCTGCCTGCCCCAGGCCTCGGCCACCGCATCGCGAAGGCACCGCGCGAGCAACACGTGTGGTCCGCTGACCCCGCGAGCGTCAGCGAGCTCAAGAATCCGCTCGGCACGGGGATCGAGCGGGCGATGCACCGGATGGCCGAATCCCGGTGCCCTTTCGTCCGCGGCACGGATCGACCGCGCGATCGACTGCGCGACCGACTCAGGCGGCCGACCGAAAGCCACGTCCCGTTGGGCTTGCTCGAGGAGTCCTGCGCATTGCTCCGAGGTTCCGAGCAGCACCGGTCCGCAGCCGAGGATGCCCGCCGCCACGGCGCCCTGAAGCGATCCTGGATCGGCAGCGAGGGTCATTCGCGCGGCCACGTTCGTCGGCATCATTCCGTGTTCGGCGATCGCCACCAGCAGCAGGTCCAAGAAGAATCGCTGGTCCTCGGTCGGGCGCTGGCCGGTGAGCAGCAGGTGGAAGTACTCAGTGAAGCTCATCCGGCCCATCAGATCGCCGCACAAATCTCGTCCCCGCACCTCCACGCGATCGTTGTACGCCTGGCTGATGTGGCTGACCGAAGTCCCGGCGTTCCCGATCTGCATGTCTGATTCCCTCCGCTTCGCCCTGTAATGGCTCATCCCAACCTCGGCGGGAGTGTCGACGATCGGCGTGAGCTTTGCGACGAGGAGCGCGCTGCACCGCGCGTCGGGCTCTCACAGTCGATACTCGCGGTCGAGTCGCAGGCCGCCATGGAGGCGGCGGTCGTGCGTCGCCACGACGAGCGCGCCGGGCCAGTCTTCCAACGCAGCCTCCAATACCTCCAGGGACTCGATGTCGAGGTGATTGGTCGGCTCGTCAAGCAGGAGACAGGTCGCGCGTCGTTGCGCGAGGACGGTGAGCTCCGCGCGGGTGCGCTCACCAGGCGAGAGTGTCGCGACGCTGCGTGCGGCGACGTCGGACCGGAGGCCGAAGGACGCCAGTGCCGTCCGGGCGGACGCCTCGTCGAGCCCGGTGAGCTCCCGAACCTGACCGGCGAGGCTCGACGGGCCGGTCATTGCTTCGCGCGCCTGTCCCAGTTGGGCTACGACGGCAGCCGGGGCGATGCGACGGCGACCCTGAGTTGGAGGCAGCTGGCCGGCGAGCGCCCCGAGCAGCGTCGATTTACCGCTCCCGTTCGGGCCACTGATGAGCACTCGCTCGCCGTGCGCGACCGCGAAGTCCAGCGGCCCGAGCGACCAGTCGTGGCGACGTAGAACGACCCCTTCCAGCGCTATGGCCCACGACCCGCGACGTTCAGCCGGTGTGAGATCGAGCTGTAGGGCCGGCTGCTTCCATGGAGCGGCGGGGACCTCGATGCGGCGCGCTCGGCCGCCCACCTTTCGAGCGCGGCTGGCCATTTCCTCGGCGCGCATCGTCACCCACTCGCGGGAGTTCTTATCGTTGTCGTGCACGCGGGCGCGGGCGCGGTTGAGGCTCGCCGCGGCGCGGCGGCGCGTCTCGCGCTCGGCAGCGAGGAGCTGGTCCCGGCGTTCAACCGCCTGCTCGTGTTCCGCGCGCGCCCGGTCGCACGCCACCTGCCGTTCCCGTTCGAACGCGTGCCAGCCGCCGCGATAGTGCCGGGCCTTTCCCGAGTGCCGGTCAAGCTCGACGATCTCGCGTACCGTGTCTGCAAGCAGCGTGCGGTCGTGGGAGACGAGGACCACTCCGCCGGCGCGCGCCCCGAGCAGCAGCGCGAGCCGGCGCAGACCGTCGGCGTCGAGATGGTTCGTCGGCTCGTCGAGCAGCACGACGTCGAAGCGGGCGACCTGGAGCGCCGCCAGTCCAGCTCGTGCCGCCTGGCCTCCTGACAATGTGCCGAGCGCTCGGTCCTGGAACCCCGCCTCGAGGCCGAGGTCGGTCAGCGCGGCGCCGAGCCGCGCATCGACGTCCGCACCGCCGAGGGTCAGCCAGTGTTCCAGGGCGGCAGCATGTGGTTCGACCGCTTCGAGGTCGCCCGCGGCCAAGGCGGCCGCCCAGTGGTCGAGGGCGCGACTCGCGGACGCCAACCCGACGCGATCGAGGACGGTCTGGCGTACGGTCAGTCGCCGGTCCTTGGCGTCTGCGAACTGCGGGAGGTAGCCAACCGTGCCGAAGCGCCGGACGATGCCGTCGTCCGGGGGTTCGCGGTCGGCGAGGATGCGCAGCAGCGTTGACTTGCCGGCGCCGTTCGGACCAACAAGGCCAATGCGACTGCCAGCATCCACGCGCAGGTCGACGGTGTCAAGCACGGTGCGGGTGGCGTACTGACGGGTTATCTGCTGAGCGTCGAGCAGCGTCGACGGCATGCGGGACTCCTTCCGGGGGACTCAGGAACCACCTACAACGGCATCCGCGACAACCGGTCAAAGAGCACCGGTCGGTCAGTCGGGGCGGATGTCAGCGAGCGTCACGCATACAAGCCCGGAAGGGCCAAGAACAAATTACCACGCTCACGCTGTGGCGCAAGCGCGGTGTCCTACTCGAGCTTCCATGCCCGACGGCACCAGCTTCTGCGTCGTCGAGCACCGCCCCCATGCGGCTCAGCGCGAGTCCGGCCCAGCGAGCCGCCGAACCTTGCTCGCATCGGCCGGTCGGCTACTCGGGTGCCGCGTCCGCGCGTGATTGCCGGCGCGGGCGTATGGCAGCTTGTGCGCATGAGGGTCGCCTTTGCGACGTGCTCCGCGATGCCGGAAGGTTGGGTTGACGACCAGGAAGCCGCGAGGCTCCTCGGCGCTGACTTCCGGATCTGGGACGACGGGACCGTTGACTGGTGCGCCTATGACCGCGTCGTGATGCGCTCGGTTTGGGATTACAGCTGGCGAGTCGACGAGTTCCTCTCGTGGTGCCGCTCAGTCGGCTCGGCACGGCTTCGGAACTCGCCTGCGCTTGTGGCGTTCAACGTGGACAAGCGATACCTGGCCGACATCTTCGTGCCTTCGGTGCCGACCAGGTTCATCGCCCCGGGCGACCCATTACCCAGCCTCGGTGCCGAGATTGTCGTCAAGCCGAATATTTCGGCCGGAGCGCGTCACACCGGGCGCTTCACGTCGGCAGCCGGCGCAAACGGGCTCATCGAGCAGATTCACGCCAGCGGGCGGATCGCGTTGGTGCAGCCCTACCTCTCCGCGGTCGAACAGCGGGGTGAGACCTCCGTCGTCTTCATAGGCGGCGAGATCTCCCATGTCCTGACCAAGCGCCCGGTGTTGCGCAGCGAAGGAATCGCCCCCGTCGCCGAGGGCGAGCTTCGTGTTGCGGCCGCGATGCTCGAGGAGGACCTCGTCGTTGCCGGCACGGCCGACGCGGCCCAGATATCGCTCGCCAACGCCGCCCACGCTGAGGTAGCCGCGCGTTTCGGCCTCCCGGTCTACGCGCGGATTGATCTCGTGGATGACAACGACGGCGAGCCCGTCGTCTCAGAGCTCGAGGCCATCGAGCCCTGCCTGTACCTGAGCACTGCGGCAGGAGCAGCCGAGCGGCTCGCTGCTGCGGTGCGCGCCTCCTGACGTGGTGAGTGCGAGGGTTGGGACGCTCAGAGGGAATGCCGGAAGGCTCCCGAAAAGACACGCACGACGCGGGCGCCTCGGCCGGCATTCCGGCTGCCGAAGCGCCCGCACCTCGCAGACAAAGGGAGGCGACCGCTGAATGAGGTTCAAGAGCAGCTGTGCGGCAATCGCAGCCGTGGTTGCTACGGCTGGTCTTGCGGGTACGGCGAATGCGAACGCCGCCTCGCTGGACTGCGGCCGGCCGCTTACGCATGACCTCACTCTCACCGAGGATTCGACGTGCGGGGATGGGTTCAGCGGCGTCCTGGTGATCGGCGCCGACCGCATCACGATCAACCTCAACGGTCACTCGTTGTCTGAGACCTTCGGCCCGGTCATCGCGAGCCTCGGCCACCATTCGGTGACGATCGAGAACGGAGCTTTGTTCACGCAAGGCACGCCGCTGCTGCTGAACAGCGCCCGCTTCTTCACGATCCGCAACATCTCGCTGCAGGGCGACATTGGGGGGATCGTCTTGACAGGTGGCTCCCGGAACCGGGTTCTCAACACGGAGACGAGCATCAGCTTCAGTCCCGTGGCGTCGTTGCAACTGATTCACGAACACGACGATGTTCTGCGAAACGACACCACCCCGACCTTCGACGGCTGCCGAGTCGAAATCGATCGGTCATTCAACAACCGGCTCGAGAGCGACACGTTTGGTGCGATCAGTCTCCAGGGCTCGGACGGGAACCGCATCGTGCGCAATCACATCGTCAGCTTCATCGACAAGAACCGGCCCAGCTGTTCGAGCCCGGTCGCCGGTGCGGGGGGCATCACGGGCAGCGGCAGCTTCAACGTGATCCGTCGCAACGTCATCACCGGCGGGGCAATCTCACTCACCGGAATCGGCAACCGACTCCTGCACAACGCCTTCCAGGTCTAGGATCGCACCCGCTCGAGGGCTGCGGTCCGGAGCCGGTCACGGTCACTCCGTGAGTCGTGGTGAGGCGTTGTATTGCTCGTCGCTGACGTGCTGACCCCAGGTCACGGGGCTGCCCTGGTCGTCGACCTCTTGCATGGCGATGTGGGTCATGAAGCGGTTGGGGGCGGCGCCGTGCCAGTGGTTCTCTGCGGGCTCGAAGTAGACGCGATCGCCGGGGCCGATGATCTCGATCGGGCCACCATCGCGCTGGCAGCGCCCGACGCCTTCGGTGACGTAGATGGTCTGGCCATAGGGGTGGGTGTGCCAGGCGGTTCGGGCGCCCGGGGTGAAGTGGACGCTCGCGGCCTGCAGGCGGGATGGCTCGGATGCCGTGGCTACGGTGTCGATGTGGACGGTGCCGGTGAACCAGTCGCTCGGACCGGTCGCGGTCTCGGTCGAGTTTCTTGTGATCTGCATGTCCATCCTCCTTGTTGTGGGCTGCCTCGGACGTCGACCATGAGCTTGATCGTGCCCCGGTCGTTCATCGCCCGGTAGCCGTCGGGCGCTCCGTCGAGCGCCACTGTGCGGTCGAAGACGCGGCCGGGTTCGATCCTGCCACGAGCCGTCCGCCGGCGTGTTTAATCTCGTCGCTCGGAATGCCTGCACCGGTCTGCCTGAAGTTTGATCCGCCGCTCAACGAGGACGAGCGCGACGATCTCATGCGCCTGCTCTGGGCGCGCGGAGTCACCGAATTCGAGATCACCGATGACGACGGCGCAACCGCCCTGCGGTTGAATCCTCTGCAGGCCCTTGGTATGAACGAAAGCCTCCTGGCGCTCCTGCGGTCGGGCACGGCGTAGGCGCCACCGCTGCTGCGCCCGAGATCGGCGCGGCTGCGGGCCTGCGGCGCTAGCAGCTGGGTAACTCACAGGGCCTGTCCGGACTGACCAGGACCCGTTCTGAGCTTCCCGGCGGTGGCTGATCCCGCGTATCGTGAGCGAACACACGCGGGCAGCGGCGAGAGGAGAGGGTCATGGACGGGAGCGGCGCGGGTTCGAGGGCAGCGCATGGCGCGACGCGGTGGCCGTGGCCGACAATGCTGCTGGCCGCGTGCTGTGTGGTCCTGCTGGGCACCACAGCGCCCGCGTCAGCGGGCGATCGCCAGGGTCCTGTGTGGACTCACGGACAGCGTTACTTCGTGAACTGCGCGCGCGGCGATGATGCGGCGTCGGGGCGCTCCCCGCGCGCGGCATGGCGCTCGCTGGCCAAGGTGAGCTCCGTGATCATGCATCCCGGCGACCTGGTCCTGTTCCGGCGCGGGACGCGCTGTGCTGGCGTGCTGCAACCGCAGGGTTCGGGTGCTCCAGGCGAGCCGATCCGCGTCGATGCGTACGGCTGGGGAGCGGCACCACAGATCGTGGGTGGCGGTGCGCGTGCGGCGGTCTATCTGCACGACATCGGGGGATGGGAACTACGCGACCTCGACATCTCGAATCGCGGCGTGCCACCCCAGCCTGGCGAGAAGCGGACCGCGATCTGGGTCGTGCTCGACAAGCTGGCCGTCGGTCACCACTACGTGATCGAGAACGTCGGCGTGCATGACGTGGACACCTCGGCGCAGCTGCCCTCCGGCAGCAACGATGTCGAGAACTACAGCAAGGACTCTGGCGGCATCATCTTCAGCGCGTCTGGCAGGGACCGCCTCGACGACGTCCTGATCAAGAACGACAGGTTCTCGCACGTCGCACGAGAGGGCATCTACATCAAGGGCGGCTCGCCCACCACCCGACTTATCGTCCGCCTCAACCATCTGCAGCACATCGGCGGAGACGGGATCGTCGCGGTCAGCTCGGTCGGCGCGCTGATCGAACGCAACACCGTCGATGACTTCAACACGGTGGGCACGAGCTTCAATGCCGGCGTGTGGGCGTATGCCTCGACCGACGACGTATTTCAGTTCAACGACGTCGCACACGGCGAGCATTCGCCGCTGGACGGGATGGCGTACGACATCGACGGCGGCAACCACCACATCGTGTTCCAGTACAACCTGAGCCACGACAACAGCGGCGGATTCCTGATGCTGTGCAACGACGTCGGCCAAGGCCAGGCGGGCGCGCCCAACGGCGGCAGCGTGGTCCGTTACAACATCAGCCAGAACGACTACTCCAATGGCCGTGGCGTGATCGACTCGCCGTTCCTGTGCGCACGGGAGAACGACATCAGCATCTATAACAACACGGTCTACACCACGGACGCGCGGGTCACCCTATTGGTCGAGAACACGGCCGGCTCGACGATGCACCTTGCCAACAACCTGCTCATCGGACCAGGTCCAGGAGCGCTCATCTTCGACAAGACCGGCACCTGGCAGAGCAACCTCTACCTTGGTGTCACCTGTTCCGCACGACCTCCCGACCCCGGCGCCGTGGTCGCCGATCCCGGACTCGTTGCGCCCGGAACGGCCACGTCGGTCAACCATGCCGACGGTTATCGGCTCCGGCGCCTCTCGGCTGCGCTCGGCGCGGGGACCCGGATCGCCGACGATGGTGGCCGCGATTACTTCGGCAACCGGATCCCGCGAGACCGGCCGCCGAACATCGGGGCATACCAGGGCCGCGGCGACGGAGCGCCATCGATCGCGGGCTCCGCAGCGGCTCCGGGCTGCTGAGGCCCAGCCGCCCCGAGTCGTCCAGTCGACAACGCTCGGCTAGGGGCCGTAGAGTCCGCAGCGTGGATCGCGTCCTGTTCGTCACCGGCTTTCCGGGCTTCATCGGCCGGCGCCTGGTGCGCGCGCTGCTGGAAGCCGATGAGCAAGCGACAGTGGTCGCGCTGGTCGAGCAGGCGCAGGCGCAGCGTGCCCGCGAGTGCGCGCAGACAATCGACGCTGCGCGCATCGAGGTCGTGACGGGCGACATCGGCGAGCGCGATCTGGGGCTGAGCGAAGACCTACGAGACCGCCTGAGGCGAGAAGTCGTGCAGGTCTTCCACCTAGCGGCGATCTACAACCTGGCGGTGCCGCTGGAGATCGCCCAGCGTGTCAACGTGGAGGGGACCGGCAACGTCCTTGACCTGTGCGCGGACTGCCGGCGGCTCGAGCGGCTCAACTACATCAGCACGGCATACGTCGCCGGGGACCGTAGGGGCGTCGTCTACGAGCATGAGCTCGTGCTCGGGCAGGGTTTCAAGAACCACTATGAGTCGACCAAGTTCCAGGCCGAATTGTGGGTCCAGGTGCGCATGCGTGACATCCCGACGACGATCTACCGGCCCGCGATCGTGGTCGGTGACTCCCGCACCGGCGAGACCGAGAAGTTCGATGGTCCGTACTACCTGCTCCGCACGATCGCCCGGGCCGCCGAGCGCCCGGGTCCGATTCCCCAACTCGGCAACGAGCAGTCGCCCTTCAACGTCGTTCCGGTGGACTTCATCGTCGCGTCGATCCTCGCGGCCAGCGCGGATGAGGCCGCGCAAGGCGAGACCCTGCATCTGGTCGACCCCGACCCGATCAGCGCCGCGGAACTCGCCCGGGTGCTGAGCCGCGAGTACGCGGGGCGCGAGCCCTCGCTGCGGGTGCCGGGGCCGGTGCTGGAGCAGTCGTTGCGCAGCAAGCGCGTGCGCAGCTACTTTTCGGGCGCCCCACGGGAATCGATCCGCTATCTCAACCATCCGGTCCGCTTCGACACGCGCATGGCCTCGGAGCTGCTCGAACGCCACGGTCTGAAATGCCCGCGGTTCGATGAATACGCCGGGAACGTCGTTCGCTTCTTCCGCGAACACGAGCACGACCCGGCCTTCGCACCCGCGGCGAGCTGAGCTGTGCTGGCGCCGCGGCGCCTGCGTCTCCGTAGTTACCCACGTCTCCTCGTCGGTGAGGTGCCTGATGCCGGCGCTTCCGGATCGCCCCAAACTTGACACTCATGAGGTATCCCGTCGCGAACAAGGTTGTGCTCATTACCGGCGCAACGAGCGGCATCGGCGTGGCAACGGCGAGGGCGCTCCACGCCCGAGGCGCCAGCGTCGTGCTCACGGGCCGACGCCAGCACGTGCTCGACGCGGTCGCCGGCGAGCTCGGCGGCGACCGTACACTTGCCATCAGGGCCGACGTCACCGACCGCGAGTCGCTCGACGCGATCGTCGCAGCCGCCGCCGAGCGGTTCGGGGGGTTGGATGTCGTGATCGCCAACGCCGGCACGGTCGTAGACCCTCCAACCACCGTCGCGGCCGTCGACGAGCGGCAGTTTGAGAGGGTGATCGAGGTCGACCTGCTGGGCGTTTGGCGCACGGTACGGGCGGCGCTGCCGCAGATCATCGCGCGACGCGGGCACGTCGTGCTCACGTCCTCTATCTACGCGTATTGCAACGGCGTGGTCGATGCTGCGTACGCGATGTCGAAGGCAGCCGTGGAGCAGCTTGGGCGCGCCCTGCGAGCGGAACTCGCTCCCCACGGCGCCACGGCAGGCGTGCTCTACCCCGGTTGGACGAAGACGCCCCTGGTCGAGGTAGCTTTCGGCGGAAACGCCACTGCCACCGAACTCCTCAGGCACGCTTACCCACGGCTGCTGCGCACGGCGATCACCCCTGAGCGCGTCGCGGCGGCGACGGTCAGGGGTATCGAGCACCGCTCGGCACGCGTCACCGTGCCTGGCCGCTGGATCGCCGTCTCGGTGTTGAGGGGGATAGTGAACCCGCTGACCGACCTCATGCTCGAGCGCGACCCCAAGATCCGACGACTCGTGCTCGAGCTCGAGCGACAGGCCGCCGCGCCGCCCGGTCAGGCGGTCGCGACACCCCGACGGACTAAGCTCGACGCGTGATTTCTGCGGCCCCGGATTTCGTGCAGACGCTGGTCAGCCGCTTTGACGCGTCGGTTTTTGATGCGCGGAAGACCCGGACGCGAATTCGGCTCGGCGTGAGCGAGGAGGACGGGTGGGACGTGATCGTGGCCGATGGCGCGGCGACGGTCACAGAGACGAACGGCCGCCCCGACGCGCTGCTCATCGCCGACGCGGAGACTTGGCGGCAGATTGCCCGTGATCTGCGCGGGGGGATGGGCGCCTTCCGGCTGGGGCGGCTCTCGGTGCGCCGGAACCTCCATGTCGGGGTGGGGTTTCTGGCCGCGACGAGCGGCGCGACCGATCCGGGGCGCTTGCGTTTCCGCACGATCACCACGCGCGGGGGGCGCATGTCGATCATGGAAGCGGGCACCGGGCCGCCGATCCTGGCGCTGCACGGTCTCGGCGGCACCAAGGGTTCGTTCCTGCCCACCGCGGCGGCGCTGGGCGACCGTTTTCGGGTGATCGCGGTGGACCTGCCGGGGTTCGGCGACTCGGACAAGCCGATCGGCGCCCCCTACGACGCGCGCTTTTTCGCGAATGCGGGCATCGACCTGCTCGACGCACTCGAACTCGAGCGCGCGCACCTGATTGGCAACAGCCTCGGTGGCCGCATCGCGCTGGAAATCGCCTTGCGTAATGCCGACCGCGTCGACCGGGTCGGGCTGCTCGCGCCCTCGCTGGCCTGGCGACGCGAACGCCCGTGGCTGCCGCTGCTCCGCCTGACCCGGCCAGAGCTCGGGCTCGTGCAATTGGCCCCGCGCCCGATCGTCGAGGGGATCGTCCATCGCCTCATCCCAGGGGCGGACCAGGGCTGGACCGCCGCCGGGGTGGACGAGTTCCTGCGTGCCTATCTCACCCCAGCCGGCCGCGCCGCTTTCTACGCGGCCGCGCGCCAGATCTACCTCGACGAACCTCACGGCGAGGAGGGATTCTGGACGCGACTGCGGAGCCTCCAGCCTGACGCGCTATTCGTCTGGGGGCGCCGCGACCGGCTAGTGCCGATCGCCTTCGCCCGCCACGTCGCCGAGGCGCTGCCGCGAGCCCGCCAGCTCGAGCTCGACTGTGGACACGTGCCGCAGGTCGAGCGACCGACACAGACCCACGACGCGCTGGCCGCCTTCTTGTTGGAGGCGCGCGACTAGTCGGTCCGCTCGGAACGTGATCTGCGGGGCTTGAGGGCAGGGTCACCAAGCGGTAATAATTCCGGTATGATGATCGCTCCTCGGTGGGCTCGGGGAGCGGTCGATGGACGTAGTAGAGGTGGCCGGGCGTCGTCGGACGGGCGAACAGCTTCTCTCTACACGGGGCAACTGGTTTTAGAGAGGGGCGACTATTGGGGGCAGGCGACCGTCATTCGATGAAGGTTGTTAATGCTCGCGTCAAGGTCACCGTCAGAAAGGCGGACGGCACAACGGCGATCCTGTTGGAGGGCCATTTCGACCGTCACTCGGCCGACGCGGTGCGCGAGGCGGTTTACCTCGCCCTCGCGCAGGAGCCCGAGCGCGTCGTGCTGGACTTGGGCGGCCTGAGCTTCATGGATGCCGCGGGTGTCGGCGTGATGATGGAGGCATGCCAGCGTGCGGAGGCGGAGGATGTCGAGCTGTGGATCGTCCGCTGTTGACCGGAACGCCTTGCCTTCGCGTCAGGGCAGGAATATGCTTGTCCTGATGTCAAACAACTAGGGGGCTGCCGCGAAGCTCGGTCGCGTCAGTGGCTTCGGCTTCGCTGGGTCTAACGAGGAGCTTGCGACATCTGAGCTGCGGCCACCGGCGCCGACGCGCGCGGGGATGGCCGGTCAGCCGGACTGGTTGCCGGGAGCAAACATGCGACGCCTCTTGATCATCGGCGGGCTGCTGATGACATTCAGCGTCTTCACGGCGCCGGCGCCGCCGCCGCGTTCCGTTTCGTCGGGGGTGGTGGCGGCGGCGTCTTCGGGCAAGATCTCGCATGTGGTGTGGGTGGTGATGGAGAACCATGGTTATGGGTCGATCATTGGTTCTAGTCAGGCGCCGTATGTCAATCAGTTGGCGAATGCGTATGGGTTGGCGACGAACTATTTGGCGATCGCGCATCCGAGTCTGCCGAACTACATTGCTTTGACGAGCGGGAGTACTCAGGGCGTCAGCAATGACAGTGGTCCGTCGAGTCATCCGCTGAGTGTGCCGTCGATCTTTAGTCAGCTTCCGGGTGGGCAGTCGCGTTCGTTGTCGGAGAGCATGCCGTCGAACTGTCTGAAGTCGGATTCGGGTGAGTATGTGGTTCATCACAACCCGATGGCCTACTACACGAACTTGGGCTCGGATTGCGCCAGTTTCGATGTTCCGTTCGGTGCTGCGCCGGACTTGAGTGCGGCGTTTACGTTCATCGTTCCGAATGGGCTCCACGACATGCTCGATGGGACGATCGCGCAGGGCGACTCGTTCCTTTCGAGTTATGTGCCGGCGTTGATGGCGACTCCGCAGTATCAGGCGGGCAATACGGCGATCTTCATCACCTGGGATGAGGACGAGAACACGGGCAAGAACAATCAGGTCGCGACGATCGTGGTCTCGCCGTACACCCAGGCGGTCAAGGTGTCGACTGCCTTCAATCACTATTCGCTGCTGCGCACGGCGGAGGATCTGCTGGGCTTGCCGGCGCTCGGCAATGCCGCGTCGGCGGCGCCGATGGAGAGCGCTTTCGGGCTCACCGGCAGTCCGCCGCCGCCGCCTTCGCCTCCGGCGAATACGGCTCTGCCGGTCATTTCGGGGACCGCGCAGCAGGGGCAGAAGCTGAGCACGTCCAATGGTTCGTGGACGAACAGTCCGACGGCGTTTGCCTACCAGTGGCTGGATTGCGATGCCTCGGGCGCGAGCTGCGCGTCGATCTCTGGGGCGACGACGAGCAGCTACACGCTTGTCTCGGGTGATGTCGGCCACACGATTCGTGTGGCGGTCACGGCGAGCAACGCGGGTGGCTCGGGGGTGGCGACGTCGGTGCAGACCGCGACGGTCGCGGCGAGCGTGGCGACGCCGCCGAGCAATACGGCGCTGCCGGCGCTCTCGGGCTCTGCTCAGCAGGGGCAGACGCTCACGACCTCGACTGGCACGTGGACGGGCACCGCGCCGCTGTCCTTCGCCTACGCCTGGGCGGACTGCGACGCGAGCGGCAACAACTGCTCGGCCATCAGCGGCGCCACGGGCAGCAGCTACACGCTGCAGGCCTCCGACCTCGGACACACGATCCGATCGACCGTCACCGCATCCAACGCCGGCGGCTCCGCATCAGCAACCTCCGCTCAGTCGGGGGTGGTGGCGGCGGCGTCTTCGGGCAAGATCTCGCATGTGGTGTGGGTGGTGATGGAGAACCATGGTTATGGGTCGATCATTGGTTCTAGTCAGGCGCCGTATGTCAATCAGTTGGCGAATGCGTATGGGTTGGCGACGAACTATTTGGCGATCGCGCATCCGAGTCTGCCGAACTACATTGCTTTGACGAGCGGGAGTACTCAGGGCGTCAGCAATGACAGTGGTCCGTCGAGTCATCCGCTGAGTGTGCCGTCGATCTTTAGTCAGCTTCCGGGTGGGCAGTCGCGTTCGTTGTCGGAGAGCATGCCGTCGAACTGTCTGAAGTCGGATTCGGGTGAGTATGTGGTTCATCACAACCCGATGGCCTACTACACGAACTTGGGCTCGGATTGCGCCAGTTTCGATGTTCCGTTCGGTGCTGCGCCGGACTTGAGTGCGGCGTTTACGTTCATCGTTCCGAATGGGCTCCACGACATGCTCGATGGGACGATCGCGCAGGGCGACTCGTTCCTTTCGAGTTATGTGCCGGCGTTGATGGCGACTCCGCAGTATCAGGCGGGCAATACGGCGATCTTCATCACCTGGGATGAGGACGAGAACACGGGCAAGAACAATCAGGTCGCGACGATCGTGGTCTCGCCGTACACCCAGGCGGTCAAGGTGTCGACTGCCTTCAATCACTATTCGCTGCTGCGCACGGCGGAGGATCTGCTGGGCTTGCCGGCGCTCGGCAATGCCGCGTCGGCGGCGCCGATGGAGAGCGCTTTCGGGCTCACCGGCAGTCCGCCGCCGCCGCCTTCGCCTCCGGCGAATACGGCTCTGCCGGTCATTTCGGGGACCGCGCAGCAGGGGCAGAAGCTGAGCACGTCCAATGGTTCGTGGACGAACAGTCCGACGGCGTTTGCCTACCAGTGGCTGGATTGCGATGCCTCGGGCGCGAGCTGCGCGTCGATCTCTGGGGCGACGACGAGCAGCTACACGCTTGTCTCGGGTGATGTCGGCCACACGATTCGTGTGGCGGTCACGGCGAGCAACGCGGGTGGCTCGGGGGTGGCGACGTCGGTGCAGACCGCGACGGTCGCGGCGAGCGTGGCGACGCCGCCGAGCAATACGGCGCTGCCGGCGCTCTCGGGCTCTGCTCAGCAGGGGCAGACGCTCACGACCTCGACTGGCACGTGGACGGGCACCGCGCCGCTGTCCTTCGCCTACGCCTGGGCGGACTGCGACGCGAGCGGCAACAACTGCTCGGCCATCAGCGGCGCCACGGGCAGCAGCTACACGCTGCAGGCCTCCGACCTCGGACACACGATCCGATCGACCGTCACCGCATCCAACGCCGGCGGCTCCGCATCAGCAACCTCCGCTCAGTCGGGGGTGGTGGCGGCGGCGTCACACGATCCCGTCGTCGTCGCCGTGGGAGACATCGCGTGCGCGCCGGGCGACACGAGCAACAGTTGCGAACAGTCGCTGACCGCGAACCTCGCGTCGGCCCAGCATCCCGATGCCGTCCTCCCGCTCGGCGACAACCAATACAACTCAGGTTTGCTGAGCGAGTACACGGGTGCCGGCGCCTATGGGGCGACGTGGGGCATCTTCAACTCGATCGCCCATCCTACGCCGGGCAACCACGAGTACACGGCGAGCAGTACCGCGGCGGGCTACTTTGGCTACTTCGGGGCCGCGGTCGGTGGCTCGACTCCCTCCGCCCCGTACTACTCCTACAACCTCGGTACGTGGCACATAGTCTCGCTCGACTCGAGCTGTGGTGATTCGGGCTGTGGCGACGTGGTGGCGGGCGAGACGAGCGCGGCGCAGACGGCGTGGCTGCAATCAGACCTGGCAGCGCACCCGGCCGCGTGCACGCTCGCCTACTGGCATCACCCGCGGTTCTCGGCCAGCTGGACGAACGACAGTCCCGGCACCGGCCCGCTGTTCAGCGCCCTGTACAACGCTCATGCCGATGTCGTGGTCAGCGGCCATGACCACGTGTACGAGCGCTACGCGCAGCAGGACCCGACCGCGGGGGCGACGACAAGCGGTGTACGCGAGTTTGTCTCCGGTACCGGCGGCGAGAACCTGTTCAACCAGGTCACGACGCCCGCCAACCTGCAGGTCTTCGACCAGAACGACTTCGGCGTGCTCGTGCTGACCCTTCACGCCACGAGCTACGACTGGGCCTTCAAGCGGCTGAACGGGACCGTCGTCGACAGCGGCACGACGGCGTGCCACGGCAGCACCGGATCAGCGTCCGCACGGGCCGCACGAGCCGCGCCCGACGCGCGCGTATGGCCGGTTGGTCCCGTCGGCCCGGCGCTGGTGTTCGATGCCCGGCTGCAGCCTGCCACCGTGACGAGGGCCGAGCGGACCGGCGTATCCGTGGCGATTCACCTCACGCGTGCGGCCGACGTTGCCGTCACCGTGTCGCTGCGCCGCGGGCGACATCTCACCCGGATCAGCTCGTTCTACGAGACCGAGACGCAGATCTCCCGGCCGCACAGCCGTATCCGTCTACGACTGCCCGCGCGGCGGCTGCGGGGCCACGGGTCGCTCACCTTGGTGGTGCGGTTCGCGGCCGTTGACGCCGCGCGCCACCACCGAACCATCACCAGGAGCGTCGTACTCAAGCGGCGCTGACGCGCCACTGCGCGCGGCGCGCTGAGCGCGCGCTCCGACGCCGGCGATCGGGGCCAGGCTCAAGCCCGCCTGCAGCACGAGTCGCCGCCCTAGGATGGGGCGATGGTGCGTCGCGAGGACGCAGGTCGGTATTCAGAGCGGCTGCGTGCCTTCGGTCTCGGGGAGGAAGATCTCACCGCGTGGCGCCAGGCCGGTCTTTCGGACGGCGCGTTCGAGGACTGGCTGACTGACCGCGTCGCGCGTCGACCGACCGGGACGCGGGCCCGCCGCGTCTACGGCGCCGAGGACGTGCATGACTTCGCCCGGGGCGCGATCCTCGCGGCGCTGAAGCTTGGGCCGCGCGACCGCCTGCTCGAGGTGGGCTGCGGCGGGGGTCTGCTGCTGCGCGCCGCGCTGGAACAGGGGGCCCGGGCAACAGGACTCGATCACAGCCAGGACATGGTCGAGCTGGCGCGCGAGCTGGCACCCGGCGCGGAGGTGTTGCTGGGCTCGGCCGAGCAGCTGCCGTTCGCTGATGACACCTTCAGCGCGCTCGCGATGTCCGTGGTGTTCTTCTTCCTGGATGACCCTACGTGTGTGTTGCGCGAGTGTCGCCGAGTGCTGCGGCCAGGCGGTCGTCTGGCTGTCTATACGACCGGGCCTGAGCTGCGTGGCTCGCTCGCCGCGCCCGAACCGATTGCCAGCCGGGGGCACTTCCACTCCGATGAGGCGCTCGCGGAACTCGGCTGGAGCGCGGGTCTGCTCGATGTCGTGGTGCACAACGACGGCGGCTCGCAGCTGTTGGTCGCCCGTGCTTGAGCCACGCCGATGCTGGGTACGATTCTGTCCGCACACCGCGGATGGACTCTCCAGCTCGGCGAAATTCCTTGAAGCAGACCCGCCCGACGTATGGATGGAGGAGATGAGCTTGCGCGTCATCCAAAGCCCGGACGCCTCCGCGGTGCGGCCAGGCTCGAGGCCATTGACCTTCGAACGGCTGCGGCGCCTGCCGCTCGTCGGGCGCGCCATGGACTGGGGCCTGGGGCCGAGCGCCGTGTCGCAGGACACCGAGCACGCGGGAGCACGGATAGCCGGGCTGAAGGCCACCGAGTCGGTCTGTCCGTACTGCGCGGTGGGTTGCGGGCAGGTGGTGTATACGCGCGGGGGTGAGCTGGTCGACATCGAGGGGAACCCGCGCTCGCCGATCAGTCAGGGCACCCTATGCCCGAAGGGCTCGGCCTCACGACAGCTGATCCAGCAGCCGGGCCGCCTGACGAAGGTGCGCTACCGGGCTCCCGGGGCGACCGAGTGGCAGGACCTCGGGCTCGAGCAGGCGATGGACATGATCGCCGCGCGGGTAATCGCCGCGCGGGAGGCGGGATGGCAGGAGGTCGACCATCACGGCTGGCGGGTTGACCGCACGCTGGCCTTCGCCCACCTCGGTGGCGCGACGCTCGACAACGAGGAGAACTACCTGATCAAGAAGCTCTATACCGCCATGGGCGCGGTCCAGATCGAGAACCAGGCCCGCATATGACACAGCTCGACGGTCCCCGGTCTGGGGACCTCGTTCGGGCGCGGTGGCGCCACCGGATTCCTGCAGGACCTCCAGAACTCCGACTGCGTGCTGATCGAGGGTTCATCGATGGCCGAGGCGCATCCGGTCGGGTTCCGCTGGGTGATGAAGGCCAAAGAGCGCGGGGCCAAGATCATCAACGTCGACCCGCGTTACTCGCGGACGAGCGAGCTGGCCGACCGCCACGTGCCGATCCGCGCGGGAACCGACATCGCGTTCCTGGGTGGCCTTATCCGTCACGTGATCGAGACCGAGTCCTACTTCCGAGACTACGTCGTCCACTACACGAACGCGTCGACGATCGTGAGCGAGCGCTTCCAGGACACCGAGGAGCTCGGCGGCTTGTTCTCCGGATTCGATCCCCGGACCGGGATGTACGACCGCTCGAGCTGGATGTACGAGGGCGGCGAGATGGCCTCAGCCGCCGGGGTCCGGGAACACGCCTCGCAGGCGTTCGAGGAATCGACCGGAACCGGGATGCACGGCGGCGCGATGCTGCGCGACCAGACGCTCGAGCATCCCCGCTGCGTGTTCCAGATCCTGCGCCGGCACTTCAGCCGCTACACGCCGGAGATGGTCCAGCGCATCTGCGGCATCTCGTCGGAGGACTTCCATGCGGTGGCTGAGGCGCTGATCCAGAACTCCGGCCGCGAGCGCACGAGCGCCTTCTGCTACGCGGTCGGCTGGACGCAGCACACGGCCGGCGTGCAGATGATCCGCACGGCGGCCGTGCTCCAGCTCCTGCTCGGGAACATCGGACGTCCGGGCGGCGGGATCATGGCGCTGCGCGGCCACGCGTCGATCCAGGGCTCGACCGACATCTCGACGCTTTACGACCTGCTGCCCGGCTATCTCCATATGCCCCGGGCGGGAGAGCGGGAGGTCGATCTGCGCTCCTACGTGGAGACCGGCGGATCGCAGCGGGGCTGGTGGTCGAACTTCGACAAGTACATCGTCTCGCTGCTCAAGGCCTGGTTCGGCGACGCCGCCACCGAGGAGAACGGCTACGGCTTCGAGTCGATCCCACGGATCAGCGGTAATCACTCGCATTTCGCGACGACGCTGCGGATGCTCGACGGTGGCGTTGAGGGCTTCTTCGTAACTGGGCAGAACCCGGCCGTGGGCTCGCAGCACGCCGGCCTGCAGCGGCGGGCCATGGCAAAGCTCAAGTGGCTCGTGGTCCGGGATCTGGCCGAGATCGAGACGGCCACCTTCTGGCGCGACTCGCCGGAGGTGCAATCGGGCGAGCTGCGACCCGAGGAGATCCAGACCGAGGTGTTCCTGATGCCCGCCGCCTCGCATGTCGAGAAGGAAGGCTGCTTCACCAACACCCAGCGCCTCGTCCAGTTTCGTGACAAGGCACTCGAGCCGCCCGGCGACGCACGCTCGGAGCTGTGGTTCATGCACCACCTGGCCAAGCGGGTCAAGGCCCATTACGCGGGCTCGACGCGCGCGCGCGACTGGCCGCTGGCCAACCTGCGCTGGGAATATCCGGAGCTGGGCGAGATCCGCGAGCCCGACGTCGAGGCGGTCATGTGGGAGATCAACGGCTACGAGGTGGCGAACGGACGGCCCGTGTCGGGTTTCACGGAGCTCCAGAACGACGGGTCCACGGCGTGCGGCTGTTGGATCTACTCGGGGATCTTCGCCGACGGCGTCAATCAGGCCCGGCGCCGAAATCCCGGTGACCTCAGGCGGGAGGGCGGGCATGTCTCGCCGGAATGGGCCTGGGCGTGGCCGGCCAACCGTCGCGTGCTGTACAACCGAGCGTCCGCCGATCCGCACGGACGGCCATGGAGCGAACGCAAGAAGTACGTCTGGTGGGACGAGACCACCGGTCGCTGGACCGGATACGACGTACCCGATTTCCCGGCCGACAAGCGACCCGACTACCGCGCCGCGGACGACGCCGAGGGTATGGACGCCATCAACGGCGATGACCCGTTCATCATGATGGCCGACGGCCGCGGGTGGCTGTATTCGCCCAGCGGGCTGCTGGACGGACCGCTGCCGACGCACTACGAGCCGCTCGAGTCGCCGGTGCACAACTTGCTGTATCCGGATCTCGGCGCCGACCCATCCGCGATCCGCTGGCGAGCGCCCGAGAATCCCTACCACGAGACCGGCGACCCGCGCTATCCGATCGTCGCCACCACGTTCCGGCTGACCGAGCATCACACGGCGGGCGGCATGAGCCGGACACTCCCGTGGCTCTCGGAGCTGCAGCCCGAGATGTTCGCCGAGATCGATCCCGTGCTCGCCCGCGAGCGCCAGATCGAGGATGGCGGCTGGATGACGATCGTCACCGATCGGGCCGAGATCGAGGCACGCGCGCTGGTGACCGAGCGGATACGGCCGCTGCGGGTCGACGGCCGGCTCGTGCACCAGATCGGGCTCCCGTGGCACTGGGGCTACCGCGGGACCTGCGCCGGGGACTCGACGAACGACCTCGGCGCGCTGTCCGGTGATCCGAATGTCTCAATTCAGGAGTCCAAGGCCTTCACCTGCGACGTGCGCGCCGGCCGGCGGCAGGGACCGCCGACCGAGCGCCTAAGCGGCGCGGCGCCGGCCGGGCCGCGGGTGGCTCCCAACGAGGATGACCAGCGCGCCGAGCACCCCAAGGAGATGACGCCGTGAGTGCAACATCCGCGGCGCCCACCGAGCTCGCGATCCATCGTCCGGGCGCGGCGCGGATGGGCTTCTTCACCGATACCTCGGTCTGCATCGGCTGCAAGGCGTGTGAGGTCGCCTGCAAGCAGTGGAACGACCTGCCCGCAGACGGTTCGCGGTTCCGCCCGGGCGGGTCATACGACCACACTGGGGAGCTGTCGGCGTCGACCTGGCGCCACGTCCGGTTCGTCGAGCTGCTCGAGCCTGCCCCGGAGCTCCAGCAGGAGGCGCTGCGCGCGCTGCCGTCGATCCCGCCCGCCGCCGAGCTACCCGATCTGGTCACCATGGCGCAGGGGGTCGGCAGCCAGTGGCTCTTCATGTCCGACGTGTGCAAGCACTGCACCAACGCCGGCTGCCTGGATGCCTGTCCGACCGGCGCGCTCATCCGCACCGAACACCAGACGGTGGTGCTGCAGGCCGACGTCTGCAACGGCTGTGGCTATTGCGTGCCCGCGTGCCCGTTCGGCGTCGTGGACCGCGACCCGATCGACGGGCGCGCCGGGAAATGCACGCTCTGCTACGACCGGCTGCAGGACGGCCTCGAGCCGGCCTGCGCGAAGGCCTGCCCGACCGACTCGATCCAGTTCGGTCAATACGACGAGCTCGTCGCCCGGGCCGAGCGCCGCGTAGCCGAGCTGCACCGCCGCGGGATCGGCGGCGCGTATCTCTATGGCGCGGCGGACGAGCCCGACCACGACCTGGCCGGAGGCCTGGGGGCGTTCTTCCTGCTGACTGAGCCGCCGGAGCGCTATGGCCTGCCCGCTGAGGCGGACTCGCCGATCCAGGAGAATCTGTTCGCAGCGACCGCCGCCGCGGTCGGCGCCGGGCTGCTGGCCGCACTCGGCGCCGCGGTGACATTCGCGACGGCACGGAGGCGTCGATGAGCGAGCCGGACCCGGCGCGAGACACAGCGCCTGCCCTCGGTACCCGGGGCGAGCCCGCGTCGTGGCGCCGGGCCGTCGAGGGCGGCGAGGTGGAACTCGCCAGGCCGCTCTGGGGCGATGCGGACTCGTCCTATATCTTCGGCGAGGACACGGGCTACATCGGCGCCGAGCCGGGCGAGGGCGAGGTCACGGCGGCGAACCTCCGGGTGCGGTCGGGCTCGAGGCCGACGCCCGTTCAGGGCCCGGTCATCCACGCGCCCGTCTGGACCTGGGAGGTGCCGGTCTACTTCTGGGTGGGTGGGATCGCCTCCGGGGCGGCCTTCTGCGCGCTGGCCGCCGATCTGGCCGGCGACGGATGGACCGCCTCAGTCGCGCGCAAGGTGGCGCTCGGCGCGGTGCTCCCGGCGCCGCCGCTGCTGATCGCCGATCTCGGGCGCTCCGGACGCTTTCTCAACATGCTGCGGATCCTCAAGCCCCGCTCACCGATGAATCTCGGCGCGTGGTGCCTGGCCGCCTTCAGCGCGAGCGGGGCGGCTGCTGTCGGGGCCGACCTGCTCGGGTGGCGAAAGGTCGCACGCGGATCGGGTGGCGCCCAGGCTGTGCTCGGCTCCTATCTCGGCTCCTACACGGGCGTCCTGCTGGCCACGACGGCGGTGCCGCTGTGGGCGCGGAGCCGTCTCTTCCTGGGGCCGATCTTCGTGGCAACGGCGACGGCCACTGGCGCCGCGGCCACGCGCCTGACGCTGGCGGCCGCGGGTCAGGCCGAGGATCATCCGAGCCACGTGGCGCTGGCCCATCTGGAGGCCGCCGCCATTCTCTCCGAGTTGATGCTCTCGTTGGTCAACGAACGCCGCCTCGGGCGAGCTGGAGCGGTCCTCTCCCGCGGCGACTCCGGTGCGCTGTTCCGCGTGGCGAAGACGCTCGTGGCCACGGGCCTCGTGTTGCCGCGGATCGCCCGGCGCCGCGGCGCCGGGCGCCGGGCCCAGAACGCGGCGAGCCTCCTCTATCTTGCGGGCGGTCTCGCCTTCCGGCTGGCCTGGGTGGAGGCGGGCAAGGCCTCGGCGCGCGACGACGAAGCGGTCGCCCTGATGGCGCGGGGAATGCTCACGACCGACGAGCAGCGGCGGGCCGGCTCGGAGGCGCGGATCGTCTCAGACGACCGTCGGCCGATCGCGGCCGGGGTCGCGGGCCCGGCGTTGCGCGCGTGGAGTGGCGCTGTCGCTCGCGCGAGTCTGCTCGTCGAGCGCCTAGCGCATGCGAGTGGCCGAAGCCCTGTCTAGCGCGGTGCGAGCGTCGCACGAGATCTGACGAACGGTCTCGGCGGCCGGCCGCTCACGCGCGAGCTGGTGAGCCTGGCCTGCCCACAGGTTGATGCGACTGGGATCGCCCGCCTCTCGGGCGTGCTTTCGCATCGGAGCGGTGAGGTGATGCAGCTCGGGGTAGGCCACCGGGGCATGGGCGCCGTGCTCGTCGATGAACTGATTGCGAATCCCTCGCGCCAGGCGGCCGCTAAAGGCCCGCGTGAGCACGGTCTCATCGGAGCTGAGCAGCGCGGCGCGATGAGCCGCGCTCGTACCCGCCTCGGGGGCGAGCATGAAGCCCGTCCCGATCTGGGCGGCCCGCGCTCCGGCGCACAGCACCGCGGCCATCGCTCCGCCTGTGGCGATCCCTCCTGAGGCCACCAGCGGAAGCGAAACCGTCGCGCGGACCAGGTCGAGCAGCACGAGCAACCCGTATGACGGAAGTTCGGCACGGTCGACGAACGAACCCCGATGACCCCCGGCTTCCGCTCCCTGGACGACCAGGACATCGGCCCCGGCCCGCTCGGCTACCGCTGCCTCGACTGGGTTCGTGACCGTAACCCAGACCTCGGACCCGGCCGCATGCAGGCGCTCGATGACCTCCGCCGTCGGGCAGCCGAAGGTGAAGGAGACAACCTCGGCCGGGCTGGTCTCGAGCAGCTCGAGCTTGGCCGCCCAATCGTCATCGTCGTAACGCGGCGCTCCGGCCTCGATGCCGTGGCTCATCGACCAGCGGCGGAACCGCTCGACGTAGGCGGCGTAGGCCGCCGGATCGGCAGGTCCCGCGCTCGGGACAAAGACGTTGACCCCGAGCGGCCCGCCGGTCAGGGCCCGGGTCGCCGTCAGACGCGTGGCCACCTCGGGGGCCCTGAGGTATCCGGCGGCGAGAAACCCGAGGCCGCCCGTCTCGGTCACCGCCGCCGCGAGCTCCGGCGTCGACGGACCGCCGGCGAGGGGGGCGAGAACGATGGTCGCCCGGAGCTGATCAAGAATCGTCACGGCGCCAGCAGATGCATCATCTGCTCAACCACCAGTTCGACGTGCGCGCGGAGGATCGGCGGGCGCTTGAGGTCTCGATCGACCGCGCGCATGAGCGTCGCGCGATACGAGAACGGGGTGAAGGTCAGCGAGATGAAGAGCAGCACGGCGTCGTCGACGCGGAACGAACGAAGACCGCGGCGCCTGGCGGTTCGCCGCAGCGCGGCGAACGCGTCCCGGGCTGCAGTTGAGGCCTCGGTGCGCGCCCCCATCCGCTGTCCGCCGCTGAGCTCCTCGCGCATGACCAGCTGCGCGAAGCTCGGGCGCTGGGCCAGGAAGCGCATGTAGTCGGCGGCAGCCGCGGCGAGCACAGCGCGTAGACCATCGAGGTCTTCCTGGCCCGCGCACCAGGCGTGCACGGGGGCGAAAGCCGCCTCGGTCGCGGCCTGGCGGGCGCTGAACGCCTGGTCGAGCACCTCGACGTAGAGCTGCTCCTTCGAACCGAAGAAATAGCTCGGCGTTCCGCGCGACAGCCCGGCCGCCGCGGCGATCCCGTTGAGACTCGCGCCCTCATAGCCGTGCTCGGCGAAGAAGACTTCGGCCGCTTCCAGGATGGCCACACGACTCCGCTCGGCGTCGCGAACCTTTTCGGTCGCCTGGTGGGGCGCAATGGAGGAAAGTTGCTGAACGATCAGCTAGTTATACTCCATCCGATGGCAATCGAGGCTGCGACGCTGTATTTCGATCTGGGGTCGCCGTACGCGTACCTCGCGGTCGAGCGCGCCGCTTCGGTCCTCGGTCGTGCACCGCAGCTCGAGCCGGTGCTGCTCGGGGCGATCTTCAAACGGCGCGGACACGGGTCGTGGTCTCAGACGCGTGAGCGCGACCGCAGGGTCGCGGAAATTGAGGGCCGGGCGCTGCGCTACGGCCTCGCACCGATCGTCTGGCCGCCCGCCTGGCCGACCGATGGGCTCGCGGCGATGCGGGCCGCCACGTGGGCCAAGCGCCAGGGCCGCGTCCGCGAGTTCGTGCTGACGGTGTTTCGCGCCCAGTTCGTGCGCGGTCAGGACATCGCGGATCTTGGTGTTCTGACGGCCTGCGCCCAGCGGACTGGCCTCGACCCCGAGGCGCTCGGCGAGGCGATCACGGACGCGGACACGAAGGAGCGGCTCAGGCGGGCGACGGACGCGGCCTGGGAGGCGGGGGTGCGTGGTGTCCCGTCGGTGCGAATCGATCAGACGGTCTTCTACGGCGACGACCAGCTCGAGCTGGCCGCGCGGCGGGCGGGGGCCTGAGCTCGGCTCGAGGTCGCTCGACGGGCTCGGCCGCGGGGCTCAACCGCCGAGGAAAGCAAGTAGGTGCCGCAGGATCTGCCCCGGGGCGTCTTCTTGAACCAGGTGTCCGGCACCGGGGATCGTGCGTAGCTCCGCCTGCGGGATGAGCTGTTCCAGCTCCCGCCCACGCTGGACCGGGATCCAGGGGTCCTGTTCGCCCCAGAGGATCAACGTTGGGCATTCCAGCTCCCCGAGGCGGGCGCGGAACTCGTCCGTGTCGCGTTCGTCTCCCTGAGCAATCTGTCGGTACAGCGCAGCCTGCCCGTCGGATTCGATCCAGGGCGCCACCAGTGCATCCAGTACGTCGGGCGCGACGGGCGCCGGCAACGCGCTGAGGATGTATGCCTTCGCGACGGCGGCGTGAATGTGCGGTGGGAGCGCCGCAAAGACGCCCGCGTGCTCAGCGACCAGCCGATAGAACGGCGAGCCCCACGGCGAGAGTGCCACCGGGTCGAGGAGCGCGAGAGCCCTGAACGCGCGTCCGTGCAACAGCGTCGCTCGGAGCGCGATCGCCCCGCCGATGTCGTGGGCCACAACGGCCGGGGTCTCCAGTGTCCAGCAATCCAACATCTCGCCCAGCACCTGACCCTGAGATGCGAGCGAGACCTCCTGACCCTCGTGTTTCTCGGAGGCGCCGAAGCCCGGCAGGTCAAAGACGTAGACGGTCCTGCTCCCGCTCACGGCTGTGGCTATCTGCCTCCAGACGAACGACGACCACGGTGTGCCATGGACGAATACGACCGGCGGCCCGGCTCCGAACTTCTCCCAGGCCACCATGCCTTGCCGCGTCTGCTGTCGCCTGCTGAGCGGCCAATCGGTCACTGCTGCCGATTCTTGCGCAGGTCGGCGCGCTTTGCCCTGCACCTGATGATCGAGAGCCCCTTGAGGGAGTGCGAGACTGTGAGCGGTGAGCTCGCATGGGCTGGAGCAGCTACTGCACCAAGACGGTTTGGCGCTGGTGTTCGCCGTGGTGGCGTTGCAGGCGCTCGGCCTGCCGCTGCCCGGCACGACCGCGCTGATCGCGGCGGCGCTGTACGCGGCCACGAGTCACGGGCTGCCGATCGTCGGCGTGATCGCTGCGGGCGCCGCCGGCGCCCTCGCCGGCACCACGGTCGCATTCGCGCTCGGCCGCTGGGGCGGGGAGCGGTTGCTGTTGGGTGTCGGCCGCCGCCTGTGCCAGAGCCCGGACCGCGTGCAACGGCTGCGGCTGGAGTTCGCAGAGCACGGCGGTGCGGTGCTGTTCTTCGGTCGCTTCATCACGGGAGTGCGGAACCTGACCGGCTTGGTGGCCGGTGCGAGCGGCATGCGCCTGGGCCGCTTCGTCACGATCGCGGGGGCGGCGGCGTGCGCGTGGGCGCTCGTCAACTCGCTCGAGTACTACTGGTTAGGGCACGCGCTGGCGCAGGCTGACACGTGGGTGCAAATCGTCCTAATCTGCGCCGGCCTGGCGTGGATGGTGTTCTCGCTCGCGGCGCTGCGGTCGCGGGCGCTGCGGCGCATCCAGAGCGCGGCTTCGCCGTCGGACGCCGGCTGACTCGGCGCATTGCCGCGCCTCGGAAGACCGGTGCGGCCGGGCGGCGGCCGCGGCCGCCAATTTGGCACTTGATCCGATGCCAAAATGGTGCCATACTGGCGCCATGGAACTTGAACCGCACGTTGATCGCCTCCGCGAGCAGCTCGCGATCGCCGCCGAAGCTGGGGGCGACGAGGCCCGCGCGCTCGCGCAGCGGCTCGCCGCCCCACTCGACGCCGCGATCCGGCTGATGCTGCTCGACGCGCTCGAGATCGCGACCGCCGAGATCACCCGGGAGCTGGCGCCCGGTTCCGTTGAGCTGCGGTTGCGTGGGGGCGATCCCGAGTTCGTCGTCACGCCCGTGCCGGCGGATCGGGCGAGCGCAGCGCCGGCGGGCATGCCGGACGCGCGCGAGGAGTTCGCCGGCCCTGGCTCGGCAGCGGTCGCAACTGGGTCAGGCGAACGAGGCGTGGCGAGGATCAATCTGCGTCTGCCCGAGCAGCTCAAGACCCGGGTCGAGCAAGCTGCAGACCGCGAGGGCCTGTCGATCAACACCTGGCTGGTGCGCGCCGCGGCCACCGCCGTCGACCGCGCCGGGGGCGGCGCGCGAGGCGAGCGAGGGACGCCGCGCGGCGGTCAGCAGTACACGGGTTGGGGCCGGTGACGATGTCCACGTTTCAGACGCCGGAGCCGATCGTCCTCGACCTCGAGCTGACGGTCGCGGATGTCAGGATCGAGGCCGGCGAGCGGTCCGACACGGTCGTCGAGGTGCGTCCCACCGACGCCGGCCGGCGGCTCGACGTCACCGCCGCCGAGCAGACCCGCGTCGAATACTCGGCGGGCCGGCTGCTGATCAAGACCGCACGGCGCTGGCGGGCATACAGCCCGTTCAGCGACGGAGGCGCGGTCGAGATCCGGATCGGCCTCCCCGCGGGCTCGCGCGTGAACGGCGAAACCGCCCTGGGCGGATTCCGGTGCACGGGGCGGCTCGGCGACTGCCGCCTGAAGACCTCGATCGGCGACATTCACGTCGAGGAGGCCGCCGCCGCCGCGCTCACGACCGGCGCCGGCGGCGTCGTGCTCGACAGGGCGACCGGCGACGCAGAGCTGAACACCAGCTCCGGGGAGCTCCGCGCCGGCGCGATCGGCGGCCACGCCGTGATCAAGAACTCCAACGGGGGCATCCGCCTCGGCGACGTCGCCGGCGCGGCGCGGGTCAACGCGGCCAACGGCGACATCGCGATCGACACCGCGCAGGCCTCGGTGGTCACGAAGACGGCCAACGGTGCGATCCGCCTCGGGGCGGTCCGGCGCGGCTCGGTGGTGGCCGAGACCGGACATGGCGCGGTCGAGATCGGGATCGCCGATGGCAGTGCCGCCTGGCTTGACCTCAACACCCACTTTGGCCACCTCCACAACACGCTGGAGGCCGGGGGACCCCCGGGACCAAACGACGACAGAGTCGAAGTCCGCGCCCGCAGTGCGATGGGGGACATCACGATCCATCGCAGCTACCCACTCGCAGACGACGGCTCCGTCACCTGAGAACAGAACGGAGACAGACATGAGTGGACAACCAGCGATCGAGGTCCGGGACCTTGGCAAGCGTTACGGCGACGTGGTCGCCCTCGACGGTCTCGAGCTGCAGATCCAGGAAGGCACCGTGTTCGGCCTGCTCGGACCCAACGGAGCGGGCAAGACCACGCTCGTGAGGATCCTCGCGACGCTGCTCGAGCCGACCCAGGGCCAGGCCCGGGTGCTCGGCTACGACGTCGTCGCCGAGCCGCTGGCGGTGCGCAGGAGGATCGGACTGGCGGGCCAGTTCGCCGCCGTCGACGAGGAGCTCACGGGTCGCGAGAACGTGGAGATGATCGGCCGGCTGTCCCGGCTGCCGGGCGCCGAGGCACGCCGGCGGGCGAGTGAGCTGCTCGACCGCTTCGATCTCGTGGACGCGGGCGATCGTCGCGTCGCGACGTACTCGGGAGGAATGCGGCGACGGCTTGACCTCGCCGCCGGACTGATCGGTCGCCCGCCCGTGGTGCTGCTCGACGAGCCGACGACGGGGCTTGACCCTCGCTCGCGCCAAGACCTGTGGACGGTCGTCGAAGGGCTGCGGCGAGAGGGCACAACCGTGCTGCTGACGACGCAGTACCTGGAGGAGGCCGACCGGTTCGCCCAGGAGATCGCCGTCGTGAATCACGGACAGATAGCCGCGCAGGGGACCCCCGAGCAGCTCAAGGCCACGATCGGCGGCAACCTGCTCAGGGTGCGGATCGCCGAGCCCCGCGACGTCGGCCGCGCGGCCGCGGCGCTGATGGATCTGGCCGCCGGCGAGCAGCCTCGGGTCGACGCCGTGCACGGAACGATCAGGCTCGCGGTGGCCGATCCCGACAGCTCGGCTGAGGCGATCCGCCGCCTGGACTCGAGCGGAGTGCTTCTCGCCGGTGTCGAGTTGCAGCGGCCGAGCCTCGACGACGTCTTCATGACCCTGACCGGAGAACCGGCAGAGGACCGGGTCAACGACCAAGACCATGAACTGGAGGCAGCATGAGCGCCCTTACCCATCCGATCACCGAACGCCGGCGGCTGACGCTGGCCGAAACGATCGCCGACAGCCGCGTGATGGCAGCGCGGCAAATGCGCAAGGTGCTGCGCCGCCCGATGTACGTCGTGTACCTGTTCGTGCAGCCGATCATGTTGGTGCTGCTGTTCAGGTTCGTGTTCGGCGGCGCGATCAGGACCGGCAGCGTCTCCTACGTCGACTACCTGATGCCCGGCATCATCGTGATGACGGCCGTGTTCGGGGCGCTGACGACGGGCCTCGGCCTGACCGAGGACATGAAGGCCGGCGTCGTCGACCGGTTCCGGTCGCTGCCCATCGCCCGGCCCGCGGTGCTGATCGGCCGCACCGCCGCCGATCTCGTGACCAACGCCATCACGATGGTCGTGATGCTCGCGATCGGACTGGCCGTCGGCTTCCGGCCGAGCCAGCCCGTCGATCAGGTGGTGCTCGGGTTTGCGCTGGTGCTGGCGTTCGCGTACGTGTTCTCGTGGATCAGCGCGTACGTCGGCGCCGTGGTACGCGATCCGGAGACGGCGCAGTCGGTCGGCTTCATCTGGGTGTTCCCACTCGTGTTCGCGTCGTCGGCGTTCGTGCCGACCTCCTCGATGTCCGGCGTGCTGCACACGTTCGCCGACGTCAACCCGGTGAGCCTGACCGTCAACGCCGCCCGAGCGCTGATGATCGGCCACGGCCACGCCCTGACGCCGGCGCTCGGGGCGCTGGCGTGGCTGGTCGGGCTGCTGATCGTGTTCGTGCCGCTGGCGACACGGGCGTTCCGGCGGGCCTGACGCAGATTGGGGTGGTGCCGGCCTCAGTCGGCCGGCACCACCAACCGCTCCAGCGCCAGCTGCGCGAGGGTCGCGCGGTGAGCGTGCGTGCCGCCGGGCAGCGCGGTGTCGAACTGCGCGCGCTTGTCTGGCGGTGGCCTCCTCGGCATGCTTCGCCGGCAGACGCTACGGCGACTGCGCAGCGCCGCAGCCTGGCGAACTCGATCAGCGCGGCGAGCCGATGTGGCCGCTGCGCCGGAACCACATGTAGATGCCGGCACCCGATATCAACAGGCTTCCGACGCCGTAGATGGCGAACACCCAGAATGAGGTGGTGTGGCCGATGAGCCATCCGAAGTTCATGCCGAAGAAGCCCGTGATGAACGTCAACGGCAGGAAGATGGTGGCGACCAGCGTGAGCTGCTTCATCGTCTCGTTCTGGCGGACGCTGATCTCGGTTTGCTGATTGGAGATCACGGCCATATTTGCCTGCAGCACGGTGGCGAGTACGTCGCGTAGAGCGACGACTTCCTCGTTGACGAGTTTGAGGTGGTCGTTGACATCGCGCAGGAACTGGGACATGTCCTTGCTCACTTGGAGGTACGCGCCGCGTTCGAGCGCCTCGAGCGGACCGAGCAGCGGGTGCACTGCGCGGTAGAAGTCGGTCGCCTCGCGGCGTAGCAGGTAGATCCGCTCGGTTGGCGCCGCGGCCCCGCTGAACACCGTGGACTCGACCTCCTCGACGTCCCCCTCGAGGCCCTCGATGACGGGTGCATAGTCATCCACGATCGTGTCGAGGATCGCCCACAAGACGGCCGAGGTGCCTTCCTTGAGCAGCTCGGGGCGGTTCTCCAACCGCACGCGCGCGCCATGGAGGTCGCTCGCGACTCCCTGACGCACCGTGATGACAAAACGCGGAGAGATGAAGATCGACACCTCGCCAAAATCGAGTTCCTCTCGGTCTTCGACGTAGCGGACCGTGCGCAACACGGCGAACACGACGCCACCCTCTTCGTACCGCTCGATCTTGGGCCGCAGATGAAAGTTCTGCGCGTCCTCGATCGCGAGATCGTGAAGGCCGAAGCGCTGCTGCACGTCGGTCAGCTCCGCCTGGTCGGGTTCGAGCAGCCCCAGCCAGACGAAGCCGTCATCGTGGAGACAGATCTTTGCGGCTCGATCCAGCTCCATCTGCCCCTCGTGCTGGCGTCGTCCATCGCGGTAGTGAGCACAGTCGACGATCACGGTCTTCTCCTTGCATCACGCGGGTCTAAAGACGACGGCAGGCGATTCTCCTCCAAATCGGGGGGTTGGGTGGGCGTCGTCGGTCGTGACGAGGAGGGGGGGAGGCCTCATGTCTCCCGCCAGGTGACCGAGGCGCGAACGCACACCGCGTGTCACATGGCGTCAGCTTCTGATTAGGATTGGGTCCATGGCAACTGCCCGAGCCGAGGCGCGGCGTTCCCGACAGCAGATTCGAGAGCGCATCGTCGCGGCCGCCACCGAGCTCGTCCGTCAGACGCCCTACGCGAATCTGACCGTGGACGAGGTCATGCGCGAGGCCGGCTTCGGCCGCACGATCTTCTATCGCCACTTCGACGACCTGGCCGATCTGATGCTGAGCGCCGCGCGTGAGGCGCTCGAGGGGCTCTACGACGCCCAGCGTGCCTTCAGCGAGGAGCGAATCGGCGTGCGTCCGGACGCGGTGCGGATGGCCATCGAGCCCGCGGTCGCGGTCTACGAGCGTCACGGTCCGCTGCTGCGGGCGATCACCGAGGCGGCGGCCGGCGACGAGCAGATCGCGGCGGGCCAACAGGCGGTGCGCCGCCGCTTTGACGAGCTCACCGAGGAGGCGCTACGCGCGATACCCCACGGCGACAGCCCGCCCGTCAACCCGGCCGAGCTGGCCCGCGCGCTCAACCTGCTGAATGAGAGCTACCTGCTGGAGACGTTCGGCCGTGAGCCGCGCGCAACCGCGAACACGGCCCTGCAGACCCTGACCGAGATCTGGCTTGCGGTGATCTACCGCCGACTGGGCGCCGAGCAGGGTCAGCAACCCGTCGTGCCCTCATCCATGCCCCCACGAAAGGCCTGAGACCATGGAAGTCTTCCGCACTCCCGAGCAGCGCTTCGAGAATCTGCCGGGTTACGCCTACGAGCCGCACTACGTCGAGGTCGACGGGCTGCGGCTGCACCACCTAGACGAGGGCGCGGGGCCAACCGTGCTGTGCTTTCACGGCGAGCCGAGCTGGAGCTATCTGTATCGCCGGATGCTCGACCCGCTCGTCCTGGCCGGTCACCGGGTCGTCTGTCCGGACCTGGTCGGCTTCGGCAAGTCCGACAAGCCCACCGACCAGCATTGGTACACCTATGAGCGCCACGTCGAGACGGTCACGCGTCACCTCGACCAGCTGGGTCTCGATGACGTCACCGTGGTGGTGCAGGACTGGGGTGGGGCGATCGGCCTGCGCTGGGCGATGGAACACACGGATCAGGTGGGCCGCCTGGTGATCATGAACACCGGACTGTTCACAGGCAGGACGAGCAAGGGCTTCATGGCCTGGCGCGACTTCGCGGCGCGCACCCCGGACCTTCCGATCGGCATGATCATCCAGGGGGCCACGACCACGGACCTAGCGCCCGAGATCATCGCTGCCTACGAAGCGCCGTTCCCGACTCCGGAGAGCAAGGCAGGGGCCCAGCGGTTCCCGCTGCTCGTGCCGATCACCGAGGAAGACCCTGGCGTGGCCGAGATGCAGGCGGTCAAGTCGGCCTTGAGCCGCTGGGACAAGCCCGCGCTCGTGGCCTTCTCCGATGCCGACCCGATCTTCCCGTTCCCCCGCGCCGGCGAGCAGTTCACCGCGCTCATACCCACGGCCGGCGAGCAGGTCCGGATCGAGGGCGCCGCGCATTTCCTACAGGAGGACCGCGGACCCGCGATCGCCGCGGTGATGCTCAGCGCCTTTGGCCGACCGAACCCGGCGACCATCGGCGAGCAGCGCCTGGGAGCCACCGCTCATCGAACCGTGTGAACCGACCGGGCACTAATCCGGCGGGATCGCCTGCTCGTCCTAGTGGGCCAGCGACCAGACCTCGAACATCTGGAGCATGAGAGCGAGGCCGAGCAGGTACAGCACTGACCCCCAGCCCATGTAGGCCCGGCGCGCCCGCGGGTAGAGCCGGCTCTCCGGGTTGCTGCCAGCCGAGACGGCGACCGGCAGGAGGAACGCTATCCCGGCCAGGAGGAGGAACCAAGGGCTCAGCTCGGCGGCGTAGCTGAAGCTCCAGTTGAACGAGGCGACGATGTCGTTGAGCACGCGGTGCCAGAGCGCGATCGGAAGGATCGTCAGCGTGAGCACCCAGGCCAGGGCGACGGCCGGGGGCAGGATGCGCCGCCCGGCGACGCCCGTCGATTCGGGTGCGGACGTCTCCGGCCGTCCACGGGCCATCACTTGGCCGAGCTACCAACAGCCTGGGGCGGCTGGGCGCTCGCGGCCTGGCTGCACTCGGATGCGTGACCTCGGAGGCTCTCCTGGAGCAGGGCCTTGAGGATCTCGAGCTCGCGGCAGGTCGCCGGCCTCGGCCGGCGGGCGCCCGCGAACTGGTCCCAGGCGCGCGGAAAGCTACCCACATCGGTGCGCGCGCCGAGCCGGTGTGCGGCGAGCATCGGACACATGCGTCCCCGTCGGTCGGTGTAGGCCCCGACTATCAGCTCATCGGCCTCGACCGCGGCGAGCATGGCCTGCCGGGTTACCGGCGGCAGCTCGTCGATCGCCCTGGCCAGGGCCTGAGCTCTGCTGCGGTGCCACCGAGTGAGGCGAATCTCCGATACCGCCCTTCTGTCAATCCTTCACGTGGGGACGATGATATCGGCCGCGTATGGCGTCTCCGAGCCATCTGGTCGGCATGCCGGGCCCGGCCCTCAGCTGCGACACGCGTAGACGATCTCGACCGAGCCGCCCGGCAGGGCTCGCTCACGCTCGAAGGTCAGCCGCGTGTTGGTGCTCAACGCCGGCGTGAGCTGCATCCCGGCTCCGAGGAGCAGGGGGAGGACGACCAGATCGAGCTCGTCAAGCGCCCCGAGGGCGCGAAACGTCTCGATCGTGCGAGGGCCGCCGATCAGGTGCACGTCGCCGCCCCGGTTGGCTGCCCGGAGCTTTTCCAGGAGCCGCGCTGGGTCGCTGTCGGTGACTACATGGTCGGGGGTCGCCGACGGGCGGGTTGACGCGAGGACGAACACGTCGAGGTTCGGCCAGGGCCAGCGATCGGTGCTGAGCGCGGGCTCGAACGTCGTGCGGCCCATCAACGCCGCCTCGCAGCCCTCGAGAAACTCCCGGATGCCGTGGCTCTCACCGGGGACGAAGGCGGGGTCGGCCAGCTGGGCCGGCCATCCGTCCGCTGTGCTCACGTAGCCGTCGGCGCTCATGCTCAGGCGGGTGCGAATCTGCATCTGCGGCTCCTTTATCTATTGTCGCTGAAGGCGGTGTTGCCCGGAATCAGGTGATACCGAACCGGGTGCTTCGGTCCGCCCGGAGCATCGGAACCCGCGTGTGAGTGCCGAGCAGGTCGCAGTCGGCTACACCTAGACGACGGGCTCGCGTTGGGGGACATTCGCGCTCCAGCGCTCCTCGATCCGCGCGACAGCGCCAGACCAGCACAGCGAGCGCCCAGGTGGCCACGAACAGGCCGACGATCACGTAGCCCAGCGTGTTGATGTTGAGCTGTGCGATCCAGCTCCAGAACGCGCCCCTGAGGTTGAGCTTGGTGACGATCAGGCCGAGCAGCTCGATCGTGCCCACGATCAGGGCGATGGCGACCGACAACCCGGTGATCGTGATGTTGTAGAAGACCTTTCGGACCGGCTTTGAGAACGCCCAGCCGTAGGCGAAGTTCATGAACGAGCCGTCGATCGTGTCGAGCAGCGACATGCCGGCGGCGAACAGGATCGGCAGGCAAAGGATCGCGTAGAAGGGCAGCCCCGCCCCGGCGGCTCCGGCGGCGATGAACAGCAGCGCCACCTCTGTGGCCGTGTCGAACCCGAGCCCGAACAGCATCCCCAGCGGGTACATCTGCCACGGCTCCTTGATGGCCCCGGTGAAGCGCCCGTAGAAGCGGTTCATGAGCCCGCGGGTGTTCAGCTGTCGTTCGAGCTCGGCCTCGTCGTACTCGCCGCGACGCATGTCCCGGAACACCCGCAGGATCTGGACCAGGATCACAAGGTTGAGCGCGGCGATCACGTACAGAAAGCCGCCCGAGACACCGGTTCCGATCAAGTTGGTGACGCTGTGCAGGGTCGAGCCATTGTTCTTCACCTGTCCGTTCAGGGCGCGGATCCCGACCGCGAACAGCAGCGACAGGCCGAAGACGATCGACGAGTGCCCGAGCGAGAACCAAAAGCCCACGCTGAGCGGTCGCCTGCGCTCCGCCATTAGCTTGCGCGTGGTGTTGTCGATGGCCGAGATGTGGTCGGCATCGAAGGCATGGCGCAACCCGAGTGTGTACGCGGTCAGCCCAAGGCCCACCGTGAAGGCGCCGGATGATCCGAGCTGGTAGCGGTGTGGCGCGACGACGGCGATCAGGATGAAGAACCCGACCGCGTGCAGCCCGATCACCACCGCGGCCATGCCGGCAACCGTGTGCCACTCCTGCGTGCTGAGGGCGCCGCGTAGGCGCTGCCTCAGCGCTGGCTTGCCAATACAGCCGCCACTGGATTCCATGACTCCGTCTCCTCAGAAGGGTTGTGCGGTTCTGCGGACCGGGGCGCCCACGCCCGTCGGTGGGCGCCCCGGTCCGTGTGGGCTAGATCAGCGTGAGCTCGGCGACCATGCCCTCGGGCACGGCCACGGTTGCCCCGGGCAGGCCCTCGTCTTCCCAGACGACGTAGTCGGCGGCCGGCAGGCTGCCGAAGATCGCCGTCAGCGTCGAGCCGGCCTGCGTCGTGCGTTCGTGCACGCCGGTGTGGACCCTGTGCCCGCCGCCGTCCACGCGGCTGATCTCGATCTCACGTCCGCGGAATCGCTCTGCGGGATAGATCACCAGCGCACCGCGTCCCGCACCGATGTCCAGGGCGACGCTCGCACTCGTCGCGGGGCGCCGGCCCCCTGTTCATGGGCATGGTCGTGGCCGGCGCTCACCCGCGCGCCTGCACGCTCGGTCGATGTCGTCGTTGTCATCGCTGTCCCCTACGCGAGCGCGGCCAGCGGGGCGGTCTGGTAACCGCCCTGAGGCGTGCCGAGATACGGGAAATGCGACAGGTAGCGGGTGCTGTTCGGTCCCAGCCCGTCGGTGATGAGCGATGCCGCCGCATCCGGCGTGTAGCTCTTGTCGACCAGCGGGTATGTCGCCCCGGCGATCGCCCGCAGCTCCACCGTGACGACGTCGTCGAACACCCGGCGTCCGTTCGGGAAGCCGGCGGCATCGCCTCCGACCAGCCCGAGCGGCTTCGGGTCACTCGCCGGTGCGATCGCCATGTTCAGCCGCAGCTGGTCGGCGTACCGGCTCCCGGTGTAGTTCTGGAAGCCCGCGACGACCCCGGCCGGAAGACCGGTGAGCAGAATCGCCACCAGGTCGGCCCGCGGGGCCTTGAGCGCGGCGAGCTTGGGGAACACGTCTGGGATACAGCACCGGCAGCAGGCCGGCGAGCTCCGGATGTTGGACGTACTTCAGGAACTGGCCATCATCCGCGGCCGGGCAGCGAGTTCCACCGGTCCTTCTCGCCCATCGGCACGATCACCTCGTTGAACAACGGGTTGCCCAGGCGCGACACCTGGACCCAGTGGCCCGTTTGGTGACTGCGTCCGCTGCGCCCCTCGCGGATCACGGCACGCCGGCGGGATGCCGCCGCCCAGACGCCGATGACCGAGCCCTGGCTGGCGGCGTTGGTCGGCGTCGAGCCGCTGCGCGTCAGCTCGTGCTTGGGGACCTTCAGCGCGATCGAGTGAACGCCGAAGTCGTTCGTGGCGTTGACCCCGGGCGCGGCCGGCCATCGCCGCGATATGCAGGTTCTGGAACGGCCGCAGGTCACCGAGGTCGAAGATCGCCCCGAGATCGACGTAGAACCCCTCGAGTCGCTGGCCGGCGAACACCGTGTGGCCGTCGCCGATCTGGTGGATCGCCTGCCCGGCCAGTGCCTCGTAGTTCGGCGTCGACGGCCGGACCGATGTTGCACGGCGGGCAGGCGAGGTGCCGCCCGAGCACCTGATGCCGTCCGTTCTTCACGCGCGTCACCGTGTAGAACTGGCGCCGGTTCCAGTTCGGAGCTCCCGATCGACTCGATCGTGGCCGGTGTTGTAGAGGAACGTGTTCGGGTTGCGCACCTCCGTGTGGAACTCGAACTCGATACGTGATCTCCGGCTTGCCGTCGCCGTCGTTGTCGATGTGGATCTCGTAGCGGACGTCGTCGCCGAACTCGAAGAAGTTCGGACCCCCGAACGGCGCCTCGAGCGGCAGGTAATTCGAGATGATCGTCGACGGTCCCGGGGTCGTCCGGGCTGACGAACGCGTATGTGTCGGTGTTGTCGGCGACCGGATCCTTGCTGATCGCCGGCGCCTCGCGGTGAGACGACATGGTGTACCTCCGAGTCGGAATGGAAAGGGCCTGCATGGCCGCCGAGGCCTGTCACGCCTCGCGGCCCTGTGCTCAACCTGCCGCGCGCACGATCCGGGCGGCCAGCTTGCGATCGCGGACTGTGACCTCGCGATCGCCGGTCATCACCGCGATCTCCCCCTTGCCGGGGTCGTTCACGTAGGCGACAACCGGATCGGCACCCTTCACGGTCGTCGGCGTCGGCCTGCTCGCGCGGCGAGCGCTCCGACGCGCGGTCAATCCGGCCGCCGCGGCCGCCGAGTTCTTGACGAATCCACGCCTGGTGAGCTCGCTCATGGAGCCTCCTTCGATGGTGGTTTTCCGTCGAGGGACCGGTCCCAAGGCCCTGCTTCGTTCGCTTCCCGCCTCGATCGATCTACGTCCGCGAGGCCGGGCTCTCGACTCTCTCAACCCCCATTCGGCGCGCGGGCTCGAACGGATCACTCGGTGGGGGCAATTGTCTGCGCGCGGAGCTGTGCGAACGCCGATACCGGCGGCTACGCAGCCGAGGCTCGGGGCCCTTCACGCGGGGCCTCGCGAGAGATGATCAGCTTGGTCTCGGCCTCGAGCACCGCGGTGGGCGCGTCCTCCCAGGCCGCGACGCGGCTCGTGACGCGGTCCGTCCGCAGTCCGTGCGTGACGAGGTCGATGGCGGCCGGGATCAGGGCTCGCGCCATCACCCGCGAGGCGTGGAAGTGGACCCCGGTCGTGTACATCTCGAGCAACGGCAGCGGGGTGAGCGGTTCGAAGAGAATGCCGGCGGTCGAGCACGATCCCCCGGGGGCGGTCGAGCGCAGCGCACAGGCCACGGAGTCCCGGCTGGCTCCGCCGTCGACGGTCACGTCATAGGACTTCGCAGCCCGGTAGGGCGGCTCGCTCCGCTCGATCGCGTTGGCGCCGAGGTCAGACGCGATGGCGAGCCGGGCGTGGTCCCAGTCGAGATAATCGACCCGGCCGGCGCCGAGCAGCACAGCCGCGCCCGCGGCGTAGAGCGCGATCGAACGAGTCCCGCCGCCGAGGACGAGCACCTCAGCACCGGGTCGGCGGCTGAGGGGTTCGGCGACCAGGCGGATGCCGTCGGGGATGTTGTCGCTCATGCTGGCGATCGCCTCGCTGCCGATCCCGTCCGGAACTGGCACCAGCATCGCGTCCGCGAAGGGCACCCGCACCACGTCGGTGAGCATTCCGCCCCAATCGTGGCCGAAGGCGCCAAATCCATACATGGCGAGCTGCGCGACCTCGGTGCAGCTGCCGGTCAGCCCGCGCCGGCAGTTGGGGCAGCTGCCGCAGCTGATCTGGAAGGGGACGACGACGCGCTCCCCGGGCGAGCAGACGGTGACCTCGCGTCCCACGGCCAGGACCTCGGCCACGCATTCGTGTCCGAGCGCGACCGGTGGCGGCACAGGGCTTTCGGCGACGACGATCGAGTGATCCATGTCGCACAGCGCGACGGCCAGCGGCCGTACGAGGGCCTCCGTCGGAGCGCCCAGATCAGGCTCGGGTATCGCCTGCCAAGCGACCTTCCCGGCGCCTTCGACGACGAGCTGATTCACGCTGGGCCGAGGATCCGCCCCGGCGCATGACGCGGGGGCCGGGCGTGCGCGGGCGGCGCGCCGAGCTTGAGGAACCAGCTGCCCACGGTGTAGGCCAGCACCCAACTGCGCGGATAGAGCACGGCGTGACCGCAGGAGGCGGGGCCGTAGTGGTGATCGGGATCCGAGAAGTAGTTACCGGCGGGGTCGTAGACGACGTACTCGCCCGGGTTGCCGGGAGCTCGACCCAGTAAGACGATCATGTGCCCCGGGCCGGTCGTGCCCCAGCGGGAAGGACCGAAGGCGGTGCTGATCACGATCGGCTGGGTGTCGAGCGCGCGGTCGAGCGCCGATTCATTGGAGAGGTCGAGCGCCGTGCCGGTCGATTCATCCGCGACACTCGCGGCGTCGCTGCCAAGCCGGCCCAGCGTCACGTCAGCCCAGCCGAGCCGGCTGAGCAGCGCCGCCGCCTTGTCGCCGACGAAATCGTTGGACGCGAGCGAAGCGGTGTGATTGCGACGCACACGCATGGTGTCGTCGAAGGTCCTCTGCAGGCTGGGTAGCGAGGCAACCGTGGCGGCGATCAGCCCGGGATCGCGTCCGGCGCTCCGGGCGCCGAGCAGCATGGCCATCAGCAATGAGGCCGGCCCACAGGCGTTGCCGCCGGCCGTGCCCCGCGCGCTCGGCAGGCCGAGGCGCTGCCCGGCGGCGTACTGATTGATGTAGTTCGACCGGGGCCACTGCGACGTGTCGCCGCTCACCGGGCATTTGCCCAGCGAGCCCAGCACCGAGAACGTCCACCACTTCACGCGCGTGCAGAACGAGTCGACCGCCCAGTGCCACCCGTCGCCACCGCCTGGGGGCGGCACGCCGCTCCATCCTGGGGTGTGGCTGGTCGGCGCAGGATCTCCAGCGCAGGCCTGGGGCGTCGGGCTCGGGGCGCCGTCGCGGATCCGGGCCCAGTGCACCCGGTGCTCGAACTTCCAGTACACGTACGGTCCAGGTCGTTTGAGCACGATCGATGTGCCGGCGACGGTCGCGTCGGGCGGGTCGGCGGCGATCGAGCTGCGGCAGTCTCCGGACGGGCCGTCGGGCATCTGGCGGCCGCCTGCGCCGACCTGCCATTGCGTCTTGTCCGCCGGTCGCGTCGAGCGCGCGGCGAAGCCGTCCAGCCCAGGTGGTGTGGTGAAGCCCGGGAAATCAGTCGGCGCGAGCGTCGTGCTGGCGCCCGGCTCAGGCATCGCCCGAGCGGGATCGATGGTGTAGACTCCCCAGCCACTCGTGAGGTTGGTGGTCCGGTGGTCGACGGCCTGGCATGTCCCGCGCACCTCCGACCCGAAGGGCAGCAATCCACCGCTGACCGGGACACCGGCGCGTGGTCCGTTGGTGGGTTGCCGCGCCGCGAAGGACGGGTCCTGCTCGGAGAACACGACGGCCACCAGTACCGCGAGCGTCAGCAGCCCGAGGAGCGCCTTGCCGCCCGCCAGGCCGATGAAGGCAGGGCTGCGCTGCGCCCGGTCCGCCCGCCGGCGAGCCGCCGGGCCGGGGTCGGGCGTGCCGACGCGTCGACGCGGCCTCTCGCCTATGGCCTCCGGGCCGCTGCGGTCCCCCCGATCTGGGCACACGCGTCAAGGTTTGGCGGCAATCCGGCAATTCCTGCCCAAGACCGCGCAGGCGGCGAGGCGCTCAGGCGTCGCGGGGGATCACGCGATCGAGCTCGACTGCCTCGCCGGTGTCCGTGTCCGGATAGACGACGATGACCTGCGGCGGGCCGCCGAACCATGCGCTGGTCTCGCCCTCGCCGACGTACTGCGCCGCTCGTTGTGAACCGCCCGGCTGGATTACCCAGATGGCCTGGCCCTTGTGGAACGAGCCGTCACCGATGTCGGACATCAGCGCTCGGCCCCAGCTGGTGAGCTCGGAGTGCGCACGGTCTACAGCATAAGCGGGTTTTGGCTCCGCGTGGCTCACATGCAAGCTGAGGCAAAGGTGGGGCGTCGTTCGTGCGGAGCCGGGCGAGATTGGCGAAGCTGCCCGGCGTGGGGGAGCTGCGCGGCCCTTTCCTGCCGCGCGGTCGGGACCCCGCTGCTGGGGACCCTCGCGCCCGTGGCGCTCGGACCGTGGCGGGTGACCCTCGCGCCCATGGCGCCCGCTGCTCGGGACCCTCGCGCCCGTGGCGCTCGGAGGCCGCCGGGTCCGCGTGAACCTTATGGGGCCTCTTAGTTACGCGGGCTAGGTTCGACAGCAGCATGAAGCTGCCTAGCTCCAATGAGACGCTGCCGTGAGTCACGATGCGGAGCTGATTCTCGTCGCGGGCGCGCTGTTGAGCGCCGGCGTGCTCGCGTCGATGCTTGCGCACCGGCTGCGTCTGCCGTCGCTGATCCTCTTCCTGGCGACGGGGATGGTGATCGGGAGCGACGGGCTCGGCTGGATCGCCTTCGATGACTATCGGCTCGCACGTCTGATCGGGACGATCGCGCTCGTATTGATCCTCTTTGAGGGCGGTCTGTCCGCGGGCTGGGGCCAGATTCGCCCGGTGCTGTGACCGGCTGTGCTGCTGGCCGTGGTCGCGACGGTCGCCACGGCGCTGATCGCCGGCCTGGCGGCGACGACGCTGTTCGAGTTCTCCCTGCTCGAGGGTCTATTGCTGGGAGCGATCCTCGCGGCCACCGACGGCGCAGCGATCTTCACGCTGCTGCGACGCGTGCGGATGCCGGCGCGGCTGAGCGCGACGCTCGAGGGCGAGGCAGGTCTCAACGATCCGGTTGCCGTGCTCCTCGTCCTCTTGATGATCGAGCTGATTCTCAAACCCCGGCTACGACGCCGGCGACGCTGCCCTGTTTCTTGCCCGCCAGGCCGGGATCGGCTTGATGGCCGGGGCCGCCGTCGGAGGCCTGGCGATCGTGATCTTCAAGCGTGCGGGCGAGCTGCCGACCGGCCTCGTGCTGGTGGCGTCGTTCGCCACGGCGGCGGTCGCCTACGGTGCGGCCGGAGCGCTCGGAGGGTCGGGGTTCCTGGCCGCCTACCTCGCGGGGCTCGCGCTGGGCAGCGTCGATCTGCGTGACAAGCCCGCCGTCATGGCCTTTCATGAAGGCCTGTCGTCGGTGGCCGAGATCGGGATGTTCCTGGCCCTTGGGCTGCTGGTGTTTCCAGGCCAGCTCGGCGGTGTCGCCGTTCAGGCGATTCTGCTGGCCGCGATCACGGCGCTCGTCGCGCGGCCCGTGGCCACCTTCATGGCAACGTGGAAACAGGGCTTCACGGCTGCTGAGCGCGTCCTGCTGGGCTGGGCGGGATTACGCGGCGCGGTTCCGGTGATCCTGGCCACGTTCTCCGTTATCCGGCATGTCCCACACAGCCTCGAGTTCTTCAACATTGTCTTCTTCGTGGTGCTCCTGTCGGCCACGGTTCAAGGTGCGACGATCGAGCCGCTCGCCGCCAGGCTCAAGATCGCCGTGCGGCCCGGCGCGCCAGAGGGCTGACGTCGACGCTCGAACCCTGCCCGCCGAGCAGGGACTCCACGGCATCCGCGGCTGCGAGGGCGCCGCCCGTGGCGGCGAAGCCCTCGGCGACCCGGCGCGCGCCCGCGGCTCTGGACATGGCCTCAGAGATCTTCGCGCGCAGCCGTTCCGGGGTGAGCCGCCGCGCGGAGAGCCGCGTGCCGGCCCCGGCGACCTCGACACGGCGCGCGACCTCGAGCTGGTCACGTCCGAAGGGGACCGCGCAGACGGGCACACCCGCGGCGAGCGCCTTCTGGGTCACGCCGGCGCCGCCGTGGGTCACCGCGCACGCGGCCCGGGCCAGGATCGGCGTGTGGGGCAGGAAGGTCTCGACGTGGGCGTTCTTGGGTAGGTGGGTCTGCCGGAGTGTGGCGGCAGGGAGTGTCGCGACGAGGTGCACGTCCGCATCGGCCAGCGCCTCGAGCGCCGCGACCACGAGCCGGCCATCGTCTTGAAACTCCGACGAGGTGCTGACGAGGACGATCGGTCGGTCGATCTCGGCCAGCCAGGGCGGGGGATCGCTGGGTGGGTCCCAGCAGCACGGACCGACCATGCGCACACCCGCGGGCCAGTCAGAGCGCGGATATTCGAACGGCTCGCCCGTCATGTACAGCAGCAGTGGAGCGGCCGTGAACATCTCGGTGATCGAGCCGAACGCCGCCTCACCGGCGGCGACGCGCGCGGCGTTGACCGGGGGCAGGAAGACCTTGGCCATCGAGTTGATCATCAACGGGCGCAGAGCCCGGTCGCGCAACCGCCCCAGGGGCCCTGCGGCCGGCTTGAGGCCCGGGCCGAATGGTGGGACATCGTTCGAAGGCACCGGCAGCGGATACGGAAACCATTGCGCCCACGGCCCGCCCCAGGCCGCGGCGGCGGCCGACGCGCCCCAGCTCATGGCGTCGACCAGCACCACGTCCGGCCGTTGGGCCTCGATCGCGGCCTGGAGGTCCGGAACCTCGTGCCGGGCCCGTGCGGCGAACTTGGCCACGCCTCGCTTGAGGCTGCCCTGCGGCGTGCGCGCGGTGTAATCGTCGTGGACGAGGTCCTCGACGTCTGCGGCGATCGCCTCCGCCGCGAAGCCCTGGTCCCGCATCAGTCCGACCTGTGAGGAGAGCGTACGGATTGCGATCTCGTGACCATGCCTGGCCAGCTCACCGAGGATCGGCACGAGCGGATACAGATGCCCGCGAGCGGGCGACGTGTACGCGAGCACGCGTGCCATCAGGGTTCCTCCAGTGCTTCGATCATTTCGACGATCGCCGTCTCGGTCTGCGCGGGACCGAGCTGCATGTCGTGCCGCAACAGCTTCCAGCAGTAGACGTCGGTAATCGCCACGAGCTGCGCGAGATAGCGGCGCCGGGCGTCTCCCCGCCGGCGTTTGAGCTGCGGCGCGAACGTCTGCGCCACCCAAGCGTGGTGGAATTCGCGTCCGCGGTCGGTGACCTCGTGCACAAATGGATTGCGATCCTCCTCGGCCAGCCAGCGCAATACGCGATCGCCGCGCAGCTCATAATGCTCGACGAGGTTCCGTACCGCGCCCGGCACGTCGCCGATCGGCGCCCGCATGCGCTGATCGCGGACCGAGTCCATCGCCCGGCTGACCGTCGCCTGCAGCAACTGGTCCTTCGACCCGAAGTGCCGTAGCACCGTCTGCACGGTCGTATCCGCGCCCTCTGCAACGTCCTGGAGCGAGAAGCGATCGCTGGCCAGCTGCTCGAACAGGTGCTCGGTCGAGTCAAGGATCTGCTCGCGCAGCGCTGCCGACGCCTGTGCGCGCGCCACCATCCGGTAGTCACGTGATTGGACGTCAGATTTCATGTTAGTCACGCTAACGCGAAATTAGCTGAGCGTCAACCGGCTTCGGATAGGCTCGCCCGTATCACCTGGGTGAGCGCTCAGCGAGATGTTGTCGTGCGTGCCCGGGATGGGGCCGATGTTCTGGCGCGCGTTCGCGACGGCTTGGTGCACCGCGGGCGCTGGATCGATCCGCGCGTGAACGAAGGGGTTGGGTTCAAGGGTGGATGGGCGCTGGCGTGGCGGACGTCGGGCAAGCCAATCGCGGGCAGCGTGGGGATCGACGGCGCGGCCCCCGAGTTCGTCGTGCACGTCTCGATCCGAGACGCGGCAGTCAGAGCGCAGCTCTGGATGTTCGGCTTCGAGCGGCGCCAGTATGAGGCGGCGATCGACCGTGAGCTGGACGAGATTCAGCGCGACGTCGAAGCCGTCGGCAGTCTGTGAGCCCGATACATCTCGGTCACCCACCGCCCGCCCGGCCGCTGGGCGAGTGAGTCCAGGAACTCACGTGCGGACGCCGGCGGCTCGGTTACGGATGGGTAGGGGAACTCGGGAGGCTGGACGACGGGGTAGAACAGCGCTGCCGCTGTCAGGTCGGCGACGGAGAACGAACCGCCGACGAGATACCCACTGGCGCCGATCTCCTGCTCGAGGCGGTCCATGGCGATGACCGTCTTGGCCCGGCTCCGCTCGGCCGTTTCCGGGTCGATGCTGAAAGCCTTGCGCATGCCGAAGCGCATCATCGGAAATGTCGTGCGAACGAGCAGCCTGGCCGGCAGCTTCTGACCATGGCTGAACAACGGGATGACCAGCTCCGGGTGCGGGAGCAGCTCGTGATAGACGGCGCGACGGATGTGCGGGCCGAGCTCCTCGTCGAAGAACTCCTCGAGCTCAAGCGCTCGCCGGCGGTCCTCCTCGCCACTCGGGTAGAGCGGCGGGCGGGGCCAGCGCTCCTCGATCGCGGCGAGGATCCGCGTCGAGTCTCCGATCGAGGCGCCATCGAGCGTGAGCACCGGCGTGGTGTCGGTGTCGCCCGTCAGTCGCTTGGCCTTGACGGCGTGCAGACCCGGTAACAGGGCGCGGCGGACGTGGTCGATGCGCTTGTAGTCGAGCGCCCAGCGCACCTTCTCGTTGAAGTGGGAGATCTCGAGCTGCCAGAGGACCGGCGAACTCGCCTGCCGTGCATACGCGATGGCCATGCCGTCTTATACACCCTCGAGCAGGGCGACCGAACGCCACCGGCGGTTGCCCGGACCTGCGGGTCGCTGCCATGATGCACCAGACCGGCCGCAGGCTTACGAAAAGAGGACGTCATGGCAGAGCGTTTCGGGGCATCGGTGGTGATCGACCGTCCGATCGAGACCGTGTTCGCCTTCCTGGCCGACGGCGAAAATGACAGGAAGTTCAGCCCGCGTGTGCTCGAGATAGCCAAGACGACCGACGGGCCGCCTGGCCAGGGCACGGTCTACAAGAGCACGGTCAAGGACGCCGGTTTCAAGACCAGGCGGGAATTCGAGCTGACCGAATTCGAGTCGCCCACCCGGATCCGATGGAGCGAGCGCTCGAAGAACCTGGTCACGGCTCCGATCGGCGGCTACGACCTCGCACCCGAGGGCGAGGCGACGCGACTTTCGTTCTTCAACGAGCTCGAGGGGCACGGCCTCGGCAAGCTGCTCGTCGGCCCGGCGCTGAAATCCGCGCGCAAGGGCGCCGAGGAGTTCGCGCAGGCCATCAAGCGCGCGGTCGAAGCCAGCTAGAGCGCCGGAGTGGCGCTCAGCGGATCTGCATCCCCGAGATGGCTCGCGAGATGACCAGTCTCTGGATCTCCGAGGTGCCCTCGAAGATCGTGTAGATCTTGGCGTCGCGGTGCATGCGCTCGACGGGGTACTCGCGCGTGTAGCCGTTGCCGCCGAGGATCTGGATCGCCCGTTCGGTGGCCCAGACGGCGACCTCGCCGGCCTTCAGCTTGCTCATCGAACCCTCGGCGTTGTTGAACTGGTGACCGTTGCGGCCCATCCACGCGGCGCGCCAGACCAGCAGGCGGGCGGCGTCGATCTCCATCTTCATGTCCGCGAGCGCGAAGGCGATCGCCTGGTTGTCGATGATCGGGCGGCCGAACTGGACCCGCTCCTTGGCGTAGTCGAGCGCGTACTCGTAGGCGGCCCGGGCGATGCCCAGAGCCTGAGCACCGACCGTCGGGCGGCTGACCTCGAAGGTCGCCATCGCCGCCTGGCGGCGGGAGCGCTGGCCCTCCCGGGCGCGTGCCAGACGCTCGTCGAGCTTCTCCTTGCCGCCGAGCAGGTAGGAGCCAGGGATCCGGACGTCGTCGAGAAACACGTCCGCCGTATGCGAGGCCCGCAGGCCGTGCTTCTTGACCTTCGTACCCATCTCAAGACCCTTGGTGCCGGCCGGGATGACAAACGAGGCATGACCGCGAGCCTTGAGCTCGGGGTCGACCTGCGCGACCACGACGTGGACATGGGCGATCCCGCCGTTGGTCGCCCACGCCTTCTGACCGTTGAGCACCCACTCGTCCTTGGCCTCGTCGTACTTGGCCCGCGTGCGCAGCGATGAGACGTCCGAGCCGGCATCGGGCTCGGAGACGCAGAAGGCTCCGACCTGCGGGTCGTCTGCCGTGCCGAAGCACTGGGGCATCCACTCGCCCCACTGCTCCGGGGAGCCGTTGGCCTGAATGCCGGCCACCGCGAGCGTCGTGCCCATGATCGCCATGCCGATCCCGGCGTCACCCCAGAACAGCTCCTCGTTGACGATCGGGAACAGGATGCCGGTCTCGTCGAGCCAGAACTGCGCGGTTCCCTCCATGCTGTAGAGGCCGATCTTGGCGGCTTCCTGAATCAGCGGCCAGGGAGTCTCCTCGCGCTCGTCCCACTCGGCCGCGGCCGGGCGGACGGTCTGCTCGGCGAACCCGTGCACCCAGTCGCGGATGTCCTTCTGGTCCTGGGTCAGCTCGAGCGAGAAGGGGTGCTCGCCGGTCGAGGGGGCGGACTCGGCGACCTGCTGTTCGGGCGAGGAGGAGGCTGCTTCCATGGTTGTCTGTCCTTCCGGCTCTTCGGGGAAGAGGTTGTGCCAGGCACCAGAAAAGCAGGTCGGCGAGCTTTTGGGCGGCCGCTAAGGCCCGACGCGGCCGACGCCGGACCGTGATGAGGTCGCGGTGGGCAGGCCATTGCTCCAGTCGATCTCCAGGTACACGCGCGAGTTATAGAGCGGAGCGAGGTTCGCGACGCTTGTGCGCATGCTTGTCGAGATCACGTCTCCCGAATCGCCGATCCACACGAATCGGCCGTCGAGGCTGTGCTGGAGCCAGCCCTCGCGCAGGCAGTCATAGGTGCAGCCCACCTGGCTGCCCGTCATGGGCTGCGTGAGCTTGATATTCGCCACTTGAACCGGGGCCGTGGCGGGAAGACCGCTGACGTCGAAGACGTGCACGTAGCCGTTCGGTTGGTCCATCACCCAGAGTTCCTTCTCGTCGGGCGAGAGCGAAATCCCGTGGCTGGGGGTCGAGGGTCCGGCCTGACCGGAGGTATAGGGGAATGGGCCACTGATCGGAACCGTGTAGAGCACCTTGCCGCTGTTGATGTCGCTGACCTGGAAGCCGAGGAAACCCGTCGCCGTGGTGAAGGCCAGCGTCTCCTTGCCGTTGATCGTAAATGGGCGCACGGTGCCGCTCAGGAGCGGCCCGATCTGTCGCAAGACCGTGTTCGTCGACGTGTCCGCGACGGTCAGGAAGCTCGAGTTCCGACCGCCCATGTACACGTGCTTGCCGTTGAGGCTGACGATCGTGTTATGGGGGCCGCTGCCCCCCGAGATGGACCCGGTCACGTTGCCCGTGGCGGCGTCGACCGTGTTCCAGGTTGCCCCCGGCGATGCCTCGCCCGTGGGCATGTAGATCGTCCGGCCGTCGGGCGTGATCGCCATGCTGTCAACGCCCTCGGCGTAGCCCTTTGTCCACAGCACCCTGTCCCCGACCAGGTCGTAGGCCAGCATCGAGCCATTCCCGTTCGAGCCTCCGTCGCCGCCGTAGCTGACATACAGGGTGTGCGAGGCCGGGTCGGCCACCGCGCCCCGGATGTCGGTGGCCGCGGCCGGGAGCGAGATCGTCTTGACCAGCCGCATGCCGTTGTCCATGTCGTAGACATCGATCGCGTTGGCCGGGAAGACGTACTCGTAATGCTGAACCCCGGTGGCCGGCCCGGTTGTCGCCGAGGCCGGAGCGGACTGAGCCGAGTGGTTCCCGGCCGCGTCGAACGCGTCGACGGTGTAGGTGTAGGTCGTCGACGGGCTCAGTCCCGAGTCTGAGAACGATGGCGCCGTGGAGCTGGCCACCACCGCCCCGTTGCGGCGCACCGTGTAGCCCGTCACGCCGGTGTTGTCGCTCGACGGCGTCCACGAAAGGTTGACCTGGCTGGCACCGGCTGCGCTGGCCGTGAGCGCCGCCGGCTGGGAGGGGGCCACGGCGTCCGATGAGCTGGCGAGGGTCGCGTAGACCGACATCTGCTCGCCATCGGCGGAGAAGGACCCGAAGGTCGTGCTCGGTCCGAGGCTGTAGCTGTTGGCGTCGTAGTCACGGGAGCCCGAGACGGTGTCGTAGCGGAAGCCCGCCACGTTGCTAGCGGCGCCGGTGATGACACCGATCCAATATCTCCCGGCAGGCGCCGCGAGGGGGGCGGGCAGGGGCAGGTCGTACCAGCCGGCGGCCTGACCGCTCGTGAAGGTGAGCTCGCTCGATGTGCTGAGCAGCGACCCGGGAGCGCCGCCGCTGTCCGCATAGATCAAGCCCCGGAGCACCTGCTGACCTGAGGCGCCGCCGGGGCTGAGATAGATGCTCAGCTTGGAGACCGTTCCCGGTTGACTGAGTGTGTAGACGTTCACCCGCTTGCGATCCGCGGCGAAGGAATCCGCGCTGGCGCCGATCGAGGTCTTGCCCAGGGTGGTCACGGTGGGCGCCGCGAGCACAACGGCGCTCGGTATCGTCCTGGCGTTGGCCGTGCCGGTGCCGTTGGCGGCGGTCACGGTGGCCAGCAGGCGCGAGCCGACGTCGATCGTGCCCACGGGGTAGCTCTGCCCAGTGGCCCCGCCGATCGGCAGGCAATTCACGCCGCTCGTGTCGCAGCGGCTCCACTGATATGCGAACGTGGTCGGCGATCCCGACCAGGTTCCGTTGCTCGTGCTCAGCGTCTGGCCGGCCTGCGCCGGCCCGGAGAGCACCGGCGGCGACGTGCTGGCCGGCGGCGGGGGCGGGGCGGCCGGTGTATAGGTCGCGTAGATCGACATCTGCTCCCCGTCCACCGAGAACGAGCCGAACGGGTTGCTGGGCCCCGAGGCATACGCGTTGGCGTTGTAGTCCCGGCTGCCAGACACCGAGTCGTAGCGGAAGGCGGCGACATGTGCGGAGGCGCCGCTGATCAGGCCGAGCCAGTAGGTCCCGGGCTGCAGACTGATCCCTGAGGCCAGCGAGAAGTCGCGCCAGCCCGCGGCGTCCGTGCCGTGGAAGATCACCTCGGCCGAGGTCGCCAGCAGCGCACCCGGTGCACCGGAGGAATCCGCATAGATGAGCGCCTCGACCGCCTGGTTGCCGGCGGTACCAGTCGGCTCGAGGTAGGCGCTCAGCTTCGTGACCGTGCCCGCCTCGCCGAGTGTGAAATGGGTGACGCGCTTGCGATCGGGGCTCATCGGGTCTGAGCCGCTGCCGACGCTCGTCTTGCCGAAGGTCGCCGCGGACGGCGTGCCGGCGCCCGAGGCCGGCGTGCCGGCGCCGGCGACGAACACGAGCGCCGCGGTGGCCAGCAGCCCGCTCACGAACCCGCGGGACAGCCGCCCGCGCCATTCCGAATCTGACCTGCGCCACCGTGCCCCGGCGATGCGCCCCATCGACGCAGTGTAAGCCGAGCGGCGATCGGGGTCGAGGGTTTCTCCCCGCGCGCCGCGGATGTAACCGCGCTTCAAGACGGCGATCAACAGGATCGCCTACGGTGTCGAGATCTGTTATTGCCGCCTAGGGATGGGGACGCGTATTCATTCGGCAGCCGGGGGTCGGAAGACTCTCGTCTCCGCGCTGCTGCTCCTGGCCGTGCTGGTCCCGGGGTGCACGCTCCCGCCGCCTGCGCCGGCGGGTGGCTGCACCAAGGTGGCCTCGCCCCACGGCAGTGACTCCAACCCGGGTACCTTGGCCCGCCCGTACGCGACGTTCCAGAAGCTCGCCGATTCGCTCCAGCCCGGCCAGGTGGGTTGTCTACGCGCCGGGAGCTATGGGTCAGCCGCGAGCTGGTTGCATCTCTCCAACACCGCCACTTCGATCCAGGGATACACCGGCGAGCAGGCCACGCTCCACGGGTACGTGAGCCTCGAGGCCAGCTACGTGAAGCTGAGCTACGTCACGATCGACGGGTCGAACACGCTCAACCGCTCCTCCAGCTGCCTCGGGGCAGGCGGCTCGGCGCCGCTGACGCTGAACGGCGTGGGGGACGTGTTCGAGCACAACGATTACTACCAGTCGAATCCCGCCACGCGCGGTACGGGCATCGGCATTGGTTTTCAGAGCTCACCGAACGGATCGGTCGTGCGGTTCAACACGATCCACGACATCGGGCACTGTCGGGACCTCGATCAGGCCGTGTACGTGAGTCACGGCGACGGTGTGCAGGTCTACGACAACTGGATCTGGAACGTCCCGCACGGTTGGGGCGTGCAGCTTTACCCGTCGCCGACCAACGCCCGCGTATGGGGCAATGTCATCGACCGCGCCGGCTGCGGCTTCACGATCGGCGAGGAGTCGGCGAACGCCACCAGCGGCAACCAGATCTACCACAACGTGGTCACGAACTCGACCGGCCTGCCCGATGCCGGAATGCCCCGGGGCTACGCCGTCAGCGACTACTGGCCCGCGACGCCGGGTTCCGGAAACATCTTCCTGGCGAACGACAGCTTCAACAACGCCGGCGGGATCAGCTACACGACGCATGTGACGCTGAGCGCGAACATCACCAGTGACCCACGCTTCAGTGACCCGGCTGTCCACGACTACCGACTGCTGCCGGGCAGCCCGGTGAGCGGCTTCGGGCTCTGGACTCCATTCCCCTGAACGCGGCCCGCTGATTGTCCGCGCCGGACGACAATGTCGAGGGCCAGCTTCACGCGGTCGCCCACCAGGACACCACCTGTCTCGACGGCCTGGTTCCACGTGAGTCCGAAGTCCTTGCGCTTGAGCTCACCACGCATGGCCAGCGCGATCCATTGATCCCCGTCCGGCTCGCGCAGGTGCGGAGTCGAGCTCGCCTCGAGCACCACTTCCCGCGTCTGGCCGCGCATGTTCAACTGACCGACGATGCGCAGGCGTCCGTGGCCGAGATGGTCGATCCCGCTGGACTCGAAGCCGATCACCGGAAAGCGCTCCACGTCGAAGAAGTCGGCCGATGCGCGCACGCGCTCGTCGCGCACCGGGTCGCCCGTGTCGATCGAGGCGGGGTCGACGGTGCCGAACGCTTGCATCACGCCGTCGTCGGTGACCTCGATGGTTCCAGCGAACTCCCTGAAGGACCCAAGGAGCGTCGAGACCACATGCCGCACGCTGAACGCGACCCGTGACCGCTCAGCGTCGATCGACCACAGGCCGGGGGGAACCACGCTCGCGCCGGCGGTGTCTATCGCGGGCATCCATAAACCCCCGTTGTCGGATTACGAGATCTCTGTTCCAGGCTGTCGAGCCCGGCGGCGCAGCGCATCGGTGTGGAGCCTCACGGACGGTCCGTGTTTCGCCGCAGCCCGACCCGCCGCGGGCTCACACACCGCTCAGGGCGCTGATCTCGCCGCTCGCAACGGCGTCGGCCAGGCGCTCGTAGTCGAGCTCGTTCTGGTCGGCATAGCGGGCTGAGAAGCGCGCGATCGCGCGGTCGAAGTTGGACCCGACGCCCAGATACGCCGCGATCGCCAGCCGGTCTCCGGAGCGCGCGTGCGAACGCGCAAGCGACCAGCCGCACGCGCGGGTGTAGGCGTGGAGTCCCGACTCGCTCATCGTCGAGAGGTCGATCGAGGCCTTCCAGTCCCACAGTTGGCGCACGTAGAAGTCGTGCTGCTCGCCGTCCAGACCGCGGCTCCGCTGCCAGCTCAGGAAGACGTCCGTGGCGGCATGCGAGATCCCCTGGCCGTGCACGACGCGTTCGCCGTGGTTGCCGAACTCGCTCGCCCCGACGTACGGCTCGAGGACCGAAGCCTGTGCCTCCTTGGCCTGTAGGACGAGCGGATCCTGGCCGTCGCGACCGACGAGCAGGAAGATCGCGGCACGGGTGCCGACGCTGCCCACGCCGACCACCTTGCGCGCCATGTCCACGAACCGGTAGCTGCTCAGCAGATAGCGCCGGTCCTCGTCGAGACCCGCCGCGTAGTCGCCGATCAGGCCGCCGACGTACTCCCGCTCGTCCTGACCCTGACTCACGCTGAAGACTTCGCGCAGCGGCACGAGCAGCGGCGGCACGTTGCGGAAGCGCAGCTGGCCGTCGACGCGCTCGGTGAGCTTCCTGACCGCGCGCAGACTCGTCTTGCGCCGGCCCTTGGCGAAGCGCTCGTCGAACACGATCCGACCCTTCTTGCCGAGCTTGCCGCCGAAGCGATCGACCAGCTCGCTGGCGTTGAGACGGTCGTAGAAGACATCGAGGTGGCTCTCGCCGGCGAAGCCCCGCATGCCCAGGCGGTATTCCCGCACACACTCGGTGACGAGCCATCGCCGCCGCTCCGCAGGCAGCCCGATGTCGCGTCCGGCGATCTCGACACTGGCCGCCATTCGCTTGACGTCCCACTCCCAGGGGCCCGGGAGCGTCTCGTCGAAATCGTTCGGGCCGAAGACCATTCGGCGATCCGCGGCGGCGAACCCGCCGAAGTTGGAGATGTGCGCATCTCCGCAGGCCTGGGCGAAGATGCCCGAGTCCGGCGTCGCCGCAAGATCGGCGGCCATCACGGCGGCCGCCCCGCGGTAGAAGGTGAAGGGCGAGACGAGCATCCGTCCGTAACGGATCGGGACGAGCTCCGGCACGCGCGTGGCCGCCTGTTCGGTGAGCACAGCGACGGGATCCGGCCGATCCGGGGCCGGCTCCCAATCACCGTGAGCCGAGCGCGGCGCCGCGCGGCGGGCGGCGCGCCCACGCTCCGCAGATTCACCGGGCTGGAGCGTCGCGTGACTCGCAGGACTCGTGCTCGAGTGGGGTCTGCGCCGCGTCGAGTCGGGATGAATGGAATCAGCCATCAGGATTGTCCGTCCGGCGAGCCCGGCCCGGCCCGACGCACCCTAGATCATCACCCCGATCAGAGTTCCGCCAGGCGCCGCTCGAGCAGCTGCCGCTCGCGCTCGTCATGCACCATGCCCAGGGCGCGGCGATAGGCGTCGCGGGCTTCCTCGGCCCGCCCGAGCCGACGCAGGAGCTCGGCGCGCGTGGAATGCAGGTAGTGGTAGTCCTCGAGGGCCAGTCGATCGGTGATCTCCAGCCCTGCCTCGGGGCCGCGATGCTCAGCCACGGCCACCGCACGGCTCAACTCGACGACCGGCGAGTCGGTGAGCCGCGCGAGCTCGCCGTACAGGGCTGCGATTTGGGGCCAGTCCCGCGGCTCGTCGGCGTGCAGGGAGGCGATCGCTGCCTGCACGACGTAGGGTCCATGGCCGCGCAGAGCCAGTGCCCGGTCGAGCTCCGCGCGACCGCGCCGGACCTGCGCGGTGTCCCAGAGCGAGCGGTCCTGGTCGGCGAGCAACACGAGCTCCCCGTCGCGGAAGCGCGCAGCCCGGCGCGAGTCGTGCAAGAGCATCATGGCCAGCAGACCATGCACCTCCGGCTCGTCGGGCATGAGCTCGGCCAGCGCCGCGCCCAGCCGGATCGCTTCGGCGGCCAGTTCGTTCCGGCCGCCCCAGCCTTCGTTGAAGATCAGATAGACCACCGCCAGCACCGCGCCCAGCCGATCGGGCAACAGATGATCGGGGGGGACCCGGAACGGGATTCCCGCGGCCTTGATCTTGCGCTTGGCACGCACGAGCCGCTGCGCCATCGTCGGCTCACCGACTAGGAAGGCGCGGGCGATCTCGCCGGTGCTCAGACCCCCCAGTGTCCGCAGCGTGAGCGCCACCTGCGCGTCGGTGGCCAGCGCAGGATGACAGCAGGTGAAGATGAGCTCGAGTCGCTCGTCCGGGAATGTCGTCTCTTGCACGTCGTCCTCAACGGCTTCGGGTGTTGCCAGCAGGCGGGTCTTGGCGTCCAGTGTTCGATTGCGGCGGATGCGGTCGATCGCCCGGTTGCGCGCCGTGGTTATCAACCAGGCGCGGGGGTTGGCCGGCACGCCGTCGCGTGGCCAGCGTTCCGCGGCGATCGCGAAGGCCTCCTGCGCGGCTTCCTCGGCGAGGTCAAAGTCGCCGAGGAAGCCGATCAGGGCCGCGAGGACTCGTCCCCACTCGTCGCGGAAGGCCTGCTCGAGAATTGCTACCACTCCACGATCGGGCGCACCTCGATCGCGCCGCCCATGCGGGCCGCCGGGACCCGCGCGGCCAGCTCGATCGCAGCATCGAGGTCGTCGGCCTCGAAGAACAGATAGCCGCCGATGGACTCCTTGATCTCGACGAACGGGCCGTCGGTGGTCAGCGTCCGGCCGTCCTTGACCCGCACGGTCGTGGCCGTCTCGGGCGGCTGCATCTGGACGCCCGGCGTGACGCCCGGGGTTGCGGTGAGCGCCTTGTAGTCCGCGTAGACCGCGTTCTGCTCGTCCGCCGACAGCCTCGCCCAGGCCTCGGGGTCCTGCGGCGTCGGCGTGTCTCCCTGGTGGATCAACAGCATGTACTTCATCGCTTCCTCCTTTTCGGGGATGGTCGCCTGGGAGACGAACGGGAGGGGGGGAAATCGACAGCCCGCGCTCGCAGGCGACGATAGCTCCGATTCCGGGCGCTCGCGGGCCTGGCGCCGCGATCAAACCACCGCGTCCCGTGAACTCAGCCAGGTCGTCACGACCTCGCGTCACGGTCAGTTTGTGGCGACCGGTAGGCTCTGCGGTGAGGATCGAGAGAGGAGTCTTGATGCGCCCACCACCTCTGTTCCGTGATCGCTCTCGGGCGATGCAGGTGCTCCTGGGAGGGGTCGTGCCGGCGCTCGTCGGTGTGGTGGCCGGAGTGCTGCTGGGCGTCGCGAGCGCCGCGTACTGGGTGGTCGCGATCCTGGCGGGAGTCGGCAGCTTCCTGGCCGGCTTCGAGCACCGGGACGGCTGGGGCGGCGCCGATCGCGGTGTCGTCGGTGGCGCCATCTACGGCACCGCGCTGCTCGTCACCCATGCCGTGGTCGGCACGCACGCCAAGGTGTCGCTCGGGAGCTTTCCACCCTTCCTGGCCGTGATCACAGCCATCATCGGCATGTTGCTGTGCGCCGCCGGGGGGCGGCTCGCGCGGCTGCAGCGTGAGCGGGCGGGCACCGCGACGGCCGATGAGCCCGCCGTGCGCTGACGGCCGTGGACGCGCAGGCGGAGCGGGTCGTCCGTCCACTGTCGGATGAGGACCTGAGCATCCTCGAGCTCGAGAACGAGACCGTCGCGGGCCATACCTGCAAAGTCATCCTGCTCGACGGCGCGGTCGATCCCGGGCGCCTGCGCGCGTCGATCGGCGAGCGCATGCACCTGGCCCCAGAGTTCTGCCTGCGTCTGGCCCACGCCGACGGAAATCCCTGCTGGGCCAACGATCCGGACCTCGATCTTGTCGCGCACGTCGTGACCGATGAAACCGCCCAGCCGCTCGACGAGGCCGCTCTGCGGGCAAGGGTCGCGCAGCTCTTCGAACAGCGTCTGGACCGTTCCCGGCCCCTGTGGCGCATCGATGTGCTGCCCAGCCTCGCCGATGGGGGCAGTGCTCTGGTCTGGAGGATCCATCACGCGCTCGCGGATGGCTCGACGGCCATGCGGATGGCGGCCGCCGTGCTCTGGGACATGGATCCCGAGACGCCCTCACCCGGCAGCCGGCCTCGCCCGGCCAGCGCCGCGGCGCGCGCCGAATCGGCGATGCGCCATGCCAGGCTCGGGCACCTGCCCACCGTCGCCCGCGAGGTCCCACACCCCTGGCACCACTCGCCGTTCGACGGACACATCAGTGCCCGCCGCTCAGTGGCCTTCGCCACGGTCGAGCTTGCGGGACTGCGCGAGGTGGCCGCTTCGGTGCAGCACGCGACGGTCAACGATGCTGTGCTGACCGTGGTGGCCGGCGGCCTCCGCCGCTGGGTCGAAGCCCACCACGGTCATCTGGGTACCGTGCGCGTCAAGGTGCCCGTGAGCCTTCACGGCGTGGTGAGCACGAGCGCGGGCGATCGCGCCGAGCTCGGCAACCGCGACTCGTTCTTCTGTCTCGACCTGCCGCTCGGCGCCGCGGATCCGCTTGAGCGCCTCGAGGCCATCCGCAACGCCACCCGCGTGCGCAAGGAGGCACACGACGCCCAGCAGCTCGACGCGCTGATGCGCGAACTCGGCCGCGCGTCACCCCGCCTGCGCCGGCTCGCCGAGCAGGCCCTGACCGGTCCGCGGTCGTTCGCCCTGAACGTCTCGAACGTTCCCGGCCCACGGCGGCCGGTCCGCGTGCTGGGCGTGCGCGTGCGTGCGCTCTACTCGCTGGCCGAGATCCGGGCGCGACACGCACTGCGCGTCGCCGTCGCCTCGCTGGCCGACTCACTCAACTTCGGCCTGTGCGCCGACCCCACGCTGCTGGCCGACATCGACGAACTCGGTCAGGATATGCAGGCCGAGGCCGACGCGCTGCTCGACCATCGCCCCGGTATTCGTCCGCGGCCCAGTGGCTAGAAGCCGCTCTCGCCCGGGCACTCGCTAGGGTCTCAGCTCGCGATGGGGCTCCTATTGGGAACGCGGACCGACTTCACGCTGCAGGCCCTGCGCCTCGTGCGCAATCCGCACCTCTTCAAGTGGTACGCGGTCACGTTGCTGGCCTTCGTCATCTACGCGTACGCCACCGAGGTCGAACGCGGGCGCTGGGACATCGTCGCCGCCGGGCTGGCCGTGTGGCTGGCCGACTGGTTCAACGAGATCGTCAACGCGCTCGTGCTCCACGCTACCGACCGGGCGGCCATCTGGACGACGACCGGGCCGACTGCGTATCAGTTCCTGATCGGCCTGAACATCGAGATCATGTTCATGTTCGCGCTGGCGGGGATCGTCTACGCCAAGCTGCTGCCGGCCAACCGGGCGCAGCGGATCCTCGGGATGCCCAACCGCCTGGCCGTCGGCTTGGGCCTGTCGATCGTCAGCGTGATCGTCGAGCTCTTCCTGCACGCCCTGGGGGTCTTTCACTGGGAGTACTGGTGGTGGAACACGCCCTTCGTGCTGTTGATCGTCATCTTCGGCTACCTGTGGTTCTTCCTCTACGCGGCATGGGTCTACGATGCGCCGACGGCGCGCCGGCGCTGGACGCGCATTGGGGGTCTGGCGGCCATCGACCTCGCGCTCGGACTGGTGTTCGGTGTCGGTCTGGGCTGGTTGTAGGGCGTCCGGCACCGGCGTCCGGGGCCGGTCCGCCCGGCGCGCGGACGCCGATCTGCTCGGGGGACCGGTGCTGAGCGACTAGACTGGTAGGTGAAGGTTCCACCGCCGAGTGTCGTGCTCTCGCATTCCCCCGTGGACGTTGTCCGCAGGGAGCATCCGAAGGAGCAGACGCTATGGCCGAACCCATCAACCCGGGGCACGGACGATCGACGTCAGAGGCGGCGGTCAACGAGATCAAGAAGCAGGTTGCCCGCCGTAACGAGGACGCCCACAGGGCGGCGCGCAAGGTGCGCACGGCGCACGAACGAGAGCAGTCAGCGCGTCGGCGAAAGTGGGAGTGGGCCTGAACGCCCATCGTGACGACCCAGGGGATGGGCCGTCGCGATGCGGACGCCGCTCCGCCTCGGCGCGGTCATGCCCAGGATCGTGCTGCTACTGTTGAGAAATCAGGCTGAACTCAGGTTCGGCAAAGCAGTGCCCGCGCTCGTAGCCGTTGCTCATAGCACTCCGCGTTCGCAGCACACACCAACGCCGGAGGAAACAATGGCTACAGGAACCGTCAAGTGGTTCAGTGACGACAAGGGCTTCGGGTTCATAACGCCCGATGACCAGTCCAAGGACCTCTTCGTACATCACACGGCAATCGTCGGCAGCGGGTATCGCTCGCTCGCCGAGGGCGCCAAGGTCTCGTATGACGCCGAAGCAGGCGACAAGGGACCGAAGGCTGTCAACGTCCAGTTGATCTAGAGGTTCGCGCGCGCCTGCCGGCCGGTCAATCCGGCTGGCAGGCCCGATCCCTGCCGCGTCCGGACCGTTCAGGAACCGGACGCCGGCAGCACCCAACCGACGATCGCGATGTAGTGCGTCGCGGCGGCCGCGATCACCAGGGCGTGGAAGACCTCATGAAAACCGAAAGTCTTCGGCCACGGGTCGGGGCGCTGGGTCGCGTACACGATGGCGCCCAGCGTGTAGAGCAGGCCGCCGGCCATGAGGAGCACCAGGGGCGCCACGCTCAGCAGGCCGAGAAGCTGGGGTACGGCGATCACCGCAACCCATCCGAGCAGTAGATAGCTGCCGGCCACGAGTGGCCGCGGCGCGGAGATCCAGCCGAGTGAGAAGGCGATCCCCGCGGCAGCTCCGATCCAGGCGACGCCGAGGACCACCGAGGCGATCGCGCCGTGCAGGACGATCAGCGCAATCGGGGTGTAGCTCGCCGCGATGAAGACGAAGATCGTGCTGTGGTCGAGTCTCTGAAGGAGCGGCTTGAACCGCACCGGACCCGGCCAGCGGTGGTACAGCGCGCTGCAACCGAAGAGCGCCACCAGGCCGGAGCCGTACAGCGTCAGCGCGACGGTGGCGCGGCCCGTCGGCGCAAGCGCGACCACGACGGCCGCGGCGGCGATCGAGAGCAGGAACGCGACCGCGTGCGAAACCCCGCGCAGCCGCGGCGCGAGCGGCTCGGTGGCTATCGCTTGCACGTCCACGAGCTTAGAGCCCGCGCCTAAAGATTCTCCCCACCGCCCGAGCCCGGAGCGAAACCGTCCGGCATCACGCACCGAGCATCCCGGCCACGCCGAGCGCGAGCAGCGCCGCACCGAGAACGGCCGAGATCCCGCTCAGCAGCAGATGACCGGAGCGCTGCAGCCAGTCCTCGGCCGCGACAAGCCACACCTGCGCTCGATCGTGCGCCAGTCGACGCGCGACGAGAATCGCCACGAGCGGCGCGACGAACAGGACGTTGTAGGCCAGCACGAGCGAGACCGCTCCCGGGGCGGCCGGCCGGGCGGCGACGATCGCCGTGATCGCGCCGAAGTAGACGAACGCCGTCGGCAGCTCCACCACCATGATCCCGGCCCCCAGGGAAAAGGCCGCGGTGCGCGTCGTGGGGCGTAGCGCCCGGCGGTGCCGGCGCGCTTCGCGCCGCGCGCGCCACGCCACTACGGCCAGAGCCAGCAGTGCGATCCCGGCGAGCAGCTCGAGCGTGTGCTCGAGCGGCGCGCCCACACCGCGCAACGCCCGGATGAGGCTAGGTCCAGGTCCCAGCACGAGGGCCAGGCCGCCCGCGAAGTAGACGAGGAACACGCCGGCGATGTAGCTGCCCAGGGGCGGTGTGCGTGGTTCGCTGACGATCCACAACGCGGGCACGATCGTGGACGGATTCAGCGAGTCGGCCAATCCGATCGACGCGACGAGCAAGGCCAGCGCGAGCATGGCTCACGAGCATAGGCTCATTGACTCCTCGTGACGGGTCATGTATATAAAACGAGCGTTCGATTTTTATGCCTCGCGTCACCGAACAACACACCGTGCAGCGTCGTGCCCAGATTCTCAGCGCGGCGCGTTCGTGCTTCGTCGAGAAGGGGCTCCACGAAGCCTCGATGCGCGACATCTGCTCCACATCCGGTCTGAGCGCGGGTGCCGTCTACCACTACTTCGAGAGCAAGGACGCAATCGCACTGGCCCTGGCCGAGGAACTGCTCGGCCAGCAGGTCGAGGCTCTCGACGCGCTGCAGGACGAATCAGATCCCGTGCGCGCGCTGAGCTCGCTGATGGATCAGATGCTGTCGAATCTGGCCGAGCTCGATCGCGCCGGGCAACCACTCGGGTTGAGATTGCAGTTCCTGGCCGAGGCCACCCATGCCGCCCAATACCGGGGATTCGTGCGCGAGGGGATGGAGCGGATCCTGGCCGGTCTGGCCTCGGTATTGCGCCGGGCTCAGGTTGCGGGACGGCTGAGCGCGGACGGCGACCCGGACGCGCTGGCCGCGACATTGGTGGCGCTCTACCAAGGACTCCTGCTGCAACTCTCGGTCGGCGTGCCGACCGATGCCGACCGATACGCCGGCGCCGTTCGGGCCCTGATGGCGGCCCTGGAAACGTCGTAAACCAATCAGAGAGGGACTAGACCCAATGCAGATAACGCGCTCACGCCGGCTCATCGCCGGTGCCCTGGCCTCGTGTGCCGCGGCGCTCGCCTCGGCTGGCCTGTTCGTCGGCGCCGGAGCGGCGGCAACCCACCGTCCGGCGGCGTCGCGCACCCTGACCACGGACCACATCTTCAACGCGCGCTACTGCGAGCTCCTGTTCGTCAAGAGCGCCAAGCCGCACGGGTTCAAAGCCGATGTCTGGAACACCCTCGGCCTCGGCCACTGCCCGCCGTCCTGGTGGAAATCGCTGAACTCCGTCCAGCTCGCCAAGCACCACGGCGCGCTGCTCGTGCTCCTCAACGGCCCGCGCTACTTCATCATGGACCGGGGCTCGCTCAGGGATCCGGGGCCGGTGAGGACGTTTCAGGGCCAGCACCTGCGGCTGCTCGCCGAGGTCGAGGTCCCCACGCTGGCCGTTCCGGCCCCTTACACCCCGACCACGGTCGCGCGCAGCAACAACTTCACCTGGAGGAAGGGCCGGACCGTCCACGAGCTGCTCGCTCCCGGCGGGCGCAAGTACGTGATGCAGTCCTACTCCCTCGAGGTCGACCCCAAGCTGAGCCTGGCCGGTCTCGATCGCCTCGGCCCGCGGTTGCGACTTCCCGCAGGCTGGCGGTACCGGAGCCGCAAGCTGAGGACCGATCTCTCGCTGACGACCAACCGGACGACCAAGGCCGCCACCGTGCTCCAGGATGACTTCAAGGACACCTATCAGCTCGAGCGCTGAGCGCTGACCACCCGGGGCGAGTCCCTGCCCGGCGGCTGCGGCTCGGAGGAACGAGGCCTGAATCCCGGAAGCGTGAGCTCGAGCCGCGCTCCCGGGCCGGCCGGATTCTCGCGTGCCGCAACGTGTCCGCCATGGGCCTCGGCGATGGCTCGGACGATCGCCAGCCCGAGTCCCGCGCCGCCCGCGGTCCGGCTGCGCGCAGGATCGGTCCGGTGAAAGCGGTCGAAGACCCGGTCGCGCTCGCCCGCGGGGATTCCCGGGCCGTCGTCGCTGACCACGAAGCAGATCTGATCGCGCCGCACACGGGTCACGTCGAGACGCACAAGGCCGTCGCGCTCGTGGGTGTGTTCAATGGCATTGCGCGCGAGATTCCGAAGCGCCTGCGCCAGGCGGTCGGGGTCGGCGAGCAGCACACCGAAAGGCACGGGACCGATCTCGAATCGCCGGTCGGCGGTCAGGCTCAGCCCGTCCCAGAGATCCTCGACGAATGACCGCAGCTCGATCGACTGAGGGCGCAGGAAATTCGTCTGCTCGGACTGCGCGAGCAGCAGGAGGTCGTCGACGAGACGGGTGATCCGGGTTATCTCCGCCTGCACGAGACGTTCGGTCCGGCGGACCTCGGGCCCAGTTGGATTGTCCTGCGCGGCGAGCACCTCGAGCTGACCGCGCACGACGGTCAGGGGCGTGCGCAGCTCGTGCGAGGCATCGGCGACGAACTCCCGCTGGGCCGAGAAAGCGTCGGCGAGCCGGTCGAGCATGTGGTTGAAGGCCTCGGCGAGGACGTGGACCTCGTCCCGACGCCCGGCGGAGACGGCCATCCGCGGACCTAGATCGCCCGCGTCGACGCGCGCCGCGACGCTGACCATTCGACGCAGCGGCGCGGACACCCGGGCCCCCGCGACGTAGGACGCGAGCAGCGCGAGCGCCAGCGTCAGCAGCCCGGCGATCAGCACCGCGGTGAGGACCCCGTGCTGGGCCCGCTCGACGATTTCCAGCGCCTGGCCGGCGCCGACCAGGACCCTGAGATGCCCGACCTTGACGAACCGCTCCAGGATCCTCACCCGGCCGACGTCGGGCACCATGCGCGTCGAGAAGCCGAGCCGCGGTGTGAGGAGAGCGCGGGCGAGGACGTTCTCACGGGTCTGGTCGGCCCGGGATTCGCCGATGTCGCCCGCGCCCGTGAACAGCTCGGGGTGGTTGCTAACCGTACCCGCGCCGGGGACCGAGACGAAGACCAGCGTCGAGGTCGCGCGATAGGGCTCCGCGCGCACGTAGCGGCGCGCGGCGGCGGCCAACCCGGCCGGAGTCCGGCCGGTGAGCAGCGCGACCGACTGGGCCTGCTGGCCGATATCGCCCTGCAGGTCGCGCTCGATCTGGTTCTGGAGCTGGGCGCCCGTGTACTGGTAGACGACGACGAAGATGACCGCTGCCGAGACGAGCATCACGCCCGCCACCCAGGCCGTTAGCCGCCAGCGGAGGCTGGTCGGCATCAGAGCTCTACGCGCCATCGTCGAAGCGGTAGCCGACCGAGCGGACGGTCACGATCGGCGGCTCGCTCTCGCTGCGGCGCAGCTTGCGCCGCAGGTAGCCGATGTATACGTCCACCACGTTGGTCCCCGGGTCATGGTCATAGCCCCACACGGCGCGCAAGATCTGCTCGCGGGAAAGGACCTTACCCCGATTGCGCAGTAGGTAAGTGAGCAGTTCGAACTCGGTCGTCGAGAGCCGGATCTGCTCTCCCGCGTGCGTCACCTCGCGCGTGATCATGTTGATTTCGATCTCCGCACCGCGCAGCGTCGTCCCGGGTGCCTGCGAGGCCTGGCGCAGCTGGGCCCTGATGCGCGCGGCCAGCTCGCCAAGCGAGAAGGGCTTGACGAGATAGTCGGCCGCGCCGCTGTCGAGCCCCGTGATCCGGTCATCGATCTCGCCGCGGGCCGTGAGCACGATGACCGGCAACTCGGGCTTGGCGACGCGCAGGTCGGCGAGGATCTCCAACCCGTCGCGCCCGGGCAGCATGAGGTCCAGCACGACCAGGTCGACGGGCTCGTTCAGGGCCCGGTCCGTACCGGTGATTCCGTCCTGCGCGGACTCGACGTCGAAGCCGAGCGCGCGCAGCCCCCGCTCGAGGAAGTCGACGATCCCCGGCTCGTCCTCTATGACCAGGATCAGCTCCGGCACGACAGCGCCCGATCAGCTCGGCACGGCATAGATGCGGCCACCGTGCTCCAGGACGTGGCGAGCCGGCAGCGGGTCGACGGCCGGGCCCTGCTCGACGGCTCCCGTCCGCGCGTTGAACACCGAGCCGTGACATGGGCAGACGAGCGAGTCCTGACCGTAGGCGACCTGACAACCGGCATGTGTGCAGACCGCGCTGTGCGCGACAAGCGAACCGTCGGTCAAGCGCACGACGACATCGGGCTGGCCATCGGCGGGATCCTGGTAGACGGCCGCCTGCCCGGCCGGCAGGTCCGAGGCCGGCCCGAGTGCGACGGCGCCGCGCGGCAGCGCCCCCGCGGCCGTGCCCGCGGACTTCGCAGCGCTAGGGGCGGCGGGGCCCGGCGCGGCGCCGCGGCCCCCCGTCAGCGACCGCGCCGTCGCCCCGCGGTAGCTGCCCCGCGTGGCGGCGGCCAGGCCACCCAGGATCAGGGTGCCGAGCGCCGTGGCGCCAAGCGCGCGGGCGAGCAGGTTGCGCCGGTCGATCGCCACCTCCCGGCCAGCTCCCCGCGCGGGCGCGCGCGTCTGTCTCGAGCGCTCAGCGAGCACATGGTCGAGTGCCGGTTGACCCGTGGCGCCGGCCAGGACGAAGGGCAGCCAGGCGAACACGAAGACGATGTCCGAGCCGAGGAAGTAGGGGTGCGTGTTCCAGCTCGCCGTCAGAAACAGGATCAGGTTGAGTCCAAGCCCGACGGCGGCCGCCGCCCGGGTCATCAGTCCCAGCAGCACGAGCAGACCGACAGCGATCTCGACCAGCGCCACGCAGACGCCGGCGAAGACGGGAAAGTGCAGCGCCGTCGCCCTGAGCAGAAAGCCGCCGGGGCTTCCCGTGGCGAAGGCGTGGAGCTGTAAGCCGATGTAGCTCGGCGCCCCGGCGTGGAAGAAGCCGGGGTCAGCCAGCTTCTGCAGTCCGGCGTAGGCGAACGTGATGCCCAGAAAGCCACGCAGCGGTACCAGCGCGAGGGCCGGGTCGATCCCGCCCGCCCTGCGTGGGGGGCGGGCGTGAGGAGCTCGGCGGCTGCGCGTTGATCTTTCTGCGTCCAAGGTTTCCACGGGGGTTCGAAGCTCGCGACGGCGCCTCAGGAAAGGCTAAGAAACCGGTTAGAACTCACTCATCGACCGGCCGGGTCGCGGTCACCTCAGGACTTCGTGTGCGGATGCTGGGAAGGCTCGCTCGTGCGATGCCGTTCATGCTCGCGGGCGGCCGCGACGTCCGGCGACGGGACCACGATCACCGTGCGGTCCGCGTGCTGGATGACGCTGTGCGAGACGCTCCCCAACAGCAGGGACCTGACGCCGGTGAGCCCGCGGGAGCCCATCACGATCGCACTGGCGCCGATGGCGTCGGCCTCGGCGAGGATCGCGTTGGCCACCGTGCTGACCTGCGAGCACGTCCGCGGCTGGGCGTTCAACCCGACCTTGCGGGCGAGCTCGGCGCCCTCCTGGGCACTGGCCTCGGCGCCCTGCCGGTTGGCGGTATCGATGTCATCGATGTTGACCATGCCGGCGGTCAGCCCGAGGCCGTACGAGGTGCGCGTCATGACCTCGACGAAGGGCTCCCACACGGTCAGTACGGTGGCCGCCTGGCCGCTGAGGAGTTCGCCGGCGTGCTCGATCGCGGCACGCGAGTCAACCGAGCCGTCGTAACAGATCAGAATCACTGCGAGACAACGGTAGCGACGTCCAGTGTCGAAAGGATTCCGACCGGGTGACCGTCGGATTCGTCCAGCACGATCAGATGGGCGACACCGTGCTCGGACATCAACTGGGCCGCTCGGTCGAGCGATTCGCCGGCCGAGATCGCCAGCGGTTCGGTGGCGGCGACCTGGGAGGCGGACGGGGTCCCGCCGGTGGCTGCGGCCGCGACGACATCGAGATCGGATACGACTCCCACCGGACGGCCGTCGATAGCGTCGTTCACCGCTACCGCGTGGACGCGGTGCTTGGCCATCAGCCCGGCGATCTCGCCCAGGGGGGCGTCGGCGGCGCAGCTGAAGATGCCGTGATGCATGCAGTCACCTACGCGAAGGTGGTCAAGTTCTGTGCTCATGTGGCCAGGATCGCGGGCAGGCGCGCGGGCTGCATCCGTGAGCGGGCACCTTTGTTGCGCGGTGAACTACGGTTCGGAGCCCAACTTCCGGTAGATAGCCTCAGGCTGCGGATGAACGCGATCGCCACGCAGAAGCTCTCCAAGCGATACGGAGAAACGGTCGCTCTGGACGAGCTCGATCTGACCATCCCCGCGGGCGAGGTGTATGGCTACCTCGGCCCGAACGGCGCGGGCAAGACGACGACGATCCGGCTGCTGCTGGGTCTGCATCGCCCGAGCGCCGGCAGCGCGGAGCTCTTCGGCGTCGACGCCTGGGGCGACCCCGTGCGGGCCCATCGCCGCGTCGCCTACGTCGCGGGCGAGCCGTTTCTGTGGCCGTCGCTGACCGGGGCCGAGACGCTCGAGTTTCTGGCCCGCCTGCACGGAGGCACGGACGTCGCCTACCGAAACGTGCTCGTCGAGCGCTTCCAGTTCGATACCAACAAGAAGGTGCGCGCGCTGTCGAAGGGCAACCGGCAGAAGGTTCAGCTCGTCGCCGCGCTGGCCACCCGGGCCGACCTGCTGCTGCTCGACGAGCCGACCAGCGGGCTAGATCCGCTGATGGAGATGGCCTTCCGCACGAGTGTCCAGGAGGCCAAGGAGCGCGGCCAGACGGTGTTCCTCTCCTCGCACATCCTGAGCGAGGTCGAAGCGGTCTGCGACCGCGTCGGCATCCTCAGGGAGGGCAGGCTCGTCGACGAGGGTACGCTCGCCTCGCTGCGCCATCTCGGCGCGCAGGTCGTGGAGGTCACGTTCGCGGGCGAGCCGCCCTCGATCGCGAAACTCCCCGGCGTTCACGCCGTGCCCGCGGGCCGCAACGCCCTGCGCTTCGAGGTGACCGGCGCCGTCGCTCCGCTGATCAGGGCCCTGGCCGAGTATCCGGTGCAGTCGTTGCGCAGCCGTGAGCCCTCGCTGGAGGAGATCTTCCTGCACCACTACGACGGCACAGAGTCGCGTGTCGGCGGCTAGCGCCCTCACGCGACGGGCGTTCGCCGACGGGCGCGTCCGCACGATCGGCTTTGCCTATCTGTTCGCCTTCGTCGCCTACGTCAACGTCGTCGGCTATCGCCACAGCTACCCGACGCTCCGGGATCGAATCGGCTTCGCCCGCAGCTTCGGCGGCAACAAGGCGATCCGGCTGTTCTACGGCCAACCCCACGATCTGCTGAGCGTCGGTGGATACACCGCCTGGCGGGTCGGCGGCATGATGGCTATCTTCGCCGCCGTGTGGGGCGTGCTGGCCGCGGTGCGCGGCCTGCGGGCCGAGGAGGACGCGGGCCGTGCTGAGCTCGTGCTTTCCGCCCCGGTCGGGCGCCGAATGGTCTTCGTGACCGCGATGACCGCCATCGCCGTGGGCACGGTGATTCTGTGGCTCGCGCTGCTGGCGGGGCTGCTGCTGGGCGGCCTGCCGTTGGGCGGCTCGGCCTATCTGGCCCTCTCGGTGGTGTCGGTCGTCCCGGTGTTCGTCGGGGTCGGAGCGCTGGCGGCCCAGCTGGCGCCGACGCGGCGGATCGCGACCGAGCTCGGCGGTGCGGTGATCACGATCTGCTTCCTGCTCCGCGTGATCGCCGACACCTCGAGCGCCGGCTGGCTGCGCTGGGCGACGCCGCTGGGCTGGGCGGAGGAGCTCCGCGCCTTCGCGGGGCCCGAGCCGCTCGTCCTGCTCCTGATGCTCGGCGCCACCGCGCTGCTGGTCGGCGCCGCCGCCCGCATAGCGCTCCGGCGCGACGTCGGCAGCGGACTGATCTCGGCGCACGACAGTGCCCCGCCACGAATGCGATTCCTGTCCTCGCCGCTCGCTCAGGCCCTGCGCACCGAGCGCGCGAGCCTGCTCGTGTGGCTCGGCAGCGTCGCCGGCTTCGCCTTCGTCCTCGGCGTGATCTCGAACAGCATCAGCTCGGCCGGCATCTCGAGCGACATCCGGCGTGAGCTCGAGAAGCTCGGTGTGGGCTCGGCGCTGACGCCGGCGGCCTACCTCGCCTTCACGTTCGTGTTCTTCGTCTTCGCCGTGAGCCTCTACATGTGCGCTCAGGTGGGGGCCGCGCGCCACGAGGAGTCCGAGGAGCGGCTCGAGACGCTGCTTGCCCTGCCCGTCAGCCGCATTGGGTGGCTCAGTGGACGGCTGCTGCTCGCGGCGGCCGCCGCCGCGGCAATCTCGCTGACAGCCGGCGTGTTCGCCTGGGTGGGAGCGGCTTCGCAGGGCGTGCACGTGTCGCTGCCCGACATGCTCGCGGCCGGCGCCAACTGCCTGCCGGCGGCGCTCCTGTTCCTGGGTATCGGCGCGTTGGCCTACGCGCTCCTGCCGCGGGCGAGCGCCGGAATCACCTACGGACTGGTCAGCCTCGCCTTCGTCTGGCAGCTCTTCGGCGCGGTACTCGGTGCCCCGGGCTGGCTCCTCGGTCTCTCGCCGTTTCACCAGGTCGGTCTGGTGCCCACGCAGCCGTTCAAGACAGGCGCGGCGCTGGTCATGATCGCGCTCGGCGCGCTGTCCTGCGGCGTGGCGCTCGCCGTCTTTCGGCGACGGGACGTGATCGGCTCCTAGCGCGGGCCGGCGTGAGGTCGAGGCCCGCCCGAATGCCTCAGGCGCCGCGCCAGCTCCTCAGCCCGGATCCGCTCGAGCTTTGACCGCAGCTCGGACTTGCCGGCGGCGGACGCGCCGGGCGGCCCACGCAGTCCGACGACTCGTTTCACGAGACTCAGCGCGTGTGTGCGCGAGTGATCTCCCGAGAATGTGCCGAACGCACCAGGCATGACACCACTTCTCCTCATCGGTCCGCGGGGCCGCAAACGTCCCGCAGCCTTCCAATCGGCGCATCAGGGTCTTTCCGCATTCGAGCTGCGGGGAACTACTGAAGGGCTCAGAGCGTCCAGAAGTGACCGACGTGCGCCGCCACGCGCGAGGTGAGCAGCGGATCCGGGGCGGCGGACTCAGCGCTGCCCGCTCCCCCGAGTGCGGCGACGGTGGCCAGCACGGACTCGGCCAGTGCGTGCTGGTTGTAACCCCCCTCGAGCACGGCGCCCACCGGCGCGCCGAGCTCGGCGGCCAGTTCGCGAACATGGCAGGTCATGTGGGCGAACGACCCCGCGTCCAGCAGGCAGTCGCCCAGCGGATCGTCGCGATGGGCGTCGAAGCCCGCGGATATGAGCACGAGCTGGGGCTGGAACTCGAGCCCGACGGGCACGATCACATGCTCGAGCACCGAAAGCCAGATCTCCTCGTCGGCGCCGCGGCCCACCGGGATGTTGATCGTGTAGCCCAGCCCGTCGCCTGACCCGGCGTCGCTCAGCGGGCCGGTGCCCGGGAAGAGACCCGACTGGTGAATGCTCGCCACCAGGACGTCTCGGCGCCGCCGGAAGATCTCGGCCGTGCCGTTGCCGTGGTGGACATCCCAGTCGATGACCAGCACGCGTTCGAGCCCGAGTTCGCGGATGGCCAGCTCGGCGGCGACGGCGACATTGTTGAACAGGCAGAAGCCCATCGCCCGGTCGCGCTCCGCATGATGACCCGAGGGCCGCACGCCACAGAAGCCGGCGTCGGCACGATCCTCGACGAGCGCCCGGACCATTGCGCAGGCGCCGCCCGCCGCGTGCAGGGCCGCCTCGTACGAGGCCTCGCCGACGGCCGTGTCGGCGTCGATCGGGCCGCCGCCGGCGGCGCAGAGCTCACGAATCGAGCGCACGTGCGCGGCCGAGTGCACGAGCTCGAGCTCGGACTCGCGGGCCGCTGGGGCGCTGATGCGCTCGCAGCCGAGCCAGTCGGCGCCGCTCAGCGCAGCCTCAACGGCCGCGATCCGCTCCGGAGCGTCGGGATGGTCCGGCGTCACCGCGCGCGGATCGTGCTCGAGCGAGGACGGATGCTGCAGATACACGACGCGCGGCATCACGGGCGCGGCTCGCGGCGGGCGGGCTGACGGTGACGCTGAGCGCGCTGGCGCTCGCCGGCCGCCTCGACGATCACGACCACCTCGTCGGGGTCATCCACGGCGTGGATCGCGCTCAGATCGGCGGCCTCGATGCGCCCGTCGGCGAGCGCGCGGGCGCGTAACCAGTCGAGCATGCCGTCCCATTCGCGCCGGTCGAGCAGGATCACCGGGAAATGCCGGATCGTCGACGTCTGGATCAGGGTGAGCGCTTCGAACAGCTCGTCCAGGGTGCCCAGGCCGCCGGGAGCGATGACGAACGCGCTGGCGTAGCGGACGAACATCACCTTGCGGGCGAAGAAATGGCGAAAGCGCATGCCGACGTCGACGTAGGGGTTGAGCTGCTGCTCCCGGGGCAGCTCGATGTTGCACCCGATCGACAGCGCCCCCGCGTCGCGGGCGCCCCGGTTGGCCGCCTCCATCAGACCGGGGCCCCCGCCGGTGATGACCCCGTACCCGGCGCGCCCGAGGGCCGCGCCGACCGCGCGGACGAGCGCGTAGTGGGCATGCTCTGGCGGAGTGCGGGCGGAGCCGAAGACCGTCACGGCGCGCTTGACGCGCGAGAGCGCGTCGAACCCGCGTCCGAACTCCGCGGCGATCGCTCGGATGCGCTCGCCGTCGGCGGCTCGGACGCGCGGCGGCTCATCGCCGAGCCAGTCCAGCAGCTCCTCGTCGAACGTCCGCGCCCTCGGCGCCGGCTGGGGGTGATCGTGGCTCAAGCCGGCCCGGGCGGTAAGGATGTCTGCACGCTCACGAAGTCCGCGAGGCGCTCGATCTCGGCTTGCGTTCCCGAGCCGAGACCGTGGCGGGTGACGTTGAGCGCGCCGGCCGCGGTGGCCAGGCGAAGCGCGTCGACGGGGTCCACGCGACCGGCCAGGGCAACTCCGAGCGCGGCGAACATCGAGTCTCCCGCCCCGGTGTGGTCGAGCTCTTCGAAGCGCGGTGCGTGGATCTCGAGCAGACCGGCGCCGCCGCCCGAGCCGGCCAGGAACAGCGCCGGGGCGCCCCCGCGCGTAAGCACGACGGAGCCGGCGCCGGACTTGCGCAGCCGGGCCATGCCGCGGACCAGATCGGCCTTTCGTCTGCTGGTCGCGATCGACTCGCTGACCATCTCCTCGTGGCTGAGCTTGAGCACGTCAATGCCGGCGGCGAGCACGGCGTTGAGCGGCGCTCCGGTCAGGTCGGCGATCACCACCTTGCCGTTGGCCCGCAGATCGTGGGTGAGGCGCCGGTACACCCCGGGATCCACGGCATCGACCGGGAACGAGCCGGTGAGCAGAACCACGTCAGAGGTCAGCCCGGTCGTCAGCGTGACCCCGTAGAGCTCGTCGAGTTCATGACGGTCAAGCGGCCGCGCCAGCGAGCTCGCCACCTCGACGCGCTGCCCGCTGCGGCGATCATGGATGTAGATGCCGTTGGCCTGCTGTGCCGCCGTGCCGTGCAGCGTGAGGCGCTCGGACTCGATGAGCCCCCGCAGGACCCGTCCCGATTCGCCGCCGAGCGGCGCGCAGAGCGCCACCTGGGCGCCGAGCGCCGAGGCCATCCTCGCCACCCAGAAGCCCTGACCTCCGGCGTGCAGGTGAATGTCCGGCCGGTCGACGCCCTCCTCGACGGTGATCGTGAGCATCGGCGTGGGCGCAAAGACCGTGAGGTGGGCGTGGTCGGAGAACCTCGGCGGTGCGTCTCGTTGAGCTGTTCGCGTGAGCTTCACAGGCATGCGTTGACCAGGAGCCGCAGCGGTTCGGCCAGCGAGGGCGTGGCGGCGATCGTGAAGCGCGAGTCCAGGCCATGGGTCGACCCGTCGTGATCGAGCACCGTTCCGCCGGCCTCGCGCACCAGCAGCACGCCGGCGCTGACATCCCACGGGATGTTGGAGAGCATCACACTGGCGTTGAGGCGTCCCGCGGCCAGCCAGGCGAGGTCGAGGGCCTCCGAGCCATGCACCCGCACGCGCAGGCTCTCCTGCTGCAGACGCGCGAGCAGGCGAAGATGCAGCTTGTTCTCCGGCTTGGCCGAATCGCCGACCGCGAAGTCGGTGAGGGCGACCATCGCGTCGCGGAGCTCGGGCACCTCGCTGACGATAATCCGGTCGCCGTTCAGGAATGCTCCGACGCCTGATCGTGCGACGTACCGCTCTCCGAGAAGCGGAAGATCGACGATCCCGAACACCGGCTGGCCGTCCCGCAAGAGCGCGAGCGAGATCGAGCAGAGCGGGCTGCCCTTGATGAAATTTATCGTGCCATCGATCGGATCGAGGACCCATTTTGTGCCGCTGCCGCCATCGCCGCCTTCCTCCTCGCCGAGGAAGGAAACACCCGGGAGCACGCCGTCGAGCGCCGCCCGCATCGCCTCCTCGATCCGTAGGTCGACGTCGGTGGCATAGTCACGATCACCCTTGGGGATCAGGGCGCCCATGTGTCTGCGGCCTTGACGCAGCAGACGCGCGCCGAGCTCCACGGCCCGCTCGGCCGCTAGGAGCATGTCGGTGTTCCCGTCGTGGCGCCGGCGCGCCGGATCTGAGGGCATTGCCCGACCCTACGCGTGAACGGCACGGCGGGCAACGCCGGATGCCGCGGTCAGTGGTGCGGGTTCCTACGGATTAAGCGTGTGGCGTCCTCTGGTTGCCCGCCACGAGCCCGGAGGGGACGCTTTAGGCACCGTTGGAGTAACTCCGAATCGAGGTCAAATGTTCAAGACGGTCGTCTGGGCCACAGATGGGTCGGGGAATGCCGACCGTTCGCTGGCCTATGCCAAGGCCCTGGCCAAAGGTGAGGGCACCTCGCTGATCGCTCTGCATGTCGTGCAGCGGATCACCAACAGCCGGGCGACGGGGCTGACAGCCAACGTCGATGAGGGACACGTGAAGGAGGGTGTGAAGCAGACCGTCGACGAGCTCAAGTCGGAGGGGCTGAACGCCTCGCTGAAGGTGATCGACGAGCTGGGCCATCAGCCCGCGCACCTGATCGCCGACGCGGCACGTGAGCTCGGCGCGGATGTGATCGTCATGGGCACCCGCGGGCACTCGGCGATCGGCGGCCTGCTGCTCGGCAGCGTGACGCAGCGTCTGCTGCACGTCGCGCCGTGCCCGGTGCTCGCGGTTCCGCCTGACAAGTCCGCGGCGGCGGCGCCCACCAGTGGCGGGGGCAGAGCGACAGCAGAGAGCTGAAAGAGGCGATCCCCGATGACGGTCACCGACAGCACACACGGATCGGCATCCGCACGCCGCGCGGTGAGGTTCACGCGCGTCGCGGCGGGCATTGACTTCCATCCGGAGGGCCGCGACGCGGCGGCCCTCGCGGCCGACTTGGCCGAAGCATTCAGGGGGGACCTGATCCTCGCGACGGTCCATCCGGATCCGCTCGTGGTGCTGCCGGGTGAGATGAGCTGGTCGGGTCTGCACCGCCAGAGCGAGGCGATGCTGCGCGAGGTTCGCAACGAGCTCGCGCCCCGCGCGCACACCTCGGTGGAGACCGACTTCTCGGTTCCACGGGCATTGGAGCGGCTCACGCGGCGTGAGCATCGCGACCTGCTGGTCGTGGGATCGAGTCGTCATGGCCGAGAGGGCCGCGTCCGGATCGGCAAGCGCACACGCCAGCTCCTCAACGAGGCGAGTTGCGCGGTGGCGGTCGCGCCCCGCGGTTGGCACCTGGTCCCAGGACGACGGCTGGCCCGCATCGGGATTGGATACGACGGCAGCCGGGAGGCCGAGACCGCGCTGCAGAGTGCTCGTTCGCTCGCCCAGGCCACCGGCGCGCAGCTGTACGTCCGTGGTGTGGTCGACGATCGGCTGCCGCCGATCGCCTACACGGGCTTCGCGCGCATCCCGGACTTCGATCTCGAGGGCGCGGTCCAAACCGGCGTCGAGGAGCTCTACGAGCGAACCGCCCGCGCCGCCCAGGCGGCTGACCCGGCGGCCGAGGCCGACGTCATGCGCGGGCGCCCGGCCGACCGACTCGCCGCACTCGACGTCGATCTGATGGTGATCGGGTCACGGCGCTGGGGGCCGGCTGACCGGCTTGGCCTGGGGAGCACTGCGGCGACGCTCCTCCACGATGTGGCCAGGTGTCCCGTGCTGATCGTGCCGAGGCCGCAGGCCTGACCTCGGGCGTCGGGAAGGTGGCCGATTTGGCCTCCATCGAAGAGGTGCAGGTTCTCGAGCCCAAGGCCGGGCTGCTGCACGATCTGCGCACGACGCGGCAAGGCTTGTCCTCGCGGGAGGCAGAACGCCGGCTGGCCCAATACGGCGCCAACGCGCTGCGGCGACAGGCCGGGAGGCAGTGGCCGCGAGAGCTTGCGCGTCAGTTGATCCACCCGCTGGCCCTCCTGCTCTGGCTGGCCGCGGGATTGTCGCTGCTGGTCGGCAACCTGACGGTTGCCGTCGCCGTGGTGCTCGTCATCGTCCTCAACGCCGCGTTCGCGTTCATGCAGGAGCTCCAGGCCGAGCGCGCGGTCGAAGCCCTCGCGCAGTACATGCCCCAGCGCGTGAGCGTGCTCCGAGACGGCCGCCGCTGCGTCCTGGCGGCGATCGATCTTGTCCCGGGCGACGTCGTGCTGCTCGAAGAGGGCGAGCGGGTCGCCGCCGACATGCGTCTGCTCAGCGGCGCCGTGGAGGTCGACCTCTCGACGTTGACCGGGGAATCGGTGCCGGTACTGCGCTCCGCCGAGCTCGAGAGCTCGGGCGTCCCGAAGCTCGAGGCGCGCGATCTCGTGTTCAGCGGCACGACGTGCACGGGCGGCGAAGGGGAGGCGGTGGTCTTCGCCACCGGCATGCATACCGAGCTGGGCCGCATCGCGGCGCTGTCGGAGCGCGTCAAGGAGGAGCCGAGCCCCTTGGAGAGCCAGGTTCGGCGGGTCGCCTGGCTGATCGCCGGGATCGCGGTGGCGATGGCCATCGCCTTCATCCCGCTTGCGGTGTTCGGCGCCGGACTCTCGGTGCGTGGCAGCGTCGTGTTCGCCGTCGGCCTGTTGGCCGGGAACGTGCCCGAGGGGCTGCTGCCGGTGATCACGCTCGCGCTCGCCGTCGCGGTGAGCGCGCTGGCCCGTCGCGGGGCGCTCGTCAAGCGCCTGAGCGCCGTGGAGACCCTGGGCAGCACCGATGTGATCTGCACGGACAAGACCGGCACGCTGACCGAGAACCGGATGCGGCCCGTCGAGGTCTGGTCCGGCGAGGCCGGCCTGAACCTCGAAGCCGGCGCTGGGGCGACGCCGGACGCCAACGTGAAGCAATCGCTTGTGGGCCTCGCGGAGACGGCGGCCGCATGCAACAACGCCAGCCTCGCGGCCGACGACAACGCGGTCGGTGATCCGACGGAGATCGCCCTGCTCACCGTGGCTCGAGCGCTCGGGGTCGAGGTCAATTCCGAGCAGCGCGCCGCACGGCGTCGGCATCAGTACAACTTCGACCCCCAGCTCAAGCTGATGAGCACGCTTGACGACGCTCTCGGCGCTACATGGCTGCACACGAAGGGGGCCCCGGAGGCCGTGCTCCCCGCCTGCTCGACCGCCCAGGGGGCGGACGGCAGGGAGACCGCGATGGATGCGGCCGCCCGTGAGCGCATCACCCGCCGCGTCGAGCAGTACGCCGCACGGGGGTTGCGGGTGCTGGCCTTGGCTCGTCGCCCGTTTCCGCTGCAGGGCCCGGCGCCCCCGCGTGAGCACGCCGAGCGAGACCTGTGCTTCCTGGGCCTGGTGACTATGTTCGATCCGCCGCGCGCCGAGGTACGGGAGGCGATCGCACGCTGCCACTCGGCGAGAATCAGGATCATCGTGATCACGGGCGACCACCCGCTGACCGCCGCGGCGATCGCCCGCCAGGTCGGCATCGGTGGCGATCGGCCCGTGGTCGTGAACGCCGCGCACCTCGATCACAACCATGCCGACGAGGTGCGAGAGCTCGTGAAGGGCGATCGAGAGGTCGTCTTCGCCCGCGCCTCGCCAGAGGCCAAGCTCGAGATCGCCGAGGCCCTGCGCGCAGAGGGGCATGTGGTGGCCATGACCGGCGACGGCGTGAACGACGCCCCCGCCCTCAGGCGCGCCGACATCGGTGTGGCGATGGGCCGCTCGGGTACCGATGTGGCCCGCGAGGCCGCCACGATGGCTCTTACTGACGACAACTTCGCCACGATCGTGGTGGCCGTCGAGGCGGGGCGGGTCGTCTACGACAACGTCCGCAAGTTCATCGTCTACATCTTCGCCCACGCCACGCCCGAGGTGATCCCGTTTCTGGTCTTCGCCTTGGCCGGGGGTGCGGTGCCGCTGCCGCTCCCCGTGCTCCTGCTGCTCGCCTTCGACGTGGGCACCGAAACGCTGCCCTCGCTCGCGCTGGGGCGTGATCCCGCCGAGCCCGGCATCATGGAGCGCGCTCCGCGCCCACGCTCCGAGGGCGTCATCCGAGGTCCGATGCTCGTGCGCGCGTGGCTGTTTCTCGGTCTGATCGTCGCCGTGCTGTCGTTGGGCGGGTTCTTTCTCGTGCTCACCCAGTCAGGCTGGCGTCCCGGCGATCCGGTGGGAGTGCACGCCCGCTTCCATCATGCCTATCTGCAGGCCACCACGATGACTTTCCTCGGCATGATCTTCGGCCAGATCGGCACCGCCTTCGCCGTCCGGACGCAGCGCGTGTCACTGTGGTCGGTCGGCGTATTCAGCAATCGTTACCTGCTGGCCGGGATCGCCGGCGAGCTCGTGCTGGCGGCGATCTTCGTCTTCGCGCCGCCGCTGCAGGCATTGCTCGGAACGGCCCCCCCGCCGCCGGAGTACCTGCTTGTGCTGCTCCCGTTCCCGGTGATCGTCTGGGGCGCGGACGAGTTGCGCCGCTACTTCGTCCGCCACCACGCCGCGCGCACCCGGACTGGGGCCGGCGCGAGTGCAACCCAACCCGTCTGACACGTAAGCTGCAGGGATGAGCACCGGCACGACCCCGACCGAGCGGTTCCAGGTGGTGATCGCGGGCGGCGGTGTGGGCGCGCTCGAAGGTGCGCTCGCCCTGCGAGAGCTGGCCGGCGATCTGGTCGATCTCACGCTCGTCGCGCCCGTAGACGACATGATCTACCGCCCCATGACGGTGCGCGAGCCGTTCGCGTACGCGCTGGCCGAGCGCTACCCACTCGAGCCGATTGCTCGCGACCTCGACATGCGGCTCGTGCGGGACACGGTGACCTCGGTCGACCCCGATGCTCGCCGCGTGCGCACGGAGGCGGGCTCCGAGTTGGCCTACGACGCGCTGTTGGTCGCGCTGGGCGCCCGGATCCACCCACGCTACGAGCACGTCATCACGATCGATGACAAGCGGCTCGATGACCTGCTGCACGGCCTGATCCAGGACATCGAAGGCGGCTACGTCCGTCACCTGGCCTTCGTCATCCCCGCGCGCATGGCCTGGCCGCTGCCGGTCTACGAGCTCGCGCTGATGAGCGCCGCGCGCGCCTATGACGCCAACGTGAAGCTGCCGATCACCGTGCTCACACCGGAGGATGAGCCGCTGGCCATCTTCGGCCAGGGCGCCAGCCAGGGTGTCTCTGAGCTGCTGGCCAAGGCGGGCGTCGAGGTGATCACGTCGGCCTACTGCGAGATCGCCGCGTCGGGAGAGATCACGATCACCCCAGGCGATCGCGTCCTTCAGGCCGATCGCATCGTCGCGCTGCCCGAGCTCGATGGTCCTTCGCTGCCGGGGCTGCCGGCCGATCCGCACGGTTTCCTGCCGGTCGACAACCACAACCAGGTGCGCGATGTCGAGCGCGTATTCGCGGCCGGAGACGTGACCGATTTTGCGGTCAAACAGGGCGGCATCGCCGCTCAGCAGGCCGACACGGCCGCGCAGGCGATCGCCGCACTGGCCGGCGCGGCGCTCGAGCCACAGCCGTTCCATCCGGTGGTCTACGGGATGCTGCTGACCGGGGCGGCGCCGCGCTATCTGAAGGCGGAGATCACCGGTGGCCACGGCGCGGCCTCGGAGATCACCGAGCAGCCGACCTGGTCACCGGCGACCAAGATCGTCGCCAAATACCTCGCGCCGTATCTCGAGCAGCGCAGCCGCTGATCAGTGCTCGGCCGCCGTCGGGGCGGCTTGCTTCCCGCGTCCGTTGCCGCCGGGATTGTCCTCGTGGAGCGCCGGCGAGGGGATGACCACAACCGGCCGGTCGGCAATGTGCAGCAACTCGTGTGAGACGCTGCCCAGGAGCGCGCGGACGCGCCCGCGTCCCCGCGCCCCGACGATGATCTCGTCGGCGTCTCGCGCCCGCGCGACATAGGCGATCGCCTGGGCGGGAGGGCCACCGATGAGCTCGGTCTCGCATTTCGTCCGACCAAGCTTCTGATCACCCTGAAGCGGGAGTGCGTCCAGCAGCGACTGTCCGTGCGCCTGGCGCTTGGTGAGCAGGTCGTCGAAGTTGGGAGCGCCCAGGAAGTCCGCCGGGAGGTCGTAGGCGTGCACGATGACGATGAACCCGTCCGCTCCAGCATGGCGCTCGGCAAGCTCGAGTGCGGCGCGTGAGGCGTCCGAGCCGTCGTAGCCCACGACAATCGTCTGTCCATCGTTTGCAGCTCGCATGGTGTGGTGGAGCGTAGGCGCCTTCGCGGCGGACCTCATCAGCGCTTTTGCGGATCGGATTTCAGTAGTTCGCCGCCAGTGCGGCCCGGGCGCGTCGCGCCGGTGGCGATCTCGTCGAACCTAGCTGAGGAGAACTACCGATGTGGACAGGCGGCCCTTCGGTCACGATGAGCAGCCGGCGCTCACATCGCCTCCGGAGACCCGGAGGTGCCAGCCATGACCGACACCCACGTCGACATCATCGACCGCAGCGTCGAGAAGACGCACGTGTGGCTGAACGACCTGGCGCGCGAGCTCGGCAGTGAGGATCGTCAGCACGCCCACCGGGTGTTAAGCGCGTTCTTTCACGCGCTGCGGCGACACGTGCGAGCGCTGCTCAACGGAAACGAAGTCTGACGCCGGGTGGTTATCGACGTGCTCGCCGGCGTCAGCGCGCTGCTGATCGACCTCGACGGTGTGCTCTACGTGGAGCAGGAGCCCATCCCAGGGGCAGTTGAGGCGATCGCGCAGCTTCGGGGCCGCGCCCTGGCGCTGCGGTTTGTCACCAACACGACCGCCCAATCGCGAACGCGAACACTCCGGAAGCTCGACCGGCTCGGCTTCTCGGTCGCGGACAGCGAGCTCGTGACCCCGGCTGCGCTCGCCGTCCGGCACTGCCGCGACCGGGGGCACCGGCGCGTAGCCCTGGTCATGAACGAGGAGGTCAAGCGTGACTTCGTCGAGCTCGAGGAGGCATCTTCCTCCGCTGACGCGGTGATCATCGGTGACCTCGGCCCGGCGTTCGGGTACGACGTGCTCAACGTGGCGTTTCGCCACGTGATGGATGGGGCGGAGCTGGTCGCGTTGCAGAAGAACCGCTACTGGCTACGCACCGACGGGCTGTCGCTCGACGTGGGCCCGTTCGTGGCCGCGATCGAGTTTGCGACCGGCACTGAGGCTTACGTGGTGGGCAAGCCGGCGCGTGGGTTCTTCGACCAGGTGCTCGACGACCTCGATGTGGGCCCGGCCCAGGCGGCGCTCGTGGGCGATGACATCGAGTCCGACATCGGCGGCGCGTTGGGTGCCGGACTCGCGGGAATCCTCGTGCGGACCGGCAAGTACCGGGAGGAGCACGTGCGGGCCTCGGGCATCACGCCGACCGCGGTGGTCGGCTCGATCGCCGACGTTCCGGCGTTGCTCGGCGGTTAGCTGGCGCTTTCGCCTGGTGCTGGCCCGGCCTGGTGCTGGCCGGGTACGGCCAGCACCGGGCACGGTGTCACGTGCATGAGGCGCAGGGTCACGTCGCCGAGCAGCAGGCCGGGAACCTGGCCGTGGCCGCGTGTTCCCACGACGATCAGATCGGCGCCCGCCTCGCGGGCCACATCCGCGATCTCGTGCGCGGGATGGGGCCCGACGTGGTTCACCAGCTTGAGCGTTACCGCGACTCCCTCGGCCGAGAGCTCCTCCACGAGCCGCTCGAGCTTGGCCGCCACCTTCTCCTCGTCGGCATGCACGGCCAGGCCGGTCTCGGTGGCGAAGCGCTGCACGACGTGGACGACGAGCAGTGACGCTCCGTGCTCACGCACGAGCGGCATGGCTGCGTCAAGCGCCGTGTCGGCGTTCGGCGAACCATCGGTGGCCCAGACGATCTGCTCGAACATGGGCGCCCGGGCCTGGCCTACTTCTTGGACTTGGTGTCGTCGGCTCGGCTCAGCGACTTGCCGGTCGTGTCGATGACCTTGCGGATGAAGTCGTACTGCGTATGGACCAGCCGGTCGGCCATCTCCATCGCCGAGTCGACGATCTCCTCACGGCGGGATGGACCTTCGCCGCGTCCGGGCAGCGCCTGGTCGACGCTCTCGACGAACTTGCGAACGGCATCGATCGCCGCCCGCTGGGCAGCCTCGAGCGACTTGAGCACATCCTCCGAGAGTTCCTTCGTGCTGTCGATCGTGACTCTTGGCGCTTCGTCGTGCTTGCTGGTCGCCGGCGCCTTACGCGCCGGGCTGCGCTTGGTGGCGGTCTGGGGCATGGCTACTCCCTCGGGAAAGTGGTGGGTTAATCGCACCGTATGTCACGGCCTGCGCGGCGTCATCCGTAACGTCGGCCCAGCTCGATCCGTAGAAAGCCCAGCTGCGCTGGGTCGCATCGCGACCTCTGCCTATGCGCCGGCGCGCTGCTGCTGGGCTTCGCCCAGATACCTCACCGCATCCGGTCCGCTCGTTTGTCGACCGTCGGATCGATCCCCGCCTGATCGACGTCCGGGGCGACCTCGGTCAGGGCTCCGAGATCGACTCCGCGCAGCTGCTGATGGGCGGCCTCCGCAGAGCACCGCAGGCGGCGTCAGGAGTTGCCCGTAACCGGTGCCGTGGAATACGCGCTGGTGCTCCTGAGGGCCGGGATCGAGAGTCTCGACATGGCGCGCTCCGCGGTTGACGGCCTGCTCGATTCCTCCGAGGGCTGGGCCTTCCCGCACGCGCACCTCCACACATGGAGCGGGATGGGGCACCATCCGCGCGGACGCTTTGATGATCTGATCGAACTGCTCGGTCAGGCGAGGGCGGCCGCTCTCGGCCAGCCGCGTCCTCCCGCGGTCGTGAAGGTAGCGTGAGTGTTCGCCGCGCCAGGCGCGGCGAACAGCGCGCCCACTCCTTTGCGCGAGACCGGGGAGTCAGGCCGGGGCTCTATGCCCTCGTACGGGTGCTGGCGATCGCCGGACTGCGCTTCTGGTTCCGGGTGCGGTTCATCGGGCGGGAGCACATTCCGACCCAGGGTGCGGCGATTCTCACCCCGAATCACAAGAACTTCCTCGACGCCTTCTTTGTCGGCCTGGCCACCCGCCGCCACGTCCGCTACATGGCCAAGGTGGAGCTGTTCCGGGGTCCGCTGGCCTGGCTGCTGCCCCGCCTCGGTGCGTTTCCTGTCCGTCGCGGCGCGACCGATGCCCAGGCCATCGAGACGGCGCGGGCCATCCTCTCGGACGGAGGCCTGGTGGTCGTGTTCCCCGAGGGAACCCGGGTCGAGCAGACGGACGCGCTTGGTTCGCCGCACCACGGCGCTGGTCGGCTATCGCTCGAGACCGGCGCGCCGATAATCCCAGCGGCCATCACCGGCACTGCCCACCTGTGGAGAGGAGCGATACCCCGGCTGCGGCGCGTCCAGCTCGCCTTCCTCGAACCGGTCGCGCCCGAGCGGGCTGCCGCCCCGGGTGATCCGGTGTCTCTGATCGACGATCGCGTGTGGCCCGCCGTGCGAACCGAGTACGGGCGCCTGCGTGCGACTCCGGGCATGATCGCAGCCGGCCTGGGGACGCTCGGCATCGGCGGCGGCCTGCTCGCCAAGCGGCAGTTAGACGCGCGGCGCCAGCCTCGCCTGCTGGGCAAGATTGCGCCGCGCAACGTCCGCGCCGGCCGGCGCCACAAGGGCCGCCGACTCCGGCGTCGATGACCGCCTCAGTAGATCCCCGCAGACGGGTTCCGCATCCGACCCCGATGCCGGGTCGCCCGGCGGCGAGTTAGATCCCTCGTGAGGTGAAAAGATGACCACCAAGAAGACAGCCAGAACCGTAGAAGTGGGAGATTGGGTCGAGGCACGCGGGTTGCCCGGACACGCGCCGAGGCGCGGACAGATCCTCGAATTGCTCGGCAGCGATGAGCACAGGCACTATCGCGTCCGCTGGGACGAGCAGCACGAGTCGATCCTGTACCCGACCGACGGAGTGATCATCACTCCGCATCGTGAGCCGCACGCTCACAGCTCAAAGCGCTGAGGGCCGCGCCATGGCCATCGAAGCGGTCCGAGCTGACACGCTCGAGCGTCTCTCCGGTCTGGACCTGAGTGGCGCCCAGGTGCTCAGCGTCTATCTCGACCTGTCCCCGGCCCGAGTCCCGACGCTGGGCCCGCGCGAGGTACAGCTCGAAGCTCTACTCAGGGAGGTGTCGGCAGAGCTCCCCGAGCGAGACGCCGACAATGTGCGCGCCCTGCTCGAGGCGCAGCCCGCCGGCGAGCCCGGCGTGATGGGTCTGGCGATCTTCTCCTCGGCCGACGCCGGGGTTCTGGAGGTGGTGCGTCTCCCGGACTCGCCCGAGCCTATGGCGGGGCTCGATTCGGTGCCCTGGCTGGAGCCACTGGCCGCCGCCGTCTCGCCGGGCGCTTGGGGCGCGGTCGTGCTCAGCCGCAACATGGCGCGGCTGTTCCGAGGAGGGCCACGAAACCTGGCCCAATTCGCGGTCGTGGAGGACGACGTTCACGGCCGGCACGCCCAAGGCGGCTGGTCCCAGGCCCGCTTCCAACGCGGGATCGAGGAAGAGGTCGCGCAGCATGTCCGCCGCGTCGCCGAGCGTCTGCTCCAGGCCCACCGGCGCCGAGCCTTCGCGCATCTGGTGCTGGTCGCCTCCGGCGAGCTGCGTCCGGTGCTCGAACGCAGCCTCAGTCCCGAACTGGCGGCCGCACTTGCCGGCACCGTCGATGCCGACCTGGTCCACGCGCCCGTCGAGAAGATCGCGCTGGCCATCGCACCCGTGGCCGCATCGGCCGAGCTCGACCGGCAACGCAAGCTTGTGGCTCGTCTCGAGCGCGAGCTCGGGACGGGCGGCCGGGCCGCGGCCGGGCTCGACGAGGTCCTCTCGACTCTGGCCCAGAAGCGCGTCGAGACGCTGCTCGTGCCCGAGCGCTCAGACCTCGAAGCATCGCGCTGTCCCGTCTGTGGCAGCCTGTCCACGGGCGCGAACTACAAGTGCGCGGCGGACGGCACGGCTCTCGACGCCGTCGATGCCGTCCAGCACGCGATCGAACGAGCCGCCGAGCACTCGGCTGAGGTGGTCGTAATGAGCCATCAAGCCGAATGGCTGACGGGCCACGGTCAGATCGCCGCCTTGCTGAGATGGTGAAGCCGATCCGAGCGGCCGGCCTCCCGACCCGCCGGCCGCTTGGAGGTTGTGCTCGATGCGGAGTCGCGGTCCGTAGTCGGCCGCCCACGAATCGGTAACGCTGGCCGATGACCGGGATGCCAGACGGGCGTAGTTTGGTCGTCATGGTGATGCCGGAGGTTCACGTGATTGGGGCGCTTCCAACAGCCCATCAGCCGACGGCCGGACTGTCCAACGTCACCGCAAACGCGATGCGTCCGGGCCCGCGGGCCGCCGGCGCTCGCCTTTTCCGCGAGCCCGGATTCCGGCTCGCCGGGTCAGCGGCACGGCGACGTCATCGCTCGCCACGACGCGCAGCAGCTTCCTGATAGCGGGTGACAGCCCGACGGTCGGGATCGGCATCTCGATCTCCACCGTGCCGGCGTCGCGATCCACGATCCGCACCGGGCCGAGATGCTCGAGTACGTCCATCATCTCCTGGTTGGAGGCCAGCATGAGGGCCGTGAAACTCGTAATGCCCTCCTCGCGTGCGCGGGCTCCGATCACTTCGAGCAGCAACGTGCCGAGCCCGCGTCCTTGCCAATCGTCGATCACCGTGACGGCGACCTCCGCCAGTTCGTGACGCTCGCTGTCGCGCACAAAGCGGGCCACGCCGACCCCCTCGCCGGTTTCCATCTCGAGCGCGACGATCGCCTCGTGGTCGTGGTGGTCGACCTCGGTCAGGTAGCTCAGCATCGCCTCGCTCAGCCCCGGCATCGAGGCCAGGAAGCGGCGGTAACGCGACTCGGCGCTGAGCCGCTCGAAGCCCCGCCGCAGCAGATCCTTGTCCGAGGCCCGGCCCTGGCGGATGCGAACCTGCGAACCGTCCCGCAGCGTGATCGGAGCGCCGAGGACCGCGAGCTCACTCGTGGAAGGGAGCGAGGTCATCGCTCGGATTGCCTCTCCCGTCGCAGGCACGAAAGATGCGCCCCGCTCGGCGATGGGACGCCACCGCGCAGCGGGACCTTGACTACGCGCTCGCGCACCTTCCAGACGGCGCACCGGTCCGCGGGAGGGTCGTCGACGGTCCCGCGATTGGGGGTCGCGAAACTCAATTTGTCAGTCCTCGCAGATATCCGCCACCCTGGCGGCCGTGATCCGCACGACGTCGCGCGGATCGACGCTCACCGAGTGACGGTGGTCACCGGCCGAGCACAGCATCCGCTCGTGATCGAGCAGCGACCGGTCGATGACCTCCGCCGCCGGAACCATCGGGCCGAACGGTGGTAGCGCGCCGACCTCGAGCGAGGGAAAGTCTCGCGCGATCTGGTCCTCGCCGGCGAGCTGCAGCCGCCGAGTCGCGCCGAGCAACCTCCGCAGCTTGTGGATGTCCAGACGTCCGGCCGCCGGAACCGCGACGATCACGTAGGCACTGCCGTCATGCAGGACCAGCGTCTTTGCGACCTCTCCGGGTGACCGGTGGGTGATCCGAGCCTCCGCTCCGGCGCTCATGACCGGTTCGTGCTCGACCAGCTCGTACTTGACTCCTGCTCCCTCGAGAAACTCGACGATCGCGCCCGCGCGAGTGGTCGCAACTGGGGCGTCACTGCTGTGCGCTCGCATTCCGGTCTCCTTCGTCGGCCGTATTTACCCGTGACGCTAGTCGCCGCTGCTTCGATTCACATCGGCGTAAGTCCCACGTCGGTGTCAGTAGGGGCCACGGAGCCTGGGCCCGCGTCGCTCGGCGGTTCTAGGCGCCCCGGCGTGAGGCGGTGGCCCTCTTCTTGCTCGCAGTGGTCGCTTTGCGCGGAGCCGCCTTCTTGGCTGCGGGCCGGGCCGGGGCCCTGGTCGAGCTGACGGCGCCGGCGAGCTTCTCGACGTCCTTGATCATCGTGCGGCTTGTCTTCTGTGCATCCCGGCGCAGTGCCCGGAGCGCGGTGCCGAGGTCCTTGTAGGCACGCTGCGCGCCCTTGCCGAGATCCTGCCCGAGCGCCTGGAGCGCCTGACTGGCTTCATCCAGCGCCTTCTCGAAGCGTGCCGTGGCTTCTTCAACCTCTTTGCGGGTGATCGGCGCGCCGGGACGGGCATTGTTCGAGCTGCTGCGCGTCTTGCGCGCGGCCGGCTTCTTGGTAGGCGGCATGGACTGATCTCCTTCGATGGGGATGGGGATGAGCCAGCTTATGGACGGCCGCGGGCTCCCTGCATCCGTAGGAAGCCACAGCGCGCGACCGCATATTGAGGCGTTGTGGGTGCTCCTTTCCCGGCGTATCTTGACGGCATGACACCTCCCGGCACAAGGACCGGTCGCGGTCGCGGGATGATGACGCGTGTCGTGGCGGATCGACGCGGATGCGGCGGATGGTGGGTGGACGCGCCCGGATGCTCCCCGCTTCGGCATCACTTCACCACGCGGCCCGAGGCGGAGGCCTGCGCGCGCCAGTGGCTCTCGGAGCTCGGCCAGCCCAACGGCGAGGTCATCGTGCTCGACCTCTACGGCCGCGTCGTGCACGACTCCACACCTCGACCGGCGCCCTGAGCCGAGCTACACGCGGGGGGTGACCTCGTCGAGCGGCACCGCGCCGGCCTGCTTGTCGTCCGGGGTCTCCTCAACCGGTCCGGCCTGCTCGTCCCGCCGGAGCTCCTCGTCCGGCTCGACCTGCTCGACCGCTCGGGCCGCCCCGGTCCCGTCGCGCAGCCGGTAGGCCGGCGTTCGCAAGCCGTCGGGATGCTCGTCGTACACGCGGTCGATGTGGTGACCGGCAAGCTGGAGGGCGTAGATGGCCTGGGCGGGGGCGCGGATGCCGTGCGCGTGCATGGCGGCGATCGTCACGGCTCCGCTGGTGTCGGTTTGGAGCAGCCCCAGCAGGCGTGCGTTCTCGTCGTGAGCGGGCTCTGGCCGGCGGGACGCCGTGGGTTTGTCTCTGCGTGAGCCGGACACGTACCGAACTTAGTCCGCGCCGCGAGAAGCGCCATCCGTATTTCACCCCGTAGACCGGGGGTGTTAATGGCTCGCGCGGTATCCCATTCGTCCGTCAGCCGTTCGGCCACAATCCGGTGAAGTCGCGCGGATGCCGTCCGTCGTCGCCAGGGCATACCGTGAGTGGACTATGGGATTCGAACCCACAGGGCGGAGGCAGCACGATCGCATGGCCATCCGCTCAACGCCGCGCTTCGCCGCGGCGCTCGCCGTCGTCGCGCTGGCATTGACCCTCGCGGCGTGCGGTGGCACGAGCTCGAGCTCGTCGAGCCCTCGGAGCACCACGACCGCTCAGAGCACCGCGCCCCCGGCTTCCCCGAGCCCGGGCGGCTCGGATTCCGTTTCCACAGGGCCCGTCCGCGGCCTGCTTCATGCCGTCAACCACGCTCCTCGGGTCAACCAGCTCTGGCCCTACTCGGTTCATGTCAGTGACGCCACCGGCCATCCGTTGTCGGGCACGGTCGAAATCGAGTTCGTGTACGGCGGCCAGGTGGTGGGGCGGGACACGCCGCCGAGTCATCCCGTGCGCAGCGGTCGCTGGCAGGACAAGCTCACGTTCCCGGCCGCCGCCGTCGGCATGCCGCTGAGCTTCCGCGCGGTGGTTCACACCGCCCAGGGCTCGATCACGCTCGATTGGCCGGTTACCGTCACGCCATGAGCGTGACGTCAGATGGGGCGGGCTCAGGCGGCGGGGCCGATGTCGTCGTGTGCGACGTGGTCAAGTCGTTCGGCCCGATCGAGGCTCTGCGCGGCGTATCGATGACCGTCGCGCCATCGGAGTTCGTGACCATCACCGGGCCCTCGGGGTCGGGCAAGAGCACGCTGCTGAATCTGATCGGAAGTCTCGACCGCCCGGACTCGGGCTCCATCACCGTGGCGGGAACGCTCGTGCCTGAGCCCCGCCTGGCCGTCGAGTTCCGGCGCTCAATGGTCGGCTTCGTCTTCCAGGACAACCTGTTGCTGCCCTATCTGACGGCACAGGCCAACGTGGAGGCGCCGCTGCTGGCGGCCGGAAGCGGCCGTCGCGAGCGTCACGAGCGAAGCGCGGAGCTGCTCGAGGAGGTCGGGCTGAGCGATCGGGCCCAGCACCTTCCTTCTGAGCTTTCCGGGGGCCAGCGGGAAGCGGTGGCCCTCGCCCGGGCGCTGGCCAACCGGCCGCGACTGCTGCTGGCCGACGAGCCGACTGGAGCACTCGATTCAAGGAGTGGCCAGCGGGCGCTCGATCTCCTGATGACGCTGCAAGAACGCTACGGCATGACGGTCCTCGTGGTCAGCCATGACGCGGCCGTGGCGGACCGCGCGGATCGCGTCGTGCGGCTCGTCGATGGACGCGTCGTCGCTGCCGGTGAATGAGCCTCGACCGGACGCGGTGCCGTCAACCGGACGCGAGTGCGCCGGCTGACCAGGTGCGGGTGACGCGCCAGATGGGATAGACGGCGCCGAGCACGCCGATCGTGACGCCGATCAGGCACGCGCGCCCGAGCCCCCAGGCCGTGATCTCCGGCGAGATGAAGCTCTGGAGACCGAGCGCTGAGGGCAGCAGGCCGCTGGCCAGCACGCCGAGCACGAGCCCGGCGGCGGTGCCCAGGACGCTGACCGCGACCGCCTCGCCCAGGACGAGCCTGGCGAGCTGCGCGCCACTCCACCCGATCGTCGAGAGCACAGCCAACTCGCGTCGGCGCTCGAGCACGGCGGCGAGCATCGTGTTGGCTACCGCCAGTGCACCGATGATCAGTGCCAGCACCACGATCAGCAGCACCGCCTTGCTGATCAGGTCGGTGTTGGCGCCCGCGCGGATCGCCTCGCTCGGATCCGAGATCGCCGAGACGCCGGGGAACGCAGCTGCCAGCTCCCGCTCCGCGGCGGCCGGTGTGACCTGCGATGCCAGGCGAATGGCGATCGTGGTCGCCTCGAGCGGCGTGCGCCCGGCGAGCATCTGGGCGTCGCCCAGCGTGGCGATGGCCCCGGTGTCTTCGAAAGAGATGCCAGAGTGATAGATACCGGCGACGCGGAACGTGTGGTTGCCGATCCGGATCCCTTCCCCGACGTTCGCGTGCAGCTGTTGGGCCAGCAGGTCGCCGATCACCACGCGCCCGCTGCTCGCGGGGCTCCCGGCACCGAGGACGAGCCGGCGCGCGACGAAGCCGCGTGGCTCGAGCCCGAAGACGATCGCCGAGGGGGACCGGCGCACGGCGCCGACGACGAGCTGCATGGGCGTCGCGTCCGCGATCTCAGGCTGGGCGCGCACGCGGGGGACGAGTGAGAGCGGCAACACCGACGAGGTCGGATCGCCGGCATCGCGCTGAAACAGACCGAGGTCGGCGCGCCCGAGGTGGACGAGCTGCCCGGCCGTGCGGTCGAGCCCGGCGGACAGGGCCAGGAGCGCCACGATCGCCGCCACACCGACGGCGATGCCGGCGGCGGTGAGCGCCGTGCGCGCCGGGCGGCGGCGCACATTCGCCGCGATCAGCGCGAGCATGCCCTAGGCGGCGGCTTCGCGCGAGCCGATCAGGCGCCAGGCTCGAACCTGGCGGCCCAACTCCCGCAGCTCCGACTCGGTCAGGCTCCGCTGACGCGTCCCGGTGACGGCATAGACCTCGGCCGCCGTCGAGGCCGAGTGGTAGAGCGACAGGGCGGTCGCCGCGTTGGCGATCGTGCGATGCAGCTGCGGGCGGCCGCCACAGGGCTGGACCATGTAATAACTGGGGGGTACCAGCGTTGTGCTCACGCCACGCACGCTAGGTCCGCGTGATTTGCTGCACATCGGGATCCTCCGCGCGTCTTGGACGGGGAAACTACGGATGGTCAGTCGATTCATGGGGCCCACACTAATCACGGTCGATCTCCATTGCCATATTTTGCCGGGGCTCGACGACGGCGCCCGCGATCTCGACGATGCCATCGGCATGGCGCAGCAGGCCCACGCCGACGGGATCGCGGCGATCTGCGCCACGCCCCACATCCGGCACGATCACGACGTGCGTATCGTGGAGCTGCCCGCGCGGCTGCGCGAGCTTTCCGCCGCCGTGCGGGACGCGGGATGCCCGACCGTCCTCCTGCCCGGTGCGGAGGTGGCCGCGACCGCGCTGCCCGGGCTCGACGACGATGAGCTCGCGGCGCTGACGCTCGGCGGCGGCGGACTGTGGATCCTGCTCGAGCCGGGGCCGGGACCGCTTGACGACCGGTTCGATACCGCCGTGGCTGCTCTGGCGGAGCGCGGCTTTCGCGCGCTGATCGCGCATCCCGAGCGTCACCTCGCCGCGGACCTGTCCGAGCGTCTCGGGCGACTCGTCCGTGCAGGCGCCCTGGTGCAGGGCACCGGGGCCTATCTGACCGACGAGGCCGCGCGGCCCGGGATGCTCGAGTTGGCGCGCGCCGGGCTGCTGCACGTGCTCGGCAGCGACTCTCACTCCTCCAGAGCCGGACGCCCCGTCGCGCTGGCCGCCGCCTTCGAGGTGCTCGGGACCGTGTTCCCGGACCCTGCGCAGATCGACTGGATGGCGCGCACCGCGCCGCGCGCGATCGTCAACGGGGTGCCGATCAGACCGTCGTTGTAGGCACGGCTCCGCCCGCCGCGGCGGCGCTGCGCTGCGTTCCGGGACTCTTCAGCGGGCGCACGGAGACGCGACGCGCCAGCTCCTGCACCGTCTCGCTGCGGCCACTGCCCAGCCCGCGCCGCAGGAAGTTGCCCGATCCCGCGGCGGCGCCGAGGACGAGTGCGTCGCGAAACGGCAGGCCCCGTGCCCAGGCCGCGGCGATCGCCCCGGTCATCGTGTCGCCGCAGCCCTCGCGAAAGCCGGTCGGAAACGGAGGCGGGACGATCTCGAACGGATCGCCATCGCGTGGCAAGACCAGAATCGGCCCCTCGGCCCGGGTGACTGCGACGGCCCGGGCTCCGGCGACGGCCAGCTTCCGCGCGGCCTCGAGCGCCCTTTCTCCGTCGACCGGGCCGGCCACGTACTCGGCGAGCTCCCAGTCGTTGCACTTCACCAGGTCGGGCTCATGGGGGAGCACATGCTCGAGCCGTGGGCTCGAGAGGTCGACGATCAGTGGGATCCCGGCGGCGTGCACGTCGGCGCTGACCATGTCGTAGACCTGCTCGGGGAGGCCCTCGGCCGGGAACGGGTTACAGAGCACGAGCACGGAGCTCTGCAGCGCCGCGGCGCAGGTCGCTGCGACCAGGTCGTCGACCTCGTGGCGCGCGGGGGCGGGGCGCTGCGTCGAGGCGATCAGACGGCGCTCTGCGCCGCGCCGGTCAACGACGTAGCTGCCGCTCGATCCGGCGGTCTCAACCAGCCGGCGCTCGCCCGGCAGCGGCTCGAGCAGCGCCTTGAGCGTGACCCCGGTCTCGCCGCCCACGAACGAGCACAGCACTGGCCAGGCGCCGAGCTCGGCGACCATGCGCGCGACCCAGACCCCCTGACCCGCGGCGTGCACATGAACGTCGTCGGCCGCACCGCGGCTCTCGATCGTGACGCTCAGCATCGGATCGGGTCCGAACACGGTTACGCGGGGGCCTGCGGCCGGGGTCACGGTGCTCCATGCTCCAGTCAGATGGCGGAAGCTTCGCGATCCACGCTAGAGGTGCCCGGCCGAAGCAGCATCCGTGGCGATCACGGATCGACAGCAGTGCCTCTTGCGGATGAAAGCTGTCTCCAGCGCGCCTAGGTTCATCTGCAAGAGACAGAGAGCCCGGCGGCATCCGTCACCGGCTGCGCACGATCTGGTGGAGGTGGAGAGATGATCTCCCTAGCAAAGTTGTCGATTCGGCGGCCGAAGGCTGCGCTCACGATATGGCTGACCACCGCCGTCGTGCTGACGCTCATAGGACTCGGCGTATCGAGTTCGCTCTCGCCCTCTGTAACCGTTGTCAAGGGTACGCAGTCCTCGCGCGCCCAGCAGCTCGCGAACGCCCAGTTCGGACCTACGCAGCTCGTCCCGATCCTGCTCGAGGGCCCGAAGGCCCAGTTGGATCGCCAGGGTCCGCGACTAGTCGTCGCCCTGACCAAGCGACCGCACACGCGGGTGCTCTCGGCCTGGGACGCCGGCACGGCCAGCACCGGATTGCGTCCGAAGCCGACGGCCGCGATGATCGTCGTCTCGGTCGACAAGTCTGAGAAGACGGTGGTGCAGACCGACCAGCCGCAGATCGAGCACCTCGTCGCGCAGAAGACCTCGGGCGGCGTCAAGGCCTACATCACCGGCCAGCCGTCCCTCGATCGCGCGCTCAAGGACGCGTCGCTGAACAATCTTCGCCAGACCGAGCTGATCGCCATTGGGATCCTCTTCCTGCTCTTGCTGATCGGCCTGCGCGCGCCGATCGCCGCGCTGATCGTGGCCGCCGTCGGTGCCCTGAGCATGCTCTCGGGCTTCGGCGAGGTCGCGTTGATCGGGCACGTGCTGAAGCTCGATCCGGTGGGTGTCGCGCTGGGATCGATGACCGGTCTCGCGCTCGGCACCGGATTCGCGCTGCTGATCCTCGATCGCTTCCACCGCGAGGAGTTGCCCGACGGTGTGCATCCACGCGACGCCGTGACCGCGGCCACGGTGGAGCTGCAAACCACCGGCAAGGCGGTGCTCGTGGGCGGCACGGCCGTCGTGCTGGCGCTCGCGCTCGTGGCCGTGATCGGACCGAGTGAGCTGATGATCTCGCTCGGGACGGGGATGCTGGCCTGTGCCGCGTTCGCCACCGGCGGCGCGGTCGTCGTGATGCCCGCCGCGCTCGTGCTCCTCGGGCGCCGGATCGACGCCTTTAGCTTCCCGGCGCCGGCGCTGCTGTCCCGGGGTTGGGCTCGGATGGTCGGCGGAGGCAACTGGGTCACCAAGCACGCCGTGTTCGCGGGCTTCGCGGCCACCGTGCTGCTCGCCGCGATCGCGGTTCCCGCGTTCGCCCTGAAGTCGGGACCGCCCGATATCAGCCAGCTGCCCTCCAACGCCAAGGCGCGGATCGCCTTCACGGAGATCTCCCGCGTCATGGGACCCGGCTGGGCCACGCCCTACAACATGATCGTCGTCGCCCGCGGGCGCCCGATCACCAATCCGGCGCTGCTGGCCAGCCTCGAGTCTCTGCAGACCCAGGTCGCCAAGAACAACACCGTCGTGTCGGTCGTCGGGCCGGGCGCCATCAACTCGACTTCGACCCAGCTCAAGACCTTCGGCCCCCAGCTGGCGCATTCCGCCAAGATCTCCGACTCGAGCAAGAAGGACCTATTGACCCTGATCAACGGCCTCGGCCAAGCGGGGGCCGGCTCGCAGCAGCTGCAGTCGGGGCTCGCGCAGGCGTCCTCCGGGGCCGGCAAGCTCCACAGCGGATCGGGGCAGGCGCAGACCGGCGCCGGCCTGCTGCACAACGGGCTCGCCCAGGCGAAGTCCGGCTCCGGGACCCTGGCGGCCGGACTGAACCAGGCGCTCTCGGGTGCGCAGGCGCTCAAGAACGGCGCCGGCCAGGCCCTGACCGGGTCCAGCCAGCTGCTGGCGGGCATCAACTTGGCGCAGGGCCCGGCCAGCCAGAGCATCGGGGCTCTGAGCGCGCTCAACAACGTCTCCGGTAACACGAAGTCCTATGTCGCCGGCGCACAAGGAAAGGCGCAGAGCACCTCCTCGGACGTCGGCTCGGCGCTCTCTGAGCTCCAGTCGATGAGCACCGGCAAGAGCGACCCGCATTACGATGCGGTCGTCGCGGCGCTATCACGCGCCAGCTCCTCGGCCTCCAGCCTGTCCAGCAGCCTGGGCACCGCGGCGTCGAGCGCCACGGCCGGAGCAGCGCTGGCCAGCCAGATCGCGTATCAGGCGCCGGGCCTCGTCGCGGCCATCAATGAGCTCCACGGCGGCGCGGCCTCGCTCCAATCGGGCATCTCGCAGCTCCGCGACGGCAATTCCCAGCTGGCCAACGGAATCGGGCAGCTGAGCGGCGGCGGTGGCCAGCTCACCAACGGTCTCGGCCAGCTCACCAGCGGCGCGGGCCAGCTCCAGAACGGCCTCGCCCTGCTCACGGGCGGCACCGGCCAGTTGGCGTCCGGACTGTCGGGCGGTGTCGGCCCCGCCGGCCAGCTCATCACCGGCCTTGGCCTGATGCAGGCCGGCGTCGTCAAGGCCCGCGGTCAGATCCCTTCGACCGCCGACCTCAAGAAGCTCCAGGCGCAGTCGCCCGGCATCTTCAACTCCGGCTACTTCGTGCTGGCCGCGGTTGCGGGCGCTCAGCCGTCGGATCGCAACGCGGCGACGTTCACGATCAACCTGCTGAAGGGTGGTACCGCGGGCCAGATCGTCGTCATCTCGAAGTACGCGGCCAGTGACCCGCGCACTGTGGCGCTGGGCACGCAGCTGGCCAAGATCGGCCAGTCGTTCGGTACGAAGCACAATACCCAGGTCGCCGTCGGCGGCCCGGCTGGGAATCTGGGCGACATGACGAGCCTCACGAAGTCACGGATCCCGCTGGCCATCATCGGCCTGGCCCTGGCGCTGTGGCTGGTGCTGGCGTTGGCCGTCCGGGCGATCGTCCTTCCGATCGTGGCGACGCTGTTCAGCCTGCTGGTAGCGGCGGCCACGTTCGGGGTCCTGCAGCTCCTGTTCGGAGGGTCCGACCCGCTTCTGGGCGGCCCCGGATACATGGATCCGATGTCGATCCTCGGCATCTTCACCGTCGCCTTCGGAATCTCCGTGACGTACGCGACGCTGCTGCTCATGCAGACCCGGGAGGCCTATGTGAGAGACGGACACTCCCGGAGCGCCGTGCGCCAGGGCTTGCGCCAGACCGCGGCGGCCAGCACCGGCGCCGGCCTGGTCATGGTCGCGGCGCTGATCCCGTTCGCCACGACACAGCTCATCAACGTGCGGCAGTTCGGCATCGGGGTCGCGGTGGCGATCCTGCTCGACGTGCTGATCGTCCGGCCCGTGCTGCTGCCGGCCGCCGAGGCCGTGCTCGGCCGCTACGGCTGGTGGCCGACCTCGCCGAGTCCCACTGCACCCACGGGCTCTGGTGAGCCCAGCGGGCCCGGCGAGAAGACGCGGAAGCTGCCTCGTGCGCGCGTCCCCCGCCCACGCCCACGCCCCGCGCATCAATAGGAGCCGTACTCATGAACCCGCTCACCACACCAGAAGCCCAATCGCCGCCCGACGTGCCCGGCCGGGAGCCCACCTCGGTGAAGCCCGCTCGCACGCTGGGACAGATGGTGCTCGATTCATCGACCCGGTACTCGGGAGTCGCGCTGCAGTTCAAGCGCAACGGCCAGACGGCCTACGTCTCCTACGCCGAGCTCGGCACGGCCAGCAGCGAGATAGCCCGCGGTCTGATCAGCCTCGGTATCGAGGCGGGCGACCGCGTGGCCATTCTCGGCCTGACCTCGGCCGAATGGACGCTGGCCGATTGCGGCACCTCGTGTGCCGGGGCGATCGTCACGCCGATCTACCACACCAACTCGCCCGAGGAGTGCGCGTACGTACTCGGACACTCCCAGGCCAGGCTGATCTTCTGCGAGGACGCCGAGCAGGCCGCGAAGATCAAGGAGATCCGCGAGCAGTGTCCGGAGCTCGAGCACGTGGTGCTGTTCGGCGGGAGCGCGGCAGGGGCGATCACGGTCGACGAGCTCCGCCGCCTCGGAGCCGAGGTGCCGCCCGACGCGGTGGCGGAGCGCCTGGCCGAGGTCGACCCGGAGGACGTCGCGACGCTGGTCTACACGTCGGGGACGACCGGGCCTCCCAAGGGCTGCATGCTCACGCACGTGAACTTCCTCTCCACGACCCGCATGTACGCGGAGCAGCTCCGTCTCAACGACACCCACTCGCTGTATCAGTTCCTGCCGCTGGCGCACGTGCTCGCGCGCGTAGCGCAGGCCACGGCGATCAGCGTGGGGGCGCGGCTCGTGTACTGGACCGGCGACCCGGCGAAGATCGTCGAGGAACTGGGGGAGAGCGGCCCCACGCATTTCCCCGCCGTGCCGCGGATCTACGAGAAGATCCATGGCGTTGTCGCCGGCCGCGCGTCGGACGGGCCCGCGGCCCAGCGGGTCCTGTTCGAGTGGGCACTGGCCTGCGGCGCCCGCGCACGGACCGCGCTGCGCCAGGGTCGGCTCCCCGGTCTGCCCACCGACGTCCAGTACCGGCTCGCCGACCGGCTCGTGCTGTCCAAGGTGCGGGGGATCTTCGGACCGAACCTCCAGGTCGGGCTCGTGGGCGCCGCGCCGATCGGTCGCGAGATGCTCGAGTTCTTCGATGCCTGTGGCGTGCTCGTGCTCGAGGGATATGGGCTGACGGAAACCTGTGCCGCCGCGACCATCAACACCGTGGATGCTGTGCGCATCGGCACGGTGGGAAAGCCGCTGCCCGGCACCGAGGTCAGCGTCGCCGGAGACGGCGAGATCCTGATCCGCGGTCCGCACGTGTTCAAGGGCTACTACCGCGATCCGGCCTCCACCGAGGCGGCCATCACGCCCGAGGGCTGGCTGCGTACGGGCGATCTGGGCGCGATCAGCGACGACGGCTTCGTGGCCATCACCGGCCGCAAGAAGGATCTGATCATCACCTCGAGCGGCAAGAACATCACGCCGGTGAACATCGAGAGCGGGCTGCGGGAGAGCCGTTACATCACCGAGGCGGTGGTCTTCGGCGACAACCGGCCCTACCTGGTGGCGGTCCTGGTCCCGGATCGCGACGAGCTGGGCAAGCTGGCCGCCCGGCTGGGCGTTGAGGCCGACGCGGCGACGATTGCCCAGGACCCCCAGATCCGGGCCGAGCTCCAGAAGGAGGTCGATGTCGTCAACAAGCGCCTGGCTCGCATCGAGCAGATCAAGCGCTTCGCGATTCTCGAGAACGACTTCAGCCAGGCCAGCGGCGAGCTCACACCGACGCTCAAGGTCAAGCGGCCGGTCGTCTACGCCAAGTACGCCGACCTGTTCGCGGGCCTCTACTCAGACGGGCGGGCGTCATGAGCACCCGCTTCTCCACGGCGGACGCGGCCTGGCTGCGCATGGACCGCCCCACCAACCTGATGATCATCAACTCGGTGCTGCTGTTCGACGAGCCCGTCGACTGGGACAAGGTCCGGAAGGTCACCGAACGTCGTCTGGTGGGCCGCTACCCACGCTTCCGCCAGCGGGTCGCCGAGGACCGCCTGCCCCTGCGCCCGCCGCGCTGGGAGGACGATCCCGACTTTGCGCTCGAGCATCACATGCATCACATTGCGCTCCCGGCGCCCGGTGACCAGGCGACGCTGCAGGAGCTGGTCAGCGATCTGATGACGATGCCGCTCGACCACTCGAGGCCGCTGTGGCACATGTACCTGATCGACGGATTCGGTCAGGGCGCAGCCATGATCACCAGGATGCATCACTGCATCGCCGACGGGATCGCGCTCTCGCGGGTGATGCTGTCGCTGACCGACTCCGAGCCGGACGCCGGCATCGCCCCGCCGAAGCAGTCGCATGAGGCCTCGTCCAACGGTGGCCGGCTCGCCGGCCTCACCCGTCCCGTCAGTGGCGCGGTGAGCGGCGCGGCCCGCGTTGGCTCGGCGGTTATCCGTCAGGGCGCGCACGTGGCCACATCCCCCGCCCACGCGGCAAATCTCGCCGGGGCGATCGGGCGCGACGCGTCGACGGTCCTGCGGCTGCTGCTCACGCCCGCCGACGCCGCGACCGCGATCAAGGGTGACCCGGGGATCAGCCGCCGGGTCGCGTGGGGCGCGCCGGTGCCGCTGGTCAAGATCAAGGACATCGCGCACCTGCACGACGCCACCGTCAACGACGTCCTGCTGGCCGCGGTGAGCGGCGCCCTGCGCCACTACCTCCAGGACCGCGACAGTCCGGTCGCGGAGATCCAGGCCATGGTGCCGTTCAACCTTCGGCCGCTCGACGAGCCCGTCCCGCGCGAGCTGGGCAACAAGTTCGGTCTCGTGTTCCTGCCCCTGCCGGTCGGCACGAGCGGGAGTTACCGGCGGCTGGTCGAGGTCCACAAGCGCATGGAGGAGATCAAGCAGGGCCGTGACGGCCCGGTGTCCTACGCGCTGCTGGCCCTCATCGGTATGACACCGGAGCCCGTCGAGCGCCGGATCATCGATCTCTTCTCGGCCAAGGGCACGGCGGTCATGACCAACGTCCCCGGCCCCAAGGAGCCCGTCTACCTGGCCGGCGCCCCAGTGCGGGCCGTCCTGGTCTGGGCGCCCACCTCGGGGCACATCGGCATGAGCGTGAGCATCTTCAGCTACCGCGGCGAGGTCACGGTCGGACTGATGGTCGACGCGACGCTCGTCCCGGACCCGGGTCTCATCGTGACCCAGCTGGAACGCGAGCTCGATGCCCTGGCCAAGCTTCAGAAGCCAAACCGACCGCCGCGGCGGCGCCGTTCGCCGGCCCGACCCCCCAGGAAGCGGTCGACTAAGGAGCCGACCCATGCGTAAATGGATAACAACGATCGCGGTCGCGGTGCTGGCACTCGCCCTCGCGGGCGTGGCGCTGGCCAAGTTCAGCCAGGTTGCCAAGGTCACTCTGACCGCCCACAAGGCTGGCCAATCGACTGGGATAAATGCAGACATCCACTCGAGCGACCCGGCGGCCGCCGGGCAGAAGCCCAGGTCGGCGACCAAGCTCGTGATCACGTTCCCGGCCGGGACGAAGTTCAATCTGAAGACTCCGTCGAGAACGATGTGCACGCTGTCCGATAAGCAGCTCAGCAACCAGTTCGGTCCGTCGTGCCCCTCCAAGAGCCTGATCGGCGCGGGCACGGTGGGCGTCAACGCGATGCCCATCACTCCGCCGCCGAACGGCCGGGTCAAGGCCTACATCGCCGGAGCCAATCGGATCGTCCTGGTGATCAAGCCGACTAATCCCGCCTACGCCTCGAAGATCACCGTGATCCGAGGCACCGTTGCGGGCCCGACGATGACGATTCCGGTTCCGCAGCTCTTGATCGGCGCGTGCGGGGGGAGGCACCAACCGAAGTGCGTTGACCCCGACACCACCTTCCCGGGCGTCACGGCAGTTCTCGTGTCCCTCAAACTGAGCGTTCCCGCCCTCGGCAGCGGCCGAAGCGCGCTCATCACGGCCGGTCGCTGCACGGCCCACAGGTTTGTCGTCAAGTCGCACTTCACCTATCGAGGCCACAGCGGGGTCGACGTCCAGAGCTCCTCGGCCTGCAACTGAGGCCGGCGGGCACCGGCGGGCTATCCGCTCGCCAGCGCCCGCGCCTCACGCTCCACGGCGGCGGCCAGCGAATCGATCGACCGCGCGACCGCGTTGCTCAGCCCGGCGCCGGTCGTGAAGCGTGTGCCCTCCACGGCATGGACGATGACGCGGGCCGGTAGCGCACCGAGCGCGCGGCCGAGCTCGATCGCCTCGGCGGGCCCAATGGCATGGCTGGTGGAGTGCTGAGCACCGGTCGGGACCGGCTCGGTCGTGAAGTCGAGGCGGTGGATCGTCCCGGGCGGAGCGCCGGAGCGCACGGTGTCGACGAGCACGACGGCGCTCGCGCCCTCCCACAGCTCCAGCAGGCCAAGGCCCTCGCCCTCATGGGCGCGCACTCGGATGTGCCCGGCCTGCTCGAGCCCGTGCAGGCGCGCTGCGACCTCCGGTCCGGCGCCATCGTCCCCACGCAGGCGATTGCCGATACCGATGACCAGCACCGGCCCGGTGGTCGCGCTCAGACGCGCTCGACGGTCAGGTCCAGGAAATGCGTCGCGCAGGAGATGCACGGGTCGTGGTTGCGGATCGCCTGCTCGCAGCGCAGCCGCAGCTCCTCATCGGGCAGCGCGGCGTGCTGAGCCACGACGGCCCGCAGGTCCTCCTCGATCGCCAGCTGGTTCTGTGAGGTGGGGGGGACGATCGTGGCCGAGAGGATTGTCCCGTCCTCGTCGATCTCGTAGCGGTGGTACAGCATGCCCCGCGGCGCCTCGGTGGCACCGTGTCCGATCGCGCGTCGTGGCTGCGCCGGCACCGAGGGTCGTTCGGGCGGCTCGTAGGAGCCGATGATGGCCAGCGCGTCGTCGCAGGCCTGGACGAGCTCGACGGCGCGGACGATGATGCTCTGGAAGGGGTTGATGCACGTCGCGCCGAGGCCCGCATCGCGAGCGGCGTCGCGAGCGAGCGGTCGCAGGCGCTCGCTCCAGAGGTTGTACCGGGCCAGAGGTCCGGTCAGATACGCACCGCGCGCGAGGATCCGCGCGTGCAGCGCGTTGGAGTGCTCGACGTGCTCCTCGACGATGTGTGCGTCGAACTCGGCCGGCGCGATGTCGAGCCCGCGATCGGAGACGATGCGCCCGAGATCGACCGGATAGGCATCGGGGTCCTCGAGCGCGACCAGCTCGGGCTCGTGCGTGTAGTCCGGAAACGGAAGCCCGGCGGCCCATTGCACGGTGCGCACGGCCGTCTCGCGCGCGTACTCGAGCGGATCGACCACGGCCCGCAGCTCGGAGCGCGTCGGCGCGCGGTAGAAGCCGCCCACGCGGACGTTGATGGGGTGGACCTCGCGGCCGCCGACGATCGTCATCAGCGCATTGCCGGCCTTCTTCATCTGCAGACCCTGCTCGGCGATGTCGGGGTGGTCGCGGGCCAGCTCGACGAAGCCCGGGTAGCCCAGGAAGTCCGGCGCGTGGAGCAGATACACGTGCAGGCTGTGGCTCTCGATCCACTCGCCGCAATAGATCAGGCGCCGCAGATCGCGTATCGGCCCAGAGTCGATGCTCACGCCGCAGGCGTCCTCCATCGCCCGCACCGAGCTCATCTGATAGGCGATCGGGCAGATGCCGCAGATGCGCGCGGTGATGTCCGGCACCTCGGTGAAGGCTCGGCCGCGCAGGAAGGCCTCGAAGAAGCGCGGCGGCTCGTAGATGCGCAGCTTCACGTCGCGCACCTCGTCGCCGTCGAGCTTGACGTACATCGCTCCCTCGCCCTCCACGCGCGCCAGGTAATCGGTGCGGATCGTCCGCGTGGGTCTAGTCTTGCTCATGGGCCTCGCTCGCCCGGCGGAACGGTGGGGCCATCGCGTTGAAGGTGCGGTAGATCCGCACCAGGTCGCGCTCCCCGAGCGGCGTCCAGGCATTCAGTGACTCGGTATTGGGGCTTTCCTGGGGGCCGTAGCAGCCGTAGCAGCCGCGGTCGTAGGAAGGGCAGATGGCGCCGCAGCCGGCGTGCGTGACCGGCCCCAGGCAGGCCGTCCCGTGGGCCACCATGACGCAGACGGTGCCGCGCCGCTTGCACTCGACGCAGACGCTGTGTGCGCGCACCCGGGGCCGACGACGGTTCAGGTGCGCGCCGATCACCTCGAGCAGCTGGTGCTTGTTGATTGGGCAGCCCTGGAGCTCGAAGTCGACCGGCACATGGGCGCTGATCGGCGTCGAGCTCGTGAGCGTCGAGATGTAGTCGGGTGATGCGTACACGGCGCGGGTGAAGTCCTCGACGTCAGCGAAATTGCGCAGCGCCTGGATCCCGCCCGCCGTGGCGCACGCCCCGATGGTTATGAGCGCCCTGGATTGCGCGCGGATCTCGTGGATCCGCTCGGCATCGTGTGGGGTCGTGACCGAGCCCTCGACCAGCGAGACGTCGTAGGGGCCATCGACGGTCGCGCTCGAGGCCTCGATGAAGTAGGCGACCTCGAGGCGGTCGGTCAGCGCGAGGAGCTCGTCCTCGCAATCGAGCAGGCTGAGCTGACAGCCGTCGCAGGAGGCGAACTTCCACACGGCGAGCTTCGGCCTCGACGCGGTCGCCATCACAGCTCCCGGATGGCGAGCCAGGGCTCGAGCTCGGACCATCGGTAGACGGGCCCCTCGCGGCAGACGAGCGTCGGGCCGAGCTGGCAATGGCCGCAGTGTCCGATGCCGCACTGCATGTTGCGCTCCATCGAGGCGTGGATCCTCTCGGCCTGCAGCCCGGCTTCGAACAGGGCCATGACCATGAAGCGCATCATCACCTCGGGTCCGCAGAGCATCGAGACCGTGGTGCCCGGCGCGATTCCCGCCCGGCGCACCAGCCGGGTGACGACGCCGACCGGGCCGAGCCATTCCGGGCCGGCGCTGTCGACCGTGACGAACACGTCCATGCCGCGCTGCGCCCAGAGTTCGAGCTCGTCGGTGTAGAGGAGCTGATCCGGGCTGCGTCCGCCGTAGAGGAGCACGAGCCGTCCGTAGCGCTCGCGGCGCTCGAGCAGACGCAGCACCGCGGGGCGCAGCGGGGCCAGGCCGATGCCGCCCGCGGCGATCACCACGTCGGCGCCCTGCGCCTCATCCACAGGCCATTCACCGCCGAAGGGTCCTCGGACGCCGAGCACCTGGCCCGGCTCGGCGTCGCAGATCGCCTGCGTGGCCAGGCCGACCGCGCGCACGGTATGCACGAGGTGCGTCGGCCGGTCTGGATCGCCGCTGATCGAGATCGGCACCTCGCCGGCGCCGCCCGCGCACAGCATCGTGAACTGACCCGGACCGAACTCCAGCGCGGTGCCCGACCGGGGGGCGAGCTCGAGCGTCCACGTGTCGGCCGTGTCCTGGCGTTTGGTCACGACCTCGAACGGCTCGGGCACCATCGGGCCCCGAGTGCCGGGCGCGCTCTCAGCGCGCGCCGGCATGCCCATAAACGTCGAGCAGCTGAAAGCGCGTGGCCTGAAGGCGCTCCACGATCTGCGCCGCGAAGCGCTGCATGAGCTGGTAGCCGAGCTCATGGTCCGCGTCGCATTTACCGCGCAGGCAGGCGCCGTCGAAGGCCACGAGGCGACAGGCCTCGGTGGCGCGCGCATCGAGCTGCCAGCGATAGGGGGCGAACAGCCACGACCAGCCGACGACTTCGCCGGCGTCGAGCGTCTCGATCACGACCGAGCCGCGCCCGGGGGCGTGGACCTCGAGCGCGACAGACCCTTGGCGGATCAGGAAGAAACGGTCGGCGGCGTCGCCCTCGCGCAGGAGATACGAACCCGCCTCGACGTGCTCGTTGACGCCGCAGCCCGCGATGAGTTCGAGCTGGGCCGGCGCCAGCCCGGCGAACGCCGGTGACTCGGCGATCAGCTGATCAAGTGTCTGCACCGGAAACCTCCTCGCTCGCGCGGATCGCGCGCGCCTCCTCGGTCAGATCGATTCCGACCGGGCACCAGGTGATGCAGCGGCCGCAGCCGACGCATCCGGAGCTGCCGAACTGGTCGAACCAGGTCGCGAGCTTGTGGGTCATCCACTGGCGGTAGCGCGAGCGCGGCGTGTTGCGCACGGCGCCGCCGTGGATGTTCGAGTAATCGATCGTGAAGCACGAGTCCCAGCGCTGGTGGCGCTCGACGTGCTCGCCGGCGAGGTCGGTCACGTCCTCCACCGCGGTGCAGAAACACGTCGGGCAGACCATCGTGCAGTTGCCGCAGGTGAGGCACCGCTCGGCGACCTCATCCCAGCGCGGGTGTTCGTAGTTGCGGTAGAGCAGGTCCCTGATATCGGTGACATCGAGCTCGCGACCCATCTCTGAGGCCGTGCGCTCATGCACCGACCGCGCGGCCGAGCGGTCGGCGTCCGCGGCCGTCCCATGGGGGATCTCCGCCAGCACCTCGGCCCCGAGCTCGGAACCGACCTCGGCCACGAAGTAGTGGCGGCCATCCTCGAGCACCTCGGTCAGCGCGAGATCGAAGCCGCGCTCGGCGACCGGACCGGTGTCCATCGAGACGCAGAAGCACGTTCCGCCCGCCTGCCCGCACTGCACGGCCACGACGAACAGGTCCTCGGCGCGGGCTCGATCGGCCGGATCGGCATGCCGGCCGCTGAGCAGGACGTGATCGAGAATCCCCATCGCGTGCAGCTCGCACGAGCGGGCGCCCAGGAACGCGTACGGAGGCGATTCGCGCGGCGGCTCCGTGAAGTCGTTGAGCGCGCCGTCCTCGTCGACGCGTGCGCTCCAGAGCTTCACCTGGGCCGGGAGCTGATACTGCTTCCACGAGTGCGGGCCCACGGCATAGCCGAACAGGGCCTCGTCGTCGCGGCGCCGCAGGCGGTAGTGACCACCGTCCTGCTCGTCCGTCCAGCCCACGGGCAGATCCTCGGCGCGTGTGATCTCGTCATAGACGATCGCGTCTGATCACGGACCGTCGGGCCCACGACCGTATAGCCGCGGCCGATGAGGGCTGCGAGCAGCGCGTCGAAGTCGATCCGCTCGATTACGTGGCCGACGGCCATCCGTTAGGCACTCTATGGGCTGCGGCTCACGAAGTGAACCCCGACCAGGCCCTCGAGCGAGAAGCCCTCCGCTGCGCCGGGGGCGACGTCGATCAGGAAGCTCGGCTCGCCCCAGCGTTCGTACTGCTCCGAGTCGATGTAGAACGGCGCGCCGCCGATCTCGCCCAGGCGCAGGTCGTGCGGGCTGGGCGGCAGGTCGCCGGCCGTCAGACAGATCGGGGAGGTGCCGTCACAGCACCCCCCCGACTGAAAGAAGGCCAGTGGCCCGTGGGCGACCTCGAGGCGGGAGATCACCTCGAGCGCCGCCCGCGTTGCCCCGACCGCGGCCTCCATCTCCTAGAAGAACCCCATCGGCTGCGGGTCATAGCTGACCAGCAGGCACTTGGTCTGGGTGTAGTGCTCGAGCATCATGCGGTGGTTCTCCCGCCCGACGCCGGAGCTCTTGTACCCGCCGAAGGCCGCGTGGGCGGGATAGTGGTGGTAGCAGTTGGTCCACACACGCCCGGCCTTGATCGCCCGGCCCATGCGGAAGGCCCGGCTGCCGTCGCGCGTCCAGACGCCGGCGCCGAGTCCATAGAGCGTGTCGTTGGCCAGCGCCAGGGCCTCGTCCTCATCCCTGAATGTGGTCACCGCCAGCACCGGTCCGAAGATCTCCTCCTGGAAGACGCGCATGCTGTTGTGCCCCTTGAGCACGGTCGGCTCGAAGTAGTAGCCGCCGGAGAGGTGGCCGTCCAGCGGTGTGCGCTCGCCTCCGATCAGCACCTCCGCACCCTCATCGCGACCGATCTTGACGTAGCTCTCGATCTTCTCGAGCTGTGCGGTCGAGACCTGCGGCGCCGATCATCGTCTCGCGATCGAGCGGGTCGCCCTGCTTGATGGCCGCGATGCGAGCCAGGCAACGCTCCATGAACTCGTCGTAGATCGACTCATGGATCAGTGCCCGCGAGGGACACGTGCAGACCTCGCCCTTGTTGAAGGCATAGAGCACGAGGCCCTCGATCGCCTTGTCCAAGTAGGCGTCGTCGGCCGCCATCACGTCCTCGAAGAAGATGTTCGGCGACTTGCCGCCGAGCTCCGTCGTCGAGGGGATCAGGTTCTGGGCGGCGTAGGACATGATCAGGCGTCCGGTCACGGTCTCGCCGGTGAAAGCGATCTTGGCGATCCGCTTGTTGGAGGCCAGAGCCTTGCCGATCTCGGCCCCTGGCCCGTTGACGATGTTGAGCACGCCCGGCGGCAGGGCGTCGCCGACCACCTCGGCGAACTTGAGGATCGACCACGGAGTTGGGCTCGCCGGCTTGAGCACGGTGCAGTTACCGGCGGCCAGCGCCGGGGCGATCTTCCAGGCCGCCATCAGGAGCGGGAAGTTGAACGGGATGATCTGACCGACGACGCCGAGCGGCTCGTGGAAGTGGTACGCGTAGGTCTGATCGTCGATCTCGGAGATCCGGCCCTCCTCGGCCCGGATCGCGCCGGCGAAGTAACGGAAGTGGTCGACCGCCAGTGGGATGTCGGCGGCCAGGGTCTCGCGCACCGGCTTGCCGTTCTCATAGCTCTCGGCCACGGCCAGCATCTCGAGGTTCTCCTCGATCGCGTCGGCCACCGCGTTCAGCACCGCGGCCCGTTCGGCGGGCGATCGCCCGCCCCACTCGTCCTTGGCGGCGTGCGCGGCGTCGAGCGCGAGCTCGATGTCCTGAGCGCCGGAGTGAGCGACCTCGCAGAACGGCTCGCCCGTGGAGGGGGTGACGTTCTCGCGGTACTCGCTCGTCGTCGGCGAGATCCACTCGCCGCCGATGAAGTTGTCGTAGCGCTCCTTCAATGAGACCGGACTGCCGGGACGTCCCGGCGCCTCGAAGACGGTCGTTGACTCGACGGTCGACATGCCTGCACTCCTTCAGTGGAAACCGGGTGCTGCGAAGTGGACCACCGATCGCACGGTTCGGCATCGGGAGATAACGCGGGGGCCACTGCGGGAAAGTGCGGATGGCGTGGGGCGTGGGCGGGCGTAGCTTGTGTGCTGCCACGCACTGACGAGGAGGCCGAAATGTCCACCGCCATCCAGCCGTTCCACGGCAGCTACCTGACGCCCTCCCTTCGACACGCGACGGTGGCCGACGCCATGCATCCCGGGATCCTGGCGTGCGACCCCGAGGCCAGCCTGACCGACGTGGCCAGGATGCTCGCGACCCACCACGTCCACTGCGTCGCCGTCATGGGCCTGGCGCACGAGGGGGCCGGCGAGCGGCTCGTCTGGGGAATCATCTCCGACCTCGATCTGCTGCGAGCCGGCATTCGCGGCGGCGCCGACAACGCCGGCGCGCTGGCCAGTCAGCCGGTCGTCAGCGTTGAGGCGACGATGCCGCTGCGCGAGGCCGGCGAGCTGATGCTCGCCCACGGTGCCACGCACGTCGTCGTGACCGACCCGCAGACGCTCAGGCCGGTGGCCATCCTCTCGACGCTCGACTTCGCCGGCATCCTGGCCTGGGGCGAGGCCTGATCGCCCCGCCGGTCGGCCGGGGTCAGCTCTCCCTGGCGAGCGCGTGGCCGACGCGCTCAGCCACCTCGACGACCGCCCCGCCGATGCGCGAGCCGCGCCGATAGAGCGCGCGCCGCGCGATCACCTCGCGCAGAGCGCGCGCCGCGCGATCACCTCGCGCAGGTCCTCGACCTCGAGCAGCACGGCGATCTCGGCCACGGGGCGTCGGGCGGGCAGGCCATGACCTCCGACTCGCCGACCAGATCCTCGACCTCGTTGAGGATCCGGTCGATCCCGTGCGAGAGGGCGAGCGTGGCGATGCAGGCGACGGTGTGATCCGTAGCCTGCCGCACTTTTAAGAGGTCTATCCCCGATGTACCAGCACCGCCCACATGTCACCGTCCAGACATGCCCGGGCGCAGCGTTCGCGTCGGCCGCATCGCCGGAATCCCGATCGGGATCAGTCCCCTGTGGCTGGTGATCGTCGCGCTGATCACCTGGTCGCTCGGCGATGCCTACTTCCCGGCCCAGGTCCACGGCATCGGTGCACCGGCCGCCTACGCCCTCGGGCTGGCCAGCGCGCTGCTGCTCTTCGCGAGCATCCTGGCGCACGAGGTGGGCCACGCGGTCGTCGCGCGCCGACGCGGAATCGAGGTGCAGGAGATCGATCTCTGGTTGCTCGGCGGCGTGGCACGGATGTCCGGCCGCCCGCAGAGCCCCGACGACGAGCTGCGCTTCGCGCTCGCCGGGCCGCTGGTCACCGCCGTCGTGACGTGCGTCTTCGGCCTGCTGGCCCTGCTCGTGCCCCCCTCCGCGCCCGCGGCGCTGCGGGCCCTGATCCTCTACCAGGTAGAGGTCAATGCACTCATCCTGGGCTTCAACCTGATCCCGGCCTTCCCGCTCGACGGTGGCCGCGTCGCCCGCGCGCTGCTCTGGCGGCGCAGCGGCGACATCGTCTCGGCCACCGACCGTGCCGCCACGGTGGGCCGCTGGTTCGGCTACATGCTGATCGGGCTCGCCGTGCTGCTGACTCTGAACGGTGCGGTCGGCGGCCTGTGGTTCGCGATCATCGGCGTCTTCGTGATCGCCGCGGCCGGTGCCGAGCGGATTCAGGAGCAGGTGGAGACGATCTTCAGCGGCGTGCCGGCGAGCGAGCTCATGTCCCGTGCGGCGGTCAGCATCCCCGCCGACATGACGGCGTTCGAGGCCGAGCAGTACTTCGCGCGCTACCGCTACACCGCCTTCCCCGTGGCCGACGGCGGCGGGCGTGTGGTCGGGCTGCTCACCATCGAGCAGCTCGAGCGGATCCCTACCTCCCAACGGGCCGCCATGCCGGTCAGTGATTTGATGGACCGGGACCCCGGTCTGCTGATCGATGAGCGCGACGACGTCGCGCAGCTGCTCGGCCGCCCCGCGTTCGCGCGCACCGGTCGTGCCGCGGTGGTCGACGCTCAGCGAAGGCTGCTGGGGATCGTCTCGATCACCGATATCCAGCGCGCCATGCGGGCGGCCCGCCTGGGCGGCTCGGGCGGGCACGCGGCGGGCTCCGGCCGCCCCTAGTCCGTCACGCGCTCGTCCAGGCGAGCGACCAGTTCCTCGAGGATCTCGCGTACCGGCCGGTCGGTCTCCAGGGTGATGCGGGCAGTGGGCGCAATGTCGTCGAGCGGCGCCCAGGCGTGCTGCTCGCGCAACACGACGGCCAGCGTGGCGTCCGAGACGCGCAGCGGGTCACGCTCGCGCTCGATGGCGCGCGCGGTCAGTACTTCGGGCGGCGCCGTGCACTCGGCGAACAGCAGCGGTGCGGCAGCGTCAAACGCGGCCGCGAACGCGGCGCGGTCCTCGCGGTGGCGAAACGTGGCGTCGACGAGCGCCCCGCCGCCGCAAGCCACTTCGGCCGCCGCCTGGCGCCCGAGCTCGGAGTACGTGGCCCGACTGGCCGCGGTCGTGTAGTTCGCCGCTCGGGCGCGACTCGTCGGTGGCAGACCAGCCAGTCGTTTGCGAATCACGTCCGAGCTCAGCCTGCGCAGGCCCGACTCCCCGGCCAGCGCCGCCGCCAGATGCGATTTTCCGCTCCCCGGCACCCCACAGACGACGATCACCAGCGGTAGCCGCGCCCGCCAGGCAAAGCGCTTGGCCAGCCCCAGCAGGTCACGAGCCTGAGCGCTGGCGTGGCCGTGGGCCGCACTGCGGGGCGGGTGCTGCGCTGCCCGTACGAGCAGCACCTTGGCGCGCACCAGGGCGCGATGCACGGCGAAGAAGGCCAGCAGCCGATCGTCGCCGCAATCTCCCCCGGCTTCGCGGTAGGCCGTGACCAGGGCGCCGATGTAGCGGTCCCCGCCGAGCGCGGCCAGATCCATGACCAGGAAGGCGAGATCGTCGGCCACGTCGAGCGTGCGCAGCTCGGGATCGAATTCGACGCAGTCGACGATGCTCACCTCGCGCTCGACGACGACGTGCTCGGCGCGCAGATCGCCGTGCACCTCGCGCCTGCGTTTGCGGTCAGCCCGGGCCTGAAGCGTCTCGGTGTGCGCGGCTATGAAGGCCGCGGTGAACAGCTCGAGTGACTTGATCATGGTGTCCTCGGCGCGCAGCTCGGTGACCGCCGCGAGCTCCTCGAGATTGCGTCGCACCTCGTGCGCGACCGCACGCGGACCATAAGTCCCACTCCGGGCCGGCCGGCACGACGCGTGGAACCGGGCGAGCAGCCGGCCCACCTCCTCCAGCACCTCACGGCGCAGCTCGCCGCGGTCGAGCAGCGCGGCCAGCGTGCGCCGCTCGTCGAAACGGCGCATCTGCACGACGTGCTCGACCGCCCCCGGTTCGCCCTCCGGCGCCAGCTTCAGCCCGTCCGGGGCGCGGACGAGCGCGCACACGCCGAGGTAGATGCTGGGCGCCAGACGGCGGTTCAGGCGCACCTCCTCGGTGCACATCTTTCGCCGCCGGGCCGGAGTTGCGTAGTCCAGGAACGGGAGCGCGAGCGGCTTCTTCAGCTTGTAGGCGCGCTCACCCGCCAGGAAGACCCAGGAGATGTGCGTCTCGCGCACCGGCACCTCGGCGGCCTCCAACCCCGCCAGCTTCGCCACGGCCGTGCGGACCTCTTCGGGCTTCACCGTCGAGCGGGCCGCGGTGCTCATGTCGGGGCCGCATTCCGAGGATGGGGCACGAGAAGGTGGCAGAGTACTCCCACGTGGACGCGCCGGAGTACTCCGAGAGTTCCCCTCATCCGGCTGCGATCTCCGCGCGGGGGCTACGCGTAGAACGGGGCGGGGCCGAGGTGCTCCGCGGGCTGACCTTCGAGGTCGCGCGCGGGACGGTGACCGGCCTGCTCGGCCCGAGCGGGTGTGGCAAGACGACGCTCATGCGGGCGCTCGTGGGCGTGCAGCGCCGGGTCGAGGGGGACCTGCGCGTGCTCGGAGCACCCGCGGGCGCTGCGGATCTGCGCCACCGCGTGGCCTATGTGACCCAGGCGCCATCTGTGTACGGGGATCTGAGCGTGGCCGAGAATCTGGCCTACTTCGCCGCGCTGGCCGGGGCGGGCCGGGACGAGGTGGGGGTGGTCACCCGGGCGGTCGAGCTCACGGACGTCGTCGAACGCCCGGTCAACCGGCTCTCCGGGGGCCAGCGCGCGCGGGTGTCGCTGGCCAGCGCCCTGCTCGGCCATCCCGAGTTGCTCGTTCTCGATGAGCCGACAGTGGGGCTCGATCCGGTGCTGCGGCGAGCACTCTGGGCCCTCTTCGGACGGCTCGCCGCCGGCGGCACGACGCTCCTGGTCTCGAGCCATGTGATGGACGAGGCGCGCCACTGCGAGGAGCTGCTGCTCATGAGGGATGGCATCCTGGTGGCCCGCGAGACGCCCGCCGGTCTGGCCCGGCGGACCGGCACGACGGACCTGGAGGAGGCCTTCCTGCGCCTGATCGCGGGGTCCGAGGAGGCCGGGACGGGGTCGTGAGCCGGACAGGGGCGACAGGCCGTCGGGTTCTGCGCCAGCTGCGTCGGGACCCGCGCACCGTGGGCCTCCTGCTGGCCGTGCCCGTCGTGCTCATGACTCTGCTGCGCCTGGTCTACGACCACCATCGTCTGGTGTTCGATTCGGTCGGCGCGCCGCTCCTGTCGCTCTTCCCGCTCTTCACCATGTTCCTGGTCACCTCGGTGGCGGTGCTTCGGGAGCGTACGACGGGCACGCTGGAGCGCCTGCTGACGACGCCGCTGCGCAAACTGGAGCTGCTCGGTGGTTACGGGCTGGCCTTCGCGCTGGCCGCTGTAGCGCAGGCCACGATCGCCTCGTCCGTCGCGCTCGGGCCGCTGGGGCTGCGCGTGGCCGGGAGCGCGGGCCTGGTGATCGTCGTCTGCGTGGCCGTGGCCCTGCTCGGTATGGGCCTAGGCCTGCTGGCGAGCGCGTTCGCGCGCACCGAGTTCCAGGTCGTGCAGTTCTTTCCGGCCACGATCCTCCCGCAGCTCCTGCTCTGCGGTCTGCTCGTCCGGCGCTCGCAGCTGCCGCCGGTGCTGCACGCGGTCTCCGACGTGATGCCCATGTCCTACGCCGTCGACGCCATGCGCCATGTGAGCCGGCAGCCCGACCCCTCGGGTGCCCTGTGGCTCGACGTGGTCATCGTGCTGGCCTTCGCGCTGCTGGCCGTGGCCCTCGGCGCCGCGACGCTGCGCCGGCGGACCGACTAGCTCCGGCAGGCAGCGAAAAATGAGCAGCGGATGGCGGCTCAGCCGCGCACGGCGACCGGCCGACTGCCGAGCATCCAGATCGCCTCGTCGTCGTCGAAGGCCCAGTCGATCACCTGCGCCGAACCGAATTCGCGCTCGATGGCCATGCCGAGCTCGGCGAGCCGCAGCAGCTCGTCGTCGTCCAGAGACGGCTGCCGGCCCTCTTCGGGCGCCAGCGCGCGTGTCTTCGTGCCGCCCTCGTCGTCCGGCTCGACCACCAGCCCCTGTGCCCGGACGTCCCGCGTCGTAACGGTCATCCGGTCCTTGTCGACGACGAAGCGATCGGGAGAGACCTGGGTCGTGCCGGGCACGGTCCGCAGGCCGAAGAATCCCTCGATGGCCAGATGGTCCGGGTGACCGCCGACAGGGTCGGCGGTCACCATCACGCCGGCCCGGGTCGAGAGGACCTGACGTTGGACGACCACCGCTCCGTCCGGGTCCTCCCGCCAGCAGCGCCGCACGGCGTCGAGGACACCGTCGCGACCGCGCACGTTGAGGAACGTCTCGCCCGGGGACCGCACCGCAACGGCACCGTGGCTGCCGGCAAGGCGCTCGAGGTCGGCGCCGATCGCCTCGGTCAGCCAGGGTGGCAGATCGCCCTCGGCCGCCCCGCCGCCGGCCTCCTTCGTGGCCTGTCTCAACGCGGGCGCGCTGACGACGTAGCCGGGAGGTACCGGAAGCCCGACTCGGGCCAGCTGTCCCAGATTTGCGCCCTGACCGCCGGCGTAGGCCATGTCCGCGCTCGAGAGTTCGACCAGGGCTCGCGTCGGTACGAGGCCGGGCGGGGCGGGGCGGGGTACGGGAGTCGTCGAGTTCATGGGCCGACCTTACGCGCAGGACGCTCGGGCGCAACCGGGTTCGGCCCGACTCAGGGTCCGTAGAAGGACGCAGGCGTGGGTCCTGCGGTGCATGACGCGGGTAAGCGCGAGTGCCGATCAGTAGGAACCGCTGATGTCGTGGCGCCGTGCCCAGGAAATACTGATCAGCGATGCCAACCACGCCCGTGACGCGCGCTCCGTATCCGGCTGAGCGCGAAGCTGACGTCGTGCTCCGCGACGGCTCGACGGTGCACGTGCGCCCCGTGCGCGCGGACGACGAGACCGGCATCAGGACCTTTCTCGAGGAGATCTCAGCGCAGTCGATCGGCTTCCGGTTCTTCGGCGCTCCCGATCTCAACTGGGTGACCGCGTGGTCGCTGGACGTCGACTACGCCGATCGCTTCGCCCTGGTGGCCGAGACCGGCGTCCCGCGGCGCATCCTGGCCCACGCCGCCTACATCCGGATCGACGCGACGCGCGCCGAGGTGGCCTTCCTGGTCGCGGACGAATGGCAGGGGCACGGGATCGCGACGATCCTCCTGGCCCACCTCGCCGCCGTGGCCGAGCAGCACGGCATCTCGACGTTCACCGCCGAGGTCCTTCCGGCCAACCATCGCATGATCGACGTCTTCCGCCAGAGCGGGTTCCCCGTCGACATGCGCTCGACGCGCGACGCGATCGAGATCGAGCTACCGACGTCGCTTTCCACCGAGGCGCTGGCGCGCTTCGAGGAACGCGAGCGCATCGCCGTCGTCAATGCCGTGCGCACGCTCCTGCGCCCCAAGTCGGTGGCCGTGGTCGGCGCCTCGCGTCGCCGGGGCACCGTGGGAGGCGAGATTCTCCACAACCTGCTGGAGGCCGAGTTTACGGGCTCGATCTACGCGGTCAACGAGCAGGCCGAGGTCGTGCAGACGCTGCGGGCTTACCACTCGATCCACGAGATCCCGGCGCAGATCGAGCTGGCCATCGTCGTCGTTCCCGCCGAGCGCGTGGTCGATGTGGCGCGCGAGTGCGCGGAGGCGGGCGTGCGCGTCATGCTGGTCATCTCGTCGGGCTTCGCCGAGGTCGGCGAGGCGGGGGAGACGCGCCAGCGCGAGCTAGTGGACATCTGCCGCAGCGCCGGCATGCGTCTGGTCGGGCCCAATTGCCTGGGCGTACTCAACACCGCGGACGACGTGCGGCTGAACGCGACGTTCGCGCCCCATCAGGCCACCCTCGGCCGCGTCGGCTTCATGTCGCAGAGCGGCGGCCTGGGAATCGCCATCATCGAGGCGGCGGGCCGGCTCGGCGTCGGTCTCTCCTCGTTCGTGTCGGTCGGCAACAAGGCGGACCTGTCGGGCAACGACCTGCTGCAGTATTGGGAGCAGGACGACGGGACCGACGTGGCGCTGCTGTACCTGGAATCGTTCGGAAACGCGCGCAAGTTCGCCCGCGTCGCGCCCCGTGTGGCGCGCCAGAAGCCGGTCGTGGCCGTCAAGAGCGGCCGCTCCGCCGCCGGGGCCCGAGCTGCCTCCTCGCACACCGGGGCGATGCTCTCCGCCTCGGACGTGACCGTGGATGCCCTCTTCGAGCAGGCGGGCGTGATCCGCACCGACACGATGCACGAGCTGTTCGACGTGGCGACGCTGTTGGCCGCGCAGCCCGTGCCGCCCGGCGACCGCGTGGCGATCGTGACCAACGCGGGCGGACCGGGGATCCTCTGCGCGGACGCCTGTCAGGCCTTCGGCGTGGAGGTGCCCGAGCTTCCGGCGAGCGTACAGGCGAAGCTGGCCGCGTTCCTGCCCGATTCGGCGTCCGTGGGCAATCCGATCGACATGATCGCCACCGCGTCGGCCGAGGACTTCGGCCGTACCTTGCGGACGCTGGCGCAGAGCGGAGCCTGCGACGCGATCCTGACCATCTTCGTGCCGCCGCTCGTGACCCAGGCCGCCGACGTGGCGCGCGCGATCCGCGCAGCCGCCGAGAGCTGCCCGGAGGTCACCATGGCAGCGGTCTTCATGACCAGCGAGGGCGCGCCCGAGGAGCTCAGCAGCGACGAGCTGCGGGTGCCCGCCTACGCCTTCCCGGAAGACGCCGCCCGGGCGATCGCGCACGCCGCGCGGCACGGTCGCTGGCGCACGCGGACACGGGGGCTCGTGCGGACGCCCGAGGATGCCCGTCCCACCGAAGCGGCGGCGATCATCAGCGAGGCGCTGTCCGCCGGAGGCGGATGGCTCTCTCCGGAGCGCGTCTGTGCGCTGTTTGAGTGCTACGGCCTGCCGCTGCTCGAGACCCACGTGGTCCGCGACGCCGATCAGGCCGCCAGGGCCGCGGCCGACCTCGGCGTGCCCGTCGCCCTGAAGGCCGTTGGTCCCAAGCTCCTGCACAAGACCGATGCCGGCGGTGTCCGCCTGAACGTGGACGGGGCCGAGGCCGTAGGTCAGGCCTCGGCTGAGATCGCGAAGGCGGTCGCGCGGGCCGGACACGAGCTCGAGGGACTGATCGTGCAGCCGATGTCACCTCAGGGTGTCGAGCTGATCGTCGGCGTCGTGCACGACCAGAGCTTCGGACCCGTGATCGTCTGCGGCGCCGGGGGCACCACGGCGGAGCTGATCAAGGACGTCGCGGTTCGTATCACCCCACTGACCGACCTCGACGCACACGAGATGCTGCGCTCGCTGCGCACGTTCCCCCTGCTCGATGGTTACCGGGGCGCGCCGCGCGCCGATCAGGAGGCCGTGGAGGACGTGCTGATGCGCGTGAGCGCGATGGTCGACGCCCATCCGGAGATCGCCGAGCTCGACTGCAACCCGCTGATCGTGCTGAGCGATGGCGCTCTGATCGTCGACGCACGCGTGCGCGTCGAGGCCGCCGCTCCACCGGCTCCCGTGCCCTCCCTCAGGGCCTGAACATGACCGACACGCTGACCGCACTCGACGCGACCTTCCTCGAGCTCGAGCAGCTCGACGAGGGGGCGCTGATGAGCATCGGCGGCGTGATGGTCTTCGACCCCGCCTCGGACCGGCCCATGCCGACGGTCGAGGAGGTCTGCGCCGACCTCGACGGGCGGCTCGATCTCCTGCCGCGCTACTCGCAGCGCCTCTCCTCACCGCGCACCGGTGGTTTTGCCTGGCCCCATTGGACCGACGACGAGCGCTTCGACGTCCGCAATCATGTCGCTCATGCGGCGCTGCCGTCACCGGGCGGCGAGGCCGAGCTGTGCGACTGGACGGCCGATTTCTACTCACATCGGCTCGACCGGACGCGCCCGCTCTGGGAGATGGTGCTGCTCGAGGGGCTGGCTGATGGCCGCTGGGCGCTGGCCTGGAAGACCCACCACTGCCTGGTCGACGGCGTCGGCTCGGTGGACGTCGCTCACCTGCTGCTCGACGCCGAGCCCGACCCCGGACCGCGTTCGAGCGTCGCCGTGCTCGCCGAGGACGACGGCGGGCCCTCCCTGCTGCGTTCGCTCGTGCCCCAGCCGCCGGCCTCGATCGCTCACGCCACCCAGGTGGGCGTCACCGCCGCACGGGCTGGGCTGCACGCCGCGCTGCACCCTCGTGAGGCGCTCATGCGCTCGCGCTCGCTCGCCGACCTGATCGTTCACGACGAGCTGATCGGCGCACCACACAGCTCGCTCAACGTCCCGATCGGCTCCGCGCGGCGATATGCGGCCGTTCACGTTCCGCTGGCCGACATGCGGACGATCGGCAACCGGCTCGGAGGCTCGATCAACGACGTGGTGCTCGCCGCCTGCACCACGGGACTGCGGCGCCTGCTCATACACCGCGGCGAGGCCCTCCCCGAGCACGGCCTGCGAGCCATGGTGCCGATGAACGTGCGCCTGGCCTCGGAGCGGCTCGCGCTCGGCAACCGCATCAGCTCGCTGTTCGTCGAGCTGCCGGTGGCCGAGCCAATCGCCCACGTGCGCCTCAAGCAGCTCGCCGCACGCACGGCAGAGCTCAAGTCCTCGGGGGCCGCAGTCGGTGCGACCACGATGATCGACGTGGCCGCGCTCGCGCCCCCGGCGATGCACGCGGCCATCGCCCGGTCGCTGTACGCGACGCGCCTGTTCAACGTCACGATCACGAACGTTCCGGGTCCGCAGATGCCGCTGTACGCCTTCGGGGCGCGGCTGCGCGAGGTCCATCCGATCGTGCCGCTGGCCGCCGAGCACGCGGTCGGGATGGCGATCTTCTCCTACGACGGCCTGATGACGTTCGGGCTGATCGCCGACAGCGAGTCGATGTCCGATCTGGGCGTGCTCGCCTACGGCATCGAGCAGGGCATCGAGGAGCTGCTGGCGCTGGCCACCGCCCAGTCCGGGAGACCGGAGAAGCCGAGCGCCGCCGATGCCGCGTTGCGCAAATGAGCACCCGTGCGCCGTCGCTGAACCCCAAACACCCAGAGAGGAAGAAACCCAGATGTCAGTACGCGTAGCCATCAACGGCTTCGGCCGCGTCGGCCGAAGCTTCCTGCGAGCCGCCCGGGAACAGAACGCCGACTTCGAGGTCGTGGCCGTCAACGACCTGGTGGCCCCGGCCACACTCGCGCACCTGTTCAAGTACGACTCGGTGTTCGGCCAATATCCGGGCACCGTCGCCGCTGAGGGGGATGCGATCGTCCTTGACGGGATGCCGATCAGGGCGCTGGCCGAGCGCGAGCCCGCGGCCATGCCCTGGGGCGAGCTCGGCGTCGATGTGGTGATCGAGTCGACAGGCCGGTTCCGGACCCGCGCCGCGGCAGCCGAGCACATCGCGGCCGGTGCGCACAAGGTGATCATCTCCGCGCCGGCCAAGGGCTCCGAGCCGCCCGACGCCACGCTGGTGCTCGGCGTCAACTTCGATGAGGTCTACGACCCCGAGATCCATCACATCGTCTCCAACGCATCGTGCACCACGAACTGCCTGGCCCCCGTGGCCAAGGTGCTGCACGACGCCGTCGGCATCAAGCACGGCCTGATGACGACGGTGCACGCGTACACCTCGGACCAGAACCTGCTCGACGGGCCACACAGCGACCTGCGGCGGGCCAGGGCCGCGGCCATCAACCTCATCCCCACCTCGACCGGCGCCGCCAAGGCGCTCGGCCTGGTGATCCCGGACCTCGCCGGGCGCCTGAACGGGTTCGCCGTCCGCGTGCCCATGCCCACGGGCTCGCTGGTCGATCTGACGATCGAGACCGAGCGCGAGACCAGCCGCGAGGAGATCAACCGCGCGGTGCAGGAGCTGGCCGATCGGGGCCCGCTGGCCGGGATCCTGGCCTACACGGAGGACCCGATCGTCTCCTCGGACATCGTCAAGTCCTCCTACTCGTCGATCTTCGATTCGGCACTGACCAGCGTCATCGACGGCACACAGGTCAAGGTCGTGGCCTGGTACGACAACGAATGGGGCTACTCGAGCCGCCTGGTCGACCTGGCCGAGCGCGTGCTCGCCCCCGTCACGCAGCCGGCCTGATGGGCTTCTCGACTGAGCAGGCGCGCGACATAGGCGAGCGGATCGGGATCGACTGGCGATCCTCGCCCTTCGATGTGGAGCAGTTCCGGATCGGCCTGGAGGTCGAGCTCGAGCACGGGCGCCGCGATCCCGAGACCAACGTGAGCGACGACGACGAGCTGACAACCGGCCGGATCGCCCGGGCGCACCTCAACGAGTTCCCCGATTACTACACCCGCCTGGCCGCCATGGAGGCGGAGGCCGAACGGTACTGGTCGGGCCGCGAGAGGGCCGGCTGATCGGCCAAGATCGGGGGGCGCGCGCTCCCCCGGCTGCCAGACCTCAGCCGCGCAGCGCCCGCAGCGCGTTCAGGATCACGCCGAGATCGATGACCTCCTGCAGCAGCGCGCCGGCGACCGGCGGCAGGTAGCCGGCCGCCGCCACTCCCATGGCGATGAAGCTGAGCCCCATGCCGGCCAGCACGCTCTGGCGCGCGATGAACAGCGCGCGGCGACCGGCATGCAGCGCGTCGAGCACCCGATCGATGCGGTCGACCGTGATCACGGCATCGGCGGTCTCAGACGAGACCGTGGCCCCCGCCGTGCCCATCGCGATGCCGACGTCGGCCAGGGCGAGCGCCGGGGCGTCGTTTACGCCGTCGCCGACCATGATCACCGGCCCGAGGTCGGGCATCGCCTCGAGGCGCCGCACGACCTCGAGCTTCTCCTCCGGGGACTGCTCGGCGTACACGCGGTCCACGCCGAGCTCACGACCGACGCGGTCGGCGACGGATCGCCGGTCACCGGAGAGCATCGCGATATGACGTATGCCCTCGGCCCGCAGGCTGTCCATGAGCGTCGCCGTGTCCGCTCGCAATTCGTCGGCCATCACGATCACCCCGCCCAGGCGGCCGTCGACGCCGACGAGGACCCGGGCCTCGCCGGAGCCGTGCCCGACCATCCAGGCCGGCGAGGCGAGCTGGTCGGCCGGGATGCCGCCGGCGCGCAGGAAGTTGCTGCTGCCCACGGAGACCGTGTGTCCGTCGACGGTCCCCCGGATTCCCTGCCCGGGGTCCTCGTGCACACCGCTCGCCGCGTGCAGCGCGAGCTCGGCCTCGGCGGCCGAGCGCACCAGCGCCTGACCCAGAACATGGGCTGAGAGCGCATCGAGAGACGCGGCCAGCCGCAGCAGCTCCGCCGGCTCGATGTCGTCCATGGCGACGATCTCACGCACGTCGGGGGTGCCGACGGTGAGCGTGCCGGTCTTGTCGAACAGGATCGTGCGCGCCCGCCCCAGGGTCTCGATCGTCCCCGCCCCCTTTACGATCACGCCCGAGCGCGACGCGCGCGAGAGGCCTGAGATGAGTGCGATCGGCGCGGCCAGGATCAGTGGACACGGGGTCGCGACGACGATCACGGCGAGCCCGCGGACGGGGTCGCCGCTCGCCGCCCAGGCCGCACCGGCGATCAGCAGTGCCGCGGGCAGGAAGAACCCGGCGTACCGGTCGGCCATGCGCACGAACGGGGCGCGCTGGGTCTGGGCGTGCTGCACCAGCCGCACGAGCGCGGCGTAGGCGCTCTCGGCCGCGGGCCGCTCGGCGCGCACCTCAAAGGGGGAGCCGGCGTTGGCCGTGCCGCTCAGAACCGGCATCCCCCGACCGATCGTCACCGGGAGCGACTCTCCGGACAGGGTGCTGGTGTCGAGCACCGCCTCGCTGCTGACCACGGTTCCATCGACCGGGACGACCTCGCCGGTGCGCACCACGAGGACGTCGCCGACCCCGACCTGCTCGACCGGGACCTCCCTGAGCCCGTCTCCGACGCGCAGCTGCGCGACCTTGGGCGCCCGCTGGATCAGCGCCGTCAGCTCGCGGCGGGCCCGCGTGGAGGCGAGATCCTCGAGCGTCGCGCCGCCGGTGAACATCAGTCCGACGACGACGCCGGCCAGCTCCTCGCCGAGCGCCAGGCAGCCGATCATGGCTACCAGTGCGATCGTGTCCACCCCCATGTGCCGGTCGACGATGACCGTGCGCCCGACCTCGGCCGCGAGCTCGGCGGCGAGCAGCACGACCGCCCCCTCCCAGATGGCGTCGCCGGTCTGCGGTTGCCCGGCGATGTGAAACGCGGCGCCGAGGACGATCGCCAACAGCGCCACCGCAGCCAGGATGGGTGCCCGGTGCTCGACCAGCGCGGCGGCGGCACGACGGATCGAGGTCCGGGGCCGGACCTCGCGCTCGACGCCGGAGGCTTCCGCGGACGCTTGGGCAACCGTCATCGAGAGTCAGTGTTCCGCGGCCGCGGGTACCGGTCATCCGTACGCTCCCGCCCGCCGCACGGTGGTTAACCACAGGGGCTCGGTGTCCCTCTTCGGATGTCGTGCGAGCTCCGGGCGGCTTTACTCGGGGTATGGACGAACGCCCGGTGCTGCTCTGCTACGACGGCTCCGACGACGCCGCCCACGCGATCGCCGAGGCCGGCCGGCTGCTGGGCGCTCGCCGGGCCGTGGTGGTGACGGCGTGGGAACCGGCCGCCACCTGGGAGCTCTACGACCCCGGCGCGCTGATCAGCGCGGGCGTCTCGGTGCTGGGTGCCAAGTCGCTCGGCCTCGACGAGATCGCCGCGGACATGGCCCGCACGACGGCCGAACGCGGCGTCGCCCTGGCCACCGAGGCGGGGTTCCGGGCGCAGCCGAAGCTGGTCAGCGGCAAGCCGTGGCGCACGATCTGCGAGCTCGGGCAGGAGCTCGACGCGACGGCGATCGTCCTCGGCGCGCGGGGACTCTCGCGCGTCAGGCGGGCGCTGCTCGGGAGCGTCTCAGCGGCGGTCCTGGTCCACGCCGACCGGCCGGTTCTGGTCATTCCGCGGTAGAACCGTCGGCCGCGTCCGGGGTGTGCTCGCGGTCCGGCCTGACGCTCACCGTGAACCCGGAGAGCGCCAGCGCGGCGATCGTCACCGCGCTGGCCAGCACCGCGGTCACCACCATCGAGAGATCGGGCAGGGTGAGGTCGAAGAACTGCCGCGTGGCGGGGATCAGCAGCGCCGCCACGTAGAGGCCGCCGAGCACCGCGCACATGACTCCGACGAGCGTCGAGCGGCGGCGGCCGCCCTGGGACTCGAGGGCCATCACGAGATACAGCCCACCGGCGATCAGGATGCTCACCGCGACCGTCCGCGCGTCGGCCACCGACAGATCGAGGTCGTGGCGCGCGAACAGGTATCCGGCCACGACGCCGGCGCCGAGCAGCGCGCCCGCGGGCACCGCGAAGTTGGCCACGCGGCGCACGAAGCGCTCGGGCCGCCAGGCGCCGCTGCTCGGTGCCAGCGCGAGGAAGAAGGTGGGGATCCCGATCGTCAGGCTCGCCGCCAGCGTCAGATGCCGCGGCAGCAGCGGGTAGGCGTCGGAGCTCGTGCCGATGGTCAGGATCAGGAAGGCCGCGAAGGCCGACTTGGTCACGTAGAGCTTGGTCACGCGCTGGAGGTTTCGCAGTGCCCGGCGCCCTTCGGCGACGAGCGGCGGCACGGCTGCGAAATCGCCCGAGATGAGCACGAGGTCGGACACGCTGCGCGCCATCTGCGTTCCGCTGCCCTGGGCGATGGCCAGCCGCGAGCTCTTCAGCGCCGGCACGTCGTTGACCCCGTCGCCCACCATCGCCACGTAGCGGCCCGCGTCGCGCAGCGCCTGGACGATCCGCTCGTTTGCCTTCGGGGGAGATCCGCCCGACCACGGTCATCGCCAGCGCGAACTGCGCGCAGCGCTTCCGGGTCGTCCGGGATCGCTTCACCATCGCTGACCGAGGAGACCGGAATGCCGACGTCGCGCGCGATCGCCGCCACGGTCTGCGAAGCATCGCCGGAGAGGACCTTGACCTCGACGCCCTGGCCGCGCAGGAAGGCGATCGTGTCGCGCACGTTGGGGCGCAGCTCCTCGGCGAGCACCACGAGGCCGAGCGGCTCGAGGCCGGGCGGCGGCGTGTCCTGCGGGTCGCTCGGAACCGGGCGGCGGTCGCGGGCCAGCGCCAGCACGCGCCGCCCCTGCTGCTGGCGCTGCTCGGCGAGCTCGGCGAGCGGGCCGAGGCGGGAGCCGCCCCGGCGCGCCGAGATAGAGGGTCGCGTCGGCGAAGGCGACCGCGCTCCAGCGCCGTCGGCTGGAGAACGGCACCTCGCCGAGCACCGACTGCGCTCGGCACCGGATGGGCGTCGGCGATCGCCTGCAGCGTGATGTTGCGCGCCGAGGCGCTGGCCGCGACCGTCCCCAGCGCCTGACGCACAGCTGCGGCTCGCCGTCGACCCCTGGGGCCGGCACCAGCTCGACGACGCGCAGCGACGGCCTCGGTGAGCGTGCCGGTCTTGTCGACGCAGATCGTGTCCACGGAAGCCAGCGACTCGATCGCGTTGAGCTGCTGGGCCAGCACGCCGCGGCGCGACATGCGCACGGCCGCGGCGGCGTAGGTCAGGCCGACGAGCACCATCAGGCCCTCCGGGATCAGGCTCACGACTCCGGCCGCCGAGGTCGCCACCGCGGTGTGGAGGGTGCACGTGGCGGTGATACAGCGAGTAGCCGAGCAGCGGCGCCGAGCCCGATGACCAGGCCACGAGCAGGCGTAGAGCAGACGGTTGACCGCCCGCTCCAGCGGCGAGCGCGGGTGGCGGAAGGAGCGCGCCTCGCCGGTGAGCCGCGCGGCGAAGCTGTCGGCGCCGACGGCGGTCACCTCGTATGCGCCCGTGCCCTCGGCGACGAACGCTCCCGAGCGCACCTCATCGCCGACCTCGCGCCGCACGGTCTCCGACTCGCCGGTGAGGATCGACTCGTCGAGCCGCAGGTCGGAGACGGAGAGCAGGCGTCCGTCGGCGATCGACCTGGTCGCCGGGCTCGAGCAGCGACCAGGTCCCCGACGACGACCTCGGCCACCGGCAGCTCGCGCTGCAGCCCCGTCGCGCCTGACCCGCGCGTGCGGCGCGACGAGCAGCGACGAGCCGATCGAGCGCGCGCTTGGCCCGCACCTCCTGGGTGATCCCGATCGCGGCGTTGGCGACGATCACGCCCAGGAACAGCGCGTCGCGCCAGTCGCCGAAGATCAGCGTCACCGCGCCGAAGCTGGCCAGGATCACGTTGAAGACCGTGAAGACGTTGGCGCGGACGATGCTGGCGTACGAGCGGCTCGTTCCCTGGCGGGGAGCCCCCCCCGATGCCGCCAGACGCCGGGCGGCCTCGGCTTCGCTCAGACCGGCGGCACCCGTCTGCGCGGATGTTCCGCCTTCTGTTGTCCGTTGGACCTCGACGCTCACGTTCCTGAGCGTCTCACCTCAGGCCGTCGATGTCACGGGCTGAGCGAGGTGGCCCTGCACCCGCACCGGGTATCTCACCACGGTTGGGCGAACGTCGCCTGGAGCAGGGCCACCTCGATCCAGCTGAGCCCTCGGGTCTAGGAGAATCGTCGCTTCCCTCCGCCGCGACATCCGGACTCGGCCGCAGTCGCAGCGCAGCTAACTACCGAGCGTGGCTTCGTAGGCAAGCGGCGCCGGTTCCGTGGGGATCGCGGGAGGCCGCACGTTGATCCTGTGAAAGGCGGCATACGCGTACGGGTGGTGGAAGACATCGAGCGGGTGCTCACCCGCTGTGACCTGCACCGAGAAGGCCTCGCCACCGCGGTGGTCGGTGACCACGACAAAGGTCTGATCGTCGCGCGCGCACCAGATGAGGCGGACGTGGATTCCGTCGTTGAAGCGGCTGTCCAGTTCACGCATGACGGTGTGAAGCTCGTTGATCATCTCGCTCGACCTCTGCTGCAATCGGGAATTCGAGCACCGAGTCTGGCAACCCGGGGATGCCGCGCCATCGGGGAAAAGGCGCGCTCCGCGCGCGGGGGAGCCACGGTTCGCGCTCGCGGTGTTCCACGCTTCCCACGGTGGTGTTCTGCGTAGTACGTTACGTACCGGCGTAGCCGGCCTGGAGTAGCGCCGTGATCTCGCGCACCAGCGGGATGCGCGGGTTGGTGCGGATGCTCGGGTCGGCGAACGCGGCGCGCGCGAGATCAGGCAGCGCCTGGCTCGAAGTCCTCCGGCGAAATCCCGGTCTCGGCCAGCGTGCGGGGCTCGTCGACCGCGCGCAGCAGCTCGTCGACGCGCGCGAAGAGCCGCTCCCGCCGGCCCTCCTCCGAGCCGCCGCCGAGCCCAGGATCCAGGCGATCTGGGCGTACTTCTCGGGAGCCACGTAGGCCGAATAGCCCGGGGCCGGCATGAACTTGCTCGGCAGCGAGGCGTTGTAGCGCAGCACGTGGGGCAGGAAGATCGCGTTGGCGCGGCCGTGGGCGATCCCGAAGCGCGCCCCGACGGCGTGGGCGAGCGCGTGGTTGACGCCGACGAACGCGTTCGAGAAGGCGAGGCCGGCGATCGTCGCCGCGTTGGCCATCGCGGTGCGCGCCTCGAGGTCCGAGCCGTCGCGGTAGGCGCGCGGCAGCGCCTCGAGGATCAGGTTGATGCGCCTGCATGCAGAACGCGTCGGTGTAGGGCGAGGCGAAGATCGAGACGCACGGCCTCGAGCGCGTGCGTGAGCGCGTCGATCGCCCGTGTCGGCGGTCATCGCCGGCGGCATCGTCAGCGTCAGCAGCGGATCGACGATCGCCATGTCCGGCACGCAGCGAGTAGTCGACGAGCGTGACCTTGCGCGCGCCGACGCTGAGCACCGCGGCCGGCGAGACCTCGGAGCCGGTCCCGGCGGTCGTCGGGATGGCGACGAGCCGCATCGAGTGCTCGATCTCGGGGAACGAGGCGACCCGCTTGCGGGCGTCGAGGAACGGCAGCGGCAGCTCGCGCAGCTCAGCTCGGGGCTCTCGTGGAAGAGGCGCATCGCCTTGGCGGCGTCGATCACCGAGCCGCCGCCGACGGCGATGATCAGGTCCGGCTCGATCCGCCGCAGCTCATCGACGCCGGCGCGGATCTGCGCCTCGGTCGGCTCGGGCTCGACGTCGGAGAAGACGTGCACCGAGTCGCGTCGAGGTGCCGGCGCACCTCGTCGGCCACGCCGCGCGCCTCCGTGGGCCCGTCGGTGACGATCAGCGCCTGTCCGGCCTCGACCTGGCGCAGGTTCTCGAGCGCGCCGGCGTTGAAGTACGTGTCCGAGGGCACCCGGAACCACTGCGGCGGCGTCTGGCGGCGCGACACGGCCTTGATGTTGAGCAGGTTGCGGTAGTTGACGTTGTCGGTCGTCATCGAGCCGCCCCAGGTGCCGCAGCCGAGCGAGAACGTCGGCGTCATCGAGTTGTAGACGCCGCCGAGCGCGCCGACCGCGGTCGGCGCGTTGACGAGGATGCGGCCGGTGCGGATCGCGTGGGCGAAGCGCGTCGATCGACCGCCTCGTCGGTCGCGTAGACCGCCGAGGTGTGGCCGAGGCCGCCGTGCTCGGTGACGAGCTCGCAGGCGGCGATCGCGTGCTCGACCGACGGCGAGCGCACGAGGCCGAGCACCGGCATCAGCTTCTCGGCGATGAGCGGGTGCGCGGCGAGCTCCTCGAGGTCGGTCGGCAGCGGCGCGAGCAGCACCTTGTCCTGCTCGCGACCTCGAAGCCGGCCAGCGCGCCGAGGTTGACGCAGGACTGGCCGAGCGCCTCGATCTCGACCGCGCCCGTCCTCGGTGAACGAGCGGCGGCGAGCGCGGCCGTCTCCTCGGTGCTGAGCAGCCGCGCGCCCATGCGCTGGAACTCGGCGACCATCTCGTCGTAGATCGCGTCGTCGACCACGCACGTCTGCTCGGCCGGGCAGATCACCGAGGCGTCGAAGGTCTTGGAGATCAGGATGTCGACGACCGCCATGCGGACGTCGGCGCTGCGGTGGACGTAGACGGGCGCGTTGCCCGGGCCGACGCTCAGGCACGGCTTGCCGGCCGCGTTGGTCGCGGCGACCGCCTTCGGGCCGCCGGTCGTCCAGATGAAGTCGACGCCGGGGTGATGGAAGAGGTACTGGGAGACGTCGAGCGTCGGGTCCGGGATCACCTGCAGAGCGTGGCGCGGAAGACCTGCGCTCTCGCCGGCCTCCTGAAGGAGCTCGACGGCGCGTGTCGCGCAGCGCGCGGCGCGGGCCGACGGGCGGAAGATCAGCGCGTTGCGCGTCTTGGCGACACGATCGACTTGAACAGCGCGGTCGAGGTCGGGTTGGTGATCGGCAGGAGCGCCAGCACGACGCCGATCGGCTCGGCGACGTACTGGATCGCCCGCTCGCGTCCTCGTCGATGACGCCGACGGACTGCTTGTCCTTGAGGTAGTCGTAGAGGAACTCGGTGGCGATGTAGTTCTTGACCACCTTGTCCTCGAACACGCCGAAGCTGGTCTCCTCCATGGCCAGCTCGGCCAGCTCGACGGCGTGCTCGAGGCCCGCCACGACCATCGCCCAGACGATCCGGTCGACCGTGCTCCTGATCGAGCGCGCGGAACTCGTCGGCGGCCCGCCGGGCGCGCCGAACGTAGTCGTCGAGACGATTCGTCCAGTCCGCGTCCGAACCGGAATGGCGGGCATCGACTGCGGTGGCCATTGCGTGACGATCCCAGCGTTCGGCGCAGAGCGCATCGGGAGATATCCGTAGCGCGTGCGGGTTTCCCCGCACGCTTGCTCAGCGGATTCCCGGTGGACCCGCGCGCGCAAGTCTGCGAGGCTGGCGAGTTGAGCCTTGATGCCACGCCTGCAGCACATTCCCGTCGGCGCGATCGATCCACGACGTTTTGACGAGGTGGTGACTCCGGCTGCGGACCGGGCGTTGATTCGCCTGATCGAGCGCGATGCGCCGACCCTCGAAGGTCGGGTGATCTGGAACGTGAACTCGACCGGCAAGGGCGGCGGGCGTGGTCGAGCTGCTGCGACCGCTGCTCGGCTATTCCCGCGGCGCCGGGGTCGATGCGCGCTGGGTGGTGATCTCCGGTGACCCCGAGTTCTTCGCCTTCACCAAGCGCCTGCACAACCACCTGCACGGCGTCGACGGCGACGGCGGGACGCCGACGGACGAAGACCGCCGACCTACGAGCGGGCGCTGGCCGGCAACGCCGAGGAGCTCGCCGCGCTGATCCATCCGCAGGACGTCGTGATCCTCCACGATCCGCAGACCGCAGGGCTCGTGCCAGCGATCAAGCCGGACCGGGGCGATCGTGATCTGGCGCTGCCACGTCGGGCATGGATCACCCCAACCGACGCGCGCGCGAGGCGTGGCGCCTTCCTGCTGCACTACGTGGAGGGGCCGACGCCTGCGTCTTCTCCCGAGCCGCGTTCGTCTGGGACGGGCTGCCCGCTGAGCGAAGATCGCCGTGATCCAACCCTCGATCGATGCCTTCTCGCCGAAGAACGCCGACCAGACCCGCGAGCAGTACGGCCGCGATCCTCGCGCGTTCGGGTATCGCGCCGAGCGGACCCCGGACGGGCGACCTTCACCCGCTCCGACGGCACCCCGGCCGCGTCGATCGCCGGCGGAGATGGTCCAGTGCGCGCCGCCAGCCCCGGGGACCGGCTGGTCACCCAGATCTCGCGATGGGACCGCCTCAAGGACCCGCTCGGCGTGCTGCATCGGCTTCACCGATCACGTCGCCGCCCACGCCGACGCCCATCTGCTGCTGGCCGGCCCGGCCACGGACGCGGTGGCTGACGACCCGGAGGGGGCCGAGATCTTCGCCGTCGTCCGCGAGGCCTGGCAGGCCTGCCCGCCGACGTCCGCTGTCCGCGTGCATCTCGCCTCGCTGCCGATGGAGGACACCGACGAGAACGCGGCGATCGTCAACGCCGTCCAGCGTCACTCCGACGTCGTGGTGCAGAAGAGCCTGGCCGAGGGCTTCGGCCTCACGGTCGCCGAGGCGATGTGGAAGTCGCCGTCCGGTGGTCGCCACGCGGCTCGGCGGTATCCAGGACCAGATCGTCGACGGCGTCTCGGGCCTGCTGATCAAGGACGCCGACAACCTCGCGGAGTACGGCGCGGCGGTCGTGGAGCTTCTGGCCGACCCCGAGCGGGCCCGGCGGATCGGCGACCGGCGCGCCGTCGGGTGCGCGACCACTTCCTCGGGCCGCAGCATCTGGGGCGTTACTTCGAGCTGATCCACCGGCTGATCGAGCAGCACGCGGCGAACCGATCGCCCCAGAGCCTGGGTAGGAAGCCGCAGAGCGACCCGCGCGGCGTACGGACGCCAGCCGGGCTTGGGGGTCCTACCGTCTGGGGTACGAAACAACGGTCTTCCAGGAGTCGGGTGTGATGTTCAGCAGGGTTCTGGTCGGGGACGACGAGCGGTCGGGTGGACGCGATGCCGCGGCCCTGGCCGTCCAGCTCGTGGGCACGGGTGGCCGGATCACGCCCACGCACGTGGACCATGGCGACGTGGCGCGCACGTTGCACGAGCTGGTCGAGACCCAGGATGTTGACCTGCTGGTGGTCGGCTCCTGCCGGCGCGGCAACGCCGGGCGGGTCCTGGTCGGCAACGACACCCGCGCGTGCATGAACGGCGCTCCCTGCGCCGTCGCCATCGCGCCGCGAGGCTACGCCGAGCAACCGCCGCGGATGGCCACGATCGGCGTCGGGTACGACGGCTCGGAGCAGAGCGAGCTCGCCCTCGCGGCCGCGCGCGACATCGCGGCTCGCCACCAGGCCACGATCCGCGCGCTGTCCGTCGTCTCGCTGCACCGCGTCCCCGCGGGCGAACCCGTGCCCGCGGACTGGCCGGAGCAGGCCCAGCGGCTGATCGAGGAGGATCTGGCCCGGCTGCGGAGCTTCGACGGCGTCGAGGGTGACGCCGTCTACGGCGAACCGAGTGACGAGCTGGCCCGCTTCGGCGAGCGGGTCGACCTGCTGATCGTGGGCTCACGCGCCCACGGGCCGCTCGGCCGGTTGCTCAATGGCAGCACGTCCAACTACCTGGAGCGTCACGCGCCGTGTCCGCTGCTCGTAATGCCGCGCGGGGCCAAGCCGGGCCGGCGGGCGCAGGCCGGAGAAGAAAATCACACTCTGGAGGTAGGCTAGATCCATGTCGATTCTGATCTGCTACGACGGCTCCCCGAGCGCCCGGCACGCGGTTGCCGTGGCCGGGGCGACGCTCGGACACAAGCCGGTGACGCTGCTGCACGTCTGGAATCCCCCCGATGACGTGCTGGCGGCCGCGCCGTTCGGGGAGTCCAGCGGCCAGGGCGGTCCCTCGACCGTCGAGCTCGGGCTCGTCGTCCTGCAGCGTGCCCACGAGGTCGCCGAGGCCGGCGAAGCGCTGGCCAAGGAGCTGGGCCTGGCTGTCCAGGCGCGCGTCGAGCGCAACAACACCACCGTCTGGCGCACGATCCTCGACGTCGCCGCGGAGGAGGACTCCGAGCTGATCGTGATCGGCACCCACGGTGCCGCCGCGGTGCAGTCCAACGTGCTCGGCAGCATCTCGAACGCCGTCGTGCATCACAGCGAGCGTCCCGTCCTCGTCGTGCCCGGCGCTCCCGGTTAGAGCCAGGAGCGATGCCCCGCACCTCCGCACTGCTCGCGCCGGCGTTCGGGGACGCGCGGGTGGCCGACGCCATGCGCGCCGGCATCATCAGCTGCCCGGCGAATGCGCCCATACGGGCGATCGCCGAGATCATGGCGAGCTACCACGTGCACGCCGTGGTCGTCGAGGGAGCGGGCCCCGAGGACGGCCCGGGCTGGGGCATCGTCTCCGACCTCGGGCTGACCCAGGCGGCGGCGCGCGGGGAGCTCGACCGGACCGCCGGTGAGCTCGCGGTTTCCCAGACCGCCGCGGTCCGGCCCTCGGACTCACTGACCCAGGCTGCGACGCTCATGAGCGAGCAGGGTGTGAGCCATCTGACCGTCGCCGCCGAGCCGGGCACGCGCCCGGTGGGCATCCTCTCGACCCTGGACCTGGCCGTTGTGCTGGCCTGGGGTCGGGAACCCGCCTGAGGCGCGTCCCCCCTGGGGTCCGGGAACCCGCCTGAGGCGCGTCCCCCAGTGCCCGCGCGCTCAGATCAGCTCGGGTTCCATCTGGATCGCGCCGCAGGGGCATTCCTGGGCGCAGATTCCGCAGCCCTTGCAGAAGTCCAGATCGATCTCGTACGCATAGGAGCCCGTGGGATCGAGCTTGATCACCGCGTTGTCCGGGCAGACGCCGTAGCAGTTGTCGCACGCGAAGCAGGTTCCGCACGACATGCAGCGCCGGGCCTCGAAGCCCGCCGTGGATTCGTCCAGTCCTCCCACCACCTCGTCGAAGGTCGAGGTGCGGCGAATCGCCTCGAGCCGCGGGCTGACCGTCTTGGGCGCGTCGGCGTAGTACCAGGTGTTCAGCGCATCGAAGCCGGCCAGCTCGGGCTCGGGAGCCGGACGGTGCCGGGTGCCGCGCAGCCACGCGTCGATGTTGCGCGCGGCGAGCTTGCCGTGCCCAATCGCCACGGTGACCGTGCGCTCGGCCGGAACCATGTCGCCGCCGGCGAAGATTCCGGCGTGGCCGGTCATCATCGTCTCCTCGACTCTCACCACGCCGTCCTGCACCTCGATCCCGGGCACGCCGTCGAGCAGTGAGAGGTCGGTGTCCTGGCCGAGCGCGAGCACGAGGGAGTCAGCCTCGAGCTCCTCGAGCTCGCCCGTCGGCTGCGGGAAGCCACTCTCGTCGAGCTCCATCCGCTCGACGAGGAGCTTGCCTTCGTCCGCGCGCTTGATCGTCGAGAGCCACTTCATGAGCACGCCCTCCTCGAGCGCCTCCTCGAGCTCCGACTCGTGCGCGGGCATCCGCTCGCGGGTGCGGCGGTAGACGATGACCGCCTCCTCGGCGCCCAGCCGCTTGGCCGTGCGGGCGGCGTCGATCGCCGTGTTGCCGCCGCCATAGACCACGACGCGGCGTCCGAGCAACGGTGCGTCCTCACCCTCCATGCTGCGCAGCATCGAGACCGCGTCGAGCATGTGCGAGGCGCTGCCGGCCGGGATGTAGGCGCGTTTGGCCAGATGGGCGCCGACCGCGAGGAACACGGCGTCGAAGTCGCCCTCGTCCCGCGCGGCGAGCACGTCGGAGACCTTGCTGTCGCATTCGAGGGTGACGCCGAGATCGAGGATCCGCTGGATCTCGGCCTCGAGCACGTTGCGCGGCAGGCGGTACTTGGGGATGCCGAAGCGCATCATCCCGCCGGCCACCGGTCCGGCATCCCGGATCGTCACGTCATGCCCGAGACGGGTGAGGTGATAGGCGGCCGAGAGACCTGAGGGCCCCGCGCCCACGATCAGTACGCGTTTGCCCGAGCGCGGTTGGGTTCTGGGGACCTCCCAGCGCTTGGCGATGGCCTCGTCGCCGAGGAATCGCTCGACCGAGTTGATGCCGACCGCCTCGTCGAGCTGGCCGCGGTTGCACGCCGTCTCGCAGGGGTGGTAACAGACCCGGCCCATGACGGCAGGGAAGGGATTCTGCTCCATGATCCGTCGCCAGGCCGCCTCGTAGTCGCTCTCCTCGGCCTCGTATAGCCAGCCCTGGACGTCCTCGCCCGCCGGACAGGCGTGGCCACACGGCGCCTGGCGAGTCACATAGACGGGACGCTCGGTACGCCAGGAACCGGTCTTGTTGGCCAGGCTCGAGCCGACGTCCAGCGTGATCGCGAAGGGCTTGTCCATCACATCGTCTCCGGCGTGGGCGAGGCATCGGGGGCTGGCTCGTCGAGCAGGCCGAAGCGCGCGATGTTGCGGTCGGCCCGGGCCTGGATGCGCTCGATCACATCGTCCCGGCGCGTGGGCGAGAACAGGTGCGCGTAGCGCCGCTGGAGCTTGAGGTACTCCTCGACGGGCACGCGCCGCCGGATCTTGGTCACGTTGGTGATGTCGCCCCGGGACCCCTCGAAGACGGGGAAGATGCCGGTCTCGGCGGCCAGCCGGGCGATCCGGATCGAGTCCTGCGATGCGCTGCCCCAGCCCAGCGGGCAGGTGACGAGGATGTGTATGTAGCGCGCGCCGCGCAGGCTCATGGCGTGCTCCACCTTGGCCTCCAGGTCGCGCAGGTCGGCGATGGTGGCCGTCGCGACGTACGGGATCTCGTGCGCCAGGGCGATCAGCGGCGCGCTCTTGCCCTGACCCCACGGCGCTCCGGGCTCTTCACCCACGGCCTGGGTGGTCGCCGTGCGGGCGGCGGGCGGTGTCGCCCCCGAGCGCTGCACGCCCGTGTTCATGTAGCCCTCGTTGTCGTAACAGAGGTAGAGCACGTCGTCGTTGCGCTCGAACATGCCGGAGAGACAGGCGAAGCCGATGTCGACCGTCCCGCCGTCGCCGCCCTGACCGACGACGCGGGTGCTCGTGCGTCCCTTGGCCTTGAGCGCGGCGGCAATGCCGGTGGAGACCGCCGGGGCATTGCCGAACAGCGAGTGGATCCAGGGGACCTGCCAGGAGCTCTCCGGGTAGGGGGTGGAGAAGACCTCGAGGCAGCCGGTGGCGTTGGCCGCGATCATGTCCCCCTCGCTGGCCCGCATGGCGGCGTCGAGCGCGTAGCGGGCCCCCAGCGCCTCGCCGCAGCCCTGGCAGGCGCGGTGTCCGCAGGTGAGCGCGTTGGAGCGCCCGATGTCGGCCTGGACCGAGCGCTGGTCGGGGCGCAGCAGCCGGTTGCCCACGACGAAGCTGCCCGACTGGTAGTACTTGATCTGCTGGTAGGGCATGGCCTTATACCGGGCCCGCGGCGATCGCGCCGACGTCGCGCAGGATGTTCTCGGCGTGCGGGCCCGAGCGGCGCGTGGCCAGCGTGCGTTGCAGCTCGCGCTCGACGAGCTCGCGATCGAGGTCGACGAAGGTGGTCGTCTCGAGCCGGTCGGCCAGCGCGTCGGCCAGCAGCCCGCGCAGCGACGCGCGGGTTATCGGGCGTCCGCCCAGCCCGGCGATCGCCGTGTAGACGCTGACGTCGGTGCTCTCGAGCACACCGTGGACGTTCTGCGAGACGATCCCGCCGATCCCGGTGGCGAGTGCCTTCTCCAGCACGACGACCCGCTTGGCGTGCGCCAGGGCGGCGCGCACCTCCTGGGCGGGCCACGGACGGAAGGTCTTGATGCCCACGCAGCCAACGCGCTGGCCCTGTTCGCGCAGCTCATCGATGACGTCCTCGATCGTGCCCAGCACCGAGCCCAGGGCGACCACGATCGTCTCGGCGTCCTGGCTTCGGTAGCGGCGCAGCAGGCCGCCGGAGGAGCGCCCGAAGGCCGGCTCGAAGGCGGCGGCGATCTCGGGTATCACGTCGAGCGCCTGCATCTGCTTGTAGTGGGCCAGGTACTTGACCTCCGTGAACGCCTCGGGTCCGACCATCGCGCCGATCGTCACCGGTTCGGCGGGATCGAGCATCTGCCGCGGCTCGTAGGTCGGCAGGAAGGCGTCGACCTGCTCCTGCGTCGGTAGCTCGAGACGCTCGACGGCGTGGGTGAGGATGAAGCCGTCCATGCAGATCATCACCGGCAGCGAGAGCTGTTCGGCGAGCCGGAAGGCCTGGATGTGCAGGTCCAGCGCCTCCTGATTGGTCTCCGCGTAGATCTGGATCCAGCCCGAGTCCCGCTGCGACATCGAGTCGCTGTGGTCATTCCAGATGTTGATCGGGGCGCCGATCGCCCGGTTGGCGACCGTCATCACGATCGGCAGGCCGAGGCCCGAGGCGTTGTACAGGGCCTCGGTCATGTAGAGCAGACCCTGGCTGGCCGTCGCCGTGTAGGCGCGGGCGCCCGTGGCGCTCGCCCCGATGGCCACCGACATCGCAGCGAACTCCGACTCGACGTTGACGAACTCGCACGGCGCCAGGCGACCGGCTTTGACGATCGCCGAGAGCCCCTCGACGATGTGGGTCTGGGGCGAGATCGGGTAGGCGCAGATGACCTCCGGCCGGCACAGCGAGACCGTCTCGGCGATGGCCTGAGAACCCTCGATCTGCCTAAGCACGCTCGGTCTCCGTCCGGCCAGATGAGAGCTGCAGGGTCGGGACGGGCGCGGCGCCCGTCCCGACGTCCGCCGGAGCGTGTCCGGCAGCGACCGCGCCCCGCACGTGGGCAAAGGCGTGCTCAGCGACGGTGACGTTGCGTTCGCCCACGTCGCCGTGGAAGCGCTCGCGGACGGCCGCTAGGACCGAGCTGAGAAGGGTGCGCTCGGTCAGGGCGGCAAAGCCGCCGAGGAGCGCGGCGTTGGGTAGTGGCCGGCCGACGTATTGCCGCGCGAGCTCGGTGGCCGGCACCGTGGCCATCCGCTCACGCCGGAAGCGCTGAAACAGCTCGCCGAGGCCGAGCTCGTCAAGGCTGCGTGAGGTGTTGATGAGCACGTAGGCATCCGCCCTGGCGCCGCCGAACACGTCCACCTGGTGCAGCAGCGTCGGGTCGCCGACGATCACCGCGTCGGGCTCGGCGATCGGCTCGCGCAGGCGGATCGGCCGCTCGTCGATGCGGCAGAAGGAGACGACCGGTGCGCCCATGCGCTCGGAGCCGAAGCTCGGGAAGGCCTGGGCGTGACGGTCCTCCATGAACGCGGCGACTGAGAGCATCTCGGCGGCCGTGACCACGCCCTGCCCGCCGCGGCCGTGAATGCGGATCTCGAACACCCCTGAATCGTCGGGCCGCGGGCCGTCGCGGGCAACCGTGCCGACCCGACTGTCGCTCCGTAGTCCACCGCAATAATCGCCCGGTAAAGCGCCGATGGCGACCCCTGAGCGCGCTCTTAGATTTCGGCGCGTGTCAACGCTCGATCTAGCCCGCTCCCAGTTCGGCATCACCACGCTGTTCCATTTCATCTTCGTGCCGATGTCGATCGGCCTGGCCACGTTCGTTGCGCTGTGCCAGACGCTGCACTACCGCACGGGCCGCGATGTCTATCTGCGCATGACCCGCTTCTGGGGCAGATTCCTGCTCATCTCGATGGCCATCGGCGTCGTCACCGGCATCGTCCAGGAGTTCCAGTTCGGCATGAACTGGTCCCAGTACTCGCGCTACGTGGGTGACATCTTCGGCGCGCCACTGGCCATGGAGGGGCTGATCGCCTTCTTCCTCGAGTCGACCTTCCTCGGGCTGTGGCTCTTCGGTTGGGGCCGGCTCAGCCCCAAGCTCCACCTCATAACGGTGTGGTGCATGGCGGCCGGGACGCTGATCTCGGCCTATTTCATCCTGGCTGCCAACTCGTGGATGCAGCACCCGGTGGGCTACGCCGTCAACAGCGTGTCCCACCGCGCGGAGCTCAAGAACATCTTCTCCGTGCTGACCAACTCGACCGTGCTGCTGGCCTTCCCACACACGATTCTGGGCGCCTTCACGACCGCCGCGATGCTGATCATCGGGGTCTGTGGGATCCAGCTGCTGCGCAAGCGCGGGGGAGACGTCGTGTCCCGTTCGCTGCGCATGGCGCTGCCGATCGGCTGCGCCGCCGTGCTGGCCACGATGGCCTTCGGCGACGGCCAGGCCCGGCTCATGGATGTGCAGCAACCGATGAAGATGGCCTCGGCCGAGGCGCTCTACAACACGAGCAAGGGGGCCAGCTTCTCGATCTTCGCGACCGGTTCCTTCACCCGGAACCCCGGCCATCTGAGCAAGGACGTACGCGTTCCGCACCTGCTCTCGGTGATCGCCGACCTGTCCTGGAACGGGACGGTGCAGGGGATCAACCAGATCAACGCGGCCGAGCAGAAGAAGTACGGCCCCGGGGACTACACACCGATCGTCGGCGTGACCTACTGGACCTTCCGCCTGATGATCGGCGCCGGCGTGCTCATGCTGCTGCTGACCGTGGCCGGGCTGGTGCAATGGCGCCGCGGTCGTCTCGAGCGCAGCCGATGGTTCCACCGCGCGGCCATCGTCGGGATCTTCCTCCCCATTCTGGCCAACTGGACGGGCTGGATCTTCACCGAGATGGGGCGCCAGCCCTGGGTGGTCTACGGGCTGCTCAAGACCAACGTGGCCAATTCGCCGCGCGTCAGCTCCGGTGACATCATCCTCACGCTGACCGGCTACATCGTCATCTACGGCGTGCTGATCGCGATCGGCGGCTGGCTGATGCTGCGTGAGATCAAGCACGGCCCCGAGCCCGAGCCCCCGCCGCCGGGTGACGACGACAACGCGCCGCCACCCACCGTCGACCGACCCGAGCTGGTGCTCGCCTACTGATCATGCGCAATCCCGACTTCCTCCAGACCCTCTGGTTCATCCTGATCGGCATCCTCTGGGTGGGGTACTTCGTGCTCGAGGGCTTCGACTTCGGCGTCGGCATGCTCGTGCGGCCGCTTGGCCGAGACGACGTCGACCGGCGTATCCTGATCCACACGATCGGACCCGTGTGGGACGGCAACGAGGTGTGGCTGCTGGTGGCCGGCGGCGCGACCTTCGCCGCCTTCCCCGGCTGGTACGCAAGCGCCTTCTCCGGCTTCTACCTGGCGCTGTTCCTGGTGCTGGCCGGCCTGATCATCCGCGGGGTGGCGTTCGAGTTCTGGGGCAAGTCGCCCTCGCGCGCCTGGCGTTCGACATGGGAGTGGGCGCTGGCGATCTCGAGCGGGCTGGTGGCCCTGCTCTGGGGTGTGGCCTGGGCCAACTTTGTCCACGGTGTGCCGATGAACGCCGCCCACAACATGACCGCGACGCTGTGGGATCTCCTGCATCCCTACGCGCTGCTCGGAGGCCTGACCACGGTGGCGCTCTTCCTGGCCCACGGTTCGGTCTTCCTCACGTTGCGCACAAGGGGCGAGCTGACCGAGCGGGCCCAGGCCGTCGCACGCTGGGCGACGCCGATCGCCGCTGCGTTGCTCGCCGCGTTCCTCGTCTGGACGCTGGCCGACCAGGCCAACCTGCGCAGCGCCAAGGCGTCGGCCATCGTGCTCGCCGTCCTGGCGATCGCCCTTGCCGCCCTCGTGCCACTGGTCATGCGGCGTGACCCGGGCCGGGCCTTCGCGCTCAGCTGCGGCGCAATCGCGCTGTGGTTCGTGACGCTCTTCGTGAGTCTCTATCCGAACGCGCTCCCCTCGACCACCAATCAGGCCTTCGACCTCACGCTGCGGGCCGCATCCTCAACCTCCTATACGCTCACGGTGATGACCGTCGTGGCGGTGATCTTCGTTCCGATCGTGCTCGCCTATCAGGCGTGGACCTACTGGGTGTTCCGTCATCGGCTGGGCCGCGAGGACTTCGAAGGGACGCCGACCCCGATCGCCGTGCTCCAGCAGCGCCTGGGCGGACCCGACGGCGTCACCGAACCGCCGGCACCCAAGCCGACCCCCCCAGCCTGAGTCGTGCCCTCGCCGGTCGATCGTCGCCTGCTGCGCGAGACGCGCGCTGCGCGGCCACACCTGCTGAGCGCCGGCGCACTCGGCGTGGTGAGCGCCGGATTGATCCTCGCCCAGGCCATCCTGCTCGCCTCGGTCATCGCCGACGCGGCGCTGCACGGAGTCTCGGTGCACGCCGTGCGGGGCCGGCTGATCGCGCTGGCCGCTGTGCTGGCCGCCCGCGCCCTGGTCACCGCCGGGTTCGAGCTCTCCGGACGGCTGGGGGCGGCTCGGGTCATGTCGGAGCTCCGCGCCCGGCTGGTGCGTCATCTGCTGATCGTCTGTCCCGGGGGACGGCCCGGGCAACGCCGCAGCGGTGAGCTGGCCGCGGCCGCCGTCCAGGGCGTCGACGCGCTGGAGGACTACTTCGCCGGCTACCTGCCGCAGCTCACGCTGGCGACGGTGGTGCCGCTGGCCATCCTGGCCTGGGTGCTCGTACTCGATCCCGTCTCGGCGGCGATCCTCGCGGTGACCGTGCCGCTGCTGATCGTGTTCATGATCCTGATCGGCAAGGGGGCGAAGGCCCAGACGCGCAAGCGCTGGCAGGCCCTGTCGGTCCTGAGCGCCCACTTCCTCGACGTCGTCCGCGGCCTGGCGACCCTCCGCGCGTACCGCCGTGAGCACGCGCAGGAGGACATCCTGGCCGACGTGGGCGACCGCTACCGGCGCGAGACCATGGCCACCCTCAGAGTCGCCTTCCTCTCCGCCCTGGTGCTCGAGTTGTGCGCCATGATCGGGACGGCGATCGTCGCCGCGACGATCGGCGTGCAGTTGATCGCCGGGGCGCTCACGCTCCAGGCCGGGCTCACGGTGCTGCTGCTCGCGCCCGAGCTCTACGGCCCGCTGCGCCAGGTGGGCCAGCAGTTCCACGCCAGCGCCGCCGGAACCGCCGCGGCCGAGGAGATCTTTGCCACGCTTGATCAGTCGCCCATCGTCGGGCCCGCGGCGCGAGAGCGAGCCGCCGAGCGGCGGCTCCCGCGACAGGTGCCCCATCCGGGGCGCGAGCCGATCCACTTTCACCGTGTTGATTTCTCATATCCCGAGCGCACGGCCGAAGTCCTCTCAGGCGTCGCATTCGAACTACAGCCCGGAGAGCTGACCGCGCTCGTGGGGCCGAGCGGCGCCGGCAAGAGCACGATCGCCCGCCTGCTCATGCGTCTCGCCGACCCCACCGACGGCGAGCTCACCTGTGGCGGCGTGGATCTGCGCAACGTCGAGGTCGAGGACTGGCAGCGTCACATCGCCTGGGTCCCGCAGCGTCCCCGCCTGTTCGAGGGAAGCGTCGCCGAGAACGTCCGGCTCTCGAACCCCGGGGCGACCGACGAGGAGGTCCGCGCCGCCGTGGCCGCGGCCGGGGCGCAGGAGCTCATCGCCGGACTGCCCGATGGCCTCGCCACCCCGCTCGGCGAACGCGGCCGCCGCCTGTCGGCCGGCCAGCGCCAGCGGATCGCCCTGGCCCGGGCCTTTCTGCGCGCCGCGCCGCTGCTCGTGCTCGATGAGCCGACGGCCCACCTCGATCCCGAGAGCGCCGCGGCGATTGCCGACGCGGTGGAGCGACTGGCGCAGGGGCGAACGACGCTGTCGATCGTCCACCACGAGGCCTTCGCCGACCGGGCATCGCGCATCATCCGTCTGGAGGCGGGGCGGGTGCTCGGCGGCCCCGTAGGGGTGGGGCTGGCCGCATGAGCACGCGCGCGGCCAGCCTGCGACCGCTGTGGCGCGTGGCCCGGCTGGAGCGCCCTGACGCCGGCCGGCTGGCCCTCTCGGTGGCCCTGGCCAGTGCCGCGATGGCGGCCTCGATCGCGCTCCTGGCCACCTCCGGCTACCTGATCTCCCGGGCGGCGCAACGACCGCAGATTCTCACGCTGATGGTGGCGATCGTCGCCGTGCGCGCGTTCGGCATCGCCCGTGCGGTCATGCGCTACGGCGAGCGCCTGGCCTCGCACGACCTCGCCTTCCGCCAGCTCGCCCGGCTGCGGACCAGGTTCTACCGCGCGCTCGTACCGCTCGTCCCCGGCCAGATGCGCGGGCAGGGCAGCTCGGATCTGCTGGCCCGCTTCGTGGGCGACGTCGACTCACTGCAGGATCTGTACCTGCGCGCGCTCATCCCGGCGCTCGTCGCCCTGACCGTGATCGTCGGCGCCGGCGCCGCCGCCTGGCTGCTGCTGCCCGCCGGGGGCGCGGTCGTCGTCGCCGCCCTGACCGCTGCGGCAGTGGTGCCCTCGTGGCTGAGCGCGATCGTCTCGGCTTCGGCGGGGAGACGCCAGGCCGGGGCCCGCGCGCAGCTGACGACCGCGCTCGTGGAGACGATCGACGGCGCCCCGGAGCTGGCTGTGGCCGGCCGCGCCGGCGAGCGGGTGGAGCTGCTCGACGCCGCCGATCGCCGGCTCGCGCGGCTCGCCCGACGCGATGCCCTCGCCGCCTCGGGAGCAACGGCGCTCGGCTCGTTGATCGCCGCCGCCGGTCTGCTCGCCGTGCTCATCGTGGCGGTCGCCGCCGTCCATTCCGGCCGGCTGGCCGGTGTCCTCGTGGCCGCGGTCGTGTTCCTCTTCCTAGCCGCCAACGAGGCGGTGACGCCGCTCCCGGTGGCCGCCCGGCGCCTGCGCTCCTGCGCGGTGGCTGCAGCGCGCCTTGAGGACGTGTGTGACCAGCCCGCGGAGATCGCCGATCCGCCGCGGCCGCTGCGACCGAGCGGCAGCGGGGATCTCTGCGTGCACGAGGCTCGCTTCCGCTACGGCGGGGATGACGCCTGGATCCTCGAGCGCGCAGAGCTGGTCCTGCGGCCCGGGGATCGCGTCGCGCTGATCGGCCCGAGCGGGGAGGGCAAGACGACGCTCGCCGAGATGCTGGTGCGCTTCCACGACCCCGACGCCGGGCGGGTGACGCTCGACGGGATCGATCTGCGCGATCTGGCCCAGGCGGACGTGCGGAAGGCCGTCCTGTTCTGCGGTCAGGACGCTCATCTGTTCAATACCAGCGTGCGCGAGAACCTACTACTGGCGCGGCGCGACGCGAGTGAGTGCGAGCTGTGGAGCGCGCTGCGCGCGGTCGAGCTCGACGCGTGGCTGCGTAGCAGCGACGACGGGCTCGACACGTTCGTCGGTCAGGAAGGTGAGCTCATCTCGGGCGGCCAGCGCCAGCGGCTCGCGCTCGCACGCGCGCTCGTCTCCGACGCTCGCTTCCTGATCCTCGATGAGCCCATCGCCCATCTCGACGGACCACTCGCTCTGCGGGTGCTCAATAACTTCCTGACCGCCGCCGGCCACCGCGGCGTGCTGGTCATCACTCATGAGCAGGCAGCGCTCGGCGGCCTCGAGCGGGCTCTGCGGCTCGAACGCGGCGTGCTCGTGCCGGCCTGAGCGGCTTGGTGTCCTTCTGGAGCGCACGCAGCGTGAGCAGGTAGACGATCGGGATGCCGGGCAGGACGACGACCGCGCGCAGCCACAGCGTGCGGCCGTCGGAGCCCGCGCCCAACGTGTGGACCACGGCGAGCAGCCAGACGACGGCGCTCGCGCGATGCAGGGTCCGCCACCTCCGCGCGCCGATCCGCCGCCGCAGATAGAAGCTCGGCCCGACCAGCAGGGCCAGGTACCCGGCGAGTATGCCGAGGCCGGTGAACTGCGGGCGGTAGCTCATGGCAAACGGGACGGCGATGCCCCGTAGACCGGGCTTCAGCCAGTGATCCCCGAGCAACGCGAGGCCGTGCACGCCGATCGCGAACAGGCCCGCGAGGGCGACGTGCTCGTGCAGACGAGCGGCCGCGCGCTTGAGCGATGGCCGGCGCAGGATCCGCGTGGCCATCGCGAGCCCCATCAGCACCGCAAGCGAGATCAGCACGATGGCCACGATCCCCGAGGCCTTGCTGACCAGCCACCAGATGACCTGGGTGGGGTCGACGCGGGCCCTCATGCGATGGCCTCCGCGGCCTCGCCCAGGCGCACCGCGGGGCGGCCGACCGTCTCGACCGCGCCGCTGTCGTGCACGATGACTCCGCCGTGCTCGCACAGCACTCGTCGGGCGCCCTCGGGCCCGAGCAGCAACGCCATCTTGGACAGCGTCTCGGCCTCGAGGGCGCTGGCGCCCAGCGCCGTGACGCCGATCAGCCCGCTCCAGGCCGGCGTGCCGGTGCTGGGATCGAGCAGATGGTGGGCGAAGCCTCCGTCCTGCGTCCTCCAGATCCGGACGTTGAGCCCCGACGTCGCCACACCGCCGCCGGCGACACGGAGCGTGCCGAGCGACCGCCCGTCCAGCGGATGCTCGATCTCGATCTCGTAAGGCTCGAAGCGGGCACCGGCGCCACCCACGGCGATATCCCCGCCGCAATCGACCACGAAGCGGGTGAAGCGCCCGAGCCGGTGTGCCAGTGCGTCGGCGCACAGGCCCTTGCCCGTCCCGCCCGTGTCGAACCGCACACCGGGAGGGCGGATCACCAGCTCCGCCATGTCGTCGATGCGCATCTCGGGCCAGCGCGAGCGCGGGTTCGCCCGCGCGGGACGGCGCTCTGGCGCCGCCGCCAGCGCCTCGGTCAGCGACGGCGGGCGGCGGCCGTCGAGCGAGCTCGTGTAGCCGATGCGCTCAAGGGCGCCGACCAGCGTCGAGTCGACGAGACCCTCGCTGCGCCTGGCCGCCCACAGTCCGGCCAAGACCGCGGCACGCAGCAGTCCCGAGGCCGGCACTTCGGCACGCGGGTCGTCGTTCAGCGCGCAGAGGTCGCTCTCGGGCACGAAACGAGAGAGCCGGTGGGCGAAATCGAGCACGAACGCCCTGGCGTTCTCGGCGGCGGCCTCGGGCGTGGTCCCCGAGCGGGTGATCGGCGGACCGATCAGCAGCCGCACGTCGCTGCCCATGGAATGAAACGTGTAGTCGAGCTCGACGTTCATCGGATTTCTCCTGGTCTGGCGGCGGTCTAGGACGACCTGGTGACCGGCGCCGAACCGGCGCCGTAGGCCGCACCGCTCGCGCCCGAGCTCGACACCGATTGGCTCACCGAGGCATCACCAGGCGTGGTGCCGGACGGCGTGCGGCTCTCCACAACCGTCGTCGTCCGGTAGATGCGACGGGTGACCAGCACATGTCGCACGGGGCCCGTCCTGAACGCGGGGCGCAGCTGGCTGGCCAGCAAGGACAGGACAACCAGGAAGGCGGCCAGGGTGAGCAGCCCGACGGTCAGCCGGTCGGGCCCGGAGGCGGGGCGTCCCCGCCTGCCCGAGCCGCGACCGGCACGCGGCTGGGGCGACCCGTCAGTCTCCGCTGCTGTGGCCATGACCACCGTCTCCACCGTCGCCGCCGTCGCCAACCTTGCCGACACCCCCGCTGCTGCGGGTCGTGACCGGCTTCGTGCCGCCGCCCGAGGAGCGATGCGACGGACTGCCGGTCGAGCCCGAAGCCGAGCCGCTCGTCCGTGTGCGCACGGCCGAGCCGGGCGATGACGGGGCTGGGTTGCGCGCGGGCGCGCTCGCGTGGGAACCGCTCGAGCGCGTGGTCACCGCGCCCGACCCGGCGACGGAGCCGCCGGCGCTAGACCCGGCCGCGGCGTGGGCGCCGCTCGAGCCGGTGCGGATCGCCGCGGCGCCCTTTCCGGTTCCCGGCGAACCGGTGGCCACGGCGCCGCGCGGGGCCGGATGCCGCGCCGACGGGTGGCGGACCACGTGGATCGTGCGTCTGATCACCTGCGTGCGAACGTCGACTACAGGATGCTGTGCGGCGAGCGTGGCGGTCGGCTTGTCCGACGGCCGGAGCGCGAACGCCGCCAGGCCGCCGGCCAAGACTGCGCTCAGCGCGGCGGCGATGCGATTGCGGCTCCTCTTCATGGCCAGGCCTCCAGTCGTGGAATGCCCGGCAGCGTGTCGGGTTGATGGCCATCGACCCGCCAAGCTTCGGCAAAGCTTCGGTAAAACCGAGCGATTCCTTAGCCGTTTTCGACTTTGATCTCACACTCGCCTGGCAATGTGCTCGAGCGATGAGACATCAATTGGTCCCCTCCACGAAGGAGCCTGACCGTGCCTGACGGGATCGTGATCGTCGGCGGTGGACTCGCTGCCCAGAGGTGTGCTGAGACCCTCAGACGCAGCGGCTACGGGGGCCGTCTGACAATGGTCTGCTCGGAGCCCCACCGTCCCTACGATCGCCCACCGCTCTCCAAGGCGGTGCTCGGTGGTGATCAGGCCGCCGAAGCCTTGGCGTTCCGGCCCACGGAGTGGTATGGCGAGCAGTCGATCGACCTGCTGCTCGGGGTGCGCGCGAGTTCGCTGTGCCCCGAGACCCGGCGCCTTGGGCTCTCCGACGGAACGGTCATCCCATTTCACAAGCTCCTGGTCGCCACGGGTGGGCGCCCGCGCACGCTGCCGCTGCTGGACGGCTATCGCAACGTGTCGGTGTTACGGAGTCGCGAGGACGCGGAGCGGCTCCGCGATGCCCTCGCCGCCGGCCCGCGGGTCACCGTGCTCGGCGCCGGCTTCATCGGCCAGGAGGTGGCCGCGACGGCCCGCAAGCTTGGTTCGGAGGTGACGATGATCGAAGCCGCTCCGAGCCCGCTGTTCGGTGTCCTGGGCGGCGAGCTGGGCGACTGGTTCTCGGCGCTGCATCGCGCCGAGGGCGTGCGCGTCCTGACCGACACGAGCGTGATAGGCGTGGACGCCAACGGCGGCATCCGGGGAATTCATCTCTCCGACGGCCAGTACGTGGCATCCGAACATGTCGTGGTCGGCGTCGGCGTCGACCCTGACGTCGGCTGGCTCGACGGGAGCGGTCTGGCCACGCCCGCCGGCGTGCCCGTCGACCCCGACGGCCGCACCGCCCACCCGGACGTGTTTGCGGCCGGTGATGCGGCGGCGACGTTCGACCCGCGGCTTGACCGTCACGTGCCCGGGTCGCACTGGGAGGCCGCCGCCCGCCAGGGCGCGCGCGTGGCCCGCGCAATGCTCGGCCTCGAGGCGGGCAGAGCGCCCGTGACGAGCTTCTGGACCGATCAGTACGGCATTCGCATCCAGTACCTCGGCCACGCCCGCCTGGCCGACGCGACCAGCCTCGACGGAGAGCCTGAGAGCCGCGACTTCACGGTCACCTTCACACGTGCCGGCCGCCCCGTCGCTGCGCTGCTCGTCGGCCGGCCGCGCGCCCTTCCTGCCATCCGAAAACTGATCGAGAACGGAGGATCGCCATGACGTACCTGGTGGAGATAGACGAGGATGCGTGCGCAGCCCATGGAGACTGCGTGGAGGTCGCGCCCGAGGTGTTCGAGCTCGATGACGTGGTCCGCGTGATCGGTACGGCCCCCGATGAGCTGCTGATCACCGCAGCCGAATCCTGTCCGAGCACCGCGATCCGGATCATCGCGTCCGACACGCTCGAGCAGCTCTATCCGTAGGGCTCGCTGCGGGTCGGTCGCCGCGCGGCCGGGTCGGTCGTCGTGGCGGCCGGATCAGTCGTCGCGATGCGCGCCACCGCCCGGGGATCGGCTCGCAGCTGCCGCGGCGCTCAGCCCGGCGCCGTCGCCGGAGTGGTCCTCGCCTCGACTGGCCGCGGAGGCCGCTCGGATCGAAGCCGGGTTGGAGGCGCTCGCCGCAGCTGGCGGTGGACCGGCGGCGCTCGCCGCGGCCGGCGGTGGACCGGCGGCGCCCACGCGTGCTGTCGGAGCCTGCGGCGGTGACGCGGCCAGGCCGGCGGAAATCGCGGGCGCGCTGCCCGACGCGGTGAGGGCTCGGCCCGGCGTCACCGGCAGGCCGACGGCCGTCGACGGGGGGGCGGCGGCGTGGTGCGGTGCGCTTCGAGGTGAGGCGCGGTGGCCCGGCAGCGTCGCGCGGCTCGGCTGCTCGCGCTCACGCGGGGCCAGACCGCTGGCGACCGACAGCGGCTCGGAGGCGATGCCGGTTGGCTCGCTGGCGATCTGACTCGCCGACCAGGCCAGCGCGGCGGTCGTGACGATTCCCAGCAACGCGGCTGCGGCCCAGGTCACCGTGTAGCGATTCACGGCCGCGGACGCTAGTCGGCCGCCGGTTAAGCGCTGGCAAAGAGGTCCCTAGCTCGATGGTCCAGCGCGTTCCGTAGGCAGGGAGATCCGCGCGATCGCGCCCACCCCGGCGCGGTTGGCGATCGTCACCTCGCCGCCCCATTCTCGGATCAGCTCGCGCGCGATCGAGAGACCCAGCCCGCTGCCCGGCTCTCCGGGGCGCGCTGCCGCGCCCCGATGGAAGCGCTCAAAGACGTCCCCGAGCTCGTCCTCCGCCAAGCCCGGGCCGCGGTCCAGAACCTCGATCCGGCCCGGCGCCGAGCCGATCGTGACGCTGGTTCCGGCGTGCGCGTAGCGCAATGCGTTCTCGATCAGCGCGTCAAGCGCGCGCTCGAGGTCAGAGCGGCCGATCCAGGCCGTTGCGCGGGCGCCATCGCGGCGTCTCAACAGCGCGATGCCCTGCTCCTGCGCGGTGTCGCGCCACCGATCGATGGTCGAGTCTGCCAACTCGTCGAGGTCGACGGTCGTGCCGGCCGCCTGACGCACGCCTCCCCGGCTGAGGATGAGCAGCTCCTCGACCGTGTGCCCGAGCCGGTCCACCTCGCCGATCGCCGCCTTGAGCTGCGGGTCGGGCGCGTGCCCGTTCCCGCCGACGGCCGCCGCTTCGAGCCGCAGGCGCAGACCGGTGAGTGGGGTGCGCAATTGATGCGACGCGTCCGCGACGAAATCCCGCTGGGCGCTCAGGAGCCGGGCGATCCGGTCGGTCATCTCGTTGAACGAGGCCGCCAGCGAGCGCTGCTCGCGGCTTCCCTGGAGCTCCGCGCGGGCACTCAGATCGCCGGCGGCAACGCGCCGGGCGACCCGCTCGAGCCTGCGGATCGGCTGGGCCACCTGGGCGGCGATGACCGCACCCGCGGAGAGGCCCAGGGCGAGCACGATAAGCGCCAGGACCCCGAGCTGAAGCTCGGCTCGGCGGATTGTGGCGTGCACGGCCGCGACGCTCTGTGTGACGCGCACAGCCCCGGCGGGACGGCCGTTGCGGATGATCGGCACCGCGGTGGCGAGGATCTCCTGGCCGAGCGTCCTGCTCGTGCGCTGCACCTGGACCTGACGACCGGTGAGGGCGGCGTCGATCTCCGGTCGGCTCTCGTAGCTCGTGCCGACCTGCGCCGGTCCGGCGCTGTCGATGAGCACGGCCCCGGTGGCGTCGACCACGAGGATGCGCGCCCGCACGGAGCGCGCGGCCGTCTGCGCAAGCGTGCCCAGCGCGCGCCGGTGGGAGCGGTCGAGCAGGTCGGCCGCCGTGGCCGCCACGAGGTCAGCCTGGGCCTGGGCCTGCGTGCGCACCTCGGCGTTGACGCGCGCACTGAGGTTGAGCGCCGCCGGGACACCGAGCGCCACGATCGCCAGCAGGAGCACATAGGCCAGGGCGACGAGCAGACGGATCCGGAGGCTTACGGCCTTGGCTCCTGCTGGTCGGCCAGACGAAAGCCGACCCCTCGCACCGTGTGGATGTAAGTCGGCGCGTCGGGATCGTCGTCGAGCTTGCGCCTGCAGCCACGCGATGTGGACGTCAAGCGTCTTGGTCGAGCCGAACCAGTTCGTGTCCCAGACGTCGGACATGAGCGTCTCGCGTTTGACCACCCGCCCGGGCTCCCGGGCCAGGCGCGCGAGCAGATCGAACTCCTTGCGCGAGAGCTCGAGCTCGCGCTCCGCCTGCCAGGCGCGCCGGGCGGCGACGTCGAGGTGGAGGTCCATCACATCGATGGCTCCATCGGGCGTCGGCTCCGCCCGGCCGCGGCGGAGCACGGCGCGGATGCGTGCGATCACCTCTCCGGTCGCGAACGGCTTGACCACGTAATCGTCGGCGCCGAGCTCGAGCCCGACCACGCGGTCGGTGACGGTGCCGCTGGCCGTCACCATGATGATCGGCACGTCCGAGATGCGGCGCAGCCGACGGCAGACCTCGCGGCCGTCCATGTCGGGCAGCGAGAGGTCGAGCAGTACGACGTCTGGCTGCAATGTCCGGGCGAGCTCGAGCGCCTCCTCGCCGCCCGTGGCCACGCTCGCGCGAAAGCCGCCCCGGCCTAGCGCGGTGGCGAACGGTTCGGCGATCGAGGGCTCATCCTCGACGAGCAGTACCGACGCGCCGCGCGCAGGTGCCACGACCCTCCCGGCAGAGTCATCGGACAGCATGCTTACGAGCGTATGGCGCTCCCTTGGGCGGACCTAAGGGGTGAGCGGTTTCTAATCAACCTCAGCTCGTCAGGAGCGCGCGGGCCTGCAGGGCCATCTCGAAATCCTCGCGCGCGCTCAGCACGAACGTGCGCACCGAGGAGCCATTGGTGCCGATCTCCACGTCGCCGCGCGCATCTCTGTTGCGCTGCTCATCGATCGCCACGCCGAGGTAGGCCAGCCGGGTGGCGGCGACGGCTCGAACCGGCGCCGCGCGCTCGCCCACGCCACCGGTGAATACGAGCGCGTCCAGACCCTGGAGCGCCGCGGCCATCGCGCCGATGCCGGCGACCAGCCGGTGCAGGTAGACCTCGAGCGCCGCGGCGGCCTCCTGATCACCGCGCTCGGCGCGATCGAGCAGCTCGCGCATGTCCCCGCTGCCCGCCAGCCCGCGCAGGCCGGAATCGTGCTCGAGCGCCTCCGCCATCTCCGACGCGCTCAGCTCTCCGGTGCCGAGCAGCCACAGCAACAGTCCCGGATCGACGCTGCCCGAGCGCGTGGCCATGACCAGGCCTTCGAGTGGCGTGAAGCCCATCGTCGTGTCGACGGAGGCGCCGTCACGGATCGCGCACAGAGATGCGCCGGCGCCGAGATGGCAGCTGACGATGCGCAGCGCGCCGTCCGGGCGGGGATGAAGCTCCGCCATCCGTCGCGCCACCCACGCGTGCGAGAGCCCGTGGAAGCCGAAGCGGCGCAGACCCCACCGCGCCCGCCAGGCTGCCGGCAACGCATATGTCGCCGCCGCCGCGGGCAGCGTGGCATGAAACGCAGTGTCGAAGCAGGCCACGGCCGGGAGCTCGGGGAGCGCCGCTGACACGGCATCGAGCGCGGCCAGCGACTTTGGTTGATGAAGCGGCGCCAGCTCGGTGAGCGCCCGCAGCTCCCGCTCTACGCGCCTGTCGATCAGCACGGCCGCGCGGAAGCGCTCACCCCCGTGGACGATTCGGTGGGCGACGGCGTCGGCCTGGTCAAGACCATCGCGCAGGGCCGCCCGGAGACCACCGGGGTCGAGCTCGGAGCGCGGAGAGGACAGCTCGCGTTCGGCGAGCCGCTCGTCGCCCGGGCCGAGCAGGCTCAACTTGACGCTGCTGGACCCGGCGTTGACGACGAGGACTCGCACTCAGGCCTGGGCGTGCTCGCCCGGCCAGGTCCAGTCACGAACGTCGGGTGGGTCGTCGCCGAACTCGCGCGTGTAGGCCCGATGCCGCAGCCGCGCATCGGCCATCTCCTGGCGCACCGCGGCCGCCCGCTCGCTCAGGCCCGGCACCCGATCGATCACATCCATCACGAGGTGGAAGCGGTCGAGGTCGTTGAGCATCGCCATGTCGAAGGGCGTCGTTGTCGTCCCCTCCTCCTTGTACCCGCGCACATGGATGTCGTGGTGGTTTGCGCGCCGGTAGGTGAGACGGTGAATCAGCCAGGGATATCCGTGGTAGGCGAAGATCACGGGCTGGGCGATCGTGAACAGCGCGTCGAACTCCCGGTCCGAGAGTCCGTGGGGATGCTCGGAGTCGGGCTGCAGCCGCATCAGATCGACGACGTTGATCACCCGGATCTTGAGTTCCGGGAGGTGCTCGCGCAGTAGGGCGGTCGCCGCCAGGGTCTCGAGCGTGGGAACGTCACCGGCACAGGCCATGACGACGTCGGGTTCGGCGCCCCCGTCGTTCGAGGCCCATTCCCAGATCCCGATCCCCCGCGTGCAGTGCGCGATCGCGTCCTCGATCGACAGATAGTCGAGCGCCGGCTGCTTGCCGGCCACGATGACGTTCACGTAGTGGCGTGAGCGCAGACAGTGATCGGCCACCGACAGCAGGCAGTTCGAGTCGGGCGGCAGGTAGACGCGCACGATCTCCGCCTTCTTGTTGGCGACGTGATCGATGAAGCCGGGGTCCTGGTGTGAGAAGCCGTTGTGGTCCTGACGCCAGACGTGCGAGGAGAGCAGATAGTTCAGCGAGGCGATCGGGCGCCGCCAAGGGATACCCCGCGTGACCTTCAGCCATTTGGCGTGCTGGTTGAACATCGAGTCGACGATGTGGATGAACGCCTCGTAGCAGTTGAACAGACCATGGCGGCCGGTCAACAGGTACCCCTCCAGCCACCCCTGGCAGAGGTGCTCGCTCAGGACCTCCATTACCCGGCCGTCGGGCGCCAGATGGTCGTCGGTCGGGAGTCGTTCGGCGTTCCACGCCCGGTCGGTCACCTCGAAGATCGCCCCGAGACGATTGGAGGCGGTCTCGTCGGGTCCCATGACCCGGAAGCGATCCGCATTCGCCCTCACCACATCGCGGAGAAAGCGGCCGAGCACGCGCGTGGCCTCGCTGCTCGAGACCGCCGCACGGGCCACCGGCACCGCGTACGCGCGGAAGTCGGGCAGTTCGAGTTCGCGCAGCAGCAGGCCACCGTTGGCATGCGGGTTGGCGCCCATGCGCCGCCCGCCGTCCGGTGCGAGTGCGGCCAGGTCCCCGCGCAGCGCCCCGCCCTCGTCGAACAGCTCATCGGGCCGGTAGGAGCGCAGCCACGCCTCGAGCTGGGCCAGGTGCTCGGGATTCGAGCGCACCTCCGCGAGCGGGACCTGATGCGAGCGAAACGAGCCCTCGGCCGGCAGCCCGTCGACCATCTTCGGCCCGGTCCAGCCCTTCGGCGTTCGCAGCACGATCATCGGCCATTGGGGCCGCTCGGCGTGGCCGGAGCGCCGCGTCCGCTGCTGAAGCTCGTCGATCTCCGCGGTGACCTCATCGAGCGTCGCCGACATCTGCTCGTGCATCAGACGCGGGTCGTGCCCCTCGACGAACCGCGGTGCGTAGCCGTATCCCTCGAGCAGCGCGCGCAGCTCGCGGGGAGAGATCCGGGCCAGGATGGTGGGATTGGCGATCTTGTAGCCGTTCAGATGCAGGATCGGCAGCACCGCGCCGTCTCGGATCGGATCGAGGAACTTGTTCGAGTGCCAGCTGGCCGCGAGTGGTCCCGTCTCGGCTTCTCCGTCGCCGATCACACACGCCACGAGCAGGTCCGGATTGTCAAATGCCGCGCCGTAGGCATGCACGAGCGCGTATCCGAGCTCGCCTCCCTCGTGGATCGAGCCCGGCGTCTCCGGCGCGACATGACTGGGGATGCCGCCCGGGAACGAGAACTGCCGGAACAGCCGGCGGATGCCCTCCTCATCCCGGCCGATCTGTGTGTAGACCTCGCTGTAGGTGCCCTCGAGATATGTGTTGGCCACGAGTCCTGGACCGCCGTGTCCAGGTCCGGTCACGAAGATGGCATTCAGATCACGTGCGCGAATCACGCGATTGAGATGCGCGTAGACGAAGTTCAGGCCGGGTGTCGTCCCCCAGTGACCGAGCAGCCGCGGCTTGATGTGGTCGGCTCGCAGCGGCTCGTGGAGCAGGGGATTGTCGAGCAGGTAGATCTGGCCGACCGACAGGTAGTTCGCGGCCCGCCAATACGCATCGAGCAAACTCAGGTCGTCCGGCATCGCGGGGGCAGCGTATCGTTCGGGGTCAGAACGCTGATGGAGATCCTGTGAGCACCTTCGATGAGTCCCGATTGCGGCGTCTGCTCGATGCCGGGCGGTCGCTGGTGGCCGAACGCGAGCTCGACTCGGTGTTCGACCGCCTGCTGGGGGTCGCCCGGGACCTGACCGGAGCCCGTTACGCCGCGATCGGCGTGCTCGACGAGGCCCGCAACGGCCTCAGCGACTTCATCGTGCGCGGTATCGACGAGCCGACGAAGCGGTCGATCGGCGAGCTGCCGCGGGGCCGGGGCGTGCTCGGACTGCTGATCTCAGACCCCGCCCCGTTGCGGATCGCCGATGTCGGTGCTCACGCGGCCTCCTACGGCTTCCCGCCCGGTCACCCGCCGATGCGGAGCTTCCTCGGCGTGCCGATCCTGATCCGCGGCGAAGCCTGGGGCAATCTCTATCTGACCGAGAAGCCGTCGGGTGAATTCGACGCCGCGGACGAGGAAGCCGCAGTCGTGCTCGCCGCGTGGGCGGCGATCGCGATCGAGAACGCCCGCCTGCACCGCACGGGCGAGCAGCGCCGGCACGAGCTCGAGCGCTCGCTGGAGGCGCTGCGGGCCACGACCGAGATCGCCCAGGCCGTGGGCGGCGAGACGAACCTCGTCCGCGTGCTCGAGCTGATCGCCAAGCGCTCCCGCGCTCTGGTTGACGCGCGTGGGCTGGCCATCCTGCTCCAGGATGGCCCCGACCTCACGGTGGCCGCGATGGCCGGGGACCTGCCCGCCGAGGCGGCCGGGGCGCGCGTCATGATCGAGGGTTCGATAGCCGGCCAGGTGCTCGCGGCCGGGAGGAGCCGGCGTGCCCACGACCTTTCGGGGTCGCCGCCCTTCGCGCTCGCGGAGTTCGGCGTCAAGGCCAACGCCGGGCTGTTCGTTCCGCTGCGCTTCCGAGGCGTGAACGTGGGCGTCCTGGAGGCCTTCGACCGCATCGACGGTCCTGAGTTCCGGCCGGAGGACGAGACGCTGCTGGCCGCGACCGCGGCCAGCGCCGCCACGGCGGTGGCGACGGCGCAGACGGTCGAGCGCGACCGGCTCAGACGCAGCCTGGAGACGGCGGAGGAGGAGCGCCGGCGCTGGGCGCGGGAGCTGCACGACGAAACCCTTCAGGCGCTGGGTGGGCTGAGGGTGCTGCTCTCGTCCGCGCGGCGCAGCGATGACCCCGGGGCGATCCAGGCGGCGCTCGACCAGGCCCTCGATCAGCTCACCACCGAGATAGCCAACCTCCGTGCGCTGATCACCGAGCTGCGGCCGGCGGCGCTCGACGAGCTCGGGCTCGGGCCCGCGCTCGATGCGCTCTTCGAACGGACCCGGACCGTCCACGGCCTCGAGCTCGACGCCCGCATCAGTTTGCCGGCGCGCGCGCCGGACGGTCCCAGCACGCTCGCCCCCGAGCTTGAGACCGTGGTCTACCGCGTGCTCCAGGAGTCGCTCACGAACGCAGCCCGGCATGCGCGCGCGGACGCGGTCAGCGTCGAGGTCTTCGAGCTCGACGGGCAGCTGCACCTCAACGTGACCGACGACGGCCAGGGCTTCGTGGCCACGGATCCGACCGAGGGTTTTGGGCTCACGGGGATGCGCGAACGGGTGGCGCTCGTGGGCGGCGAGCTCGAGGTCTCGAGCTCGCCGGCGGGCACGACGATCGCCGTCGTGGTGCAGCTCGCCGATCAGGTGCGCCAGACCGCCTGAGCCGAAGGCTCGGGGCCGAGACGGGCCGAGAATAACCCGCGCCTGCCGCGCGGGAAACTACGGATGCCGCCTGCATCGGGCCGCTTTACGGTGCCCGAATGGCCGCCATCTTCAATCTCAATCACCCCGCGCACACGGTGCATTGGCACTTCTTCACGATGACCGTGGCGAACGTCGTCGTGATCATCCTGATGCTGATCGTCTTCGCCCTGGCCATCCTGCTGCCGTTCCCGGGCTCCCACGGTGCCAAGGACAAAGCGTGAGCGCCGTCGACAAGAAGTCCTGGACCGTCAGAGCGCGCGAGCGTGCGGTCGCGGCGCTGCCGCCCGACAAGCTGTTGCCCGATGGTCAGCCCTCCTACGTCTCCTCGTGGATCTACGTCTTCGGAGTCCTGACGCTGACCTCGCTCATGGTGATCATCGGCTCGGGCACGATCCTGGCCCTCAAGGGCCCGGCCTGGTGGCATTTCACCGGCATCGGCCATTTCTTCAACAGCATCCACCTCTGGTCGGTCGAGCTGTTCTTCTTCTTCATGGTCATCCACCTGTGGGGCAAGTACTGGATGGCCGCGTGGCGAGGCGGACGCTCGCGCGTCTGGATCACCGGGGCGATCACCTTCCTCGTGGCCATCCCGTGCGCGCTCACCGGCTACGTCTCGCAGCAGAACTTCGACGCCCAGTGGATCTCGACCCAGGCCAAGGACGCCATGAACGCGGTCGGCGCCGGAGCGTTCTTCAACCTGACCAACTTCGGGCAGATGTACAGCTACCACATTCTGCTGCTGCCACTGGCGGTGGTCGGACTCGTCGTCGCCCACGTCCTGCTCGTGCGCCGGCACGGGGTCGTTCCGCCGTTCCAGGTGGCCGGCGAGCAGACGCTGCCGCCCTCGGAACCGGCTGAGCCGCCCGATCCCGCGAAACCCACGGAGCCGCCCAAACCCACGGTGAGCGCGCCGTGAGCTCAGCGCGGCACAAGCAGGAAGACGCCGCCGCCCGCGAGTGGAAGGGCAGCTACCGGCCGTATGACCTGATCAAGGAGGCGACGATCGCCCTCGGCGTCGTGGTGGCGCTCACCTTGGTGCTGACGATTCTCTTCTCCTCGCCCGACGACAAGCCGAGCACGATCCAGCAGTGGTCGCAGACCGACCCGGTCGACTTCGTCACGACGGCGGTCAGCGAGCTGGACGGCTCGAGCGACACCGCAGGCTATGGCCCGCCGTACAACCACAACGCCGACGGACAGCACATCGCCTTCATCCGCCTGCAGAAGTGGCTCGGTGTCAGCCATCCGATCGATACCGCCAACGACTTCGTGATCTCGCCGCTGCGCTCGACGCTGGGTCAGCCGGCGCTGCAGACCGCGATCGTCACGTACAAGGCGGCGCCCGCCAAGCTTCAGAGCGCCTGGACCGACGCCTATACCAAGGCGCTCGGCAAGGCCAAGGCCAACCCCGACGGCTCGATAACCGTCCCGCCTGGCAACTACGGGCCGGTACCGATCATGATGAACTCGCTGCTCCGCCTGGCCCAGGCCGGCGGCCTCGACGGCGCGCTGCTGACCAGCAAGCAGTTCTTCCAGACCGACTACACCAAGCCACTTCTGTTCATGGCCGATGGCGGCGTCCTGGCCAATCGCGCCGAGGCCCAGCATCTCCTGGGCGACCAGTGGGGCATGATGAACGAGACGGGCAGCTACCCCGGCCAGGCCTGGCTGTGGCTCTACACCTTCTGGTACCAGATCAAGCCGTTCACGACGTCCTGGGCCGACAACGCCGATATCGCCGTGCTGGCCGTGATGAGTGTCCTGAGTCTCGCGTTCATTCTCATCCCGTTCATCCCCGGCGTCCGCTCCGTCCCGCGCTGGATCCCCATCTACAAGCTGATCTGGCGCGATCACTACCGGTCGCTCGAGTCGAGCTGAGGGCCGGGCGGCCGGCGCCGCCGCCGAGCGGTCACGGCGCCCGCCAGTTGCGACACCGACTGTCCCGCGAGCTGGACGTGTGCGCACCGTGCACGGTGAGTCGCCGCATTACGCGACACACCATTCGCGTTCGAGCACGTGTGTCGCATTGTGCGCGCCAGGACGCGCATTGGGCGACGCACCCTCTCTGCGCCGGTGGGGTGTGTCGCCTTACGCGCCCAGTCGAGCGGGCGGTCGTTCGAGCCGCCGCTTACGGTCGACCCGCCGCGCCCGAGCGGGCGGATCCGAGTCCCGCGCCCGAGCGGGCGGATCCGAGTCCCGCGCCCGAGCGGGCGGATCCGAGTCCCGCGCCCGAGCGGGCGGATCCGAGTCCCGCGCCCGAGCGGGCGGATCCGAGTCCCGCGCCCGAGCGGGCGGATCCGAGTCCCGCGCCCGAGCTGCCGTCGCTCACCCCCGCAGCGGAATCCGCGCCTTTAGCTCGTGGGGTTCTCCCGGCTGCAGCGCGAGCGTGCCGTCGGTCAGCTCGAGCCGGGCTCGGATACGAGCGAGCTCGTCGACGTCGGGCAGGGCAGTCGCGCTGCCGAAGTGAGTCGCGATGATCTGCACCTCGCCGGCGTCGTCGTCGAGTGAGACCCTGATCGTGGCCGGCCCGGCGAGCACGCCGAGGATCTCGTCTACGACGCGGTAGACGGTCGTCTCGAGATCCGCGGGCAGGCGGTCGGAGAGTCCGGCCACGTCGAGCAGGATCTCGCGTCCGGACCGGGCGCTCGCCCGGTCGACCAGTCCGGTCAGCGCCGGCGCGAGACCGAGCTGGTCCAGCGCCGGCGGCCTCAGTCCCACGGCCAGCTCGCGCAGCGCACGGAGGGTGTCGGAGAGGTGGGCGCGCAGGAGCTCGATCTGGGGGCGCGTATCCCCCGAGCCGACGTCACGCTCGACGGCGGCGAGACCCAGCTGGATCGCGCTCAGGGCCTGGGCGACCTGTTCGTGCAGCTCATGGGCCACCTCGCGGCGCTCAGTCTCCTGGCTGGCCAGGACGAGCGAGAGCCGGTGCGACTGCTCGGTGGTGAGCTCGCGGGCGTGGTGAAGCTCGGCGGTGAGCGAGATCTGGTCGCGCTTGACGAGCTGGAGGCGCTGGTTCTCCACTGCGACCGCAGCCTGCAGGGCGAGCTGATCCAGCGCCAGGCGCTCATCGGGGCCGAAGGCGCGCCGGTTGTGCCGACTCAGCTCGAGGGTTCCGGACTCAGCGTCGGGCGAGCGCAGGCGAACCTCCAGGCGTTCGCTGTTCAGACGTCCGAGCTCGGCCGGCGGCAGGCCGTCGATGGCCACCCGCACGCCCTCAGCCGGAACGAGCGCGGCGGCGTGACGGGCGACGAGCGGCGGCAGCGCAGTCGGATCGGTCGTCCCGGCCAGCGCCAGTCCCGACTCGAGCAGCTGTTGCTGGTAGAAGCGCCCGCGGCGCATGCGGTCTGAGAAATGGCCGGCGAGTGCACCGACCGCGATGAAGGCCGCGGCATGGATGGCCACGTCCCCGACGCCCAGGTTGATACCCGAGCCGGCCGTCGAGAGCAGGACCAGCGCAAGGGCAATACCGGCGGCGCCCAGGCCTCCGCGAAGCCCGAGCTCGAGGGCCAACAGGGCGACCGGCAGCACGTAGAGGAAGGTCAGGTTGTCCGCGCCGTGCGGATTCAGCTGCCGTGTGACGAAGATCAGGGCGAACAGGGCGGCCGCAGCGCCGAGTACGACCGGTCGCCGCTCGAGCCGGCCGCGCACGGGGAAGAGCGACCGCGTCGCCATGGCTTATGCGTACCTCATCGTGAACCGCTGAACATCGCAGTGCAGGAGACGATCCGCATCGGAAGCGGGACCGGACCGGGGTCCGTAGTAAGCCGTGCGCGCGACCCAGGATCCGCAGAAACTACGGATCAGGGCAGGTAGCCGGGCCGGATCTTGAGATCGGTCGCCGGGCCTACTCTCCCGCCAAATGGCTCTACCGACCCAATCACAGTCTGATGCAGAGGATAGGGTGTGCGCAGTGGACACTGACACCACAGCCGACGACGTGATCACGATCGTCATCGCCGATGACCACCAGGTGGTGCGCTCCGGTCTGCGCATGCTGCTCGAGGCCGAGGAGGGGTTCGAGGTGCTCGCCGAGGCCGGCGACGTGCCGACCACCGAGCGCCGCGTGCGGGCCTATCACCCGCGCGTGCTCGTGCTCGACCTGAACATGCCCGGCGAGTCGAGCCTGCCGGCCATCCCGCGGATTCGTGAGGGTTCTCCGGAGACGCAGATCGTCGTGCTGACGATGCAGAACGATCCAGCCTTCGCCCGCGAGGCGCTGCGCTCGGGTGCCGTCGGCTATGTCCTGAAGGAAGCCGCCGACGGCGAGCTCGTGCAGGCTGTCAAGCTCGCCGCCGAGGGGCGCACATACCTGAATCCGGAACTGGGAGCGCGGTTGGCCGCCGAGCCGCCTGAGCCCGCCGGTCCGCCCGATGACCTCTCGCTGCGCGAGATCGAGGTGCTCAAGCTGATCGCCCTCGGACACACCAACAGCGAGATCGCCAGCAACCTGTACCTGTCCGTTCGCACCGTCGAATCCCACCGCGCCCACATCCAACAGAAGACGCGCCGGACCACGCGCGCGGAGCTCGTCTCCTACGCGCGGGAGAATGGCCTCCTCGACTAGGAGCGCCTCGCGAGCCTGAGGGCGAACGTCGGGCAGGCCTCGGCCGCGCGGTGGGCGTGGGCTTCGAGCTCGGGTGGGATGGGCTCGCCATCGAGCAGCGGATAGCCCCACTCGTCCAACGTGATGTGCTCGGGGAGCAGCTCGGAGCACATGCCGTGCGCCTCGCAGGCGATCCAGTCAACTCTGAGTTCGGTGCTCATCGGCTCACGCGGCCGCGGCCAGGGCGTCGGATGCGCTCAGCGGGAGCCAGCGGGGCTGATGGCACCTCGGGCACGGACCATGATGGGCGTGCGCCTCGAGCTCGGCAGCGAACACCTGCACGGCGCTGGTCACGAAGCGGGCGACACCGTCGGGGTGACCGCAGGCGCCGCGGCGTCGCACGAGTGACGCCCAATGGTTGACGCGGTCGAGCGCCTCGGGCCCGGCCACGCCCTGGCGCACGTCGCCGAGCGCCGAGGCGATGGCGTGAAGACCGTTGACGCACGGTCCGCACTGCCCGGCGCTCTGGTCCGCGAGCCAGGCCGACACGCCGGCCACCTCGGTGACCACACAGGCCGAGCTCGGAATGGCCACCACGATTCCCGCGCCGAGCGATCCGCCGAGCGGCGCAAGGTCGGCGTCGCTCAGCGACAGCTTCCAGCCGAGCTCAGCCGGCAGCCAGGCCCCGGCGTAGCCACCGACCAGGAACGCCCGCAGCGCTTCGTTCGTCCCGCCGGCGGCGTCGATCAGCGAGGCCAGCGGCGCGCCCTGCTCGATCTCGTAGACCCCCGGCTCTGCCACCGCGCCACTGACGGTTACCAACCTCGATCCAGGCTCCTCATCAGTGCCGAGCTCCCGGAACCAATCGGCGCCATGACGCGCGATGAGGGCAATCTGGGCGAGCGTCTCGAGATTGTTGACCAGCGTGGGGCGCCCCTTGAGCCCGCGCTCGAAGACCATCGGCGGCACGGTGAACGGCTTCGCCGGTCCGCCACCGAGAAAATTCACGACCGCGGACTCCTGCCCGCTCACGTAGCCCGCAGGGACCCTGGCGATCCGGACGCGGGGCCGGCCACGCGAAATCTCCCGGCGCTCGCGGAGCGCGCGATCAATCGACCGGGCAGCGCTCGCGGCACCCTCGTCGACGGCGATCACGATCTCGCCGGCGTGTACGCACTCGGCGGCCAGCAGGGCGCCGTCGAGCACCAGATGCGGCGCGCGCTCGAGCAACAGGCGGTCCTTGAGACTGGCCGGCTCGCCCTCGCACCCGTTTGCGACCACGACACTGCGTCCGCCGGCCCACATCACGGCCCTCAGCTTGGCGGCGGTCGGGAAGGCCGCGCCACCACGTCCGCGCAGACCGGACCGTTCGAGCTCGTCGATCAGATCGTGCGAAAGCCCCGACCTCGAGTGCACGAGGTGCGGCATCGGCCCGTGGCTGGCCAGATGCCGATCCAGCCGCGCCGGACCGTCTGCGGTGATGCCGGCGATCAGCCGGGGAAGCAGTGCGGGCTCGGTGATCGTGCTCATCTCAGGACCTCGGTCTCGCGGGGGCGGGCACGCTCACCGGCGCCGGGGTGCCGGCACGTCGCGCCCAGTGTGGAGCGAGTGGACCGCTCGGCAGCCACACGGCCAGCGAACCCGCGAAGGCGAACGTCCCGAGAAGTGCGGCCATCCGGACCCGGGGCCTCTGGGGCCAGCCCGTCGCCACTCGGCTACTCGCCGCCAGCACGACGGCCAAGAGACAACCGGCCACGATCCACAGCATCCAGCTGCTCTTGACGTCGCTGCCGGTGCCCACGCCATGCAGCAGCGCGAGTGGCCAGCACGCGTACGCGAGCCAATGCATGGCCCTCCAGCGCTCATAGCCGAGCCTCCGGCGCACGAGGCTGGTGATCACCACCGCGAGCAGGAGGTCAAACGAGGCGGCACCGAGACCGAGCCAGAAGGGCCGGTAGCGACCGCCGAAGGGGACGAGCGCGTCGAGCAGCGAGATCGGGGCGAAGCTGTCGAGCACCGCCGTGCCGATGTGCAGCCCTAGGAAGGCCACCGAGAGCAGGGACACGTAACGATGGGCACCGTCGATCAAGAAGCGCGGCAGACGCTTGGTGGCGAAGCGCCGAACGTCCAGGACGCCGAGCAGCACGCTCAGCGTGAGCAGGATCAGCGCCACGGTGCCCGTCGAGCGGGTCAGGTACCAGTAGGCGCTCGGTCCCGTCGCGCTCGCTGCGGCCAGCATGGCTCAGGAACCTCCGGAGACGACCGGTGCGGGCGCAGGGGCCGGAGCCGGCGCGGGAGCCGGAGCGGGAGCGGAAGCGGGAGTGGCTGGAGCCGGCGCGGGCGCGGGCACGGCCGCTGGGGCTGGTGCGGCCTGCGTCGGCGCCGGCTGCACGGGCGTCGACTGCGCCGGCCCGACCGCTGCCGCAGGGCGGGCCCGCGGGTGATGCACGGGTGGATGCAGGCGGGTGTGACCACGGAAGCGGTGCGTGCGTGCCGTGGCCCGCGCCGGGGACGGAGGCGGGGTGAGCGCGGCCCGCTTTACAGTGTGCCCGGGGAACGCCTGGGCGGCGAGATCGGTGAGGACCCCGGTGAGCACGAGCGAACCGGCGGCCACGAGGCGCTTGACTCGGCGCATGCGGTTCAGCGCAGCGTCGCGGGTGCGGGGAGAGTGCCGCTTCATGCGATCAGTGTTCGTTGGGGCGCTAAAGCGAACCTCACAACCCGGTGAGAAACCGCTCACGTGCCGTAGTCCCTGCCCAGCGTGGCGCGGAACCCTACGGCTGCCGGGCATTTGGGCGCGCCGTAAGATCATCCTGTGGGAAGTTCCTCGGAGCCGCAAGCGGAGCAAGGCGCCGGTCGCGCCAGTGAGATGCTGGCGCTGGGGCGGACCGAGTGCCTCGAGCTACTGGCGCAGACCGGCTTCGGCCGGCTGGCGGTCAACGGATCTCGCGGGCCGGTGATCCGGCCGGTCAACTACGTCTTCGACGAGTCCTCGCAGTCGGTGATCTTCAGGACGGCGCGCGGGTCGAAGCTCCATTCGCTGCTCAGGGCGGCCAAGGCCGCGTTCGAGATCGACGGCACCGATGAGGATGCCCGCTGCGGATGGAGCGTGATCGTGGTCGGCGTGACCGAGGAGGTCACGAATCCGGCCGAGACCCGCCGGTTGGCTGCCAGCGGCCTCGAGCCCTGGGGCCCTGGCGTCAAGGCGCACTGGGTCCGGATCCGCGCCAACACGGTCTCGGGCCGTCGGATCGTCGTCGGCGCGAGCTGACACCCCCGCCGACGCGTCCGAGCTCAGCCGGGCCCGGCGAGCAGCTGCTCGGCGATCGAGGAGGCGAACGCCTCGATTGCCGGCCAGTTGCGGAAGTCGCCGTCCGGAGCACCGAGCGCGGAGGCAACCGCCTTCTCGCTGAAGGAAAGCTTGGCCTTGTCGAGCTTGCCCGCGAACGTCCGGTGCTCGACCGGTCGCGTCATGTTGCGCACGGCAATGATGTCAGCGGTGTGCCCCTCGGGCAGAAGATGGTCGGGGTCACCGAGGGGCCCGGAGCTGAAGAGCCACACCGGCCGGCCGATCAGTGTCTGTGCGTGCTGGGTGACGAACTCCTGGGCGGGCTTGAGCCAGTGGCCGTAATAGACCGCGCTACCGAGCACCACGGCGCCGTAGGGCTCGATGTCCGGTGCGGTCTCGATGTGTGCCGCCTGGGCCTCGAGTCCATACCGGCTGAGCGTCTGGGCGATCGCTTGCGCGATCTCGGTCGTGGCGCCGTGCTTGCTGGCGGCGGTGACCAGAACGCGCATCGCGGTTTGACTCCGAGTCGGGTCGCCGCGATCGCTCAATCCTCGGCTCCGTTGCCGTAGACCGCGGCGAGGTCTAGCGTCGAGAGAACACCGACCGGTTGTCCGCTGGCCGGATCAAGAACGATCAGATGGGTGACGTCGTGCTCGACCATGAGCTGGGCGGCGTGGTCAAGACGGTCGTCCGAGGACACCGTGACCAGCTCGGTGGTAGTGGAATCGGCCGCCGTGCGCTCGGTGCCGGTGGCGATCGCCGCCGCCACCTCCAGGTCGGAGATAACGCCCTGGTGGCGCCCTCGAAGGCCGGGATCGGCAACCGCGACGGCATGAACCCGATGCTCGGCCATCAGTCGCGCGACACCGCGCATCGAGGTCTCGGCGTCACAGGTGACGATCCCGACATGCATGGCGTCGTGCACGCGGATGTGGGCCGGCGAGATCCCGGAAGTGATGGTCATTGTCGACTCCTGATCGATCGCATTATGGATGAGTTCAAGCCGGCGCTCGGGCGCGCGAGGGACCCCTGGCATGACCGGGCTCGTTGGCTGCCGGGCGAGGGACGATAAGCACCGGACACGCGGCGTCAGCGACCAGCGTCTCGCCGACGCCGCCGACCACCATCCGGGCCAGCCGACCCCAGCGGCGCGAGCCCACGACGATCAGATCGACGCGCTCGGTGAAGGTGCGCAGCTCAGCACCCGGATCGCCGACCGTTGTGGCGATCTCGGCGCTCAGGCGCAGCGGCGCGACGGCCTGCTCGGCGGCGGCCTGAGCCGCCCCGCGGCGGTCGTCCCAGATCCGCTGCCAGGCATCCGGCGCGATCCACTCGACCAGGCCGAGCGCGGGGATGCGGTTGTCGACCACGCTGGCCACGGCCAGCGTCGCGTCCGATGCCCGCCCCAACCTGCCGGCGAACTCCAGCGCTGCCCGGGCCTCGGGGCCGCCGTCATAGCCGGCGCCGATGCGCTTGAGCGCAATCGGCCCGGCGTGCACGCCGCGTGGAGCCAGGGCCAGGGCGAACGGAAGATCGTGCAGAAGCTGGCGACCGTGCGTGCTGATGGCCGTTCGCCCCTCCGGGGCGGACGCCGTCGAGCCGAGCACGAGGATGTCGGCATGCCAGCGCTGAGCGCAGTGGAGCAGCGCCCGCGCGACCGACGTGTCGGCCACCGCCTCGACGTGCGCCCGCGGCGCCAGCAGGTCACGCTCGCGGTGGAGCGTATCCAGCGCCTGGGCGCGCAGCGTGGCACGGTCGGTGTCGCCTGGAACCGGAAACCACGAGGAGGGATGGACGCCGATCAGCGAGATCCCGGCGCCGGTGGCAGCGGCCAGCGCCGCGCCGAGCGCGATCGCGTCGCGGCCCTCGGCGCTCCCGTCGACTCCAACGGCGATGCGCTTGAACCTGTGATGTTCGAATCCAGACACCACAACTCACCTTACGGTCCAGGGTCCACGCGGTCATCGGGATTGGCTCCGACTGACATTGCGTAGTTCTCCGTGCCCGCGCGCCGGTTCACGCTGGCCCGGGCGGCGTGGGAGTGCAGGAATCAGGCCTCGGCGCGGGACTGCACGACAAGCTCGCCCACGGTCAGTCGCTCGACGGCCAGATCCTTGATGCTCAATGATTCGATTGTGCCGCGTCGGATGGCCAGTCTGCCGATGGCCAGCGCGCCGACGGCACCCGCGCCGAGGGCCATCGCCCCGAGCGCCGCTGCTCCGATCGCCGAGGCGCCCGCGCCCGGGTTGCCCCTCCTGCCGCAGTGCCGGCATCGCCCAAGTCTTCCCGAGCTGCGCTCCTGCATTCGCCCAAGTCTCATCGAACTGCGCTCCTCACGGTCTGGAACATCCTGGGGCGGAGCCTATGCCTCAGCCGGGCCGGGTTCCACCCGAGATCTCGAGTCGCCACTGGCGCCGCTTGGTCTCGTATTCGGGCGGGAGCGATCCCTGGAGCGCTTCGGCCGCGTCGAGGGCGGAGAGCGCCGAACGATAGTCGCCCCAGCGGGCATCGCAGTCGGCCAGCATCAGCGCCAGCTCGAGCGCGTCGTCAAACTCCGCGTCGGAGATCTGGTGGCCCGGAACCGCCACCCGGTCAACGAGCGGCTCGGCGGCGAGTGGTTGGGGACGGGCCGTGGCCAGATAGGGCGCGAGGTAGCGTCCGGCGATCTTCGCAGGCGGCCACCAGAGGGCCTGGCCCGCCGCCGAGGAGGCACCGTGGCCACCTCGGTGGGTGGCCTCGATCGCCACGGACGCGGTGCGCGGCAGTCGCTGGGGCTCCGAGCGCAGATAGAGCGGTGCGCCGCCGGTCATCAGAAGTCCGCGCAGCACCGGGCTGAAGGGTGCCGGGGTCACGTCGGCTCCGGCTTCGGCGGCGATCACCTCCGCCACGGCATCGGCCTGCTGGGCCGCGAGGCCTCCCTGCTTGAGCGGGAATGACGTGACGTCGCCGACGGCGTAGACGCCCGCTGCTCCGGCCACGCGGCCGTGCGCATCGACCGGGATGAAGCCGTGTCCGTCGCTCGGCAATCCGGCGATTGCGGGTCCCTCGAGGACGGGCAGGGTCAGGACGCGGTCGGCGGGGATCGAGCCGCCGCCGACCAGCATCAGCGTCCGGCCGTTCAAGCGGGCCGGAAGCGACGAGGTCCGCACGGTGATGCCTCGCGCGGCGAGCAGCGGCGCGATGGCGCGCGACGCCGTGGGCCCGAACATCTCGAGCGGCGCCTCCTCGGGGGTCACGAGCGTGACCCGGACCGGGTGGGCGGCGTGTTCGCGCAGGTGCGCCGCCGTCATCAGCGCGAGCTCGTAGATCGGCAGTGGCCAGATCCGCTCGGAGGGGAGGGCGAGCGCGATGGAGTGAGCGCGGCCTGTGGCCAGGTCGTCCAGCATGGCGCGCAGCGCTGGCACATCGGGACGGCCCCTGAAGGTCAGCGCGCCGGGAAACGCTTCGTGCGCCCGGGCCCCGGTGGCGATCACCAGGGCGTCGAACGGCAGCTGCTTTCCGGACGCGGTGATGCCCACGCCGTTCTCGGCGTCCACCTCGGTCAGGGAGTCCCAGACCAAGGCGCCGTGTCCCTGGTCAGCCACGATGTCGGCCAGCGAATAGGTGCGCGCCTCGCCACGTTCGAAGGCCTCGGCGACAGTGACCGGGCGATACAGGAACCCCTGCTCGGGTGAGAGCAGGGTGACCTCCACGCGCGGTCCGGCCAGCGCCCGCAGGGCCAGCAGGGCCTCGACGGCCGCGACCCCACCGCCGGCGATCAGCACTCGCAGGCGCTCACGTTCGTGTGCGCTCATGCCGGCACTCAGGACGAGGTCCCGACCGGGTGCCGCGTGTCCTCGGTCAACGAGGGGTCGTCCGCGGTCCCGGCCGTGCCGCGGGGGACGACCAGGAGCGGGCAGCGGGCCCGGCGCTCGAGGTAGTTGGACGTGCTGCCGTTGGACACCCGTCCCAGTGGTCCCTTGCCCAGGGAGCCGACGATCAGCAGGTCGAGACTCTCGCTGAAGTGCGTGAGCTCCTCGCTCGGTTCGCCGGACGTCGCCACCGAGAGGACGCGGATTGTCGCAGCGAGCCGCGGCGCGAGCCCACGGGCAGCGGCGAGAGCCAGCTCGCTCTGCGGGCCGCCGTCGTGGCCCACGCCGATGGTTCGTATCGACGTGGCTCGCTGCTCGTAGCCGCGCGGGGCGATCGCCACCGCGCACGGAGCGCCGTTCAGGGAGGCCCGGGTGTCATCACCCATCAGCGTCCGGCCCATGCGTCCGTGCCGGCATGAACCGATCACCAGCAGGTCGGCGCCGCGGTGTTCGGCGAGCTCGTGCAGAGCGCGGCCGACGCCGGCCGCCGGGCTGCTGAGGAGCTCGGCCTCGACGCTCGCCGCCCGGCGCTCGCGGTCCAGCATCTGCTCGGATTCGGCGCGCTCGATGGCGAGCAGCAACGCGCCACCTCGCCCGAGCGTCCAGGCGTCTCCGTAGACGTGGACCAGCGTCACGCTGGGGTCCGGATCGGCGAGCGCTCTGGCCAGGGCGATCGCGTCACGTCCGCCGGACCGTCCATCGATTCCCACCAGCACGCTGCCGAACACGGCCCACCACTCCTATCACTCGCCTGTTTCCACATCGACGCTAGCGTCGTCCGGAGGCGCGGCCATCCGTACGAGAACCGAATCCGATTGCGGTTTCCTACCGAGTGGCCGGGCCGGGGCCGCAGCGGCCCTGTCAGAATCGGATGGGTGAGCTTTCGCCTGAGCGTGCTTGACCAGTCGCCGATTCCCGAGGGGTTTACAGGCGCCGACGCGCTGCGCAACTCGGTCGATCTGGCGGCGCACGCCGAGCGGCTCGGATACCACCGCTATTGGATCGCCGAGCATCACGGCACGCCGGGGCTGGCCAGCGCCGCGCCGGAGGCGCTCGTCGGCGCGGTGGCGGCCACCACCTCGAGCATCCGCGTGGGTAGCGGTGGCGTGATGCTGCCACACTACAGCCCGCTAAAGGTGGCCGAGACGTTCAGCGCGCTCAGCGGGTTGTTTCCCGGCCGCATCGACCTGGGACTCGGCCGCGCCCCGGGCACCGACCCGATGACCATGTTCGCCCTGCAGCGTGACCGCCGCTCGGCGTCCCCGGACGATTTCATCGAACAGCTCACCGAGCTGCTCGGGTATCTGAACGGCGACCTCGCGGCCGAGCACCCCTTCAGCCGTCTCGCGGCGACCCTCCCGGGCCTGCCCGAGCGACCGGAGCCATGGTTGCTGGGTTCCTCGCCGCAGAGCGCCGTCTGGGCCGGGCAGCTCGGGCTGCGTTACTCGTTTGCCGACTTCATCAACGCCAACGGCGCTGAGATCGCCGACCTCTACCGGCGCGAGTTCCGTGCGACGGCTGAGCTGCCCAACCCCACGCTCGCGATCGCCACCTGGGCAATCTGCGCCGAGACGCAGGAGGAGGCTGACCGCCTGGCCTCGAGCAGCCGCATGACCCTGAGACTGCTGAACCAGGGTCGGCTGATTCCGGTGCCGCCGGTTGAGACGGCGGTCCGTTTCCTGGCCTCGCAGCCCGAGAGCGCGGACCCCGGGCAGCGCCGCCGGCGGGCGATCATCGGCGATCCGGACACCGTGAGGGCGGGCCTCGAGGCGGTGGCCCGCGATTACGGTGCCGGCGAGGTGATGCTCGTCACGATCACGCACGATCACGAGGCCCGGCGGCGCTCGTATGGACTGATCGCCGATGCCTTCGGTCTCAGCGCGACGGCCGCGGGCGGCGATCGCGCGCGGGTCGCCGGAGCGCCGCGCTAGCGCGGCCTGGCTACGCCGCGTCCGAATAGAGCGGCTCGGTCGCCAACGCGCCGGTCTGGCGTGCCCGGGCCGGCGCGGGCGTGCTCCGCAACACCAGCCCGACGACGGCCAGCGCGGCCAGTACCAATCCGGCCCCGATGATGTAGGCCAGGTGATAGCCCGAGTTGAGCGCCGAGGCGTTCGTGGCGCCGTGGGCCACCAGGTGCTTGCTGCGCTCGGTGGCGAGCGTGGCCAGCACAGCGAGGCCGATTGCGCCGCCGACCTGGACCGAGGTGTTGACGAGCCCTGAGGCGAGTCCGGAGTCGCTCGGCGTGGCGCCCGACATGGCGAGCGCGACCAGCGAGGGGAAGCCCAGCCCGGCGCCGAAGCCGATCAGCAGCATCGGCGGCATGACGTCCGTCAGGTAGGTCCCGTGGACAGGGGAGCGCGCGAACAGCAGCAACCCGGCGCCGATCGAGACCAGACTGGCCGCCAGCGCGCGGCGCGCGCCGTAACGGGCACTCAGCGGGCCGGAGAAGCGCAGCGACATCGCGCCCATGACGAGCGTCGCCGGCAGGAAGGCCAACCCCACCTCGAGCGCGTCGTAACCGAGGATCCGCTGCAGGTAGAGGGCGCCGAGGAAGAACATCCCAAACATTCCGACGACCAGCAGGGCCTGGACCACGTTGGCGCCGGCCACGTTGCGCGAGCGGAACAGCCGCAGGGGCATCAGCGGGTTGGGGATCCGGGCCTGGCGCACGATGAAGGCGGCCACGAGCGCCAGCGAAGCGCCACCGAGGCCGAGCGTCCGGGCGGATCCCCAGCCGGCGTTGCCGACCTGCAGGATCGTGTAGACGCCGAGCATCAGGCCGCCGGTGAGCAGCGCAGCCCCGAGGACGTCGGCGCCGGCGTTCAACCCGACGCCCCGGTGATGCTCGATCAGGCGGACGGCGAGATAACCCGTGGCGATCCCGATCGGGACGTTGATGAAGAAGATCCAATGCCAGTTGATGGCCTGGGTGAGCGCGCCGCCGGCCAGCAGCCCGATCGAGCCCCCGGCCGAGGCGACGAAGCCGTAGACCCCGATCGCCTTGGCCTGCTCCCGCGGCTCGGGGAACATCGTCACGATCATGCCGAGGATAACGGCCGAGGTCATGGCTCCGGCGATGCCCTGCACGAAGCGAGCGCCGATCAGCAGCTCCTGGCTGTCCGCGATCGCGCACAGCAGTGAGGCGGCGGTGAAGCCGGCCAGCCCGATCAGGAAGATGCGCCGCTGGCCGACGAGATCGCCGATCCGGCCGGCGAGCAGGAGCAGCCCTCCGAAGGCGATCAGGTACGCATTGACCACCCAGGCCAGGTTGTTCTGCGAGAAGCCGAGGTCACGCTGAATGGACGGCAGCGCGACGTTGACGATCGTCGCGTCGAGCACGATCATCAGCATCCCCGTGCACAGGACGTACAGCGCCAGCCAGCGCGATCGGTCGGGGTTCTGCTCGGCGGTCATGTGGCGTCTACCTCAGACTCTCGTTCGACGGGGATCCGGTTCTTCGAGAGTAGAACCGCGATCGGCACCGACATTCATCGCTGCGACGCTCGGCGCAGTGCGGCACGGCAAGTCAACGGGCCGATCAGAACGAGCGGATCGGGTAGAGGTGGGCGAAACCGAAGATCAGCACCACCGCCCAGCCGACCGTGGCGGCGACGGGCATTCCCGCGCGCGAGAACCACCGGGCCAGCAGGATGTAGATGCCGGGCAGCACGACGAGGATGTAGTAGATGTAGGAGACGCGGTGTAGGAGATCGGCCTGCACGACGAACACGCCGAAGGTGCCCACCACCCAGGCCGCGGCGAGCGCCGAGAGGTCATCGTTCTCACGCCAGGCCGCGAACATGCCCGCAAAGAGGGCCGGCACGGCGAGGAAGATGATGAACGGATTGACCGCACCCTGGAAGCGGATGAGTTCGTGCGTGGAGACGATCGTTCCGCCTGAAAACGAGTTGACCGCCACACGGGCGTAGTCAAACGCCTTCTCGTTGAGGAGCCACTGCCACGGTGAGGATGAGGCCCCGACGGCGCCGGGCGTCGAGTGCAGGCTGAGGGCGTAGTTGACCATGTGTGAGAGGTGACTGAACGGATCGCCCGCGTAGGTGATCCGCGTGCCCGTGTCGTAGGCCGGGACGAGCAGATCGATCAGGAATACGAGCATCACCAGCGTGATCGCCGTGGTGGCGGTGAAGATGGCCACAGCGATCACGCCGCGCAACGGCGGATCCCCACCGCCGCCTCCGCGCCGCCACGCGCGCAGCAGCCGGAACGCCTCGAAGAGGATCAGCGCGACGACGAGGTAGAGCGCGACGAGCTTCATGGCACCGCCGATCCCCAGGGCGATTCCGGCCGCCAGCGGATGTGATCTCAGGTACAAGGTCGCGGCAACAAGCATCAGGCAGACGGCGTAGATGTCGAGTGTGGCGATGCGACCGTGCACAAGCGCCAGGTTGTCGACGGCCATCACAGAAGCCGCTCCCACGGCGAGCCAGCGTCCACCCCCGGCGGCGCGCACCAGGAGGAAGAGCGCGACCAGCGCCCCGAGGCCGAAGAGCACGCTGCCGATGCGCCATCCCCAGGGGTTGTCGCCGAGCAGCTTGATCCCGGCTGCGATCACCAGCTTGGCGAGCTGCGGGTGCTCGGCGTTCGGATCCTTGCCCAGCGGCGCGGCGTGATAGGTCGAGCCGGCCGGGGGCCTGATGTGGTCGATCACGCGCGCGGCGTTGACGTAGTAGCTCTCGTCGAAGATGAGCAGGTGGCTCGTGCCGCCCCGGCACGGAGCCGAACACGGCCGGCCGAGGTCGAGGACCCGGGCGAAGCCGGACAGGGCGACCAACACGATCAGGGCCACGAGCGGCGCCTGCGGTCGCGCGAGCTGGGCGCGGGCGGTGCGCAGGGCCGCGGATGGTGCTGGACGGCGAGAGATGATCGTCGACATTCTGTCCGCTCAGGCCTGGGACGCGCTGAGCACGGCGACGCCGGCCAGCACGGTGAGCACCCCCGCAAGCTGCAGGCGCGCGAGCCGCTCGTTGAACCAGAGATACCCGCCGAGGGCGGCCAGTGCCGCGAACTGAGATGACAGCACGGCGGCTACGGCGATTCCGTGGCGCGAGCCCGCGGTGTACGAATAGAAGCCCAGCACCTCGGCGATTCCCGAGACGACGACCAGCGGCACGGCGCGGCGCGTCAGCCGGAGCGCTCCGCGAGCGGCGAGCGGGAGGGCGAGTCCGAGGACGCCGATCGCGCGCGGCGAGAGCACGACCCAGGCCGAGGGCAGCTCGGAACCGGCACGGGCGGTCGAGTAGAGCCCGAACCCGAAGCAGAGAGCGGCCAGGCCGGCGATCAGCAGCGCCCGTGAGCTGCCGGCGAGGTGGGCCTGCGTCGGGGGCGAGCGGGAGACCGCGGCCATGAAGATTCCCGCGGCGATGACCACGAGCATCGCGGCGGTCAGTGGTGGGAGGGTCTCGCCGGCGGCCAGCGCGATCACCGCGGCCACCGCGCCCTCGGTGGAGACGAGCGGCGCGATCAGCGACACGTGCGCAATTCGCAGCGCCCGATAGGTCAGGGCTAGACCGGCGACGTTGCCCACGCCGGAGGCCACGAGCCAAGCGCCCGAGGAGCCCTTGAGCCCAGCCGGGACGCCCTCGATCGCGGCCACCGGGAGCGTGATCACGAGCCCCACGATCATGACCCAGGCCACCACGGAGGCTGGCTCGATCAACCGGCTCGAGCGCGAGGAGCAGAGCGTCGAGGCGGCCCAGGCCACGGCGGCACCCAGGCCGCCGATGACTGCGATCACGGGTTAGGCCGCGGCCGCGGGCGGCGGCTGGGTCGTCGAATCGCCCTCGGGCCGAGCATGCCCACATCATCATGCATGGGCCGGAGTGCTCTGGCCGCCCGGCGCGCCGAAAGTGCCTGGTGGCTTCGGCGCGTCGGTGTCAGAATCCCGTCCGATGGCCTACACCAACGCCGAGGCAAGAGGGCGGTTGCTCGATGATCTGGCGAGCGGTGCGGGCCAGATCGGTGTGGCGCTGGCCGTGCTGGGCGAGGCCTACGAGAACCTCGACGACCACTCGGCCGATCGGCTCGAGGAGGAGTTATTTCGCCCTGTCCAGGCCGCCTACGGCCGCGTCAAGCGCACGCTGTCGGAGTTTGCGGCGAGGTACGAGCTGCCCGCCGCAACGGTGCCGGAAGCCGTCCAGGGCCGTCCCAGCGCCGCCAAGGATTCGATCGCTCAGGCCGCCGAGGCGCTGCGCTCGGCCGATGAGACGATCTCGGCGCTGCAGGATTCGATGCTGCCGGTCGAGGTCGGCGATCCCGAGCTCAGAGCGGGCCTCTCCCAGGTACGCGAGCTGATCTCACCACTCCCCGGACGCGCACACGAGTTTCTGCGGACGCTCGGGCGCTAGAACCAGCTAGGTTCCGACACTCAATCTTCAGGGCACCATTCCAGTAGACACCGCCAAGGAATCAAGGAGCAGCTCAATGAGCGACAACGAGCCACGCCGTACCACCACCGACGCGGGCATCCCGGCGTCCAGCGACGAGCATTCGCTGACGGTCGGCCCGGATGGTCCGATCCTGCTCCAGGATCACTACGTCATACAGAAGATGGCCCAGTTCAACCGCGAGCGGGTGCCAGAGCGCGTCGTGCACGCCAAGGGCGGCGGCGCTCATGGCTTCTTCGAAGTCACCGAGGACGTCACTCCGTACTGCAAGGCGGACTTCCTGTCCGCGGTCGGCAAGAAGACGCCGGTGTTCCTGCGCTTCTCGACGGTGGCCGGTGAGCTGGGCAGCGCCGATACGGTGCGCGACCCGCGCGGCTTCGCGATCAAGTTCTACACCGAGGAGGGCAACTACGACCTGGTCGGCAACAACACGCCGATCTTCTTCGTCCGCGACCCGTCGAAGTTCCAGGACTTCATCCACTCGCAGAAGCGCATGCCCGACACCAACCTGCGCAGCAACGACATGCAGTGGGACTTCTGGACGCTTTCGCCCGAGTCCGCGCACCAGGTGACCTTCCTGATGTCCGACCGCGGCACGCCGCGGACCTGGCGCCACATGAACGGCTACGGCAGCCACACCTTCCTGTGGGAGAACGAGGGCGGCGAGAGGTTCTGGGTCAAGTACCACTTCAAGACCGACCAGGGCATCGAGAACTTCACCGACGCCGAGGCCAAGGAGATGGTCGCCGAGGAGCCCGACTTCCACCTGCGCGACCTGTTCGACTCGATCGCCAGCGGCGACGCGCCTGAGTGGCGCCTGGAGATGCAGATCATGCCGTTCGCGGACGCCGCGGACTACCGCTTCAACCCGTTCGATCTGACCAAGGTCTGGCCGCACGGCGACTATCCGCCGATCACGATCGGGCGGCTGGTCGCTCGACCGCAACCCGGAGAACTACTTCGCCGAGGTCGAGCAGGCGGCGTTCGAGCCCGCCAACATGGTGCGCGGGATCGGCCCGAGCCCCGACAAGATGCTGCTCGGGCGACTGTTCAGCTACCCCGACACGCATCGCCACCGGATCGGGACCAACTATTTGCAGTTGCCGATCAACCAGCCGCGCTCCGAGGTCAACAGCTACAACAAGGACGGCGCGATGCGGTACCGGCACAACGGCAACCAGCCGGTGTATGCGCCCAACAGCTACGGCGGCCCGAAGGCCGACCCGAGCTTCATGGACACGGTCTGGGGCGTGGAGGGCGCCGAGATGGTCCGTCACGCCTACACGCCGCGACGGGATGACGACGACTTCGGCCAGCCCGGCGTGCTCTACCGCGAGGTGCTCTCCGAGACCGACCGTGAGCATCTGGCGTCGAACATCGTGGGGCACGCGACCAACGCGGTGACCCCCGAGATCCAGACGCGGGTGATCGAGTATTGGACCAACGTGGATCGGGACCTCGGTCAGCGCGTGGCCGACGGGATCAACGCCGCCGGTGATCAGAATGCGAGCGCCGCGGGCTCGACCAATGGCTCAGGCTCCGCCGACTCGCCCGTCAGCTCGGGCGCGTCGACCGGTCTCTAGCCAGGACGAGCTCGGCCTCGGACGCCGGGGTGCCGGCGCCCGAGGCCACGGCCGCGTCAGGGTCGGCTGCTCGGGCTGGTCCTACCGGGATTGGCGGGGCGTTCTGTATGCGCCCGAGCTGCCCATCCGCTGCTGGTTGCCCCGCTACGCCGAGGAGTTCGACACGGTCGAGGTGAACTCGACCTTCTACCGGCTGCCCAAGCGCGACACGGTGGCGCACTGGGCGGAGCAGGTGGGCGAGGGCTTCGAGTTCGCCGTCAAGGCGAGTCGCTACCTGACCCACGTCAAGCGGCTGCGCGAGCTGGGAGCGGGGCTCGAGCGCTTGTACGAGCGCATCGAGCCACTGACCGAGGCCGGCAAGCTCGGGCCTGTCCTATGGCAGCTGCCCGAGACCTTCCACCGCGACGACGAGCGCCTGACGAGCGCCCTCGCGCAGCTGCCGTCCGGGCGCCACGCGTTCGAATTTCGCCACGCCAGCTGGTTCGTCGGCGACGTCTACGAGATCCTCCGCGCGCACGATGTGGCGCTGGTCATCGCCGATCACCCCGAGCGCCCGTTCCAGGCTCGCGAGGCCACCGCCGGCTGGCGCTACGTGCGCCTTCACTATGGGGCGCGGGGGCGCCGCGGCAACTACTCGCAGCGCGAGCTCGACACGTGGGTCAGGCGACTGCGTCGCTGGCGCGCCGACGGCGATGAGTTCGTCTATCTCAACAACGACTGGGAGGGCTTTGCCGTGCGCAACGCCCTCTATCTGCGGGACCGGCTGTGAGCGAGCTCAGCGCTGCCGCCTGATCGCCCGGTGCCGCGTGATCGCCTGGTGCCGCGTGGTCCGGCGGGGCCGCGGCGGGCCGAGATCGACGGTCATCGGGAGTCCGAGGTTGCCGGCGGCGTTCACGGCCCGGATGGCCACATAGCGCAGCGTCCCGGCGGGCAGCCGGAAGGACTGGCGATGACCCGCCGCCACCGGTGGTGGGGCACCGGTGAGGCGCCGCGCCGTGGCGAAGTTCTGTGGCGTGATCGGCTGCGCCGCGGTGACCACCTGGTAGGCGGACGCGACGCCGCACATGAGATCCCCGCCCGGGGTCGCGAACGACAACACCCCCCTTGTGACGAAGGCGTGGAACGGCCGTCCCGGCGTCACGGCGTCGCGCGTGTAGTCGCCGGAGTTGGCGTCGTCGTGGTGGAAGCGCGGCGACGAGCTCGGCGAGCAGGCCGGCGCCGGGCGTCGAGTACACGCGACAGCGACGCCCGAGCGGGTGATCGAGACGACGTCCTTGTGCGCCGCGGCGCGCGGTGTCGAGTGTGCCGAACGAGCCGAGCGTCGGAGTCGGCGATCGTCCAGTCGCCGGTCAGCTTCGGCCACGCCGCGCTCGCCGGCGCGCCCGAGGCGTCGAACGCAGCCAGGTCCATGCGACGAGGTGCCGCCGATCACCTGCTGTCCCGTGCCGCCGCAGGATCGTTGCCGACGACCGGACCGGTGAGGAACTGCAGGTCGTTGACTCGGCGCGGGTAGCCCGGCGGAACTGCCGGCCGGTGGCCGGGTTCCACGCACCGATGAAGTCCTGGCCGCCCTGGTACTCGTTGAGCTGCCACGTCGAGCGCGCGCGAACAGTCCGGTCGTGGGGGCGAAGAAGTCGATCGTGTGCCCGTCGAAGCGTGCCGAAGGCCGGATAGCCCGACCGCGGCGAAGGTCGGCGTGTCGTACCTGCCTGGAGCCGGCGGCGAAGTCGGTGTCGAGCGTGTTGTCCTGGCCGCCGGACTTGCCGTAGCACGAGCTGCCGTCCGGGTTGAGGATGTACGCCGGGCCGGCGTCGGGGGTGACGCCGATCTTCATCCCGGTGCCGCCGCTGGGGCAGCGCGAGCGGCGCGACGACCGGCGAGCCGTTGATCCCCTCCCCGACGTCGGGCAGCAGCCCGGCGTCGATGATCCCGATCTTGACCGGCCAGCCGGGCAGGAACGGCATGGCCGCGAAGGTGCCGCCGTCGACTTGATCGCATACACGCGTCCGTTGGCGAACTTCAGCACCGCCGGCCTTGCCGAGCGCCGAGGTCGAGCAGTGAGTTCGTCGGGCTGATGTTGACCGCGCCCTCGTCGCCGACGTTGACCGGGTACTCCTCGTTGGTGCCGACGATGATCGACGGCGGCTGCCGCGGTCCGTTCGATGTCGGCCACCGCGGGCGTGTCGATGATCTTGCCCTGGTCCTCGTCGAGTCCCGGGTTCGGCGTCGACGTTGCGTTGAACGTCAGGTGGCCGGTGATCGGATCGACCGCGGCCACCTTGTCGGGGTCGGCGACGAGCACCGGGAAGCCGGCGCACCGGCGCGTCCGCTCGGCGTGCCACGCGTAGACGTGGCGGTCCTCACCGGCGGCGATCACGTCCAGCCCGTGGCCGTCGAGGGAGGCCAGGACCGGGGAGCACAGGAAGCCGCGCTCGGTGCGGTCGCGGACGCCCTGGCGCACGGTGTGGAACGGCGTGCAGCGGAGCGCCCGAGAAGCGCGGGTTCGACTGCTGCGTGGAAGACGAGCTGACCGTGCTGGTCCCAGGCGTAGACGTTGCCCTGGTTGTCGTCGGCGACGACCTCGACGCGGCCGTCGCCGAACAGATCGCCGGCGGCCAGCGCGCCGAGCACTGCGCGCGTAGTGGCGACGCGAGCCCGTCGCCGCCGTGACGTAGGCGCGCTCGCCGAGCGTGCAGCGGCAGCGGGTCGGTGTGCACGGGCCAGCCCGGCAGCTCCGAGCCGTTCGGCCGCGGAAGGCGTGCACGAGCCGTCGGACGTGGCGACGATCAGCTCGTTGCGGTTGTCGCCGTCGAGGTCGACGCAGCAGCGGGCGAGGAGTCGCCGTCGGTGCTGGAGCTCGATCGGGAAGCCCGGCAGCATGTCGCGGTCGCGGTGCAGGAACAGCTGGCGACGATCCTCGCCGCTCATCGGCGTGCCGACGGCGGTGCGTCACCAGCGACCCGGACCGTGAACGCGTACGGCAGCGTGTTGGGGCGCCCGTTCGAGTCCTGGGCGTGCCCGGCGTTGCCGGTGAAATGCCCGTGCGCGGGAACAGCGCCCTCAGTGCCGGCAGGTCGATGATCGCCGAGCACGCCGCCGAATGCGGCGCGTTGTGGACGCGTGGTGCCGTCGCACCAGCTCGAGGCGACGGCGATGGAAGTCGGCGCGCGTTGTTCGGCTCGGCCGCCGGGCGCGACGTCGACCGGCAGCGGTAGCGGCACGCGCGCGTTGACGTAGCCGTGCACCGCGACGGTCGCGCGCGCCGGGTCGACCTGCGGTGAACCAGTCCGGCGCGGTGATCTCCGCCTCGGGCGGGATCGTGCCGGCCGCGGCGGCGGTGACCGCCTTGTCGGCGTTCGAGCCGCCCGTAGCCGTAGAACTCGTCGAAGCCCTTGCGCGCGCGGTAGCGCGTGGCTGTGGGGCAGCGGGCCCGACCACGCCGCCGTTCTGGTCGGGCGCGAACGTCGTCTGGCGATTGGGGTCGGTGCACGATGGCGTCGGCGCGCGGCGCGCACGAGGACTCGGGCTGAGGCGGCGAAGTTGACGTCGTCGGCCTGGCCGTGTCCGGCGTCGGCCGGCGCGCGCTGCCGACGTCGCCCGAGGCCATCAGCTGGCGGACCTCGTTGGCCGTGATCACGCACGCGACCCGTCCACGCGGCGGCAGTCGGCCGCTCGGGCGTCAGCGTGCCGGCGGCGACCGCGTTCTCGCGCCGCGCTGTAGATCAGTCCGGCGACGCCGGCGCTCTTGCCGGTCGCCTCGGAGGAGCACGAGCTGCTCGGGACCGACGAGCGTGATCCGCGTCCCGAAGTTCGTGCAGCCGTTGAGCTGCAGGTACGACGGCGTGCGAGACGTGGTCAGCGACTCGTACTTCGGTCGACCGAGTTGACGACGATCGTGTCGCGGCAGCGAGCCCGGCGGGTTGTGGTGCTCCGCCGCCTCGTCGGCCGCCGAGGCGATCACCGTCACGCCGTGGTTGTACGCGTACTCGATCGCCTGGCGGGCGAACAGCGGGCGTTGAGCGACCCGAGCGCCTCCTGGATCACGTCGGCGCCGTTGTCGGTCGCGTACAGCGCGGCCTGCGCGAAGCGGTTGGCGTCGGCGACGAACGACTCGCCGACGCGCAGCGGCAGCACCATGCAGTTGGGGCACGTCCCGACGTCGCCGCCGTTGTTGGCCTCGGCGTTTGAGTCGCGCGCCTCGCCGGTGCCGTGTCCGTACTGGACGTCGTCGATACGGGTCGTTGTTGTTGTCGACGAAGTTCCAGCCCGCGATGTCGTTGGCGAACCCGTTGTGGTCGTGGTCGATGCCGTCGGTGAAGGCGAGGATCAGATCCTCGGGGGTCAGCACCCCGGCGGCCCGTGGCGCAGCGCGTGGCGCGCGGGCCGCCGCGTCGACAACCGTCGCGACGCGCGAGTCGCACGCGTAGTCGAGCACGTTGAACACGCCGTCGCGGTTGACGTCGTAGTTGCCGTGCGGGTTGTAGTTGCCGCCGGTGGCGTAGCGCGTAGCGTCGCGCAGTTGACGCCGGACGATCAGGGCGTTGGCCAGGTCGTGGCGCGGCGCCGGGAGCTCGCCCTGGTTGATCCGGACCTTGTCGCGCAGGTCGGTCATCGCCTGGGCGTCGTTCCACTTGATGCCCGAGTCGAGGACGGCGATCAGCACGCCGCGGCTGCCCGGTGGTCACCTGCCAGGCCGTGCTGACCGGCTTGCCGGCCAGGCAGCCGACGGGCTGCGTGCGCAGCGAATCGACGATGCTCGCGCCGCGTACGCCGCACAGCTCGTCCTGGCGCCCGTTGATGAGCGCGTTGCTCTGCGTGCTCTGCTCAGGCGTGGCCGCGAACTTCCAGTCGACGGCGCCGGCGAATTCGCTCGGCACGGCTCCGGGCGGAAGCTTGAAGGTCCGAGGGTCGGTGGGCTTGCCCCCGGTGGCGGGCAGATACGGGAAGTCGGCGCTGGCCACCGATGCGGCGCCGAGCAGGCCGAGCAGGCAGACCGAGCAAATCGCCGCCACCGCACACTTGACCGACATGGTCTCTCCTCACCCCGTTGCTCTATGCGACCGCGCGAGCATAACCGTTACGGGCACGCGCTCGTGCGGGTAGGTATATGGTGCGCACAGCATGTCCTCCAAGCGCGCGCTGATCGGGGCGGTGTTGGGTGCCGGGCTGGCGACGATCTCGCTGGGCGCCGGCGTCGCGTCGGCGGCCGCCACGCTGCCGATCGCCGGCGCGCCGCGCACGCCCGCGGGCGGCTTTCGCGGACCGTACGTACATGGTCCGGCCGCGCGCTTCCGGGTCGGTGCCGCCGTGACGGATTTCAGTCCGCCCCTGGCCGGCCACGCGGCCGGCGGGGACGCGGCCAACTGCAAGAGCCCGGCGGCCTTCAACGGCGCGCGCCTGTTCGCCTTCGAGGAGCCCTACGTCGACCTGCAGCGTTCGGGCCATTTCGATCCCGGCGATCCGTACACCGACTGCAACGGGAACGGGCGCTGGGACGGGAACCTGCTCGGCGGCGGCGACAACACACCCCGCTTCTACGATCACATCGCCGATCCGGTGACCGCCCGGGCGCTGGTGGTCGCGGGACGGCATGGAGCGATCGCCGTCGAGGTCGTCGACCAGGAGGGCTTCTTCAACATCTACCAGCAGCAGATCAGGGACCGCGTGCGGGCTGACGGTTACCGCCTCTCGAACATCTTCATCTCGGCCACCCACGACGAGTCAGCACCCGACAGCCTGGGGCTGGGCGGTGTGACCCAGCTGACCTCGGGCGTCAACAACTACTGGGTGAAGTACATGGTCGCCCGGAGTGTGCAGGCCATCGAGCGCGCGTATCGGGCCATGCGGCCGGCGACGGTCCGGTACACAGAGGTGCTCGAGCCCGCGAACGTCAGGCAGTGCTGGTCCTCCTATCCGTTCGTCGACGACCAGCACATCCCCGTCCTTCAGGCCGTGGATCTCCACGGGCGGACGATCGCCACGCTGGCCAGCGTGAGCCAGCACGCCGAGACGCTTGGCTTCAATGGCGGGACACCCGCGCTCGACGCCCAGCAGCGCTGGGTCTCCAGCGACTGGATTCACTTCTTCCGCTCCTCGCTCGAGCAGCGTCTGGGCGGCGTGGGCATCGAGATGGCCGGATCGGTCGGATCGGTCGAGAGTCCCGAGGTCTACGCCCAGCAGATCTCGCGCACCCCGCAGCAGTTCATCGACGCCAGTCACCCCGCCGGCTGCCGCACGCTGTTCAAGGTCGGCGCGCAGACCGACACCGCCGGAGCGCTGCACACCCCGATCGGCTACACGGGCGAGACGCGCGTGTTCGGCGAGCAGATCGCCGCGCAGGTGATCGGAGCGCTCCGCTCCGGGGCCTACTACAACTCGCGCTCCGCGGTGCTCTGGGGGGCACGGAGCAACATCTGCGTGCCGCTGGGCAACGCCCTGTTCGCCTTCGGCTCCTCGCTCGGCGTGTTCGCCAACCGGCCCGGTTACAACGCGGACTGCACGCAGGCGATGCCGGTGGCCGCCAATGGCACGACTAGCGGCACGGCCCTGCGGTCCCAGGTGGCGGCGTTCCGGATCGGCGACGGAGAGTTCATCTCGCTGCCCGGCGAGGTCTTCCCCTTCACGTTCCTGCGGGGCTTCCTCGGCCCGCAGGACATGCCGATCAGCTCCGATCCGCTGCCGCCCTGGCTGATCCCGCACATGCACGCGCCGTTCCGGTTCATCGACGGTCTGGCCGAGGACATGGTGGGCTACATCTTCCCAACCGGCAACGCCGTCGGCGTGCCGACGCCGAGCAACCTCAATCCCCCCGACCGCGACCGCTTCGGCTGCGGGCACTCGGACGACTCGGAGGCGGCCTCGGCCCAGACGGCGGACATCGTGGGGGCCGGCCTCGTGCCGTTGCTCGACCGCCAGGGCGGTCGCCCCGAGACGATCGTCCGCGGACGATATGTGCTCGGTGACGGCACGCTTTCGCGCGATCCGCTCGGCGGCCCCGAGGTGAAGTGCAACACCCAGCTCACCTTCATCGCCGCGCCCAAGCCCGCGGTGGCGGTCAGGCTCGCCAGCGGCCGGGTGGTGCGGCCGCGGGCCTGGATGTCACTCAGCGGCCTGCCCCAGACCGTGCCCGATCGCGACACGCGGGGCTACTTCGACGCCGCGGGCCGGCGCGTGTGGCTGGACGTCTTTCCCGATCTGACGATCGCCCGCTAGCCCCGGTCTGCCACCCTGCGCGGCATGAGCCACGATGGCATACGCGTCGCTGCGCTCGCCACGACGGCGATCAAGGGATTCCGCCTTCGTCCCCGTGACGAGCTCCTGCTCGGCCCGCACGGCGCGCGCGAGGACCGGCGCTTCTTCGTCGCCGACGCCCGCGGGCGGATGGTCAACGGCAAGCAGCTGGGTGAGCTGTGCACGTTGGTCGCGGACTACGAGGAGGCGGAGCGAGTGCTCACACTGCGGTTCCCGGACGGCCGCGTCCTCGCCGGTCCGGTGGAGCTAGGGCCTCGGACCGAGGTGGGCTTCTTCTCCCAGACGATCCTCGCCGCGCCCGTGCTCGGACCGTTCGCGCCGGCGCTGTCGGATCACGCCGGACAGAAGTTGGTGCTGATGGAGCCCGATCGCCAGGGGGGTGCGGTCGACCGCGGCTCGCGCGGGACGATCTCGCTCATCTCCCGCGCCTCGTTGGCCGGGCTGGCCGAGGTGGCCGGCTTGGAGGCGATCGACGCGCGGCGCTTCCGGATGCTGATCGAGGTGTCGGGCACGCGGCCCCACCAGGAGGACGGCTGGGTGGGTGGCGCGGTCCGGATCGGGGACGCGCTGGTGAGCTTCGAAGGTCACGTCGGGCGCTGCCTGGTCACCTCACGCGACCCCGACAGCGGCGTGATCGACCTGCCGACGCTCGAGTTGCTGCGCTCCTACCGGGCTCTGCAGGACACCACCGAGCCGCTGCCCTTCGGGGTGTACGGGCGGGTGCTCGAGCCCGGGCGGGTCCGGGGCGGAGATGCCGTGGTCGTGGGCTGATCGGATCGTTTTGACTGGCCACCGCCGGCGTGAGTCGGCGTGGGCTGCTCACCGCTCAGGACTCCGAGGTCCGGTCCCTGAGCACGGTGACACGCGCGCGCCGCTCACGGGCGCGCGCGGAGATCGCCGGCATGTTCCTGAACAGGCCCTCGTTGCGCCAGTCGCGCTGGCCGCTCCCGCTCGGACCGCCGAAGCGCAGATAGAGCGCCGGCAGCACGAAGAGGTTCATCAGCGTCGAGGTGAGCAGGCCGCCGAGGATCACGATCGCCATCGGGTTCTCGATCTCCTGTCCGGGCCGATCGCCGAAGATGACCAGGGGCACGAGCGCGAGTCCGGTGGCGAAGGCGGTCATGAGGATCGGCGAGAGCCGCTCGCTGGCCCCGCGCACGATCAGTGCGGGCCCGAACTCCTCGCCCTCCTGGTGCTCGAGATGCTGAAGGTGGCTGATCATCAGGATGCCGTTGCGCGCGGCGATGCCCAGCACCGCGAAGAAGCCGACCAGCGCGCCGAGCGAGATCGTGCCCACCGCAGCCCAGGCCGCCACCACGCCGCCGACCAGCGCGACCGGCAGGGTGAGGAACATCAGCGTGGCCAGGCGCACGCTGGCAAATGCCGCCTGGAGCAGGAAGAGGATCGCGATCGCGGCGGCGATGCCCATATCGAGCAGATGGGTCTGAGCCGCTGCACGCTCGGCCGCCTCGCCCAGCACCTCGACGCGATAGCCGGTGGGGAGGTGAATCCGGGCCAGACGCGTGCGGACGGCGTTGGTCACGGTGGACTGGTTTCCGCCGCCGATGTTGGCCTCGACGTCGATGTAGTTGGAGCCGTTCTCGCGCGTGATGTCGCTGGGGGTCGAGTTGACCTGCAGTTTGGCCACCTTGCCGAGCGCCACGTGGCCACCTCCGGGCGTATCGATCAGCTGACGGCTCACGTCGCTGAGGCTCTGGCGCGCGCCGGGCGGGCTGTAGACCGAGACGGTGTAGATGCGCCCGTCGACGTCGATCTCGCCCCCCTCCTGGCTGCCGAAGATGGCCGCCGCCGCGCGCCTCACCTCGCCCGGCGTGAGTCCGTAGCGGCGGGCGGTCGAGGCCACGACGGTCTCCTGGATCTGCGGAATGAAGCCCTGCGCCTGCGGGTGGACGTCGACCAGCCCGGGAACGCCGGTCAGCGCACGTGTGATGGCGCGGGAGCTGGCCTGCAGGGTGCCGAAGTCGGGCCCCAGGATTCGCAGCACGACGTCCTCACTGCTGTTGGAGATCGTCTCGTCGATCCTTTCGTGCAGGTAGGTCGTGACGTCGAGGAAGGTGCCCGGGAAGGACTGGCCGACCTCGCGCACCCGTTTGAGGGTCGAGTCCAGGTCGGCGTTCGGCGACAAGCTGATCCACTGCTCGGAGAACTCGGGCCCGGCGATCTCCTCGCCGAGCAGCGCCTGCCCGATGTGTGCGCCGACGTGGGTCACACCGGGCACGGCCAGCAGCTTCTTCTGCAGGCGTCCGACGACCCGGGTCATCTCGGTCAACGACGTGCCCGGCTTGGTGTCGAAGTGCATCAGGAACTCGTGCTCCTTGAACGACGGGAAGAGATCCTGGCCCAGGTTCGGGAGGATCAGCAGGCCGGTGACGATCGCCACCGGCACGGCGGCCAGCGTCCAGCGCGAACGCCGCAGCACCGGCGTGAGCAGGCGCCTGTAGAAACGCTTCAGGCGGTGGATCAGGGGCGGATCCTGGGGCTTCAGGGTCGCGCTGGGGAGGAGGATCATGGCCAGCGCCGGGGTCACGGTCAGGGCCACGAGCATCGAGGCGAGCACGGCGAGCCCGTAGGACAGCGCGAGGGGCTGGAAGAACGAACCGGTCAGGCCACCCACGAACACCACGGGCAGGACGGCGACGATGTTGATCAGCGTGGCGTACAGGATCGCCGTGCGGACCTCCAGCGACGAGGCCAGCAGGAGGTGAAACGGTGTCGTGCGCCGCCCCCCGGCCCGCCATAGGCGCAGCCGCCGGACGATGTTCTCCATGTCGATGATGGCGTCGTCCACGACGACGCCGACCGCCACCGCGAAGCCGGCCAGCACCATCGTGTTGATCGTCGTTCCCTCGGCGTCGAGCACGATGCCCGCGGCGCACAGCGAGAGTGGGATCGCCAGCAGACTCACAAAGGCCGCGCGCCATTCGAACAGGAACGCGAGCAGCACGAACACGACCAGGACACAGCCCAGCACCACGGCGAATCCCAAGTTGCTGATCGCGGTGTGGATGAAAGTCGCCTGGCGGAAGATGTCCGAGTCGATCGTGATCCCGCGCAGGCCCGGGCGCAGGGCGGCCAGCGCGCGGTCGACCCCGTTGGTGACGTCGAGCGTGTTGGCGCCGGGGAACTTCTCGACCACCAGCATCAGACCGGGCCCGCCGTTGACGACGGCGTTGCCGATCAGCGGCGGGTGGTCCCAGCGCACGCGCGCGACGTCGCCGATCGTCAGGATCCGGGAGCCGCGGCGTACGAGTGGCACCTGGGCGAGCTGCTCCGGTGTCGTGATCACCTGCACGTTGCGGATGCCGAGCCGCTGATTCGGTGTCTCGATCCACCCGCCGGTCCCGATCTTCGCTCCGGAGGTGAACTTCAGGCCGCCGGCGTCGACCGCGTTGGCTGTCGTGTCGAGCAGCGCGTTGAGCGGGACCTTGTAGCGGCGCAGCTGGTCGGACTGCTCCTGTACCTGCACCTCCTTGCGCTGCTCGCCCCAGATGGCGACGTTGGCCACGCCGGGGACGTCGAGCAATCGCTGGCGGATCGTGTACTGGCCGACGAGCGAGAGGTCGAGCCGGTCGAGGCTCTGGGACGACAGCCCGATCTGGATCACCCGCGAGGTCGCCGACACGATCGGATACAGCGCCGGGGGCGTGCACCAGGTGGGAAGCGTGGGGGCGGCCTGGGCGAGGCGCTCCTGCACGAGCTGGCGGGCCTGGAGAACGTCGGTCCCGTTCTTGAAGAAGAGGAAAATGGCCGAGAGCTGGGGGACCGATTCCGAGCGGATCCGGTTCACGCCGGGAACACCCTGGAGCCCGTTCTCGAGCGGCACCGTGACCAGCTGGCCGACCTCGGACGGCGACAGTCCGAGGCATTCGGTCTGCAGCTCGACGGTGATCGGAGCGAATTCCGGGAACACGTCGACCTGCTGATCGGCCAGCGTCTGCGAGCCGAAGACAATCAGCGCGGCGGCCGCCGCTACGACCAGGTAACGCCAGCGCAAGCTCGACGCGACGATGAAGCGCATGGCTCAGCGACTCACGTCTGCTCGAGAACCCCGGTCTGGACGCCGAGCAGTTCCTCGGCTCCGACGGTCACCACCCGCGATCCGGGCTTGGGGCCGTTCAGCACATAGACCGAGTCGCCCTGGATACGGGCCACGGTGACCGGCACCTCGGTGAACACGAGCGCCGAGGGCGAGATGAAGGCGTAGGTCGCTCCGCTGGGCGCATAGACGAGCGACGAGTAGGGGATGATCACGTTCGGGGTGCTCGCCGAGCGCCCCGCTGCGCCCTGCCTCCTGGGTCCCGGAACGCCGAGCACCGCCGTGGTCTGGATCCCTATTCGCTGCGCGCCGGTCTGCGTGAGCAAGATCTTGCCGGTGCTGCTGCCGGGAACGGTGACCAGGCGTCCGGCGGGCGGGGTCGGGGCTTGGCTGGAGCTGCCGCAGGCGCTGAGAGCCAGTCCGGCGAGCACCAGAAACGCGGCGAGGGTTTGTGTGGCGTTGGGCATCTGAGAACTCCTAGGTGGACGGGCTCGGAGCCGGGGAGCTGAGGACGGATGCAGGCTCTGGTTCTTCCACCGTCACCGGCTCGACCGGACCGAGGACCAGGTAGACCGCCGGGAGCACGAGCAGGTTGATCAGCGTCGCCGTGACGAGGCCGCCGAGCACGACCGCGGCGGTGGCATGGGTCAGCTCGTTGCCGGCCGTATCGCCCATGATCAGGAATGGCAGCATCGCTACGGCGAGCACGATCGCCGTGCTGAGGCCAGGCGCCAACCGCTCGCCCGCCGCCCCGATCACGAGCTCACGATCGAGCTTCTGGCCGTCCTGCGTGTGCCGCCTGCGGATGTTGGTGACCACGAGCAGTCCCTGGCGGACGGCATACGCGAGCACGCCCAGGAGCCCGGCGATCGTGCCCAGCGAGCTGATCTCACCGCTCAGCGCAGCCACCAGAACGCCACCGCTTAGGGCCACCGGCAGGGCGACGAACAGCAGCGCGGCGAGGCGCCAGCTCCCCACCGCGGCCTGCAGCAGCAGCACGACGCCGAGCAGCGCGGCCGCGAGGTAGGACAGGAAGGCGGCGTGTGAGGTCGGGTCGTTGGGGGTCCCACCGACCACCTCGGCGTGATACTCGAGCGGGAAGTGCAGGCGCTGGAGCTGGGCGTTGATCCGGCCCTGGACGGCCGCCCGGCTGGTGCCGTGCAGATTGGCCGTCACGTCGACGAAGCGTGAGAACGCGTCGTGCTGCACGTCGGTGGGGTTGTGGTGAATCGTGACCTGGGCGATGCTGCCGAGCCGCACGTGCCCGCCGCCCGAGGTGTCGATCAGCAGGCTGCGGATGGCCGGCAGGTTCTGCCGCGCGGCGGGCACGCCCCAGACGACGACGTCGAACACGGCCTGCTGCTCAAAGAAGTTCCCCACCGCGAGGCCCGAGACGAGCGTTGAGGCCTCGCGCCGCACGTCGCCGGGCAGCACTCCGGCCCTCAACGCCGCCTCATCGTTGACCGCGACCTCGATGTTCGGCTCCTGGGCCTGGGCGTGGATGCTCGGTCGCCCGACGCCGTGGATGCGGGACATGATCGAGGAGACCTGCCCGGCCCGGCCGTTGAGCGTCGCGTAGTCCTCGCCGTAGACCCGCACGGCGACCTGGTTGGTCGGCTGCGTGAGCACGCCGCCGGTGACGTCGTGCTCGTAGGTGTTGACGGCCGCCTGCATGCCGGGTGTCGATTCGACCACCGAGCGCACGGCCGCGAGCGTGCTGTCGTAATTCGCTCCGGGCTTGACGGTCACGTAGATCTGACCCGAGTTGGTGTCGACGTTCTGGTCACCGCTCACCGCGCGGGCCAGGGTTGCGCCCACGTCGCCGACGCCCGGAATCGCCCGCAGCTGGCCGCTCACCCGGGTGGTGATGCGGTTCATCTCCGTGAGCGAGCTGCCGGCCGGTCCATTCCACTGCACGACGAGATTGCGATCCTTGAAGGCGGGCGGCGCGGGCTCACCCAGGAAGGGCAGCACGACGATGCCGGCCAGGCCGACCAGGCAGGTCAGGATCAGGATCGGTCGCGGGATCGAGAGCGCGGCCCCGAGCAGCCGGCGGTAGCCCCCGTCGAGGCTGCTCAGACCCGGCCGGTCGTGGCGCGGGCGGCCGCGGTCGTAGAGCAGCATCGTCAGCGCGGGCGTCAGCGTGAGCGCCACGACCAGCGACGCCACCACGGCCAGGACGAAGGCGAGCAGCATCGGGTGCACGAAGCGGGCGGTTACGCCGGTGGCGACGAACACCGGCACGGTCACGAGGATGATCAGCAGCGTGGCGTACCCGAGCGTGCTGCGCAGCGGCGCGCAGGCCTCGTAGATCACATCCTGGATGCGCTGCGGTGAGCCCTCGATGGTCCGGTTGCGCAGACGCTCGACCATGGCGTATGTGGCCGTGGTCGCGTCGTCGACCACGACGATCAGGCCAATCAGCAGGCCCACGACGACCAGCGGATTCAGCGTGTAGCCGAGCACATCGAGCGCCCAGGCCGCCACGACCATGGAGACGGCCACCGAGCTGAACACGATGACCACCGACCGCGCCGAGAGGAAGAGCGCCCCCAGCGCGAGCAGAGCCAGCAAGATGGCGATGATCGCGGCCACGGCCATGTTGTGCGATGCGCTGCTCGTGTAGGTCGCCGGGCGGAACAGCGATGCATCGACCCTGACGCCGCCCAGTGCGGGCTTCAGCTCACCGAGGGCCTGGTCGACGCCGTTGGTCACACCGCGCACGCTGGCCGAGGGGAGCTTCTGAATCTCCAGCACGAGCCCCGGTTGACCGTTGACCAGGCCCTCGCCGATCAGCGGCTGGTGACTCTGCACGACGTCGGCCACCCCGCCGAGCGGCTGTTTGCCAGGCGCGTCGGTGATCGGGACGCCGGCGAGGTCCCTGGGCGTTCCCAGCGGCAGCACGGGCCGGATCTCGAGCCGTTGGTTGGGTCCGTCGAGGAAGCCCCCGGTGCCCGGCGCCGAACCCTCGAGGAAGCTCAGCGGCGAGACGAGCTGCGCGTTGCCCGCCGTCTGGATGATCTGGTTGAGCGTGACGTGGTGGTCGGCCAGCCGCGAGGGGTCGGCCAGCACCTGGATCTGGCGGTCCTGCTGTCCGAAGATGGCCACGTTGGCCACGCCCGCCACGCCGGACAGGCGTGGCTTGATGATCCAGCGCGCGAGGTAGGACAGCTCCAGGCTCGACATGTGGGGCGGCGCGGTGAGACCGATCATCATCACCCGGCCAGTGGTCGAGATCGGCTGGATCAGCAGCGGCGGCTTGGCCACGTTGGGCAGCGCGAAGGCGTTCGTGAGTCGCTCCTGGACGAGCTGGCGGGCGTGCAGGACCGTGGTTCCAGGCTCGAAGTAGAGGTCGACGGAGGAGAGCCCCGGGATCGAGTTCGAGCGCGTGTCCCAGACGCCCATGACCCCGTCCAGCAGGTTGTTCTCCATCGGCACGGTGATGTACTGCTCGACCTCGGCGCTGGAGAGGCCCTGGGCTTCGGTCTGGACCTCGAGCACGGGGCCGCCGGCCAGCTCGGGCACGACATCGGTGTGCATCTGGCGCAGGGAGAGCGCCCCGAGCACGATCAAACCTGCGGCCATGCCGACGATCAGGGTGCGAAATCGCAGCGACGCGCTGAGGACCGAGCGGACCATCTCGTGCCTACGCCCGGGCGAGCCGCGGCGTCGCAGCCCCGCGGGCACATGAGTTTGAAGAGATACAGTCCGACATCCAACCCCCAAAGCGCTTTATCAACGCAGCCGCCACCCACTTCTAAGAGGGGACTTAGGATATATGCCCCCAGGGGATTATCAAGCTGAGTCGGGTACTCCGGTTTCCAACACCCACGCGCGTCCGGCGCGCCTGCTGCTGGCGGAGGACGACATAAAACTCGCGCGGGCGCTCCGCCGGGGACTCGAGGAAGAGGGCTACGAGATCGACGTCGAGCACTCCGGGAATGGCGCGATCGCTCGCGCCAAGGAGCACGACTATGACGCGGTGGTGCTCGACGTCATGCTCCCGGGACTGGACGGCTTCACGGTGTGCGAGACCCTGCGCCGGCGCGACCGCTGGGTTCCCGTGCTCATGCTCACCGCGCTCGCCGACATTCAGGATCGGGTGCGTGGGCTCGACACGGGTGCGGACGACTATCTGGTCAAGCCCTTCGCGTTCGACGAGCTGCTCGCCCGCCTGCGCGCGCTCACCCGGCGCGGGCCGGCCGAGCGGCCGCTGACGATCGAGGCCGGCGAGCTGCGGGCGGATCCGTTGAGTCACGTCGTGACGTGGTCCGATCGCTCGGTCGAGCTCACCCAGCGCGAGTTCGACCTGCTCGAATTCCTGCTCCGGCGCCCGGGGCAGGTCATCTCGCGGGACCAGCTGCTGGACGAGATCTGGGGGCCGGACTACGACGGCTCGCGCAATGTCGTGGATGTCTATGTCGGCTACCTGCGCCGCAAGCTCGAGACCGGCGAGGGACCGAAGCTGATCCGCACTGTGCGCGGCGAGGGCTTCGTCCTGGAGCTCGAATGAACCTCCCGATAAGGGTCCGGTTGACGGCGTGGTACGCGCTGCTGCTGGCCGCGATCCTGGTCGCGCTGGGGGCGTTCCTGGTGCTCCGGCTGCGCTCCGATCTGCGCTCGACGATCACGCGCGAGATCAGGGACGGCGCGGTGACCATCGGGGGCAACTACGTCAACGAGGGCGTCAGCGGGTTCCGCGAGATCAGCGCCGCAGCGCTGCCGCGCAGCGGCTCGGCCACGCAGGTGCTCGACGGCAGGGGCCGTGTGCTGGTCAGCTATGGGGCCCCGGTCGCCGAGCGGCCGATGCTCTCGCCGACGGCTCGCGCCGCCGCATTCGCCGGTCGTGGCGGCCAGCTCGAGGTGCGGCTCGGACGGTCGCTCAGACCGTTCCAGGTGATGGCCTCGCCCGTGCGGGTCGGGGGCCGGACCCAGCTCCTGGTCGTGGCCGAGTCGCTCGATCAGATCGACGAGGCCGTACGCCGGATCCTCGTGCTGCTGTTGCTGGCCGCGCCGGCCGCGTTGGCCACCGCCGGGGTGGTCGGCTGGTGGCTGCTCCGCAAGGCGCTCGCTCCCGTTCAGCGCATGACGCAGAAGGCCGACGAGATCGGGATCGATCAGCTCGGCGAGCGGCTGGCCGCACCCAATCCCAACGACGAGGTCGGCCGCCTGGCCGGGACGCTGAACGCGATGCTCGACCGGCTCGAGCGCGGCTTCGAGACCAGGCAGCGGCTCGTCGCGGACGCCTCGCACGAGCTGCGCACGCCGCTTGCCGTGATGCGGGCCGAGCTCGACGTGCGCCTGCGGCGGGAAGATCTGACGAGCTCCGAGCGCGACGTGCTCGAGAGCGTTCGCGAGGAGACCGACCGCATGGGGCGCTCGGTCGACAACCTGCTCACGCTGGCCCAGGCCGAGGAGGGGAAACTGTCGCTGCTCTCCGCGGAGCTCGATTTGGCCGAGGTGATCGAGAGCGCCGCCCGGCCGTTGCGCGGCTTGGCCGCCGCAAACCGGATCGAGCTCTCGATCCAGAGCGAGCCGTGCCGCCTCGTCGGCGACCCCCAGCGTCTCGAGCTCGCGCTCACCAACCTGATCGAGAACGCGATCAAGTTCACCCCGGCCGGGGGCGAGATCGTCGTTGCCTGTGAGCGCTCGGCCGGACGCGCCGGGGTCACGGTGCGCGACAGCGGACCGGGCATCTCGAGCGAGGTGCAGGCCCGAGTCTTCGACCGCTTCTACCGTGCCCGGGCGCGCCCCGGGGATCGCACGACGACCGTCGGCGGCGGCCTCGGACTCGCCATCTGCAAGGAGATCGCCGCGGCGCACGGGGGCACGATCACCGTCCGCAGCCAGGAGGGGAGGGGCAGCGCGTTCACGCTCTGGCTTCCCGACCACGGCGCGATCGAGGGCGAGGAGAATCCGGACGGGTGTGCTGCGGCCGGGGCGGGCGTCGAGGCCGGCGTGCGAACCGAGCGGCCGGACGCACGCCCGCCGGCGGCCAGATCCACACCGCTAAAATGAGCTCCATGCGCGTCGCGATTGCCGGCGGCCACGGAAAGATCGCCCTGATGCTGACCCGGCGGCTCGCCGCCCGCGGGGACACCGTGATCTCGCTGATCCGCAACCCGAGTCACGGCGAGGAGATTCGCGCCATCGGCGGCGGGCCCGTCATCTGTGACCTCGAGACCGCGAGCCCCGATGAGCTCGCGGCGGCCATCGTCGGCTCAGAGGTGGTGGTGTCCGCGGCCGGGGCCGGACCCGGCAGTGGCCCCGAGCGCAAGCTGACCGTCGACCGCGATGGCGCCATCAAGCTGCTCGATGCCGCCACGACGACCGACGTCAGGCGCTTCCTGATGATCAGCTCCGTCGGCGCCGAGAACCCGCCCGATGATGACGACGTTTTCAGCGTGTACCTGCGCGCCAAGGCCGACGCCGACCGTGCCCTTCAGGACAGTGACCGCAGCTGGACGATCGTCCGTCCGGGGCCGCTCACCGACGAGCCGGGGACGGGGCACGTGGACATCTCGCTCGAGCCGCGGCGGGGCCAGGTTCCCCGCGAGGATGTGGCGGCCGTTCTCGACGAGCTCGCCCACGATCCGCTCGCCGTCCGTCTAGTGCTCTACCTGAGCTCCGGCGAGGACCCGATCGACCGGGCCCTGGCCGCGGTCAGCGCGTAGCGGCAAACGGCGCGAGGCGGTCTATAAGGCCCAGCTCGCGCGCTCGCTCGGCCAGCTCGGCGCGCTGCCGCGCGGAGAGCGCGTGCGCCCGCTTGACCAGCTGCTCCTGGACGTCGCCGCCGAGACCGGCAAGCAGCTGGAGGCCGGGCTCCCACAGGCGCTCATCGCGCTCGGCCGCGGCCAGCAAGGCCGCGAGGTCGATGTGGTCGGCACCCCGGATGGCCAGGATCTCGAGCTCGGAGCGATGCAGCGGGGCGGCCAGCGCCAGCAGCTTCGGCCACATGCCCTCCCTGGCCACTGTGTCGAACATCGCCTCGACCACATCGTCGCGCGAGGAGACGATCACCTCGGCGACGCGCCGCTGACCGGCATCGTCCATGCGCACCGCGAGTTCGATCAGCGGCGGCCATAGCTCATGCTCGGTTGCCGCCTGAGCCGCACCCTGAAGCAGCTCCACGTCCAGCGAGGCCGCGACGGCAGCGAGCATGTCGAGCGGATCGGGCGTGGGGGACCGGACGGACCGGGCCGACAGGGCGCCCTCGGCGGTGGCGTCGTTCACGTTGGCGAGCAGGTCGAGCACCTCGGGCCACATGCCGTCACGCGCGCCGCCCTCGATCATGGTGCGCAGGCGCTCGCGCGAGAGCATCCCCAGCACTTCGGGCAGGCGCTCCTTGCCCTCCAGCACGAAGGCCACGCGCAGCAGCGCGGCCTCGTCGGACACGGCCACCGCCGCCCGCAGCGCCTCGGGGCTGAGGTGGCCGACGAACCTGCCCATGGTCACGTACTCGCGCTCGGCGAGCAGCTGCTGGGTGACCGCGACCGTGTGCACCACCGGCATGCCGGCGATGACGTCGCTCGCGCGTCGCGGGTCCAGCGAGGCGGCGACCTTGGCCAGAAAGGCGGGCTGCAGGCGCGCGGCGATGTCGACGGCGCGCGGGGGATCGAGCAGCCCGGCGATCCGGGCGCAGAGGAGCGGTCCGAACACGCCCTCGGCGATCTTCGCGAGCAGGGGGACGGGAATCACCCGGCTCGCGGCGGCCATCGTCTGCAGAGCCCCGAGGTCGGCATCGAAGAGCACGTCGGTCGCCTGCTCGCGCAGCTCACGCAGCGCGCCGGGCGGAGCCTTCTCGAGGTACTGCAGCGAGGCCGGCTCCACCTCGAGCAGGCGAGCCAGCTTGACCACCTCGGCCGTGGACTCGAGCTCGACGTTCATCCGCCCATGGCCGCGACGATCTTCTTGACCGGCCCGCGCACGAGCCACGGCAGGTTGCTGAGCGCCTGGTCGCCGGCCGCCTTGACGGCCGCCGACTGCCGCCGCCGGGCGGCGTGGAGGGTGTCCGCGAGCGCGCTCAGCTCCTCGTCAGTCAGTGCCTCGAGGACACCCGGCGGCGGCGAGGCGTCCAGTTCCTCGGCCAGCGCACCTTCCCCGCCCATGCTTGCTCCTCCACTCGAGGCGTCAACGAGGGCGATGATGCCAGGTTGCGGGGTATTGGGTCGGGGGCGAGTGATGGGGTGGCGGGGGAGCTGTGCGGGCGCCGCGCGCGGAGCTCCGGGGCCGGACGCTCGCCCCGCGGGGGCGTGATGCATTTTTCCCACCTGGCCATGAAGATCGATCACGGGATCCCTGCAGGGACACCTGCGCCCGCCCGGCCCGCCGCGCCCGCCCGGCCCGCCCGGCCCGCCCGGCCCGCCCGCGCCCGCCCGGCCCGCCCGGCCGCCCGCGCCCGCCCGGCCTAGGCCGCGCCCCACAACCTTCGCAGCAGCCCGAGCATCGCCGGCGCGGTCTGGCCGTTGCCCGGGCAGCACGTTGGTCCGCCGGCGGCGCTGATCCCGATCTCCAGGTGCGGACCGGTCGAGAGCCCGACGATCCCGCATCCGACCTCGGCGACCGGCTGGCCGGCCCGGACCACGGTGCCCACGGGCACGAGCGCGGGCTGGGCGTGCCCGTAGTAGATGTAGCGGCCGTTGAGCGGCCCGCCGGTGACGCGCAGCACGGGCGCCGCGGGGCCGAAGCCCGAGACGCCCTCCTGCACGATCACGCCGTTGGTGACCGCCACGAGCACGGCGGCTGGACCGCAGGCGCGGCCTACGGTGGCCATGTCGACGCCCTGATCGGGGGACCAGGTGCCCGGCGGCAGCACGGCGGTGCGCGGCGCGATCGGGAAGACGAATCCCTGCCCCGCGTTCAGGGCGTTGAGCTCGGCCACGATCTTGAGCTCACGTTTGACCTCGGCCAGCGAAGGGGCGTGGGCGTTCGGATCGCCGGCCGGCGTCGTCGTCTCCAGGCTCGGCAGCGCGTTCCCGGCGGTCGGGTCGACCGCCTGCGGGTGCGGACGCGCGGCGCCGGCGGCCTGGCCGCCGCCGTTTCCCGCTGCGGTGCCACCGGCCACGGACGTGCCGCCCGCTGAAGAGCCGCAGGCGGTGAGGGCCAGGCCGGCGAGCAGCGCACTCAGCGCGGCGGCCGGGACACGGATGCGCATGCGCCGGAGTTCAGCAGAGTGCGCCGTCGGGCACGCTGGCACGCACACTCGCGGATCAGGCCGCCGCCCGGAGCGAGGCCATCGGCGGGCGCTCGATGTATTGCCCGTCGCGGACGGTGGGCCCGTCGGCCGAGAGGGCGACGAAGTTCGCGGGCAGGGGGCCGCTCAGGCGCCCATCGCGCTCGAGCCGCGAGGCCACGGCCCGCAGGACGGCCTGGGCCATCGGACCGAGGTCGAGCAGCGACTGATGGGCGTTCTGGCGCACGTCGAGGTCGACCTGCGCGAGACCCTCGAGACCGACTGCGCCGTAGGCGTCGATCAGCAGCGCGATGTCGACACCGTAGCCGGTGGCGAAGGGCAGGCGTTCGAGCAGCTCGCGCCGCGCGGCGATCTCGCCGGCGAGCGGTTGCGCTACGGCGGCCAGCTCGGGATAGAAGAGGTTGAGCAGCGGCCGCGCCGAGAGCTCGGTGACGCGCCCGCCGCCGTCGGGAAGCGTCACATCGCCGACTCGGAAGGGACGGCGGTAGAAGCCCTTCACGAACGAGATCCCGTGCGCCCGCAGCAGCGGGCCGAGGAGCCCGGTGGCGAAGTGTGGTCCGAATCGCTCGGAGTCGGCGTCGAGAAAGCAGACGACGTCCCCCGTGAGCACGCGCAGCGCCCGCCACATCGCGTCACCCTTGCCGAGCACCGGCCCGTACTGCGGGTAGAGCGCCTCCTGATCATGCACCTCGGCGCCGAGACTCCGGGCAATCTCCGCCGTCCCGTCGCTGGAGTGATCGACGACCACGACCTGGTCGACGAGGCCGAGCTCGAGCAGCGGCACCAGACGTTTCAGGATCGGTCCGATCGTGCGCGATTCGTCCCGCGCCGGCAGGCAGATCGACACGCTCGACTCGCGCGCCGCCGCGAGTTCCTCGGCTGCGAAGCTCTCGTGGCGGAACGTGTTGCTCCGGTACCAGGCCCGCGCACGCGTTGACATACGGGAAGGATGACGGACGCGCGAGTTCCCGTGATACGTGCCGCTCCGGGCGCTGCTACTCTCGTTACAAGCCGAGGGGCCCGGACCCTGCCATCTCGGCTGAAGCGCCCTGACCCCCGGCGCCCAGTCGTCTTCCTTCGAGCGCCGGTTACAGATACGCGGTCCGAAAGCACCCCCAAGAAGTCACAGCAGGGCGGAAACGAAGCTCGCACGCGCGAGACACGCCGTCTGCTCGAGCGCTACCGCGTCGAAGGCGACCTGGCCGCTCGCGACGAGCTCGTGAGCCGTTTCCTGCCGCTCGCGAGCCAGCTGGCGCGCCGTTACAACTCGGGCAACGAGCCGCTCGAGGATCTCACGCAGGTCGCATTGATCGGCCTCATCAAGGCTCTCGATCGCTTCGACCTCGAGCGTGGTGTGGCCTTCTCCAGCTACGCGGTGCCGACCATGCTCGGGGAGATCAAGCGCTACTTCCGTGACAGTGGCTGGGCCGTGCACGTGCCTCGAGCCGCCCAGGAGCGCGCGCTGGCCCTGGGTCGCAGCACACGCGAGCTGTCGGCCTCGTTGGGGCGCTCACCGTCGATCGCCGAGCTCGCCGAGGCGATGCAGCTGAGCCAGGAGGAGGTGCTCGACGCGATCCACGCCGGGAACGCCTACGACACCGTGTCACTCGACTCGCAGCGCTCGAGCTCGGAGGGCGAACGCGACTCCTACGCGGATTCGATCGGCGAGGAGGACGACCGGCTCGACCTGGCCGAGTATTCGGCGACGATCGCCTCCGGTCTGCGCTCCCTCGAACCGCGCGATCGCGTGGTGCTCCATCTGCGTTTCGAGGAGGACATGACTCAGTCGGAGATCGCTGAACGCATCGGCGTCTCGCAGATGCAGGTCTCGCGCCTGCTGCGCCGCGCGATCGGCCAGCTGCGCGACGCCGCCGGCGAAGAGGACAACGAGTAGCCGCGCTCAGCCGTCGCGCGACATGCGCACGCGGAGGGTCTCGGTCCCATCCGCAGATCCGGGAACCGGCTCGTAGACGAGATCATCGCTGAGACGCTCGAGCAGCGACCCGACACCGGGCAGCGACGTGTCGGCCACCAGCGCGCGCCCGCCGTCGCGCGCGAGCGGCCCGACGCGGAGGTCGAATCCACGCTCATTCTCGGATACGCCAATCCACACGGTGCCGTTGGCCGCGCGGCGCGGCACGTGTGTGGCCAGCGCGTCGCTGACCAGCTGGGCGTCGGAGAGCCGATCGATCGAGAAATCGGCGCGCGCGGCCAGCAACGACACCAGACGCCCGAGCACCCCCATCAGCGGCGCCCCCGGGGACATGGCGAGCACGATCCCCTCCGACGGAGACGGTGGGTCGTCGCTCAACTGGCTCGTATGGGCAAGCGCCCGCCCGATGTCGACTGGCGACTCGCCGACGGGCTCGTCGCTGAGCGCGAACAGCATCTGCACCTCGGTGCCCGAGTTTCCCGAGCGCATGCTGAATTCGTCCGAGAGCGAGGAGATCAGGGCGATGCCGAAACCGAGCGCGGGCGCGCCCGGGTCGTGGGGGAGGGGGTTGAAGTCAAGCCCACGATCACGGACGCTGACGAGCAGGTGACCCGGCACCATGGACATGTTGGTCTCCAGCGGGCCCTCGCCGTCCGGATAGGCGTGGACGACTACGTTCGTGCACGCCTCGGTCACGGCGATCTTCACGTCGGCGCACAGCGCCGCCTCGACGTTGTGGGCGTCGAGCAGGCCCGAGAGAACCTGACGGACCAACGGAACGTTCGCAGCCTGCGCCGGCATGGTGAGGCGCACACCGGGAGCCGGGTCTTGAGATGCAGGCGGTTCGGGAGAGTCAGCGGTCAACCTGATCGTCCCTCTGCGAGGAATCGTATTTCGCTCACGGGGCTACTGCTCATATCGTCGCTTGAGAGCATCGTCAAACCTCCGCGGTTCCAGTTTGTGGAGAAATGGCGCGATTCGCAGCCCTTTCCCGGCAGGGAGGAGCCGAATGGTCGCAGAACCGTGGGCCGTTTGGAGATGTCCTCGCCGCTAGGGCTCCAGGCGATCCACGAATGCCCGCAGCTTGCCCGGATTGCGCAGCGGCCGCCCGTGTCCGAAGCAGACGAGGGCCGGTTCGAGCGCGGCCAGCCGGCGGGCCGATTCGCGGTTCCGGGCTGGGTCCGGGGTGAAGAACCATCGCGGCTCGTGCAGCCCCGGGACGCCCGTGATCGTGTCCACGTTGGTCAGCACGTCTCCGAGCACCAGGACGCGGTCGGACGCGCGCCAGAACGCCACATGACCGGCGGAATGGCCGGGCACGTCGAGCACCTCGAAGCCGGCCAGCTCGTCGCCCTCGTGCAGTCGCCGGTCGACCGGGTGGGGCGGACCGGGGAAGACGCGGCCGATGAGCGAGTTCACCGGGTGGCGGGGCTGGCGCTCCATGATGCGTCCGTCCTCCATCGCGTCGGCGTCCCGGTCGCCGCACCAGAGCGGAATCGAGAGCGTCTCGCAGACGGCGTGGCTGGCCCCCTGGTGATCCGGATGGACGTGGGTGAGCGCGTGACCGCTGACCGTACGTCCCTTGAGCTGGCGAAGGATGCGCTTGGAGGCGTGCCGTGTGGCGGCATCCACCAGCACGTCGCCCATCAGGTAGACGTTGATGGCGTACGGGGGGAACCCGTCCAACAGGTAGAGATCATCGGCAAGCCGCTTCATTGAGCGTGGCAGCTTATGCCGTCCCCCGCACGACCGTCTCACCGGCCGCGCGGACCCCGGCGCTCCGGCTCAGATCTGTGCGCTCAAGATGCGGCGGGCGATCGTGCGGGTCCACTGCGACTCGCCGAATCGCTCGATCACCGCACGCGCGCTTCCCTCGTGGTCGTAGGGCACGCGGCGGTGCTCGACGGCGCCGCCGGGATGGAGGATCGCGTACGACGCACGCGGGTCGCCGTCAAAGGGCATGCCCACGCTGCCCGGATTTATCAGCTCGACGCCGTCGCTCTGGCGGATGAACGGGACATGGGTGTGACCGAAGATCAGGCGGGCCTCGCCCACGCCGGCCAGCAGCTCGCGCTCGTCGCCGCCGGGCTCGGGCAGGAACGCCCGGACATCGGAGACCGGTGAAGCGTGGCAGAACCGCACGCGCTCGACAATCGCCTGCTCGGGTAGCGCGGCCAGCTGGTCGACCAACTCGATGCCCAGATCATCGCGCGCGGCCGCGATCGCGCCCTGGACGACGCCGTTGGTCGGGGCCTGGTCCGGCTGGGCCGTCCAGCGTTCGCCGTTGCCGCGAATCCAGATCGCGCCCTCGAGCCCCCAGAGCCGGTCCACGGTCTCAAACGGCCAGGGCCCGAACAACGCGTAGTCCCCGCCCAGCACGTAGCCCGCCACGCCGGCCCCGTGGATGTCGGCCAACACGGCCTTCAGCGCCGGAAGGTTTCCGTGTACGTCGTAGAGAACGGCGATCGGCTGGGGCGGCATTCGTGGCCTTCCGTGGGTGTGGCGAACCTCGAGGCCTCATCCCGGGGCCCCGCTCGTCATTCTGACCGATAGCATCGCCGCCGTGGAGGTGGTTGGCCCATCGCTAACGCTGCGCTACGCGACGGCGGCCGACGTGCCGGCGCTCTTCGAGCTCGGCGCGGACCCCGAGGTGACGCGGTTCTTCTCCTGGGGTCCCTATACGTCGACCGATCAGCCCGCGACGTATATCGACGGCCTTGAGTCCGAACGCGAGCTGGGGGAGCGCCTCGACTTCCTCATCGTCCGCGAGGACGTGGGACCGATCGGCGTGACCGGGCTGATCGAGCCGAGCCGCCGCGACCGCCGCGCCGTGGTGGGCACGTGGCTGGCCCGGTCGCAGTGGGGCAGCGGGGCCAATGCCGAATCCAAGGCGCTGGTCGCGCACCTGGGCTTCCGCGTGCTCGGCTTGGAGCGCATCGGCGCCTACGCCGATGTCGAGAACGGGCGCTCTCAGGCTGCGCTCGAGAAGGTCGGCTTCACGCGTGAGGGGGTGCTTCGCCACTGGCATCGGCACGGCGACACCGTGCACGATGTGGTGCTCTTCTCGTTACTTGAGCAGGAGTGGCTCGATTCGCCGCTCGCTCAGGTGGAGACGCGGGTGTACGGTACCCCGCCGCCCGCGTTCGTCACGACCGCCTCTGCTCCCAGCTGAAGCCGCGGATCGCCAGCGCGATGCCGAGCGCCGCCCAGACGGCGATGACGCCGAGCGCGCTGACGTTATGGGCGATGCTGGTGCCCTTGACCATCGCCCCGGACAGTCCGTCGATCAGGTGCTTGAGCGGCAGCGCCTGGGCAATGCCCTTGAGGAATCCGGGCGCCTTGGCTGCGTCGTAGAACACACCCGAGACGAAGATCACCGGCAGGAACACGGCGTTGACGTACGCGGGCGCCGAATCGAAGTTCGGAATCGCGTGCGAGAAGGCCACCCCGAGCGAGGCGAAGCAGATCACGCCGACGGTGACGAACAGCACCAGCTCACCCCAGTGGCGCGGCCAGCCGGTGCCGAAGAAGATCCGCCCGGCGATCGTGATGATGGCGATCTGGATGATCGTGTTGGTCACGGCGTTGCCGGCGATGCCGAGCAGGTAGGAGCTGCCGGGCAGCGGGGTGCCGCGAACCCGCTTGAGCACACCCTGCTCGCGCAGGAAGGTCATGTTGAAGGCGAGCGCCGTGAAGGTCGTGGACATGACGGCCATGCCGGCGATCCCCGGCACGATCACATCCAGGTCGTGCTGCTTGCCGTGCAGGATCGCGCCGAAGAACCCCAGGAAGAGCAACGGCAGGAGGAAGTTGAAGAAGGCGGCGCTGGGATTTCGCCAGAACAGACGGCGCTCGAGCCGATACTGCCGCCAGGCCAGGTGGAGTCTGCCGGGGGACGGCCGCGCGGGATGCGCGCTCATGCCCGGCGTCTCCGCCGGCCTCGGCGGGTGGGCGCGGCGTCCGGCTGGGCGGGCGGCGCGCTCTCCGGCGTGTCGGCGGTCAGCTCGAGATACACATCCTCGAGCGTCGGCCGTGTCACGGTGAGCCCCTCGAGCCGCTCGCCGCGCTGCAGGGCCTCGTGGGTGAGCCCGTGCAGGAGGGTCGTCGGATCGTCTGTCTCGTGCTCGACCAGACGGCCGGTGGCGTCGAGGAATGCGACCCGGTAGGGCGCCGGGCCCCCGGAGGCGCCCAGTTCCTGCGGCGCGCCCGAGATCACGATACGGCCGTCCTTGATGATCGCCACGCGGTCGGCCAGCGTCTGGGCCTCCTCGAGGTAGTGCGTGGTCAGCAGCACTGTTTTGCCGAGGTCCTTCAGCGAGCGGATCGTCTCCCAGGCCGCCCGACGCGCCGCGGGATCAAACCCGGTCGTCGGCTCGTCGAGGAAGATGAGCTCGGGGTCACCGACGAGCGCGAGCGCGAGGTCGAGGCGGCGCAGCTGCCCGCCGGATAGCGTGCGGGCGAGCGCGTCCTCCTTGCCCTGCAGTCCGGTCAGCGCGATGACCTCGGACACGTCGCGTGGGTGCGGATACATGCCGGCGAAGTGCGTGACCGCCTCGCGCACGCGAATGTGGCGGTAGATGCCGCTGCTCTGGAGCACGATTCCCACACGTTCCCTGAGAGCGCGGGGTCGCGCACCGGGGTCTGATCCGAGCACGTGAATCTCGCCGGCGCTGCGTTCCCGGTAGCCCTCGAGGATCTCCACGGTGGTCGTCTTGCCCGCCCCATTCGGGCCGAGCAGGCCGAACACCTCGCCGCGCATAACGTCGAAGTCGACTCCGCGCACCGCCTCGAAGTCGCCGTAGGACTTGCGCAGACCGCGCACGACGATTGCCGCGTCAGACACGGCGGGAATGATGGCAGCGCTACGCGTGGCCGTAGCCGAGCAACAAGCGCGGCAGGCCCGCGCGCCGCACGAAGCGCGGCAGCGGCAGCCGGTGCAGCACCGGCTGGAAGGACCGATCGTCGGCCCAGGGAGCCTCGGAATGCACCACCTCGCCGGCGGCGGCGACGATGCGTGGATCGAGGCGCGTCGCGGCGTCGAGCTCCAGGGCGAGGAGCGCCTCGGCATGCGAGAGCTGTTGGGTACCACCGGCGGTCAGGTTCGCCCATGCGCCGGCCACCGCGACGACACGGCTCTCGATCGGAATCAAACCGCCGCCGAGGCCGGCCGGGCGTCCGCCGCCGTCGAAGCGTTCGGTGGCATAGAACGCCGCCGCGCCGATGGCGTAGAGGTCCGACGTGCGTGGGTGGGGGCCGAACTCGCGGCCCGATTGGAAGTGTGCGGCTCCCACCGCGATGCGGCGCTGATCGCGGGTCAGGCGCAGGACATCGGCCAGCGCCGCCGCATACAGTGCCGTGGCACGGGCCAGGTCGAGATCTCTGGTGGACTTGTGCCGGGTGAGGGCCGGTAGCACGATGCTGGGGATGAGTACGACCGGCGCAAACGCGATGATGGCCACGATGCCCAAGGTGGGGACGAGCATCGCGGCGAGCGACGCCAGTAAGACCATCGCGAGCACCGCCGGCAGTACCTCGAGGAACTCGGCGCGGATCAGCGGTCCTGGGCGGAAGCCTTGATAGAGCGTCCCGTACAGGAGCCGCGCGACGCCGAACTGCACCGCCGCGAGGGCCAGTCCGGCGCTGATCCAGTCATGGGTGAGCGTCTGCACCATGGCCCCGGCGAGCACAGCGCACCCGTACGACGCCAGGTTCGCCAGCGCGCCCGGGGTGAACACGCGGTATTCGCGCACCACGAGACGGCTCATCACGTCGAAGGTCAGGAACACCAGCACCGCCGGCAGCGGCCCCGACGCCGCCAGGGCGACGAGCGCCAGGGCGAAGCGCGCGTCGAAGCGCGCCGGGACACTCACCTTGAGCGCCACCTCGCCGAGATATGCGCAGGCGGCGAGGGCCACGAGCGTGCCCAGCAGCAGCGGACGGCCGAACGCGTCGGCATCGCTGAGCAAGATGAATCCGACCGGCAGTGCCAGGGTGATCACCCCGAGGACCGCAAGTGCGGCGCGCCGCTGCCTCGGTGTGGTGGCCTGCTGGGTCGCGACGTGGATCAGCTCAATGCCCCAATGCCTGGAAAAACCGCCCCGAACCGGCACAAGCCGCGCCGGTGGGGGCAGATCTTAACGCCATCGGCCGCCCAGCACAGCGGTTTTGTGCGATTTTTTCAGCCCGCTTCGGCCCGCCCGCCCGCGCAGGCGCTCTCCGGCCGAGCGGAAGCCCGGTTGGGCTCAGCCGTTACCCCAGCCCATGCTGCCCTCCTCTCATCGGTCGGTCATGGATAGAGCCGCGCCTCCTCATAGCGTCCGAGAGCCGGTGCCCGCGTGAAGCAGGCCCTGAATCTTCCCGCGTTCCGGCGATTGTTGACGGCCTACACGCTCAATGAGCTGGCCTGGGGGATCGGTACCGTCGCCCTGGCGCTGCTCGTGTATCGGCGAACCGGCACTGCGGTCGGAGCGGCGGCGTTCTTCCTGGCCGCCAATTTCGTGCCCGCGCTGATCTCGCCGGCTCTGGTCGCCCGCGTGGATCAGCTCCCCGTCCGCCAGGTCCTGCCCGCGCTGTACCTGCTCGAGATGGTGGCCTTCCTTGCGCTGGCCTGGTTCGTCGGACATTTCTCGCTCGCTCTCACGCTCGCGCTCGCGCTGGCCGACGGGGCGGTCGGGCTGACCGCCCGCGCGATTGCCCGCGCGGCGTCGGTGTCGGTGCTGACGCCCAGGAACCTGCTGCGGGAGGGCAACGCGATCGCCAACGCATCGTTCGCCATCTGCTTCATGGCCGGACCGGCCCTCGGAGGCGTGATCGTCGCCGCCGGCAGCACGCGCACCGCGCTCATCATCAACGCCGCGATGTTCGCCGTGATGGCGGTGACGCTGGCCACCGGGCGTGACCTTCCCGGCGCGCCCGAGGAGCCGACGCCGTCGGCGGGGCGGCTGCGGGCCGCCCTGCGGTATGCGGCAGCCCAGCTGCCGATCCGCCGCCTGCTCTGGCTCCAGGGGGTCGCTCTGGTCTTCTTCACGCTCTCGATACCGGTCGAGGTCGTCTATGCCCAGCACTCTCTGCACACCGGCCCGGGTGGTTACGGCGCGCTGCTCTCGGCCTGGGGAGCGGGCGCGGTCGCCGGGAGCGCGATCTACGCTCGGGTGCGCAGGGCGTCGGCCCGCTGGCAGATAGCCGCCGGCGCCGGTGCCGTCGGCCTCGGCTTCCTGCTCATGGCGATGGCCGGCTCGCTGGCCGTCGGACTCGCCGGCGCGGCCGTGGGCGGCGTCGGGAACGGGATCGAGGTGGTCGCCATGCGCACGGCGCTGCAGGAGCAGGTCGGAGACGCCTGGATGGCTCGCGTCATGAGCCTGAATGAGTCTCTGACCCAGGCCGTGCCGGGCATCGGGATCGCGCTCGGGGGTGCGATCACCGCGCTGGCCAGTCCGCGCACCGCGCTGGCCGTCGCCGGTATCGGGGCGCTCGCGGTCACCGCGCTGGTGCTGATCGTCCTGCGTCCCGAGGACGGGGGGGGTGGCCCGCCGCAACAAGCCGAGCGGCCGATGCAGTCCGGCCTCGTCGTGCTTCCGCCCACGCGACCCCCGCGTGGGGTCGCCAGGCGCTAGCGTCCGCCTGTGCGGCGCGCCTGCATCGACCTCGGTTCCAACACGACGCGGCTGCTGGTGGCCGACTGCGACGGCGAACAGCTGGTCGAGGTCGCCCAGCAGCGGAGCTTCACACAGATCGGGCGCGGCGTGCGCACCGATGGCGCCATTACCGAGCGGAAGATCGCCGAGGTCGTGGCCGTGGTCGCGGCTCAGCTCGCGCTCGCCCACGAGCTCGGCGCGGTGGACGTGCACGGCGTGGCAACGGCCGCCATCCGACGCGCGGCCAACGGCGCGGCGCTGGTGGCGGCGATCGAGCACGCCTGCGCCCTGCGGGTCGAGATCCTGTCCAGCGAGCGGGAGGCCCGCCTGGCCTTCATCGGGGCGGTGCGCACGCTCGACCATCGCCCGATAGGAGATCTCGGAGTGGTTGACGTCGGGGGCGGCTCCTCGGAGCTCGTCGTCGGGTCGGCTCCCGACAAGGTGCGGTGGAGCGCCTCGCTGGCCTTCGGGTCGGGCGACCTCGCCGACGACTATCTGCTCTCCGATCCCCCCTCGGCGTCCGAGCTCGCGCAGGCGCGCTCGCACGTCACGAACACTCTGCGCGGCATCGAGGTGCCCCCGTCATCGGAGGCGGTTGCCGTCGGGGGCAGCGCCGCGTCGCTGCGGCGCGTCGCCGGTCCGCGCCTCGATGCGGCCGGTTTTGCGCGCTCGCTGTCGCTGCTCGGAGCCGAGCGCGCGAGCGCCATATCGCAGCGCTTTACGCTCGACCTCGAACGGGTGCGGCTCCTGCCGGCCGGATTGATCATCCTGCAGGCCGCCTCGGAGCTGTTCGGTTCGGCGCTCCAGATCGGTCGCGGGGGAATCCGCGAGGGCGTCCTGCTCGAGGCCCGGCCGTGACTGACTTCGACCCGCGCAACGCCCCCGAGCCGCTGCCCGACGGCCCCGTCCCGGTCTCGCCCTCGGAGACTCCGCCGAGCCCGCGCGAGGCAATCGCCGAAGTCCGGGTGCGGGCGCCCACGCGCGGCAACCGCCGCCTGCAGCGCCTGCTCGAGGCCGTCAACGACGACCCCCAGGTCAAGGCCTGGTGGCACGTCTCGGCTGTCAACGCCACCCGCAGGCTCGGGATGTCCGACCATTCCTGGGTCCACATCCAGATCGTCCTCAACATCGGTCTGAGACTCGGCCGGCTGCTGTTTCGCCGCGGCGTGACGCCCAGCGTGGTCGCCGATTACGGCATGAGCGAGCGTGACGCCGAGGTGGTGATCGCCGCGGCGTGCCTGCTGCACTGCGTCGGCATGTCCATCCATCGCGACGACCACGAGCGCTACAGCCTGTTCCTGACCGCCGACAAGCTCGGCGCGCTGCTCGCCGACGGCTACGAGGAGCCCGAGCGATCGGTGATCGTCGCCGAGGCCCTGCACGCGATCATCGGTCACCGCCGCCAGGGCAACCCGTTCACGGTCGAGGCCGGAATCGTGCGCGTCGCCGACGCGCTCGACATGGCTCGCGGCCGCTCGCGCGTCCCGTTCGAGGCCGGCCATCAGAACATCCACTCGCTGTCGGCCTACGCGATCGAGCAGGTGAAGATCGGACCGGGCCGCGACCGGGCCGTGCGCGTGGAGATCGATATGTCCAACAGCGCGGGCATCTTTCAGGTCGATGAGCTGCTGGCCACGAAGCTCCGCGGCTCGGGGCTCGAGGAGCACATCGAGGTGATCGCGCGGATCGACGCCGAGCACGAGAAGCGCCTGATCCCGGTCTTCCGGATCTAGGCGCCTGGACCGCGTAGGCTGATGATCGTGGCTGCTGAGGGACATGGCGCGCGGCTCCGGCAGGCCGTTCTGGCCGCCGGTGAGCTTGAGCCGGTGGTGGCAGAGCTCCAGGCCGAGCTCGGTCTCGGAGAGCCCTACCGGGACCCCGGCGTGGCCGAGTTCGGGCTGCGCAACGCCGTGTTCAGCATCGGCGATGGTTTCCTCGAGGTGGTTTCGCCCGTCCGGCCGGATACCGCTGCGGGCCGCTTCCTGGCCCGGGGCGCGGGCGGCGGGTACATGGTGATCTTTGATCTGGCGCAGCTCGAGGCAGCCCGGGAGCGGGCCGCCGAGCTCGGTATCCGGGTCGTGTGGCAGATCGATCTCCCGGACATCTCCGGCACCCATCTGCATCCGGCCGATATCGGTGGCACGATCGTCTCGATCGACCGCTCGCGGCCGTTCGGCACCTGGCGCTGGGGTGGACCCGAATGGATCGGCCACACGGGACAGGGGGCACCCGGCCGCCTGCGTTCGGTGACCGTCTCGGTGCCCGACCCGGCCGCCGTGGCCGCCCGCTGGTCGGCCGTGCTCGGGGTCGCGCTCGATGGGTCGGAGCTGACGCTCGGACCCGAGAGCGTGCATTTCGCCGGCGCCGGGGACGGCGGACGACAGGGGCTCGTCGAGATCGAGCTCGAACTCCCGCCGGCGGTGCGCCGCGGCCGCGAGGTGATCGAGGTCGCCGAGACCCGTCTGCGCCTCGTGGACGGCGCCTGAGACGCCTCAGTCCGGGCGCCGGCGCGTGCGGATCAGGCGTGGCGGCCGTGCGGGGCGGGTAGTCGATCTCGGCGGCGCGGCGACGCGCTCGCGCCGGGCCCGCTCGCGCTCGAGCTGGGCGCGCTCGCGCTCGAGCTGGGCGCGCTCGCGCTCGAGCTCGCGGTCCTCGCTCAGCCCGACCTCGAGGAAGACCAGCAACACCGCGCCGCCGAACCCGAGTGACATCAGCACGGTCGTGAGCAGCTGCCCGAGCAGCCCGGGCACGAGAATCGCGCAGAGTGCGCCGGCGATGACCAGCGCCGCCGCGGCACCGAACGCGCGGATCCGGGATCGTCGCGACATCTTGGTACTGCCTATTCCATCGCCGTGGCCAGGCGGGGCACGCGCCGTGTCGTGCCGAGCTGGTCGAAGTGCTCGAGGGCCTGACCGGAGCCGAAGGCCACGCAGGTGAGCGGTGAGTCCGCGTGGAACACCGGCATGCCGGTCTCCTGCGCGACGAGCTCGCAGAGCCCGGGCAGCAGCGTGCCGCCGCCGGCCAGCAGGATCCCGTGCCGCGCGATGTCGCCGGCCAGCTCGGGCGGCGTCTGCTCGAGCGTGTCCCGAATGCCCTGGAGGATCTCCCGCACCGGGACCATGATCGCCTCGCGCACCTCCTCGCTGCGCAGTGAGACCTGGGTCGGGAGGCCCGTGATCAGGTGCCGGCCCTTGACTTCGGTGCTCGTCTCGGGCCGGCGGGGCATCGCCGAGCCGATGGCGATCTTGATGGCCTCGGCGGTCCGGGCGCCGATGGCGAGGTGATAGGCGCTGCGCAGGTAGTGGGCGATCGCTTCGTCCATCTCGTAGCCGCCGACGCGGACCGAGCGCGACAGGACGATGCCGCCGAGCGAGATGACGGCCATCTCGCTGGTACCTCCGCCAACGTCGACGACCATCCGTCCGACCGGCTCGGAGATGGCCAGACCCGACCCGATGGCGGCCGCGATCGGCTCCTCGATCAGGTGCACACGGCGCGCGCCCGCCGCCAGCGAGGCCTCCTCGACAGCGCGCTTCTCGACCTCGGTCACACCCGACGGCGCGCAGACGATCAGGCGGGGGTGGGCGCGGCGCCGGTCGAGGACCTTGCGGATGAAATAGCGCAGCATCTCCTCGGTGACCTCGAAATCGGCGATCACGCCGTGGCGCAGCGGGCGGGTCGCGGAGATGGTGGCCGGCGTGCGGCCGATCATGCGCTCGGCGTCGGCCCCTACGGCGTGGACCTCTCCGGTCTCGGAATCCGAGGCCACGACCGAGGGCTCGGAGACGACGATCCCGCGGCCGCCGACGTAGACGAGCGTGTTGGCCGTGCCGAGGTCGATCGCCATGTCGTGCACCCCGAGCGTCGGGGTGAGCCGGCGCCGGGATGTGTCCCGGCGCGAGCCGTCGCGGTGGAAGCCCATACCGACAGAGTGCCAGAACTCACCCGGGGCGTTCGGTTACGCTCCCCGCGAGATGACAGAAGCCCTGGATCCGCGGCCCGATCACTGGCGTGAGCTGCCCGCCGCGCGTGTCGGGCCGCTCGAGCACAGCGAGATGAACGCGGCCACGCGTGGCATCGCCAAGGCGGCTGAGCTGACCGTCGGGGGCGCCAAGCCGCCGAACATCTTCCTCACGCTGGCGCGCCATCCGCGGCTCTTCGCGGCCTGGCTGGCCTTCGCGGCGCAGCTCATGCCGCGGGGAACGCTGCCCCGCCGAGACACGGAGCTGGTGATCCTGCGCGTGGCCTGGAACGCGCGCTGCCGCTACGAATGGGACCACCACGTGCGCCTGGGGCGCAAGGCGGGTCTGGACGACGCGACCATCGAGCGCATCGCCTCAGGGCCCGGAGACGAAGAATGGGAGCCGCTCGATGCCGCGCTGCTGTCCGCGGTCGATGAGCTCCACGGTGACGGTCTGATCTCGGGGGAGACGTGGCGGAGGCTGAGCCGGCACTACGACGACAAGCGGATGATCGAGCTCTGCATGCTCGCCGGCCATTACGAGATGCTCGCCAAGGCGATCACCAGCCTCGGGATCCAGCCCGAGCGCCCGCTCTCCTGATCACCAATGCACGCCGCGCATCAGGTGCGCCAGCGCCACCTGCTCGGTCGAGGCCCGCTCGTCGGGATCCTTCTCCCCCCGGGAGGCGGCTGAATCCGGGAACACCTTGTAGGCCGTCGAGAGGATCTGGTCAACGGCCTTGGGGAAGAGGGCGTAGGAGATCTCGCCGAAGGTCCCGAGGCGCGTGTTGATCTGCTTGGGCTTGGCCCTGATCGCCTCGCAGATCATGTCGGCGGCCTCCTCGGGTGAGATCGTCGGGAAGCTGTCGTACATCTTGGTCGGGGCGATCATCGGCGTGCGCACGAGCGGCATGTGAATCGTCGTGAAGTGGACGTTGTCGGCGATGCACTCCGAACCGACCACGCGAGTCCAGGCGTCGAGCGCCGCCTTGGAGGCCACGTAGGCCGAGAAGCGCGGTGGGTTCGTCTGCACGCCGATCGACGAGACATTGATGACGTGGCCGGCCTTGCGCTCGCGCATGTGTGGCAGCAGGCCCATGACCAGTCTGATGGTGCCGAGATAGTTGAGCTGGATCGTGCGCTCGAAGTCGTGGAAACGGTCGTACGACAGCGCGATCGAGCGGCGGATCGAGCGGCCGGCATTGTTGACGAGCACGTCCACGGCGGGGTGATCCGCGAGCACGCGCTGGACGAGCTCGTCGATCGAGTCGCCATCGGAAAGATCCGCGGAATAGGCATAGGCCGTGCCGCCCATGTCCTCGATCTGGCGCTTGGTCTCCTCGAGCTTCTCGGCCGTGCGCGCCACGAGCAGTGGGATGCCGCCGGCCTGCGCGACCTTGAACGCCGCGGCCTTGCCGATGCCGCTCGAGGCTCCGGTGATCAGGACCGTCTTGCCGTTGACCGCGCCCTCGAAGCTGCGGTCCTTGAACAGGTCGGGATCGAGGTGGCGCTCCCAGTAGTCCCAGAGCTTGTCGGCGTAGCTCTGAAGCGGCGGCACAGCGATCCCCGACCCCTCGAGCGCCCGCTCGGTGTCGCGCGTGTCGAATTGGGCGGTCAACCCGACGTAGCTCAGAACCTCCTCGGGGATCCCGAAATCGGCGAGCAGTGCCCGGCGGACGCCGCGCGCGGCGGGCAGCGCCATGAGCATCGAGAAGGTGCCCTTCGGCAGCGACTTGAGGATCTTGGCGTCGATCCGCACCGACAACTTCGGCGCGTGGGCCGCGTCGGCGATCGTGTTCATGACCTCACCCGAGCGCTGGGACTTCGACGCGGCCAGGTGAAACGCCTGTCCGTTGAGGCCCGGCTCGTGGGCGATGTGATCCATCGCCCCGGCGACGTAGTCGACCGGCACGATGTTGGTGTATCCGAGCTCGGGGCCGATCAGCGGGAACCACCCGGGCAGGAAGTGGCGAGCCATCTTGATCGCCGTGAAGAAGTAATACGGCCCGTCGATCTTGTCCATCTCGCCCGTATGCGAGTTACCGACGACGATCGCCGGGCGGTAGACGCGCCACGGCATCTTCGCCTGGGTGCGCGCGATCTTCTCGGCCTCGAACTTCGTGCGGTGATACTGGTGGTCGAGCTTCTGCCCCTCGTCGAACATGTCCTCGCGGAAGAGCCCCTTGAACTGTCCGGCCGCGGCGATCGACGAGGTGTGGTGGAAGATCCCGGCCTGCACGGCGTTGGCCAGCTCGACCGCGTGCCGGGTGCCCTCGACGTTGGCCACCCGGTTGGCCTCCTCGTCCGCGGTCATGTCGTAGATCGCCGCGAGGTGGAAGAAATGCTCGACGTTCCCATCGAGCTCCTCGAGTTGCTCCTCGGAGACGCCGAGCCGCGGACGGCTCAAATCTCCGATTACCGGCTTGATGCGCTGCGACTGCCCCCAGCGCTCCGTCAGCGTCTCGAGCTTGCTCGTCGAGCCCTCGCGGACCAGCACATAGATGTCACCCTCACGGTCAAGCAGGCGCTCCACGAGATGGCGTCCGATGAACCCGGTCGCTCCGGTGACGAAATAGGCCATGCTCGTTCTCCCTCTGCCGGTGTCTCCTCGAGTCCCGAAGCGTATATGGGCGCGGAACGCTCAGGCGTCGCGGGGCCCGGCCACGCCCGCCCCGCCGCGTCCCTCTCCCGCGGCGAATCTGCCCGCCCCCCGCACCCCGGTGAGCACCGTGGGGATGCCCGTTCGGGCCTCGAGGGCCAACCCATCCTCCAGCTCCATGCCGAGGCCCTCGATCGCGCCGCGCCGGTCGGCGAGCATCGTGTCCTGCGGGAATGAGGCCAGCGCCTCGGCCAGCTCGAGCGCGCGGGCCAGCGGGTCGTCGACGAGCTCGTTGACCAGTCCCCACCCCAGGGCCTCCTCCGCGCCCATGATGCGCCCGGTCAGGATCAGGTCGAGCGCTCTCCCCAGCCCGACCGTGCGTGGCAGCCGCTGGGTCCCGCCGTCGATCAGCGGCACCCCCCAGCGGCGTTCGGGGAAGCCGAATTTCGAACCGGAGGAGGCGATCCGCAGGTCACACCACAGCGCGAGCTCGAGCCCGCCGGCCAGGCACCAGCCCTCGACCGCGGCGATCGTCGGCTTCGGGGCGGTCAGGCGGGTGAATCCGAGCGGTCCGCCGGGATCCTCGATCCGCGTTCCGAGCGTCTCGATGGCCTTCAGGTCCGCGCCGGCACAGAAGGCCACGCCGCCGGCGCCGGTGATGATGAGCACTCGCGCATCGTCGTCGGCGACGAAGCGCTCATAGCCCGCCTTGAGGGCCTCGGCGGTGGGGCCGTCGACCGCGTTGCGCCGCTCGGGGCGGTCGATGCACAGCACCGCGGCTGCCCCGCGACGCTCGTAGCGGACCGGCTTGTCGCTCACGTCGGGCCGGCTCGGGCTACCAGCCGCCGCGCCAGTCGGCGCTGGCCGCGCGCCGCTTCTGAGCGTCCAGCTTGGCGTGCTTGCGCTTGTCGAGCCGCCATTGGATGAGCGTCAGCACCGTGATGGTCACGGGGAAGAAGGCGATCACGACGAACATCGTGTTGGTGATCACCTTGTCGTTGGACTCCCCATACCAGCCCTGACCGCCGTCGGCCTTCGCGAACGCGGCCGGCGCGAGGGCCAGCAGCGTGATGCTGAACACGAACAGCGCGGTCATGAGGCGGGCGCGGCGCATTGCAGCCCGAAGGCTACCTCACGGACCCGCCGAGGGAGGTCGTGCTGGGCCCGCCGCGGCGGGAGCTAGTTCCTACCATTGGTGTGTGGCCGTTGTGATGGCATCCGACGTAGGTAAGGACATGGCGGGCGAGCCGTTGCTGCGGGGGATCTCGTTCAAGCTCGAGCGACGAGATCGCATGACCCTTTCCGGGCGCAACGGCGCGGGCAAGACGACGCTGTTGCGGATGCTGGCGGGCGACGCGTCGGTCGATCAGGGCGAGCTGGTCTTCGCCAAGGGCGCCAAGGTCGCTCTGCACGACCAGCGCCCGCCGCGCGAGCGTCAGCTCACGCTGCGCGACTATGTCCTCTCCGGGGCGCGCGAGCTGGTGGCCATCGAGGAGCAGCTCTCAGAGCTCGAGCAGGCGATGGCCGGGGGCGCCCACGACGAGACCACGCTCAACCGTTACTCGGAAGCCCAGGCGCGCCTCGAGCACGCCGGCGGCTACCGCTGGCGTGATCGTGCGCTCGCGACGCTGCACGGTCTGGGCTTCGTCGACGGCGATCTGGACCGCTCGCTGTCGACCTTCTCCGGGGGCGAGCTGACGCGCGGCTCGCTGGCCCGGGCGCTGGCCGGCGACCCCGATCTGCTGCTGCTCGACGAGCCGACCAACCACCTCGACATCGCCGCGCTGGAGTGGCTCGAGCAGCACCTGGTCTCGCTCGACGCGGCCGTCGTGCTGGTCGCCCACGACCGCTGGTTCCTGGAGGCCGTCGGTACCTCGGTGCTGGAGCTCGAGGCCGGCCGCGGACGGTTCTTCGCCGGCCCCTGGCACGCCTGGCGCAAGGAGAAGGCCGCACGCGAGCTGGCCCTCGGGCGCGCCATCGAGCGCCAGCAGGCGGAGATCGATCGGCTCGAGCGCTTCGTGACCCGCTTCCGGGCGGGCACCCGCGCGCGGCAGGCCCAGTCGCGCGCCAAGAAGCTCGGCAAGATGCAGCGCATCAGCGCCTCGGCGGCGGACGGGGCTTCGCTCGAGTTCGCCTTCAAGCCGCCGGAGCGCAGCGGCCGGGTCGTCTTCGAGCTGCTAGACGGGCACCTCGAGGCCGGCGGCAAGCAGCTCCTCGAGGCCGCGGAGCTGTGGCTCGAGCGCGGTGAGCACGTGTCGCTCGTCGGCCCCAACGGCGCGGGCAAGACGACGCTGATCGAGACGCTGGCGGGCGTGCGGGAGCTGCCCGAGGGCAAGCTCCGGACCGGTCACAACGTCAAGATCGGCTACCTATCCCAGCACGCCGAGGAGGTCTCCGCCCCTGGCGCTCGCACGGTGCTCGAGGCGACGCAGCGCCTGACTTCGCTGACGCCGAACAAGGCGCGCGCGCTGCTCGGGCGGTTCCTGTTCTCCGGCGAGGACGCCGAGAAGCCGCTCGACGGTCTCTCCGGCGGCGAGCGGCGCCGGCTCTCGCTCGCCGTGCTCGTGCACTCGGGCGCCAACGTCCTGATCCTCGACGAGCCGACCAACCATCTCGATCTCGAGAGTCGCGAGGCGCTCGAGGAGGCGCTGGGCTCGTTCACGGGCTCGCTGCTGCTCGTCTCCCACGATCGCGCGCTGCTCGACGCCGTGGGGACGCGCACGGTCGCGTTCGAGGACCGTGCGCTGCGCAGCTACGTCGGCGGTTGGCCCGAGTACGTGCGGATTCGGGAGGAACGCCGCCGCGAGACGGCGGGCAACGCCCCCGGCCCTGCGCTCGCCGGCAAGACCGCGGCCAAGGCTCCGGGCAAGACCGCGGCCAAGGCTTCCGCGAGGGCGGCCAAGAACCGTGCCCCGCGGCCCTCGGGCCCGGGGGGTAACGGCCACAGCTCGCGGATCGAGGCGGAGATCGAAGCCGCCGAGGCCGAACTGCGCGCGCTCGAGGACGAGCTCGCCGACCCGGCCTCGTGGAGCGGAGCGGCGGCCAGCGAGCGCTCGAGCGCCCGCCACGCCGAGGCCAAGCGCAGGGTTCAGGAGCTCTACGAGCGCTGGGAATCGAGCGTCGGCTGAGCGAGCCACGGGGTGTGTGCGACTCCGGGCAGCACTAGACTGGAGCCCACGATGTCCCTGTCAAGCGATGCGTCGGCTGTCCGGGCCGCGCTGGTCGACGATGACAGCGGCCTGCTGACAGTGCTCGACAGGCGCCTGGATGCGCTCGGTTGGGAGCGCGAAGTGCTCTCCTATGCTGCGGGGCCCGAGCAGATCGCGGCGCTGCGTGTCCATGCCCTGATCGTCAATCCGGCTCTCACGGGGCTCGACTACATCGAGCGGATCTCCAGCTCGCTCCCCGGCCTGGCGCTGGTCGTCTGCTCGGGTCCAGCCCCCGTCGCCGAGCGCGTGCGGGCGCTGCGCGGCGGGGCCGATGACTGGGTCACCAAGCCCTGCCACCCCGAGGAGCTCCTCGCGCGCGTCCAGGCCATCCTCCGGCGCCGCCGGGCCGGCGAGGTCTCGACCCGCGACGAGGTCCTGGCCACCGCCGAGTTGACGATCCGCCCCGACCGCTTCGACGCCTTCGTCGGGGAGCGCAGCGCCTCCCTGTCGCGTAAGGAGTTCGAGTTGCTCCACCAGCTCGCGCTGGCCGAGGGCCGCGTGCTCGAGCGCGAGCAGGTCTACCAGAGCGTCTGGGGCTACACGATGGTCCGGGGCGACCGCTCCGTGGACGTGTTCGTGCGTAAGGTGCGCCAGAAGCTCGAGCTGATCTCTCCCGGTTGGCGATACCTCCACACGCACTTCGGCGTCGGCTACCGGTTCGCCGCCGAGCCGGCGGACGGGCGCGTCGCGGCCGGGCTCGCTGAGCCGGAGGGCAGTGGCGCCGTGACCATCGCCGCCGGGACCGTCGGCTCCGGGACCGACGGTCGCGACGTGACCGTCGGATCCGGGACGTTCACGCTGAGATGAACACCACGACCCTGCGCAACGTGCTGATCGTGCTCGGCCTGGCCGCGCTGCTCGTCGTCATACCCGGCGGCGGCACGGGCGCATCGGTGGCCACGCAGGTGCTCTCGCTCGGCTTTCTCGTCGCGCTGGGGTACTTCGCCACGGTCATGTACCGCGAGCACCGCACGGAGCTCTACGCCCTGGGTGACCGCCGGCGGGCGATCGTCTACGTCGCGGCCGGCGTGGTCGTGCTCACGCTGACGGCCACCTCGAGGCTGTGGCAAACGGGCGCCGGCACGATCGTCTGGTTCGTGCTCGTCGCCGCTGCCGTGTACGCGGTGGTCGCCGTCGTCCTGGCCGCGCGCCGGTACTGGGCGCTCGATCACAGAAGCCCGCGCGCCCGTTCCGGGCTCCGAGGGCGCCCGGCCCGAGGGTTCCGCGTCCCTAGGCCTCGACCGCGGCCGGCTCGCGCACGGGGGCGAGCTCGACTGGGATTCCGTTGAGCACGGCGTTGCCGGAGACGGCGTCGACGAGCAGTTCGTCGGCCAGGACGTTGCTGTTGGTGCCGGCGTGTGCGGCGGCGACGCTCTGACGGCTGCCGGCAACGTCGTGGCCCCAGCCGTGGGGGAGGCTGACCACCCCGGGCATGACCTCGTCGGTGACCTCGACCTGCGCCACCACGGTGCCGGTACGTGAGGAGACCTCGGCCGAGTCGCCGTCGGTGAGCTCGTGCGTGGCCGCGTCGGCCGGGTGGACGTGCAGCGTGCAGCGCTCCGGGCCCTTGACGAGCATCGGCAGGTTGTGCATCCACGAGTTGTTCGAGCGCAGATGGCGACGGCCGACTAGCACGAGGCCGCCGTTCCGGGCGACCGCGAGCGAGGCGCGGAGCCGCTCGACGTCGGCCGTGAGCGCCTCCGGCGCCAGCTCGATCATGCCGCTCGCCGTGCGCAGCGCGTCCGGCAGTCGCGGGCGCAACGCTCCGAGGTCGAGGCCGTGGGGAGCGGCCTCCAGCGTGGCCAAAGAGATGCCGTCGGGCCGCGCGCCGAAGCCGTCGCCATAGGGTCCGGTACGCAGCATGAGATCGAGCAGCCGCTCCGGGCCCCGGCGGGGTTCGAGTGCCGCCAGCAGCTCGTCGGCATCGCGGCCGGCCACCGGGGACTCAGGGGTCTTGAGCTCGCGCTCGATCAGCGACCGCGCCACCTGCTCGTCGAACACCTCCACGTCGGCGTCGGGCCCGAGCCCGGCCGCGACGCCCGCCAGCCGCAGTAGCGTGACCCACTCATCCGGCAGGTCGGCCTCAGGCTCGAGCACCGGCGGCGAGTAGTGGGCCACGTTGCGCACCGCGAACAGGTAGAGGGCCAGGTCGTAGTGCGACCGGCGCAGCGGCGACGGAGCCGGCAGGATGACGTCGGCGCGGCGGGTCGTCTCGTTGACGTAGATGTCGACGCTGACCATGAACTCGAGCGACTCGAGCGCCGCGTCCAGGCGGCCACTGTTCGGCGTGGACAGGACGGGGTTGCCGGAAAGCGTGATCAGCGCCCGAACCTGGCCCTGGCCGGGCGTGTCGATCTCCTCGGCCAGGCAGGCCACCGGTAGCTCGCCGAAGAGCTCGCCCAGGCCGCGCACTCGGCTCGTGAAGCGGCCGAAGCGTGCCCCCCGGCCGCGGCCGGGCGCGCCCGCGGCGTTGGAGTGTCCGGCGGCGCCGAGCGGGAACATCGCGCCGCCCTCGCGGTCGAGGTTGCCGGTCAGGAGGTTCAGGACATCGACCAGCCAGCTGGCCAGCGTGCCGAACTCCTGGGTGCACGTGCCGATCCGCCCATACACGGCGGCTCGGGGCGCAGCGGCGAGCTCGCGGGCCAGCCGCCGGATCTCCTCGGAGTCGATCCCACACACGCCCGAGACGGCCTCGGGCGTAAACGGTGCCGCGAGGGCGCGGACAGCCTCGATGCCATCGGTGATCTCGGCCAGTCGGCCGGGGGCGGCGAGGTCCTCCTCGAACAACACGTGCACGAGCGCGAACAGAAGCTGCGCGTCGGTGCCCGGGCGAATGAAGTGGTGCTCGTCGGCCTCCTGGGCGGTACGGCTGCGCCGTGGATCGATGACCACGAGCTTCCCGCCCCGGGACTGGATCGCCCGCAACCGTCCGCGTGCGTCAGGAGCCGTCATCAGGCTGCCGTTGGAGGCCATCGGATTGGCCCCCAGGATCAGCAGGTGGTCGGTGCGATCGAGGTCGGGAACCGCGACCGTCGTGCCGGTCCCGAACATCAGGGCGCTCGACATCTGCTTCGGGTACTGGTCGACGGTGCTCGCCGAGTAGAGGTTGTGAGAGGCCAGCGCGCGGATCATGACCTTGCCGTAGAGCATGCTCGAGAGGTTGTGGGCGTTCGGGTTGCCCAGGTAGAGCGCGACGGCGTTGCGGTCCGCGGCCAGGATCGGCTGCAGGCGCCGGTCGATCTCAGCGAAGGCCTCGTCCCAGCCGGCCTCCCTGAAGCTGCCGTCCTGCCGGCGGATAAGTGGAGTGCGGATCCGATCGGGGTCGGCGTGGAGCTCCTTCAGCGCGACGCCCTTGGGGCAGATGAAGCCACGGCTGAAGACGTCCTCGCTGTCGCCGCGGACCGAAACGACCTGATCGCCGTCGAGCTTGAGCTCGAGGCCGCAGGTCGCCTCGCAGAGGGGACACGTGCGATAGGCGGTGCGGTGGCCATTGCCGTTCATCGAGCACCGCGCAGCTTACGCGCATTCCCGGCTGGGCGGGCGAGGGCTTCGTATCCTCGGAGAAATGTCCGTCGTGACACCCGACAGGCGCCGCGGGCTGCCCGATGAGCCCGGCGTGTACCTCTTCCGCGATCAGCGTGGGCGCGTGCTCTACGTGGGCAAGGCGAAGTCGATCCGCAAGCGCGTCGCCTCCCATTTCACCAGTCCCAGCACGCGGGCCGGGAACGAGCTCTTACCGATGATCGGGCAGATCGAGGCGCTCGTGGTGCGAACCGAATCCGAGGCGCTGCTGGCCGAGCAGAATTTCATTAAGCAGTACAAGCCGCGCTTCAACATCCGCCTGCGCGACGACAAGTCCTATCCGTACATCGCCATCTCGCTCGACGAGGACTTCCCGCGCGTGTACTTCACGCGCGAGCGCCACCGCCGGGACCGTGCGTACTTCGGTCCCTACAGCAACGCCAAGCGCGTCCGGTCGACGCTCGAGGTGCTCGGCAAGGTGTTCATGTTCCGCTCCTGCGAGGGGCCCGAGCCCGGCCGGCGCAGCGGCTCGCCCTGCCTCGACTACTACATCAAGCGCTGCGAGGCGCCCTGCGTCGGCTACGTCAGCCGCGAGGACTATCGGGCCGGTATCGAGGGCGTGATCGACTTCCTCTCGGGGCGCTATCGCGACATCGAACGCTCGCTGGGCGACGCGATGCGCGCCGCGGCCGACGAGCAGCGCTTCGAAGACGCAGCGCGCGAGCGCAACCGTCTGCGCGCCGTGCGCTCGCTGCTCGAGCGCCAGCGCGTGTCCAACGAATCCTCTGGAACGCTCGATGCGATCGCCGTGGCCGTGGCCGATGGCGAAGCCAACGCGCAGGTCTTCCAGGTCCGCGACGGGGTCCTTTCCGACCGCCAGAGCTTCTACCTCGACAACGCCGTCGGCAGCAGCGCCAACGACGTGGCCGAGGCGTTCATCCTCCAGTACTACGCGAGCGCGATGATGATCCCGCCGTTGTTGATCGTGCAGCGCGACCTCGGCGACGTGCCCGCGCTGGCCCAGGCGCTGGCGGCGCGGCGCGGCGGCCCGGTCGAGATCCGGGCCGCGGAGCGCGGGGACAAGCGGCGCATCCTCGAGCTCGCCGAGCGCAACGCGCGGCTGGCCATCGACCAGGAGAAGCTCCGCTCCGAGCGCCGCCGGGCCCAGCGCGTCGAGGCCCTCGACGGCCTACAGCAGGCCCTCGGACTGGACACGATCCCGCTGCGAATCGAGTGCTTCGACATCTCGACGCTGATGGGCACGAACACCGTCGCCTCGATGGTCGTGTTCGAGGGCGCCGCGCCCAAGAAATCCGATTACCGGCGCTTCAAGGTCAAGACGGTCGGCGACGGAGCCGCGCGCGAGGACGCCCGCGGCCCCGACGATTTTGCCGCCATGGAGGAGGTCCTCGGACGCCGGCTCGCGCAGTGGGAGCGCCAGCGCGACGTCTCCCCGCACGACAAGGATTACGACCCGAGCTTCGCCGCGCTGCCCAACCTGATCGTGATCGACGGCGGCAGGGGGCAGCTGTCGGCCGGTCTACGCGCCCTGCAGGGGTTCCGCGAGCGCGGCGTCGTGGTCATCTCGCTGGCCAAGCGGATCGAGGAGGTCTTCATGCCCGGCCGGGCGGCCCCGCTGGCGCTGGCCCACGACACTCCCGAGCTCCAGCTCCTGCAGCGCGTCCGCGACGAGGCGCATCGATTTGCCGTCACCCATCACCGCTCACGACGCGATCGCGTGCTGAAGGCCTCGATCCTCGACGAGCTGCCAGGCGTTGGGCCCGCGCGCAAGCGCGCGCTGCTGAACCACTTCGGCTCGCCGGACGCGATCATGACCGCCTCGCGCGAGGAGCTCGAAGCGGTTCCGGGCGTCTCGGGAAAGCTGGCCCGCGACCTTCACCGGGAGCTGCACAAGAGCGGGGTCTGACCGTTCGTCAGATCGCTGGAGCATCCTCGTACCGGCGTCCGTGCCGAGCAACACGCGTCCGGTGAGCTCCCCGGTCGGGCGTCCGATGATCATGTGCCGGCGCAGCGCGTGGACGTCGCGCAAGCTCGGGCGCGTCACCACGGCCGCGCCCGTCCGGAGAAATCGTCAAGCTGTCCGCATGGAGCCAGCCGGTGCCGCGTCAGCGCCGTCGGCTCTCACCGACCTGGTGATCATCACCGGGTTCTCGGGTGCGGGCAAGTCGACAGCCATGGCAGCCTTCGAGGACGAGGGCTATTTCTGCGTGGACAACCTCCCCTCGGAGATGATCCGCACGCTGGTCGAGCTGTTCATGCACGAAGGCTCCAAGGTGCGGCGGGCGGCGATCGTCTCCGATGTCCGCGGCGGCAGCTACTTCGAGGGCCTGGAGGCGATCCTCGATGGGCTGCGGGCCAGCGGCGTCAACCACCGAGTGCTGTTCCTCGACGCCGATGAGCAGACCCTGATGACCCGCTACAAGGAGACCCGCCGGCGGCATCCGCTCTCGCCGACGGGCAGCGTCGCCGACGGGATCGCACGCGAACGGGCGCTGTTGGCGCCGCTGCAACCCCGCGCCGACGTGGTCATCGACACGGCGGGCATGACGGCTGCGATGCTGCGGCGCAAGCTCGCCGACGAGCTGCTGCCGACGCGAACGCCGGGGCGGCTCGTCGTGACCTTCCAGAGCTTTGGTTTCAAGCACGGGCCCGCCCGCGACCCGGACCTGCTGTTCGATGTCCGCTTCCTGCCCAACCCGCACTACGAGACCGATCTGCGGCCGCTGACCGGCAACGACCGCCGGGTGGTGGAGTTCATCGATCGCAACGGCGAGCTGACGGCGTTCTACGAGCATCTGGACCCGATGTTCGACTACCTGCTCCCGCAGTACCTGGCCGAGGGCAAGGCGCACCTCGTGGTGGCGATCGGCTGTACCGGCGGCCACCACCGGTCGGTGGCGATCGCCGAGCACCTGGCCGAACGCTACGGAACGTCGGAGGAGTACCTCGTCGAGGTGGTCCATCGCGACGTCATGCGCCCGAATTGATGCTCGACCACATCGGATTCGAGGTTGGCGACCTCCGGCGCTCGGCGCGCTTCTACGACGCGGTGCTGTTCTCGCTGGGGGCACGGCGCATGCTCGACTCCGAGCACGCGGTGGCCTACGGGGTCAACGGCCCGGAGCTCTGGATCGTCGTGCGCGGCCGGCGCCCGGCGCCGGGCTACGGCCACGTGGCGCTGCGGGCCAGCGGTAAGGCAGCCGTCGACGCGGCCCACGCGGCCGGGCTGGCCAGCGGCGGCCGCGACGACGGTCCGCCAGGTCCGAGACCGCGATATGGACGCCGTTACTACGCGGCGTATCTGCTCGATCCCGACGGGCTGCGCGTCGAGGTCGTCTCCCGAAGATGACCGCTCTGGCGGCCTCTCGTGAGATAGCCTCTGCGCAGCCGGGCGTGTCACGAACGCCGACGGGTGTTCCTTTTTTTGCCACCGCGACCCAACGGGAAGGATGAGTGCATGCCGTTAAAGGTGGGGATCAACGGCTTCGGTCGAATCGGCCGAAACGTGTTCCGGGCGGCGCATGAGCGCGGCGCCGATATCGAATGGCTGGCCGTCAACGACCTCGTCGACCCGCCGACGATCGCGCACCTGCTCAAGTACGACTCGATCCTCGGTCCGTTCCCAGGCACGGTCGAGGCGACCGACACCGGCCTGCGCGTCGACGGCACGGATATCAGGGTCCTGGCCGAGCGCGATCCAGCCGCGCTGCCCTGGGGCGAGCTGGGCGCCGATGTGGTGATCGAGTCCACGGGACTGTTCACCGACCGTGAGAACGCCGCCAAGCATCTCGACGCCGGTGCGCGCAAGGTGGTCATCTCAGCGCCCGCGACCAACCCCGACGTGACGGTCGCCCTCGGCGTGAACTTCGACGAGGCCTACGACCCCGAGCACCACACGGTCATCTCCAACGCCTCCTGCACGACCAACTGCCTGGCGCCGGTCGCCAAGGTGCTCCACGACACGGTCGGCATCAAGCACGGGCTGATGACCACGATCCACGCCTACACCTCCGATCAGCGGCTGCAGGACATGCCCCACAAGGACCTCCGCCGTGCGCGGGCCGCGGCCATCAATCTGATCCCGGCCTCGACCGGCGCCGCGAAGGCGATCGGGCTGGTCATCCCGGAGCTCAACGGCAAGCTGCACGGTTTCGCCGTGCGCGCACCCGTACCGACGGGGTCGGTTGTCGATCTGACCATCGAGGCGGGGCGTGAGACCTCCATCGAGGAGATCAACGCAGCGCTCAAGGCGGCGTCAGAGAGCGGGCCGCTGCAGGGCATCCTCGAGTACACCGAGGATCCGCTGGTCTCCTCGGACATCGTGAAGAATCCGGCCTCCTCGATCGTGGACTCGCAGCTCACCGCAGTGCTCGACGGCACGATGGTCAAGGTCGTCTCGTGGTACGACAACGAGTGGGGATACTCGAATCGCGTGGTCGATCTGGTTCAGAAGCTCTAGTTCCGGTGCGCACCCTCGACGATCTGGGTGAGCTGGACGGCAAGCGCGTGCTCGTCCGGGTCGACTTCAACGTGCCCCTGGACCACGGCGCCGTGAGCGATGACCTGCGCATCCGGGCCGCGCTGCCGACACTGGAGGAGCTCCGCCGGCGCGGCGCCGGGCTGGTCCTGGTCTCGCACCTCGGGCGGCCCAAGGATCGAGAGCCCGAGCTGTCCCTGCGGCCGGTCGCCCAGCGTCTCTCGGAGCTGCTCGGCGAGCCGGTGGTGCTGGCCCCGGCCGTGGTGGGCGACGAGGTCGCGGCGCTCGCCCAGCAGGTCGGCCCCGGCGACGTCCTGCTGCTCGAGAACGTCCGCTACGAGCCCGGGGAGACCCACAACGACGCCGAGCTGGCCCGGTCGCTGGCCGCGCTGGCCGACGTGTACGTCAACGACGCCTTCGGGGCCGCCCACCGGGCCCATGCCTCGACCGAGGGCGCGGCCCGGCTGCTGCGCGAGCATGCTGCCGGGCGGCTGCTCGAGCGTGAGGTCACGACGCTGCGGCGCCTGCTGGAGGACCCCGAGCGCCCGCTGGTAGCCGTGCTCGGCGGCGCCAAGGTGAGCGACAAGATCGCCGTCATCGAGCGCTTTCGCGAAGTCGCCGACTCGATCCTCATCGGCGGTGCGATGTGCTTCCCGTTCCTGGCCGCGGAGGGGCACGGCGTCGGTGCCTCGCTGTGCGCCGCGGACGACATCGAGCTCGCGCGGCAGGCGCTTGAGCCCCGCGATGGGGCGCGCGCCTCGATCGAGCTGCCGCTTGACCTGGTCATCGCCGAGCGCTTTGCGTCAGACTCGCCCGCGCAGGCGCTCGCCGGGGTCGACGTGCCCGAGGGCTGGATGGGTCTCGACATCGGGCCGCGCAGCGCGGCGGCCTACGGCGAGGCGATCGCCGCCGCCGGTACGGTCTTTTGGAACGGCCCGATGGGCGCGTTCGAGCTCGAGCCCTTCGCTGCCGGAACGCGGGCCGTGGCCGAAGCGGTCGCGGCGGCGCCGGGCACGACCGTCGTCGGCGGGGGCGACTCGGCCGCGGCACTACAGCAGTTCGGGCTCGCCGATCAGGTGACCCATCTCTCGACGGGCGGTGGCGCCGCGCTCGAGCTGATCGAGGGCCGCTCGCTGCCGGGCGTGGAGGCGCTGGCATGAGTGTGAACGGGAGTCCACGCGTGCCGCTGATCGCCGGCAACTGGAAGATGTACAAGACCGTCGCCGAGGCCGAGGAGTACATCCAGGCCCTGCTGCCCCGCGTCTCGAGCATCCGCGGCGTCGAGATCGCGATCTGCCCGAGCTTCCTCGCCCTGGAGGCGATGGCCGACTCGACGCGCGGCTCGCGGGTGGCCGTCTACGCCCAGAACATGCACCACGCCCCCGACGGGGCCTTCACCGGCGAGATCTCGCCCGGCATGCTCACCGAGGTCGGGGTCCAGGGCGTGCTGCTCGGTCACTCCGAGCGCCGTGAGCTGTTCGGCGAGACCGATCGCGCGCTGGCCCTGAAGGTGCCGGCCGCGCTTGAGGCCGGACTGCTGCCCGTGCTCTGCGTGGGGGAAACCGAGGAGGAGCGCGAGCGCGGCGACACCGAGCGCAAGCTCCGCCATCAGGTGCAGGAGGATCTGGCCAAGGTGCCCACCGAGCGGTTGGGTGACATCGTGATCGCCTACGAGCCGATCTGGGCGATCGGCACGGGTCAGGTGGCGGGCGCCGAGCAGGCCCAGGAGGCGGTCGCCTTCGTGCGCGCGCTGGTCGCCGACCGCTCGCGCGAGGCGGCTGACCGCACGCGGGTGCTCTATGGCGGCAGCGTCAAGCCCGAGAACGCCGCCGAGCTGCTCGCGCTGCCCGACGTGGACGGCGCGCTGGTCGGCGGCGCGAGCCTCGACGCCGAATCCTTCGCCGCGATCGTGGCCGCCGCATGATGCCGATCGGACCCGGGCCGGCCGAGCTTCCCGCACCGTCGGCCGTGCTGATCGTGCTCGACGGGTGGGGCCTCGCGGAGCCGGGTCCCGGGAACGCCGTGTCTCTGGCCGACACGCCCGTGTTCGACGAGTTGTGGTCCTCCTACCCGCATACGCAGCTGACCGCCTGTGGGCGTGCCGTCGGGCTGCCCGAGGGCCAGATGGGCAACTCCGAGGTGGGGCACCTGAATCTGGGCGCCGGCGCGGTCGTGATGCAGGATCTGACCCGAATCGACGAGGCCGTGCAACAGGGCGATCTCTCGCACAACGAGGTTCTACGCGAGGCCTTTGCCGGCGGCGGCCGGGTGCACCTGATCGGCCTCGTCTCGGACGGCGGCGTTCACTCGGGGTGGACACACCTCGAGGCCCTGATCAGACTGGGCGCCGAGCTGGGCGTCAACGATCTCGTGCTGCATGCCTTCACCGACGGGCGCGACACGCTCCCGCATGGCGGCGAGGGCTACCTCGAGCAGGTTCAGGCGTGGATGGCCGATGCGGGGGCGGGCCGGGTGGGCAGCATCATCGGCCGGTACTTCGCCATGGATCGCGACCGGCGCTGGGACCGCGTGCAGCTGGCCTACGACATGCTCGTGCAGGGCGACGCCCCGCACCACTTCGCCACCGCCGTCGAGGGCGTGCGGGCGGCCTATGAGCGCGAGGAGACCGACGAGTTCATCCGCCCGACGCTGATCGGCGATGAGGCCCGGATCCGTCCCGGTGACTCGGTCTTCGCCTTCAACTTCCGGCCCGACCGCATGCGTGAGATCACCCGGGCGCTGGCCGACCCGGAGTTCCAGGACGTCGATCGTCGGGGCACCGACGTCGTCAGGCGCTACGCCACGATGACCGAGTACGAGGAGGGCTGGCCCTACCCCGTCGCCTTCCCGCCCGAGCATCCCTCGATCACCCTCTCGGCGGTGATCGCCGCGGCCGGAGGCCACCAGCTGCACGTCGCCGAGACCGAGAAGTACCCGCACGTCACCTACTTCTTCAACGGCGGAGAGGAGCAGCCCTACGACGGCGAGCGGCGCGAGCTCGTGCAGTCCCCGCGCGACGTCCCGACCTATGACTTCAAGCCCGAGATGAGCGCCGCCGCGGCGGCCGCGGCCTTCGTGTCAGCCTGGCGCGAGGATTCCCCGCGCTTTGGGGTGATCAACTTCGCCAACGCCGACATGGTCGGGCACACGGGCGTGATCCCCGCGGCCGTGGCGGCGATCGAGGCCGCCGACGCCGGCCTCGGCGCGGTCATCGCCGCCGTCCACGCGAGCGGCGGCGGCTGCGTCGTCACCGCCGACCACGGCAACGCGGATCACATGCTCGAACCCGATGGCAGTCCCAACACGGCCCATTCCCTGAACCCGGTGCCGTTGATCGTCACCGTGCCGGGCCTGACGCTGCGGGAGGGCGGCGTGCTGGCCGACGTCGCCCCGACGATCCTCGAGATCCTGGGCGTGGACCAGCCCGAGGCGATGACCGGGCGCTCGCTGATCGCCTGAGCTGGCGGCCGACCGGGCGGCGGTGCTTGGCGGGGGCGCCTAGGAGGCCGTGCGGACGCCGGCCGTGCGGACGCCGGCCGTGCGGACGCGGGTCAGCCCTGCGTGTCGTGTCGACGCGTGGAAGTCGTCGGAGACCCGATCTCGTCGCGGCTCAGACTTGACAGGTATAGACTTAGATTTTATGGTTTGGACCGCATGACAAACCATCTAATTCTCTTGGAGGTTGGATATGGCACTCGTTCACTGGGAGCCGGTCCGGGAGCTGAACACGATTCAGAGCGAGATGAACCGGCTGTTCAACACGCTGCTCGATAGCCCGTCGCCGGGCAACGGGTCCCCACTTCGTCGCTGGATGCCACCCATGGATCTCGTCGAGACCGAGGACGACTTCGTGCTCCGCGTAGATCTGCCCGGTGTTTCGCAGGACGACGTCAGCATCGAGCTCGAGGCCAACGTGCTCACGGTCACAGGCGAGCGCAAGGCCGAGCACGAGGACCGCAAGGAGGGCTACTACCGCGTCGAGCGCGCAGCCGGCGTCTTCCGCCGCTCGCTGACCCTGCCCGAGGGTGTCGACCCCGAGAGGGTGAAGGCGAGCTTCGATCGGGGCGTGCTCGAAGTTCGCGTGCCCAAGCCCGAGGCCCGCAAGCCGCGCAAGGTCGCGATCACCGTGGGCGAGAAGCCCAGGACGATCGACGCCTGAGCCGTCTGTCACGGGCGCCGGTAGGGTCCGGCGCCCGTGTTCCGGCTGCAGACCCGAGACGACGCGTCACTCGCCCGCACCGGGGTGCTCAGGCTCGCGCACGGTGCCGTGCGCACGCCGGCCTTCGTCCCGCTGGCCACCAAGGGCGCGGTCAAGGGCCTCGACGCGGCCGACGTGGCCGGGCTCGGCTACGAGATGGTGCTCGGCAACACCTTCCATCTCTTCCTGGCCCCGGGCCCCGAGCTCGTGGCCGAACAGGGAGGACTGCATCGGTTCATGCGCTGGGACCGCGCGATCGTCACCGACTCGGGTGGGTTCCAGGTCTTCTCGATGGGCCACGGCAACGTGGCCGACGAGATCAAGGGCCGCGGCCGCCCGGGGGAGCAGGAGGGGGCGATTCTGGCGATCGAGGAGCAGGGCGTGCGCTTTCGCTCCTACATCGACGGCAGCGAACGCTTCATGGGCCCCGAGACCTCGATGGAGGTCCAGGCCGCCCTGCATTCGGACATCGCGCTGGTGTTCGACGAATGCACGCCGTTTCACGTCACGCGCGACTACACGGCCGCGTCCACCGAGCGCACGCACCGCTGGCTCACGCGATGCCTCGAGTGGCACGAGGCCCATGGCCCCGCCGACCAGCTCGTCTACGGGATCGTCCAGGGCGGCGTGTACGAGGATCTGCGCCTCGAGTCGGCCGCGGCCGTCGCGGCGAGTTCGTGCGGCGGAATCGCCATCGGCGGCTCGCTCGGCCAGGACAAGGAGCAGATGAACGAGGTCGTGGGTTGGACGACGGCCGAGCTCGAACGCGTGGCCCCCGAGCGGCCGCGCCACCTCCTGGGCGTGGGCGACATCGATGACCTGATCGCCGGCGTGGAGCGGGGGATCGACACGTTCGACTGCGCGATGCCCACGCGGCTCGGGCGCCACGGCGTGGCCCTCGTGCCCGACCCAGCCCGCCGCTGGCGCACCGGGCTGACCAAGTCGCGCTACCGTCACGATTCCGCCCCGATCCTCGAGGGCTGCCCGTGTCCGGCCTGCGCCGCGGGCTTCTCACGGGCCTACCTGCACTACCTCCTGCACGCCCACGAGCTCACGGCCCTGCGCCTGGTCACGCTGCACAACCTGAGCTTCATCGCCCGGCTGATGGAGGATCTGCGCGCGGCCGTCGATGGCGGGCGGCTGGCCGAGGCGGCGGCCGCGTTCCGGGGCGGGGCGGCCCCGGGCGCATAATGCGACACACCTGGATCGTCTCATGGGACGTGTGTCGCGTCACGCGTGCCCTGGCACGCCCGGGGCGACACAGGCCCCGGAGACGGCGGGGTGTGTCGCCTTATGTGGGCTCGCCGGGCCCGGGCCGCACGAGGAGCGATCGCCACGTCCGCCGGGGGAGACTCGAGCTCGGCTCGGCCGCGTGCCGGTGGACGGAGTTCCGCTACTTCGTGTTGCTGTTGATGAAGTTCTTCACGTCGTTGACCGCCGTGTTCACGTCCTTGGCGACCAGGTTGCGGAACTTGACGACGTTCGAGGAGGTGCTCGTGGCCAGCGAGATGGCGACCACGACAGCCACGATGAAGATGGCCAGCAGGGCGAGCATCGTGACCAGCCGGCGCATGGCGCGGCCGCCACCGCGGCCGCGGGCGTCAGTGGCGCGGCGCGGCTGCGCCGAGGCCCGCGCGGCGCGGCGTGCCGTGGGCTCGGCGGAGGCCCGCGGCGCGGTGGCGCGCGCCGGGGTGGCCCTCCGCACCGGTCCGGGGTCCGTGAGCGGGGCCCGCGTGGCCACCCGCGTGGCCGCGGTCGGCGGTTCGGAGGCCTGCTCGCGGCTCGTGATGACGCGCGTCGCGGCCGCCGTGCCCAGGTGTGCGGTCGGGCTGGTCGAGTCCACAGGGGCGACGCCGCGGGCGCCGTTGCTGAGCGCCTCGGCGAGCAGCAGGGCATTGGCCGGTCGCGCCTCCTTGTCGATTGCCAGCGCCATCTCAACGGCCTCGGCGAGCTCGTCCGGGACGCGCGGATTGAGGCTCTCGAGCGGGGTCGGCGCCTCGCGCTGCTGCTTGAGGGCGAGCTCGGAGAGCGATTGGGCCTCGTAGGGGAGGCGCCCCGAGAGGAGCTGGTAGGTGACCACGCCGAGCGAGTACAGATCGGCGCGCGGGCCGGCCTCCTCGCCGCGCGCCTGCTCGGGCGCCAAGTAGGCTGCGGTGCCCAGCACGGAGCCGACCTGGGTGATGCTCGACTGGTCGGCCGCGCGGGCGATCCCGAAATCGGCGAGCTTGACGCTCCCCGAGTCGGACACGAGCAGGTTGCCGGGCTTGACGTCACGGTGCACCACCCCGTTGCGGTGGGCATAGTCGAGCCCGCGGCAGGCCTGGGTGACGATGTCGACAGCCTGATCGACGTCGAGGTGGCCACGGTCGCGCAGCAGCTCGGCGCACGAATTGCCCGTGACCTGCTCCATCACGATGAAGTGCTGGTGATGGCCCTCGTCGAAGCCGAAGTCGAAGACCTGCACGATGTTGGGGTGCACGAGACGCGCCGCCGCCAGCGCCTCACGGCGAAAGCGTGAGACGAAGGCCGGGTCGTCGGCTAGGTGCTCGGCCAGCAGCTTGATGGCGACGTAGCGCTCGAGGCGCTGGTCGAAGGCGCGTTGAACGGTCGACATTCCCCCGACGCCGAGGCGTCCCTCGAGCCTGTAGCGGCCGGCGATTGTCGTGTTGGCGTTGGCGTTCATTGTCCGTTACCTCCGGTGCCGGCGCCGCCCGTGCCCCTGCCGCCCGTCCCGCCGCCGTTACCGCCGAGTCCGGCGCCGCCGCTGGTTCCCGTAGTGGAAGTACCCGTATCCGTCGATGTTGTTGCAGACGACGTGCCGGTCGAGGTCGTCGTGGCCGAGGTGATCGTGGCGGGCGTCGTGCTGGTGCTCGTTGACGAGGTAGTCGGCGACGTGCTCGTGGTCGGCGTGGTGGTCGTCGAGGTGGTCGTGGTGGCATTCTGGCAGTCCTTGGCCGCCAGCTGCCCCAGCTTCGTGGCGTCCTGGCTGAGGTTGTCGCGCAGCGTCTGGTTGACACCCGCCGGCAGGTTGGAGACGGCGTTGCTGAAGTCACTCACGGCGCTCGAGGCCGCAGCGCAATTGCCCGAGGCCACGGCCGATGAGACCTGGTCGAGCTGGGCGTTGAGGGTGCTGGCCTGGTCGCTCGAGAGCAGGCCGGCGCCGCCGCCACAGGCGACGAGGAGAGCAGCGGCGATACCCAAACCACCGGCGAGCAGGGCGCGAGAAACGTGGCGCATCCGCGGCGTGACTTTAGAGCACGCCCTGTGCTCATCCGGTTAGAGATCCCTATTGTCCGTAAACGAGGCGCTCGGCGAGCGAATCCGGCAGGCGGGCCGCGCGGATCGCCGCCCCGGCGCCCGCGATGTCGTACTCCGTACGCCGGTACCCGACGCTCCATTCTTCGGTGTCGAGCTCGAGCCACGCTGCACGGGGATCGCCGTCCCGGGGCTGCCCGACGCTGCCGGGGTTGATCAGCCACTCGCCGGTGGAGACGTCGAGCTCTTCGCCCGCGGACCGTGTCTCGCCGCTGGCCGGCTCGCCCTCCGGGCGCGTGAAGGAGAGCGCCACGTGCGAGTGCCCCACCATGCAAACTCGGTGGGACTGGGCATCGAGGCACAGCTCGGCCTGCAAGGGCGAGAGCACATACTCCCAGACGGGGTCGCGGGGGCTGGCGTGGTAGAGGCCCACGGACTCCTCGACGTTGAGCGGCTCCAGGGTCTTCAGGAACTCGAGCGTTTCAGGGTCGATCTCGGTCTGCGTCCAGCGGGCGGCGAGCGCCGCGCCGCGCGAGAACTCCTGCAGCGGCAGGTCGCCGCGGACCCCCATGTCGTGGTTGCCGGCCAGGCAGATCGCGGTGTGGCGGCGGGCCAGCTCGACGCAGGCATCGGGCTCGGCGCCATACCCCACCAGGTCACCGAGGCACCACATCTCCCGGCATTCGGTGTCGGCCACGGCGTCGAGCACCGCCTCGAAGGCGTGGCGGTTGCCGTGGATGTCGGATACGACGGCGATCTTCATCCGTACAGTCTGCCCTGTGAACGCGCTTAGACGCTCCGGCGTGCTCGGTCCGACGATATTGGCGCTCTTGGCGGCAGAATTGGGCGTGCGGCTGCTGCGCCCCCGCAAACGGGCCGAGCCGCCCGCCCCGATCAACGTCAACGCGTACTTCGAGCGCGGCGAGATCGAGCGCGGCGCCGCATTCGCCCGGCCCCAGCTCGCGCTCGGGCTGGCCCGTGGCGCGGTCCAGCTCGCGGTGCTCGCCGCGGTGGCCCGGCGGCCTCCGCGTGCCCTCTCCGGCGAGGCCAAGAGCTCCCCGCTGGACGGGGCGATGGCTGGCGCCGGCCTGGTTCTGGCGCTGAGCGCCCCGCCGCTGCCGCTGGCCGCCCTGGCGCGACGCCGGGCGATCGCGGTCGGGCTGGCGACGCAGTCCTGGCGGGGTTGGGGCGTCGACGTGGTCAAGGCGACGGCGATCGAAACCGCGCTGGCCGGCGGGGCCGGCGCGGCCATCCTGATCACGACCCGGCGCTACCCCCGAACGTGGTGGGGGCCCGCCGCGGCCGGCGCGGTCGTCGTCGGGGGCGCGCTGGCGGCGCTCGCTCCGGTGCTCCTTGACCCGGTCTTCAACAAGTTCACGCCGCTGCCCGAGGGCGCGGCCCGCTCCGACGTGCTCGAGCTGGCCAAGGCGGCCGGCGTCAAGGTGGGGGAGGTCTACTCGGTCGACGCCAGCCGTCGCACTACGGCCGCCAATGCCTATGTCACGGGTCTGGGCCCGACGAAGCGGGTGGTGCTCTTCGACACGCTGCTCGACCGGTATTCGCGCGACGAGATCAGGCTGGTGGTCGCCCACGAGCTGGCCCACGTGCGCCACATGGACGTGCCGCGGGGGATTCTCTACGCCGCGCTCGTCACACCGCCGGCCGCGCTGGCCGTCCAGCGGCTGGGCGAGGCCGTCAGCCCGGCTCGGGGCACGGCCGCGGCGCTACCGGCGCTGGCCCTGGCCGCCGCGCTCGTCACCGCCCCGATCGGTCTGATCGGTAATCGGCTATCGCGGGCCCTCGAGCGACGCGCCGATCAGTTCTCGCTCGAGCTGGCCGGCGCCCCCGAGGCGTTCATCTCCTTCGAGCGGCGGATCGCGCTCCAGAACGTCGCCGACCTGAACCCGCCCCGCTGGGTGAGCACCGTGCTGGCCACCCACCCGCCGACGCTCGAGCGGATCGGCGCAGCGGTCGCCTTCATGCGGCGCGAGAAAGCGACTGCAGCGGCCTAGCTCGGCGGGGGTGAAACCGCGGGCGGGCGGAGCCCGCCTGTCTACTCGGACTCCTCCTCGCCGCCGTACTCGGGCGGGGCGTCGAACTCGGGCAGGTTCTTGATGCCCTCGCGCGTCTGCCACTTGGAGTAGTTGTCCTGCATGGCGTCGATCAGCTCGCGCATGAACCTCGCGGAGAGGTTGATGCGCGAGACGACGACGCCGGGGATCTCTTCATCCTCCACCTCGTGGTCCACGCGTGCAAACGTGATCGTGAACTCGTAGTCGGAGTGGCTGACGTTCGCGAAGTTCGCGTACTTACCGCCCATGTCCTCCGGCGAGAAGTGGATGTTGATGTGGCGCTCAGGCGCGTTGGGGTCGTCCATGCCGCCTAGTATCCCATCGTGCGGATCGTCGTCGTCGCCGTGGGTCGCCTGAGGCCCCCCTTTGCCGACGACGTGCGTCATTACCAGAAGCTGCTGGCTCGGCACGTGCGCCTCGAGGAGATCGAGCTGCGGGAGAACGATCAGGTTCCGCGCCGCGTCCCGGAGCGCGCCTTCGTCTCGTTGCTCGACCGCCGGGGCGAGATGATGGACTCGATGCGCTTCAGCGAGTTTCTCGAGCAGCGGCGCCAGAGCGGCCGCGATCTGTGCTTCGTGGTCGGTGGCCCGTATGGCCTCGAGCTCGAGCAGGTCGAGCACCGCTTCTCGCTCGGCGCGATCACGCTGCCTCACCAGCTGGCCCGCGTGGTGCTGCTCGAGCAGCTCTACCGCGCGCACAAGATCCTGGCCGGTGAGCCCTACCACTACTGATGGCCGAGCGCCCGGAGATCGCCGCCCGCCGCCGGATCCAGGCCCAGCAGCGCCGGGCGCGACGCGAGCTGCGCCAGTTCATGCGCCGGCTGGGGATCCTCGTGGCGATCGTCTTCGGGCTGATCGGCGCCGGAACCGTCGGCTTTGCCGTCGCCGAGAAGGTCTCGGTGGCCTACGCGTTCGTCTGGACGCTCGACACGATCACCACGCTCGGGACGATCCCCGAGCCGCACGACGCGGCGGGCCGCGTGGTCGTCGTCGGCCTGGAGATTTTCGGCATAGGTACGCTCTTCTACGCGCTCGTGACGGTCGCAGAGTTCATCGTCTCGGGCGAGCTCAGCGGCCTGCTCGAGGAGCGGCGCACACAGAAGATGATCGACTCCTACAACGACCACTACATCATCTGCGGCTACGGCCGCGTGGGCCGTCAGGTGGCCCGCGACCTGCGCGCCGCAGGCGTGCGCTATGTGGTCATCGACGAGAACCCGGACAACCGCGAGTCGGCCCAGGCCGTGGGCGTGCGCTACATCGAGCGCCCGCCGGCCGACGACGAGGTCCTCCAGCAGGCGGGGATCGAGCGCGCCCGCGGGATCATCGCCTGCGTCGACTCCGACGCCGAGAACATCTTCATCGCGCTGACGGCTCGCGAGCTGCGCTCGGAGATCCTGATCATCGCGCGGGCTTCGGCCGAGGACTCCGAGAAGAAGCTCCTGCGTGCCGGGGCCGACCGCGTGATCTCGCCGTACAAGACCTCCGGGCACGAGATGGCCCGGCTCGCTCTCCACCCGCAGGTGGGGATGGCGCTCGAGGTCGCCGACTATCGCATGGAGGAGATCGACGTCATGCCCGGCTGCGAGGGCGCGGGACAGCGCATCGCCGACGTACGCGGCAGCTCGGTGATCGTCGCGGTCCGGCGATCGGATGGCGTGCTCGAGCCCCAGCCCCCGCCCGAGACGGTCATCAACCCCGCCGACCGGCTGGTCGTGCTCGGGACGCCGGCGGCGCTCGAGCGCCTGGAGGAGCTCTTCCAGCCCGCGAGCGTGCGGGCGTCGTGAGCGGCGAGGGAACCCTCGGCGAGCTCCGCGACGCGGTGCTCGTCGCATCGGCGGCGCTGCGCGGTGGCGAGGAGCTGGCCACCGCGCCCCGCCTCGAGCGCTCCAAGCGCAAGGGCCAGGGCGACTACTCGACCAATGCGGCGATGCTGCTGGCCCCGGCGCTCGGCGCCGCGCCGCGGGAGATCGCCGGGCGTCTGGCCTCGAAGCTCGAGGCCGTGCTGGGGGCAGATCTCGAGCGGACCGAGGTGGCCGGCCCGGGCTTCCTGAACCTGTTCATGTCCGAGGACTGGCAACGCCGCTCGCTGCGCTCGGTGCTCGCCGCCGGCGATGACTTCGGTGCGGGCGGAGCCGATCCGGCGCGACGCATCCTGATCGAGTTCGTCTCGGCCAACCCGACCGGCCCGCTGGTCGCGGCCAGCGGCCGCCACGCAGCCTACGGGGACGCGCTCGCGCGAATCCTGGCCTACCACGGCCACGAGGTGAGCCGCGAGTACTACTTCAATGACGCCGGCACGCAGATTCGCCTGCTCGGCGAGTCGGTGGCCGCCCGGGCGCGCGGCGACGCCGTGCCCGAGGGGGGCTACCAGGGCGATTATGTGGCGGAGATCGCCGCTGCCATCCCCGGCGCTGCCGATGCCGACGCCGATGAGCTGGCCGCACGCGCCGTTGAGTTGCTGCTGAGCGAGATCAAGGGCACGCTGTCGCGCTACGGGGTCCAATTCGACAACTTCTTCAGCGAGCGCGTGCTGCACGAGGGCTCGCCGAGCGCGCTCGAGCGGGCCCTCCAACAGCTTGAGGAGGCGGGCCACCTCTATCGCACCGAGGGCGCGCTCTGGCTCCGCACCACGAGCTTCGGCGACGACAAGGACCGCGTCCTCGAGCGCACCGGCGGCGAGCCGACCTACTTCGCGGCCGACGTGGCGTACATGGTCGACAAGCGCGAGCGTGGCTACGGGCTGCAGCTCGACCCGATGGGCGCGGACCACCACGGCTACGTTGCGCGCATGAAGGCGGCCTTCGCGGCGCTGGGGGGCGACCCGGAAGACATCGAGATCCCGATCCTGCAGTTCGTGCACCTCGTCGAGGGATCCCAGCGCGCGGCGATGTCCAAGCGGCGCGGCGACTTCGTGACGCTCGACGAGCTGATCGACGAGATCGGGGTCGACGCCGCGCGTTACTTCATGCTGCAGCGCTCGCACGATCGTACGCTCGACCTCGATGTCGCCCTGGCCAAGTCGGAGTCGGCGGAGAACCCGGTCTACTACGTGCAGTACGCGCACGCCCGGATCGTCTCGATCCTCGGCCGGGCCGGCGAGGAGCGCGTCCGGGCGGCCGTCGGACCGGACGCGGACTGGGGGTCGAGTGCGCTCCACGACGCCGAGCGCGACCTGATCATGAAGCTGGTCTCGTTCCCCGAGGAGGTCGCCGAGGCCGCCGCCCGGCGCGCCCCGCACCGGATCGCCGCCTATGCCCTCGAGCTGGCCCAGGACTTCACGGCGTTCTACCGCGACTGCAAGGTCCTGGGGGCCGAGCCGTCCGAGCTCGAGGCCTTTCGACTGGGACTTGCGCAGGCGGCCCGCGTGACCATCGCGCGCGCGCTTGGCCTGCTCGGGGTCACGGCGCCCGACGAGATGTGAGGCGCAGGCGCGTGGCGCGGCGCCACGGCCTCAGGCGTCGAAGTGCGCGAGGTCCTCGTCGAGGCGGTTCGCGTCTGCGGTGGAGAGCCGCGGGGCGACCGGCGCCCGCGCGGCGGCTCGGGCCCGGGTGCGCCGGCGCCAGCGGGGCAGCGTCAGGGCCAGCGCGATGATCCCCGCCAACAGGAGGGCGGGCGGCAGGATGTACACGGTCAGGCTGAAGCCGTGCGCGCTCGGCAGGGCGAGGACGGATTGGCCGTACTGGGCGACGAGCGCGCGCTTGATCTGCGTCTTGTCGTAGCCCTCGGCGATCAGCTTGCGGATATAGTCGCGCTCGGAGTTGGCCTGCGGAGACTCGGAGACGGCCAACGGCGTGTGGCAGGCCACGCACATGACCTCGTCCTCGACGTCGGTGAGCGAGGCCCGGGGCGCGGCGGCCAGGGCGGTCGAGGTGACGCTCAGCGCCGCGCTCAGCGCGGCCAGGATCAGCAGGGCGCGGGTCTTGCGCGGCACGGCGATCACGAGCGCTCGGCCAGCAGTGGCGGCAGCGTGGTGTCGAGCCAGTGGCCGTCGACCTGGAAGCGGCGGATTGCGGCGATCCGGCCGCTGCGGTCGATCACGAAGGTCTCCGGAACGCCGGTCGTGCCGAAGGCGCGCACGAAGTTGCCGCTCACGTCGCGCACCACCGGATAGGTGATGTGCTGGCTCTGGACGAACTTCTCCGAATCGCTCGAGTTGTCCAGGTAGGTCACGCCAAGCACGGTGGCGTCGCGTCCGCCGATCTGGCGGGCGGTGCGCTCGAGCACGGCGGCCTCGGCCTTGCACGGGTCACACCAGGACGCGAACACGTTCACCACGACCACCTTGCCGCGCAGGTCGGCCAGGCTCGTCCTGGTCGAGCTGCTCAACCCGGGCAGCGCCGTCGTGTAGTCCGGGGTGGCCGGCCGATGCCCGCGGGAGAGGGACGCGTCGATCGAGCTGTTGGTGCCCTGCCCGGCCACGCCGAAGACGAGCAGCGCCACCAGCAGAGCGGCCGCGAGCACGACTGACCCCGGGATCAGATATCGACGCATGACTGTTTCGAAGGGTAATGGGGCGGCGCCAGGGGGAGACGCAACTCTCACAACTTGCGCCTCGAGATCAGCCGCCCGGACGGCCGCTCCGGGGCCGCCAGTGCTCAGGCAGATCGGGGTGCTCGAGGAACGCGATGTGATCGTCGGCGCCCGACGCGGCGACCCCGTCCCACACCCGTTGCAGCGCCTGCTCCAGATCGTCCGCGTCGAGGTGGATATCGAACACGCCGATCTCGTCGGGGTGGCCGATCTCGGCGTCCGGCAGGGCGGTGGCGAGCTCTTCCCGGGCCTCGCGGTCGCGCGGCGTGCCGTGGTGCAGCAGCAGCATCGTGATCGTGAAGCGTTGCACCACGGCTCCCGTGATAGCAGCTGCCGGGAGCGACGAGCAATCCGGCGCGGATCCGGCCGGCCTCCACCGCGCACCTTGCGCCACGCGACGCATCGCCCGCCCCTAGAATCGCCCCAGCGCGGACGTAGCTCAGTTGGTAGAGCGTCGGCTTCCCAAGCCGAAGGTCGCGAGTTCGAGCCTCGTCGTCCGCTTCTCCGCTTGTCCCTACAAACCCCGCCCTTCTCGTCGTATGGTTTGGGTGGGTAGGTTGGGTTGAGTCGTCATCGGGCGCTCCCGGAAAGGATCGGGGCATCGCGCCTGAAACCCCAGATCGTGCAGTAGACGCCGAGGAAGAGTTCCCACGCGAACTCCGGGATGGTGAGGATCCCTTGCAGGGCATGCAGCGTGCTACTCGGCTGGTTGCCGGTGAACATCACGGCCGTCCCTGTCACGATGATCAGCGGTCCGCCGACAAGGCCGAGCCACGCTGCGCGTCGCGGCACCAGGCCCGAGGTGTACATCAGGTAGCCGAGGATCAGCCCGTTCCCCCAGCCGACGACCCAGCCCGGTCCGAGGAGGAAGGTCCAGTCCTTGATCGCCGCGAGCGTGTACGCGACCGTCCCCTCAGACGGACCCGCAACCTGTTGACGCAACGTGATGATCCCGAGCATGCACAGGATGCCGACGAGGATGAACGTGCACTCGACCAGGCGCGCGGTCACGTAGCCGAGCGACAGCTCCTCGTTCTGTCGTCTAAGGATCGGGAAGATCACGACCGCGGTGCCGATATTCGCGATGATCAGCAGCAGTTCCAGCAGAGCCGCGAACAAGACCTGGTTGTCGTGCCCAGCACCCGCGATGTAGCTAACTGGATGTCGGAGCACGGTCTCGTAAAGCGCCAGCGCTGCGATCGACGTGACGAACGTGATGAGGAAGAGCACCCCGAACCAACGCGCCCGCTTCTGATCTCGAGACACCGGTTGGACCCCTTTTCCCCCGGTGATGGCGATCAGGGCGGATTCCCAAGCCGCCACCTCGACCGGGTAGAGCGCGAACCTAACGCCCAGGGACCCATCGTTTCAACTCAGATCCCGGGCGAGCCGCGAGTCGAACGTCAGGGGCCGACAGCGCCATGAGCGTCGCTGCCGCAGCGATCGAGTTGCGACACGCGGCACGGCAGACTGCGCTGCCTCGTTTCTGCGCCGTCGGCTGCGTTGGTGCGTCCGCGCCCGGCGCTCTAAGAAATCGTTGATCGGCGGCTAGCCGGATTCACGGTCGTGCTGTCAGTCGCGCATCGCAGCGTGGGCGACGATCACGATGACCACCACTACGCCCATCAAGATCAGCGCCGACGTGAATTGCCGAAACGCAAAGACGCTGAAGATCAGCGCTGCGAGCAGCACGAAGGTCGTTACGGACCAGCGCGTCTTGTGTGATGCGTTCGTGTCCATGGTCCCCTGAGGTCGGCCGATGCCGACCAGCCTATACCGGATTGCCGCGCAGCGCGGTCGTTGAGGTGGTCCGGTGCACTGGTCTGGTCTGGTCTCCCAGGCGCCGAGACGCCCTTCGCGATGGGGTGTACGGGGTTCCGGTGGCGGTGGTTCTTACGGATGGCGTTCCCGCCAGCCAGCGAGACACTTGGACGTGCCCGAGTGAGCACGGCGGGCCGTCGCCGGAACGCAGTGCTTGAGCCGAGTTCCGCCTGCACGTGCGGGGGAGGAGGGGTGAGATGAGGTCGGCTGTGGGTGAAGACGCGAGGCGAGCTTGCTGGCGGCGCCGGTCTAGGTCGCCTTCGGTGGCGTTATGGCTGGTTGTGCCGCTACGCCGCCGGGATCGCCACGGGCCACCCCGCCTGTCCTACGCAACCCAGCGGATGGGGTGCCAGACCAAGCAGCGCGGCGGCCGGCCGCAGCTATAGACTCAGCTCAACACTCATGGGTCAAGGACGACCGGTCAACATCATGCGAGCCGTGGAGGCGGCGCTTACCGACGAGCCGCAGACAATGTTCGGGCTCGCCGTCACCGTGTACGGGCGCCACCCCGCCGAGGGCAGCGAGCCGACACGCGCACAGGTTGAGTCGATCCGCCGTGCCGTCCATCGCCTGCAAGCTATGCGCCGCGCGGATGTCCGCACCTTGCGATGCGTGACCACCATGGTTCGTAACGGCCGCATGCGTGGCGTAAGGCGACGGTTCCTGACCGCGAGCAGAGCGCGGTCCGAGCGAGAACTGGAAGGACGAAAGAGCGCCAGCGGGCCGGCCGCGAGCTAGTCGCGAGCTAGGTTTGAGTCGTGGGGCGGGTCCCGCCGTCGCGCTTTAGGTTCTTTCGAATACGAGCCGGTAGTGGTCGAGCAACTCCCGCTCGAAGCAGATCTTGTTTGCGCTCACGCCCGAGGTGAACGCGAGCCGGAAATCGCGGTCGGTGAGCCAGCGCGGGACGAGGCGCAGCTTGAGCAGCGTCTTCTTGACCCCGGGGATCCGATCAGCCGATTCCATTGGTTGATCGTCTCGATGTAGTCGAGTCGCCCGCTCACGCTCGAGACCAGGCCGAAGTGGGGTTCGGCGCAGCGGACGATCTGGTCCTGGCCGGACGGGAGCCACGAGCCGGGGAACTGACATCGAAGCAGGGCCAGGATCCAGGCGTCGGAGTTCCGTGGGGCGCTCGTGCTGACCTGCTCGAGCGGAACCATGTTGGGTCCGAACACCATCGTCTGCAGGTAGAACCGGCCGCCGTTGGGCAGAACGTCCGCGACGCGCTCGAACAGCCCTCGGTAGACGTCTTCCTGGCGGCCGGCGGTGTGGTCCTCGGGTGAGCAGAAATGCTCGAACGCGCCGAGGCTGGCGACCGCGTCGAACGCTCCGAAGGTTCCGCATGTGACGGTCCGCGCGTCGTGGAGATGCACGTTCAGTCCGTGGCGACGACAGGCCGCAGCCTGGGCCGAGGACAGGGTGACGCCGAGTCCGAGGGCCTCGCGGTCACGGACGTACTTCAGGAGTCCGCCCCACCCGCAGCCGAGATCGAGCACGCGGGCGCCGGGACCGATGCCGATCTGCTCGGCCACATAGTCGTGCTTTCGCCGTTGCGCCTGCTCGAGGCTGAGGGAGAAGTCACCGTCGTATTTCGCGCCGCTGAAGTCCGCGAGCTCGCCGAGACTGAGTCGAATGACCCGATCGGTCAGCGAGTACGTGAAATCGAGATCCTGACGCTCAGCCATCGCGATCACCGCGACGCGGCCGACGTCCGCTGAGTGGGCACGTGGGGAAGGCCATCGTGCGAAGCGCCTCCTGAATCGAAGGTCCGATGGCTCGGAATTGACGACCGTTAAACACCGCCCCGTTCCAGCGTGCATGTCCACCTCCGCTGCCCTGCCAGCGGACGCCGGTCTAGCGTATCACCGCGGTAATGGCCTCCCACGGGGCCGGCTGATCAGGCGCGATGCGTCGAGCGATGACGAACCCGACACTAACGACGCGGCGGGCGGGCCGCCAGGGATTCTGCGAGGCGATCAGGACAGGTGGCGGGTCATCCGGAGCGCGAGTGCCATGATCGTCAGCGTGGGATTGAAGCCGCCGGAGGACACGAACACCGAGCCATCGGCAACATGCACGTTGTCGAGCTCATGCAGGCGCCCGACGGGGTCGACCACCGAGGTGTCGGGGTTCTCGCCCATCCGTGCGGTGCCCATGATGTGCGCCGTCGCGCTCGGACCGCTCAGGTTGTTCGCGGCCTGGCCCTGAAGCTGGTCGACGAGCGCCTGAGCCGCCCTGTTGAAGCCCGGCGCGGCTCGGCAGATTGCGGCGAGCTGAGGCGCGAAGTGCGCCGACGCGGCCAGCTCGAAGCGGTGCGAGGAGTAGGTGATCCGTGGTACGGGAAGGCCGTGCAGATCGCGGATGTGGGGGTCGAGGTCGATCCGGTTGGCGCGCTGGGGGAGATCCTCGCCGACCATCGATAGGCCGGCCAGGTGGTCACGCAGGGCCAGGCCTCGCATCAGGGACTTGAGCAGCGTGCCGTAGCCGTTGGGAAGTCCGCTGTAGAGCTGTGCTTCCTGGAGCAGCAGCACGCTGCCGCCGACCTCGCAGATGCCGCCCTTGAGATACGGCAGGCCCGCGGCGCGTGCGGCGCGGCCCTTCACCGGCCCGACGAAGTCGTCGAGCGTGAACGTCGTGGAGGGTCCGCGCCAGGCGTGCACCTGCTGGGTGAACAGGCCGATGCCGAGCGTGAAGTAGTGGAACATCAGGTTGCGCCCGAGCTGTCCGGAGCGATTGCCGAGCCCGCGCGGATGCTTCGCGCCGGCGGAGAGCAGCAGCAGCCGCGCTGTCTCGATCGCCGACGGCGCGAGGATCACGACGTCGGCGCGCTCGATCCGCCGCCGACCATGCGGATCGATGTAGGAGACCCCGCGGGCGCGGCGCCCGTCGCGGGTCACGTCGACGCGGTATACGGTGCAGCGGGTGCGCAACTCCGCGCCGCGGAGGAGCGCTTCGTGCAGGAACGAGATCGCCGCGCCGCCGCGCGCATTGATCGGACAGCCGAAGCCCGAGCAGAAGCCGCACGAATTGCAGGCCGGCAGGCCCTCGTGAGGGACCGAATGCACGGCCATCGGAAACGGGTAGGCGTGGTGGCCCTGGCGGCGGGCGCCTTCGGCGAGCAGTTCCCCGGCGTACATCGGTGGGTTCGGCGGCATGCGGAACTGGTGACGGCGTGGCGCCTGGGCGAGCGTGTGCGCCGGCATCCTGCGGATGTCGCCCTGGACGCCGAGACGGCCCTCGACCTCGTCATAGAACGGCGCGAGTTCGTCGTAGGTGAGCGGCCAATCGGCGACGTTGGCGTTCGGCACCGGTCCGTGGAGCGAGCGGCCCTTGAAGTCCTGGCGCCAGAAGCGCGGCACCTTGGCGTCCCAGTGCACGGTCCCGCCGCCGACGACGGTCGGCAGGTCGTTGACGTCGCCCACGAACGAGCGCGCGACGCCGCGTCGGGCTTCGGACTGGGTCCGGCTCGTGCGTGGCTCGAGGATTGGGTCCTGGTCCTCGAAAAAGCGGCCGGCCTTGACCTCGTCGTTGGCGAACCGGGATCCGATCGGGCCGCGCGTGCCGAGTCCCGGCAGCAGGTTGCGGCCCTTCTCCAGGATCAGCACCGGATGCCCGGCGCTGCGCAGCGCCCAGGCGGCGACGCTGCCACCCGCGCCGGAGCCGACGACGATCACCGACGGCTTGCTCACCGCCGCCCCAAGCGCCCGCGCCGGAGCCACCACGCCTCGCGGGGCGCTTGGCGCCCTGACAGGTCGGGGAGCGCATGAATCGCGGGGAGCGCGTCCGGGGCGGACGCGGCGCCTTGGTCGGGCTGCGTGATCTGCGCGTGGGTGAAGCCGCGCGGCTGCGTGTCACCCGCCCAGGCAGTCGAGCTCCAGCCGACCAGATCGCGGTTGCCGCCGTATTCGGGCGGGCCGTACATGGCCTCGAGCGTGTTCGCCAGGGCCGCCCCGATGAAGCTCTGCAACACCGCGTCGCCGTCGTCGGCGAGCAGCCTGTCGCGGTTGGAGCTGGTGGCAGCGGCGAAGCCGGCGCCGTAGACCCGCCGTGCGCGCTGGTCGAGATGGCCGAGCCCGTTGCGGTAGATCTCCTGCAGGCCGGTCACCGGCCCGGCGAATTCACGCTCGCGCAGCCCGCGCGACCCCTCGAGCCGGATCCGCCAGCCCAGCTCGGCCTGCCGGTCCAGCGCGACGAAGCGGGCCAGCTCGTCGCGGTGGGCGCCCGCCCGGTTGGAGAAGGGGCCGCCGGCATGGATAAGTGGCGGCGTGAGTTCGAAGGCCGCCAGCAGCAGATCGATGGCCTGGGGCACCCCGGCCTCGAGCGCACCGGGTGCCGGGTCTTCAGGCGGTCCAGGAATCAGGCGCTCGGTCAGGGCGCCGAGCACATCCATCTCGGTCCCCGTGAGGAAGTGACCGGGCTGGCCGGCGGCTCGCGCCGAGCCGAGCAGTGCCCGCACGCGAGCGGGGGGACCGAGGGCGAGCAGCGCCATCGCCCCGGCGCTACCGACAAACGCACGTCGCGTGAGGTCCGCCTGCCGGAGCTCGCGCTCTTGACCGTCCGGGCTGGTCATAGCGTCGGCTGAGCCTATATGAGGCGCAACCGCCGCACGGCCGGTCAGGACAATAAGTGCTGCCGGCTCTAGCGGAGCGCCACGGATTGGCGTAGGGTCGATCACACGGCCAACGGAAGCTGGAGGCGGAGCATGATCTTCATCACGACGTACAAGCTCAAGCCGTTCCTCAGCAAGAAGGACACCAAGAGGCTCATGGAGGTCTTCGGCAGCGAGGGCTCGGGGCCCGGCACGACCGCGCACTACGTCGCCGCTGACGGTAGCCACGGCGTGGTGATCTCGGAGACCGACGACATCGAGGCCTCCTACCGAAACATCCTGAACTACACGGAGTGGGTCGAGTACGACACCAAGGTGATGCTCAAGGTCGAGCAGGCCGTGCCCCACATCATGGAATCACTCGCCTGACAAGAAACCAGCGGACCGGGCGGCCAGGCCGACGCCCCGGGCGCCCTGGTCGATCGAAAGGAAGGAAGATGGCCGTAGGCATCCGCCTCAAGCTCGCCGGCGTCAACGCCGAGCAGATGGACCAACTCAACGCCGCGATCGACCCGGAGGGCAATCCGCCGGTCGGACTCATATTCCACGCGTCCGGGCCGGTGGAGGGCGGATGGGGCGCGCTCGACTTCTGGGAGTCGCGCGAGCACTTCGATCGCTTCACGGCAAACCGCATTGGACCCGCGATGGCGGCCATCGGAGCAACGGGCGCGCCGGACATTCACGAGTTCCCGGTGCACGAGTACTTCCCGCGCTGATCATCGACTGATCGCCACTGCTCTGCGGCCTCGAGGCCGACGAGCTCCGTGACAGAGTCTGAGCCGCGCTAAGGAGCGTGAGCCGCGCTAAGGAGTGTGAGCCGCGCTAGGAGCGCTGCCGGCCGCCTCGAGGCTCGATCCCCTCGCCGGTGCTCCGGCTGTGGCTGCCAATCAGGGACTCGCCGAGATTTCGCCGCTGTGTCGTGCGGCGGGCGGCGTGATCCTCCCGCAGGATTCGGTATGTCCGAGCCCAGCGCCCTCCGGATCCGCGGGCGAGAGTGCGGTAGCTGGCGGTTGCGCTGCGGTCCTGGGTGAACATGTGCGGCTCCTCGTTCGTGGTAAGTGGCTGACCCATACTCCGCCGCGGGGGGCCCTCCGACCAGTGACCCTAGGGTGGGTCTGTCCGCCACCTCGCGCCTCGGCGGCCGCCGGGCTTCAGGTCGCCAGGCCGATCGCGCGGCGCATCGCCGCGCGGGTGCGGTCGAGTGCGCGCGGCGTCCCCGATCAGTCGGCCGGCCACGCTCCCGCCCGAGGCGAGGCTGTGCAGCTCGAAGGCGACGTCGGCGGGGTCGCGGTCGGCGGGCAGGTCGCCGGCCTCGCGCGCGTGGCGCGCCTCGGCCTCGAGCACGCCGAGCCAGCGGCGCACCGCGCTCGGCGACGTCGTCGTGTAGCGGGCCGGGCCGTGCGTCGTACTCGACCGACGCGGTCGTCACGAAGCATCCGCCCGGGAACACGTCGGCACGCAGGTAGGTCGATCCACGCCTCGACCAGCGCCTCGAGCCGGGGAAGGCCCGGCTTGGAGCGCCTCGCCGGCCGCCAGACCGCGTCCGTGAAGCGCTCGATGGCGGCGGCGAGAACCGCCCGCTGCATGCTCTCCTTGTCGCCGAAGCGCCCGATCAGGCCGCTCTTGCTCATGCCGAGATCGGCGGCGAGGCGGCCGATCGTGATGCCCTCGAGACCCTCGACCGAGGCGAGGTCGATGGCGGCCTCGAGCGCGGAGGCCCGGCTGTCGGCTACCTCAGCGGTGGAGCGGCGCGCACCACCAGCTTACCGAACGAACGATCGTTCTGTATAACTTGGTCCATAACGTCAGGCGAACCGAGGACAAACGATGCAACTCACATGGCTGGGCTGGGCAGGGGCGGAGCTGGAGGCCGAGGGCGCGACCGTGGTGATCGATCCGCTGCAGGACGCCGCCGCCGTGTTCGCCCCGCTCGGCGGTCGGGCGGCGGCCACGCCCCTACCGGAGGTCGTGTCGCCCCGTGCTCAGCGAGCCGTCGCCGGACTCGTCACCCATCTGCATCGCGACCACGCGGACGCGAGCGCGCTGACCGCGGCGCTCAGGCCCGGAGCGCCGCTGCTCGAGCCGCCGGCCGGAGGCGGTGACGCGCTCGAGGAGCTCGCGCTAGCGCAGGCCGAACACGAGTTGGCGGCTGCCGGGCCTCGAGCGCACGGCGGGTCGCGCCGTGGGAGTCGGTGACCGTCGCTCCGTTCACGCTGACCGCGCTGCCCGCGTCGGACGGCGTGGGTGACCCACAGGTGGCGTGGCTCGTCGAGGCCGAGCGGGGTGCGCGTGCTGCACCTGGGCGACACGATGTTTCATGGATACTGGTGGCGCATGACCCACCGGCACGGACCGTTCGACGTGGTCCTCGTCCCGGTCAACGGCGCGGTCCTCAGCTTTCCCCATCGCCGCCCACCCAGCCCGCTGCCCGGCGCGCTCGACCCGGCCCAGGCGGCGATCGCGGCCGAGGTCCTCGGCGCCCGCCTGGCGATCCCGATCCACGCCGATGGTTACGAGATCGACGGCGTCTACCAGCCCGTCCCGGACGCCGCCGAGCGCTTCGCCGCGGCGGCCGCCGAGCGTGGCGTGCCGACGACGATCCTCAAACCCGGCGAATCGATCGAGCTCCAGGCGGGTGAGCGGCAGCCGTCGGGCGTGTGAGCAGGGAAGCGCCCCTGATCAGGCCGCAGTGGCCAGCGCGGCGCGCAGGGCATCGAGGTCGGTCGCACCGAAGACGACGCGGTTCTGGGTCGCGACATAGACGAGATCTATGTTGATGCCGGCCTTGGCGATCCTCCGGGTCAGGTCGGCCAGCACACCGGGGCGGTCCTCGACGTCGACCACGACGACCTCGCGCTCGCGGGTGATCCCGAGGTGTGAGATGGCCAGAGAATGCTTGGCGGCTTCGGCATGGGGGACGAGGATGTGCAGCTCGGTCCGCTCCCCCGACCCGATGCACGTGGCGGCCGCGATGTTCACGCCGGCGTCGCTGATCGCCGCTGCGACATGAGCCAGCGCTCCGGGGCTGTTCTCGAGCTCGATGACCAGGTCGAACGACATAGATCCCGTGCCCCGAGAGCCTACTATCGCGCGGCGGGCGCGCGGCATTGACAGGCAAGTAGCTACTTGCCTATGCTCCGGCCGCGGTGACCGACATCTACCGAGCGCTCGCGGATCCCACCCGCCGGACGATCCTCGACGAACTCCAGGAGCGGGACGACCAGACGTTGTTCGAGATCTGTTCAAGGCTGGCCACCAAGCACGGGCTCGGATCGACCCGCCAGGCCATCTCACAGCACCTCGACGTGCTCGAGACAGCGGGGCTGCTCCGCGTCCGGCGTGACGGCCGCTACAAGCTCCACTCGATCCACACCCAACCACTTGAGCAGATCGCGCGGCGCTGGCCGCGCGAGCCAAAGGAGGCAGAACGATGAGGATCCATCTCGCGAGCGTCTACGTGGACGACCAGGACAAGGCACTGCAGTTCTACACCGAGGTGCTGGGCTTCGCCAAGAAGGAGGATTTCCCGGTCGGGGCCTATCGCTGGATCACCGTCGTGGCTCCCGGGGACGAGGACGGCACCCAGCTCCTGCTCGAGCCCGATGCGCATCCGGCGGTCAAGCCGCTCAAGAACGCGCTGGTCGACGACGGCATCCCGTTCACGTCCTTCGCGGTCGCGGATGTGCAGTCGGAGTACGAGCGGCTTCAGGGTCTCGGCGTGCGCTTCACGCAGCCGCCCACCGATCTCGGACCCGCAACCACGGCGGTGCTCGAGGACACCTGCGGAAACCTGATCGCGATCGCGCACCAGAACGGGTCTTGACGCCGCGTCCCGCGACGCGGCCACAGATCGGTCTCGACCGCACTCCACGGACCGGTTTCTGTTCTAAAGTCGCAGGCGGCAAACCGCCGAAGGAGGGTCCATGGCGACGGTCAGTGTCCGCTACATCGTCGACGACGTCGACGCAGCGATCGAGTTCTACTGCGGCCGGCTCGGATTCCACGAGGACATGCACCCGGCTCCCACGTTCGCGATGCTCTCGCGCGGCAGCCTGCGGCTCGTGCTGAGTGCCCCCGGCGGTGGTCCCGGCGGTGGCCAGGCAATGCCCGATGGCACGCTGCCCGCGCCGGGTGGCTGGAACCGGTTTCAGCTCGAGGTCGCCGATCTCGAGGCCATCGTCGGAGAGCTGCGCCGGCATGGGACTCGATTCCGCAACGAGATCGTCACCGGCGTCGGGGGCAAGCAGATCCTGGCCGAGGACCCCTCGGGGAACCCGATCGAGCTCTTCGAGCCGACCCGCAACGAGGCCAAGCTCACTTGAGCTCCGCGCGGACGCTCATCGTCCTCGGCGTGATGCTGAGCCTCGGCGGGTGTGGAACGACGAGCGCAGTCCGCACCAGCCCGCCCACCAGTAGCGCGATCCCCCAGGCGCGCCCACAGGTGATCGAACCCGCGGCGGGTCAGGCGGCTCCGGTCGCGGACGCCACGCCCGTCGGCGACGTGCATGCACACGCGCCGTCGCTGGCAGAGGTCAAGAGCCAGCTGCGGCTGCAGTTGATCGCCGTACGCGCCAACAACAACCGGTACATCAATCCGCTGCGTTACGTGACGGTGTGGGGGCGCACGGATCAGGGTGTGGATGCCGGCATGCTGGTGGGAGCGCCGATTCTCGCCCCCTGCCGGGTCAAGGTGCTCGCCACCGTCCCCAACTGGTACGCCGGCCAGCCGCTCGTCTATTTCGAGCTCCTCGACGGGCCGGACGCCGGCAAGGTGCAATACGTCGCCGAGCAGATCACCGACATCGCACCCGTCGGCATCGTGCAGCAGGGGCAGCCGATCGCGCGCTACGCGGCGTCGGGCACGAATATCGAGTACGGCTGGGCGATCCTCAACGGTCAGACGCTGGCCAGCGCGACTTCCGGTTACACCGAAGGTCAGGTCACGCCCGCCGGGCGGTCGATCCGCGCCTGGTTGGACAGCCTCGGCGCGAACGCCGGCAACAGCTGACGCTCAGCGGTGGTCGAACGCCCGCTGCCAGGTATCGACGTAGGCCTCGGCCGAGTCGAACAGCAGCGACAGCGCCGCCCGTCCGCCGGCGGTCTGCTGCATGTCGGCGATCAGATCCGCGACCAGCCCGTAGTGGGCGACTCCGTCGCGGTTGAGATCGAACGTGCGCGTGCCCGTGCGCTCGCGCGTGAACGTCACGCTGCCGTCGTAGGACGTGAACGGGTAACGCAGCGGGCGCTGGGCGGCGTCGGGACGCGGTCCCGGCAACGAGCTGAAGCCGTCCGTGTCGGTGCCCAGCCCAACCCCGACGAAGCCGTTGGCGGCCTGTCAGCGGGCGATCGTGAGGATCTTGGTCGCCAGCGCCGGAGCGACGTCGGGCGTGACCGCCGCGAAGCCTCCGAGCCGGTACAGCCGGACCAGCTCCGCGGGTGTCCACTCGCCGCCGGTGCCGTTGTGGCTCGAGATCAGCGGGTAGCGAGCCCTGGCCGCGATCGACAGCACCTCGTCGCGGGCGCACTCGCTGACATGGTCGACCTCGATCAGCATGTGGTTGGCCATCATCCGCTGGATCAGGTAGCGCCCGAGCGACGTCAGGGCCCGTGAATTGCACTGCAGGCCGCTCGGGTAGGTCGGCATAGGCTGGCTGGCGATCGACTTGGCGGCCGGGAAGAACGAGGCCAGGGCCGTGAGCAGCGCGGGGCTGAGCGTGTGCACGGTGACGCCCTGGCCGGCGCCGGGGCAGCGTGAGGTCTGGAAATAGCTCCCGGTCTGAAAGCGGTTCAGGATGTTGATGAACACGCCCTTGGCTCCGCCCTCGAGAGCGGTGCCCGCGAACGCGTTGTTGACCCAGTGGGCGACGAACATGCTGCGGACGCCGAGGCGCCGGTAGCGGGCCAGCCCGCGGTCTATGTCGGCGCGCACGCAGCCTGCTCTGCCGGCGTTCTCGCTGCAACCGAAGAGGTCTGAGGACTCGATCCCGATCATCACGGCGAGCTTTCCGGACGCCATCACGGCTCGCGCCTGAATGGGGCTGTAGACGAGGCGGAACCAGCCGCGGCCCGGACCGCCACTCTGCGCATCGACGTAGGCCTCGAGACCGTTCAGGGTGCGGATCTGATTCTCGATCGAGGTCGTCTCCGAGCACGTCTTCGTGGCCCGGCGGGGCTCGATCCGGCAGATGGGCGCGTCGTCGGCGGTCTGGGCCACGATCATCCGCATTCCGGCCCGCCAGGCCCGCTCGAGCCACACGTAGTACGTCTGCAGGTGGGTCATCGAGTTGTACGTGGGCCAACCGGTGAAGCTCGGCCAACCGTGCGTGTCGTGGGTACCGACCGGCACGCCACTGCGCAGCAGGTTGCCCGTGAGATCGAGTCCGCCATCCGAGCCGTGCACCCTGGCGTCCTGCCCGAGCGCTGCTTGGGATCCCGAAGCGATCGTACGGTTCCCCGGAGATCACGTCCCCACCAGCACGCATGTTGCCGGTGACGTGGACGTGGTCGTCGACGAAACCGAAGATCCTCCCTCGCTTCGTGCGGATCCCGGGGCCGTGAACCGTCGCGTCGACCTGGGCCTCGGGGAACGACGTGCAGCCGGATCGCGGCACGAACGTGAAGCTCGTGCCGGGGGTGGCGGCGCTCGTCAATCCGAGGCTGCCGCGGCCTGCTCGGGCGACGAGCCGCCGACGGTCGGCGGTTGCGCGGATCGAGAAGGCCGACGTGTTCGGAGCCGCGACGGGCTCGGGGGCGAACTCCGTCCTCGGCCCCGCGGTCCTCGAGCGCATGACGCCGGCGCCATCCGCGCCGAGGCTGAGCAGTTTGGCCTGGCGGTCGTAGAGCAGATATGTCCCGAGTCCGGTCGGCTTGAGGAAGAACGCGGCCGCGCCACGCATGCTCGAAGCATCGGCGGCGTAAGCGGCGGTACCGCTGGGGGCGACGAAGCGCCCGCTGGATACCGACCGTAGGGAGAAGCATCTGTTGGCCAGCGCGAACACAGCTTCTTGGCTCGCGGCGCCCGTCCGGCGGCCGGATGCCGGTGCGGCTAGGGCCACCGCGCCGGCCAGGCCACCGAGGACGACGACCACGGTGACGAGCATGCGGGCGCCACGCACGGCACAAAGCCTCCGGATTTCGGCCAACACTTCTCCCTCTGTCCACCCGCGGGACGGGCGGCGCGGATCATATATGGGCGCGACCGTCACTCACCATGGCGAGCTTTTCCGCCCGCGACAGGCGCTTGATGCGGGCCTCCTCGCGACGCGCGCCCGAGCGGTCATCCATCGGAATGGCCAGCGCGAGCTCGACCGGCGGCCGGCTGGCCGTGTAGCGGCTGGCGACACCGGCGCGGTGGCGTGCGAGACGGCGCTCGAGGTCGACCGTCCAACCCGCGTACAGCGAGTCGTCGCCACAGCGCAGCAGATATACCCAGGCCTCCGGCACCGGGTAGAGCTTCGCGAGCACGACGTTGTGTCCTGCGCCTGGAGCCCCGGCCGCACCCGCCGACGGCCCCCTCGCGGGCACGCGAGGGGCCGTCGGCGGCGTTCAACCGGGCCGAGCGCCGGGTTGCCGGGCTAGGCCGCCTGGCGCTCGAGCTCCGGCTCGAGCTCGGGGCCGATCATCGTGGCCGGAGCCGGATCGGCGGCGAGGTTCGCCACCGCGCCGGCCGAGCGGGTCCGCAGAACGCTCAGCGCGGTCACGATTCCGATCAGGATGCTGATCCCGCCGATCGCGAAGGCGAGGTGATAGCCGCTGATCAGCGAACTGGCCAGGTCGTGGCCCTGGGCCACGCAGCGCCTTGGAGTGGTTGGTGGCGATGGTGCCGAGCACGGCGAGGCCGAGTGCGCCCGCGACCTGCTGCGACACGTTGGTGATGCCCGAGCCCAGCCCGGCGTCGGCCGCCGGTACGTCGGCCATGGCGATCGTGCAGCAGAGGCATGAACGCGCTGCCGATTCCCAGGCCGATGACGAAGTAGGCGAAGAAGATCGTCGGGAAGAAGCTCGTATGTACCCCGGCCGTGCTGAGCAGGCCCAGGCCGACGATCACCGTCGTCATGCCGAGGATCAGCACGCGCATCGCGCCGAAGCGGGCGACCAGGCGCGCCGTGACGCCGAGCGACAGGATGCCCACGGTCACCGTCCAGGGCAGGAAGGCCAGTCCGGTCTGCAGCGCGCTGTAGTGGCGCACGTGCTCGAGGTACAGCGTGCCGAGGAAGAACGTCGAGTACATCCCCGTGACGAGAAAGCCGCGCACGGCGCTCGAGCCGACCAGGCCGCGGAGCCGCAGGATGCGCAAGGGCATGATCGGGTTCTCGATCCGGGACTCGAGGACGAGGAAGGCGCCCATCAGCACGACTGCCAGCGCACCGAAGCCCGAGTACCGGTGTGGAGCCCCAGCCGTGGCTGGTGGCCTGCACGATCGCGTACACGGCCGTCATCAGCGAGACCGTGACGAGGATTGAGCCGAGCCAGTCGACACCGTGCTCGAGCCCGAGTCCCTCGTGATCGGGGATCAGGGCCCTGCCCGCCGCGATCGTGGCGATGCCGATGGGGAGGTTGACGAAGAAGATCCAGTGCCAGGTCAGGGCCTCGGTCAGGGCGCCGCCGGCGAGCAGGCCGAGGGAACCGCCCGCGACTGAGACGAACACGTACGCGCTCATCGCCCGGGCGCGGTCACTCGGTTGGGGGAACTCGGTGACGATGATGGCGAGGATCACCGAGGCCGACAGGGCACCGCCCACACCCTGCAGGAGACGGGCGACGATCAGGAAGCCCTGAGTAGGAGCCAGTCCGCAGAGGGCGGAGGCGGCGGTGAAGACGGCAACGCCGGTGAGGAACACGCGCTTGCGGCCGACGAGGTCGCCGAGTCGCCCGGCGAGCAGCAGGAAGCTGCCGAACGTGACGAGGAAGCCGTCGACGACCCAGGTGAGGTTGCCCTGGGTGAAGTGCAGGTCGCGCTGGATCGCGGGCAGCGCCACGTTCACGATCGTGGTGTCGAGGACGATCATCAGTTGAGCCAGGCAGACGACCGCGAGGGCCATCCAGCGTCGGCGGTTGTCGGCGGTGGCGGTGGGCGGAGAGGGGAGGTGCATCGCTTGGGTTCCAGACTGTTGCGACGGATGAGGACCGTGATAAAGTGGAGTACGCCTCCGGAAGTAAGTGGAGGTTCCCTCCGGAACTATACGGAGGATACCTCCGGTTTGTCAAGCGAATTTCGCAGCCAAGGCACATGAGCACCATCGACACCGCCGATCAGTCACCCAGGGCGCGCCCCAAGCGAGCTGACGCCCAGCGCAACCACGACAAGGTGGTGACGGCGGCGCGCGAGGCCTTCGCCGATCGCGGCGCGTCGACGTCGCTGGAGGAGATCGCGCGCCGCGCGCAGGTCGGGATCGGCACGCTGTACCGGCACTTCCCGACACGCCAGGCGCTGCTCGAGGCTGTCTACGTGGACGAGGTCACAGCGCTCTGCCGCTCGGCCGCCGACCTCTCCGAACTGCCGCCGTGGGAGGCGCTCGTCGGCTGGCTGCGCCGGTTCGTGGCCTACATGGGCACGAAACAGGCGCTGGCCCAGGAGTTGCTCGACTACGTGGATCGCGACTCCAACCTGTTTCACCGAGCCGCGCGGCCCTGTACGCGGCCGGCGAGCCGCTGCTCGAGCGCGCTCAGCAGGCGCAGGTCGTACGGGCCGACACGGATATCGCCGAGGTCATACAGATGGTGGGCGGGATCGCCAAGATCCAGTCGCCCGACCCGGCGCAGATCGATCACATCCTCGACATCGCGCTCGACGGGCTGCGCCACCGGCCACAGGACACCTAGTCGCAGCCCCGGTGCCGGGCCACGGCTCGTGGGGTCGCCTTTCGGAAGTCGTTAGTCTGCCGCCGTGGGGGCAGTCCGATGAACGTCGCTGAGTATCTGGTCGCGGCCGTACGGGACCAGGGCGTGGATCACGTGTTCATGGACCCTGGCGGCCTCAACGACAGCTTCATGCTGCCGATGACGGGCACGGACGGACTGCGTACTGTCGTCGCTGCCTTCGAGGGCGGAGCGGCCTACATGGCCGACGGCTATGCCCGGGCGTCGGGCGGCCTGGGCGTGTGCTTCGGGATCGGCGGCCCGGGTGTGCTCAATATGACTACGGCGCTGGCCGCCGCGGCGGCCGATCGAAGCGCCGTGCTCGCGCTGAGCGGTGAGGTGGCCCGCTCATGGGAGGGATTGGGCGGCTTCCAGGACGCCTCTGGGGCGGCCATCGACGACATCGACGTGCTCAAGCCGGTCACCGGACTGTCGCTTTCCCTCTCCTCGGCCGCGGTCGTGGCCCACCAGCTCCGCCATGCGGTGACCCATGCCATGGTGCGCCGGCGCCCGGCGCACCTCTCGATCCCGGTCGATGTCCAGAAGGCACCCATGGACGCCGGGTGGTCGCCCGTACCCGCCGCCCTGAGCCATCCTCGCTTCCTCGACGGTGCCGCCTTCGAGCAGCTGCTCGGGCTGGTCTCGGGTCCGGATGCGGCCCGCAACGTCGTCGTGCTGGCCGGTCCCGGCGTGCGGCACGCCGGCGCTGCCGATGCGCTCGCCGCGATGGCCGAGCGCTACGAGATCCCGGTCGCGACCACGCTGGCCGGCAAGGGGTTGATATCCGAGGAGCACCGGCTGTCGCTGGGGGTCTTCGGCTACGGCGGGTCCCGCTGGGCGCTCGACGCCGTGCGCGACGCTGCGGTCGAGGTGCTTGTGGTCATCGGCTCCGGGCTCTCCCAGCGCGACACCATGCAGTGGGACCCGGCCATGCTGCCCTCGCGTGCCCTGGTGCACGTGGAGACCGACCCGATGCTGATCGGGCGCACGTGGCCCAGTGAGATCCCCATGCTCGGCGATGCCGCCAGCGTGCTCGAGCGCCTGTCCGGCCTCGGCGACCGCGCCGCGGCCGGGCTCGACGCTGGTCGCGACGCGCGCCGCGAGTTCCTGGCGCGGATCCGCGCCGCCGGACCCCGCGTCTACCAGGCGGAGGACACCCGCAGCGACGCGGTGCCCATGCACCCGGCGCGAGTGGTCACCGAGCTGCGCGACGCCTTTCCCGACGACGGCGCACTGTGCGTCGACTCGGGCGCGCACCGGGCCTGGTTCGCCGAGTACTGGACGGTGCGCACCCCCGGCACCCACTTCTCGCTCACCAACCTGGGGCCGATGGGGGGCGCGATACCGCTGGGCATCGGTGTCAGTCTGGCCCGCCCGGGCCGGCCCGTGATGGTCGCGACCGGGGACGGCTGCATGCTCATGCACGGGATGGAGCTGCACACCGCGGCGCGCGAAGGCGTGCCCCTCATCCTGGCGGTGATGAACAACCAGGCCTACGGCAACATCTGGTACCGAGCGCGCACGCTCGGACCGGGAGCGGAGCGGCTGGTGGACATTCTCGGGATCGACTGGGTGGGCTTCGCCCGCTCGATGGGGGCCGGCGGAGAAGCCGTCGAACACCCCGACCAGATCGGGGCGGCGGTGGCCCGGGCGCTCGAGGCGGAGGGCCCATATCTGCTCGACCTGCGGATCGACAAGACCTACCTCACCCCGGTCAGCGTGTGGCGCGAGCGCCAGGCCGAGTGGGAGGATCACGAGTGACCGTTGTGTCCCGGCCCGAAGCCTCGATCCTCCATAGCCATTGCGTCATAGATGGCTGAGCTCCCCGACCCGCTTCCAGAACTGTCCGACGCGGACCGCGCGAGCTTCGAGCAGATGGCCGAGGCGCGCGCACACGCCGAGGGACGCCGCGCGCTCGGTGAGGTCTACGTGCGCATGTTCAACAACCCCGGCGTGGCTCGCGCCGTGGGGGCTCTGGGTGAGCAGCTGCGCTTTCTCGGCGTGCTGCCCGATGACGTCCGTGAGCTCGTGATCCTGCGCTTTGCCGCCCGGCGGCGGTTCGGGTACGAATGGGCGCACCACCAGCGCCCGGCGCGGCTCGCCGGTTTGGACGACGCCACGATCGACGCGGTCACCGCAGGCAAGCTGCCGGACACGCTGCCCGACGCCTCCCGTGCCGCCCTTGAAGCCGTGGATGCCGTGACCGACCTACGGTCGATTCCGGCCGATGTCCAGCAGCGAGTCGTCGCCGAGCACGGCGACGCCGGGGCGGTCGAGGTCGTGGCCCTCTGCGGTCTGTACGGGCTGATGGGGGAGATGGTCACGGCCTTCGACATCGCGATCGAACCCGGGCTGCCCACGCCCCCGTTCTGAGCCGGCCAGGCTCGTTCGTCTAGGCCGAGCGCGTGCGCTGGGCCCAGCGCCGGGCCCAGGCGTCGATCGGGGCGAGCGCGGAGAGCAGGTCGTGCCCCTCGGGGGTCAGTCGATAGCCCGCGCCGGGCTCGCTGGCGACGATCCCGCCATCCCGCAACTCGCCGAGACGATCGTTCAGCACGCTCGAGGAGACGTTTCCACAGCGGGCCTGCAGCTCGCGGAACGTTGGCGCGCTCCCGTCGCGCAGTTCCCACAGCACGCGCAGCGCCCAGCGTCGGCCGAGCAGATCCAGCAGGGCCATGGCAGGCCGACCGGTGCGCGATCCGCGCACCGGTCGGCCCGGCAACGGGGTGCTCGGCTTGCGCGCTTTGGAATTCGAAGCTACCATCGGACGTGCACTGTTTTCCGAAGCAGAAGGGTAGCCGATGTCCCAGCCCGCCTCCGGCCCGCGCATCTCGCCGCTCGAGCCCCCATACGAGCCCTTCGTCGAGGCCCTGCTCGAGAAGTGGATGCCGCCGGGAAGCGAGATTCCACCGCTGACGCTGTTTCGCACGCTCGCCGTCCACGACGAGCTCGTCTCGCGCATGCGCCCACTCGGGGCAGGCATCCTCGGTCACGGCCGGATCGAGCCGCGCGACCGCGAGATCATCATCCATCGCACATGCGCCCGCGCGGGAGCAGAGTACGAGTGGGGTGTGCACGCCGTCGCCTTCGGCAAGCCGCTCGGGCTGAGCGACGCCCAGATCGCCGCCACCGCGGCGAGCCCGGCCGAGGATCCCGTCTGGTCGGAGCGCGAAGCACTGCTCGTGCGGCTGGCCGACGAGCTGCACGACACGTCCCGGATCTCCGCGGAGCTGTGGACGTCGCTCGCCGCGCAGTACGGTGACGATCAATTGCTCGAGCTCGTCATCATCGCCGGCTGGTACCGGCTCCTCTCATATGTGATCAACGGCGTCCAGATCGAATCCGAGCCGTGGGCCGCGCGCTTCCCGAGCTGACGAAAGACACGGGCCTAGCCGGCGCGGGCCGCCGCCCGCCAGCGTTCCAGGCTCCGACAGACGGCCAGGCAGATCCACCAGGGAAGATCCCTGTCCTTACCTCTCAGGAGCTTGAGGGCGAACGTGCCATCGGTGCGTTGGAGCTCGGCGACGCGAGCCAGCGCTGACCGCAGGCTGGCTGTTGCGGGGTCGAAGCCCAACCGCGAGAGAGAGTCGAGCGCGGAGACGATGTCGGTGAACCAGAACGGAAACGAGGTCCGCTCCCAGTAGGCAACGTCGCGCCGGTCGCCGTAGGAGTCCGGCCGGTAGAGCCTCGCGGCGAGAAACTCTGCGGCGCGGCCGACCTCGGCGCTGCGCTGCCAATCGTGGTCGGCGGCAAACGCCCTCAGGACCATGCCGGTGACCAGGTGAGATGAGGGTTGTGAGCGGTCGGGGGCGACCGCTTCCACGTGTGCACCGGGATCGAAGAACTCCGAGAAGGGGATAGCCAACGTGCGCAGGGGAATCGCCCACCCGCCGTCGTTTTGGCGCATGGCCAGCAACCAGCGGAATCCGTGCGCAATCCGGGGATCGTCGGCGTACCCGGCCTTGATCAGAATCTCCATGATTGCCCCGACGTAGGTCGTCGCGTACTGGCTGTTGTAGATGCCGCGAAAGTCGCCCTCGGGCGTCTGAAAGCAGAAGAGACGCTCGGCGGCGCTCGCCATGGCCGGGTGGGCTCTGGTGAACCCGAACTCCTCCACGAGACGGCCGGCCTGGCGAAAGGTTTCGAGCTGGTCGTAGTTCGCACGGGAGCGCAGCGAGCTCTTGCCTCCTCGATAGCGCCAGGAGCCGTCGGCCTGCTGCCTGGCGATGATCCTGCGGGCAACAGGCAGCTCCCACAGCGCGGACACTGGACCGGGATCCAGCCCGATCAGGTCCCGTCGCGCAAAGTAGGCGATCGAGGGATTGCTTGACGACGCCAGCATGGGCGCCGGATCAACCCTGAGGATTCGTCCCAGCATGCTGGGACGCCGACCGCCTCAGGATCCGGCGAGCGCGAGTGCCGCGGCCATCACCATCGAGGCCCCGCGGGTGTCCCCGATCAGGCCGGATTCCATCCGATTCATGACGTAGGCCACGGTCACGCGGGCGTCGAGATCGTTGAACACCAGGGATCCTCCGTAGCCGCCCCAAGCGCACGATCGGGGTCCCATCGGCATGGTCTCGCTGGCCAAACCGAAGCCCACGCCGAAGCGGATCGGGACGCCGAGGACCAGATCGCGCCCGCTCGACTGCTCCTCGAAGATCGTCGCCACGCCCTGCTCCGAGAGCAGACGCGTGCCGCGGACCTCGCCGCCGCAGGCGATGATCGACTGGATGGCCGCGACCGAGCGTGCGTTGCCGTGTCCGTTGGCGGCCGGTATCTCGGCGCGCCGCCACCACTCCTCGGCCGTGACCGCGCCGCTGACGGGAGGATTGCCGAGCGTGCGCACGCCGAGCTCGGGCAGGCCGGCGCCGGCCAGATCAACCGGCGGCGGCGGAATCAACGGCGCGACCCGCGCGTCGGCCTCGGCGGCCAACCCGACGTGGAAATCGGCCCCGAGCGGCTGGGCCACGGTCTCGGCCAAGAATCGGCCGAGGGAGAGGCCGGTGATGCGGCGCACGAGCTCGCCGACGAGGTACCCCTGGGTGACGGCGTGGTAGCCGGACGCGGTCCCGGGCTCCCACCAAGGCGCCTGCGCCGCGAGCAGCGACGTGCAGCGCTCCCAGTCGGCAAGCTCCTCGGGCTCCAGTGGCTGTTCCCAACCCGACAGACCGGACGTGTGGCCGAGCAGCGCGCGCACCTCGATCCGGCCCTTGCCGGCCTGCGCGAATTCCGGCCAGTAGCGGGCCACCGGCGCGTGCAGGTCGAGCTCGCCGCGGTCGGCCAGAATCAGCGCGCACAGCGCGGTCATCGTCTTGGTCGTGGAGAACACGTTGACGATCGTGTCGCGCTCCCAGTCCTCGGTACCGGCTACGTCCTTGTGGCCGCCCCAGATGTCGACCACGGGCTGGCCGTCGAGTACCACAGCGACCGAGGCGCCGACATCGACCCCCCGGTCGAGATTGCCGGCGAGCGCCTCAGCCACGCCCTGAAACCGTTCGTCGTAGTCACCTTCAATCGTGGCCACGGGCACACCCTATCCGGGCTGGACGTTGGTCCGGCGGACGGCCCACCGGCTCGACGTCCTCGAGCCGGGCCGGCGCGTCGGCTCGGGGCCAGGCGCAACCGGCATGAATCCTCCAGCCGGCCCCGCGGGCTCCAGCCGGTCGGGTCGCCAGGGCCGAGGTGCCCGGCATGCCATCATTGAGCGCATGACCGACGACGACGAGCACGAGAGCTTCGAAGAGCGGATCCGCTCAGTTGCGCGCGAGCTCAGCCGCTCGGTCGAGCGCGTTACTCAGCTCGACATAGACGAGCTTGCGGAGGCCGTCGGTGTGGACCCGATTCGGGCGCGAGAGTGGATCGACACCGCAGGACAGTGGCTCAGCGAGCAGGCCGAGACTTTCAGCGGCGATGTCACCTCGTGGGACCCGCGCCGCCGCGGCGCTCCGACACCGGAGAGTGAACCGCGCGGTGGCGGTCCAGATCCACTCGACCTGCCCACCCGGGACCAGGGCCTCGCACTGGCGGCGCTCGACTCCGGCCGCTGGACCGTCGAACCCGGCAGTCACGTGATCGGGACGCAGGGCGAGGGTCCGGCTCCGAGTGACGCGATGGGTCTGGTCGGCGAGCTGAGAGCCCGCGACTGGGTCGGCGCCGACGGCCGGGTCACGTTGGCTGGACGGCATGCCCTCAGCCGTTGGCTCGAAACGTCCACGTCGGCGCCGCCGCCGCCGGACGCGGTCTGAGACGCCACTGGCGCCGGACGGTCGGGAATGGCGCCTGTGGCCACATACTCCAGATACACGGGCTACCGAGAGCGGGCTGAGCACGAGATCGCGCTCGTGATCGTCGAGCCACGCTGAGGAACCGGATCCGGCATGGTCAAGACCGCCGAGCCGGTTGCCTTCGACGGGTTCCCCTCGTTGACCTTCGGCTGGTTCGCCGGTCTGGCGGCCGACAACTCAAAGCGTTACTTCGCGCTTCATCGCCAGACCTATGATCGCGACGTACGCGGAGCTCTCGAAGCGCTGCTCGAGGAGCTCGCGGACGAGTTCGGCGGGCGCGTCAAGGTGTTTCGCCAGCACCGGGACGTGCGGTTCTCGCCCGACAAGTCGCCCTACAAGACGAGGACCTACGGCGTGGTCGTCGACCGTCCCCGAAGCCAAGCGGCGCTCTACGCCGAACTCTCGGGGGCAGGGCTGTTCGCGGGTACGGGCTACCACGCCCTGGCCTCTGACCAGCTGGCCCGGTTTCGCGAGGCGGTCGCGGACAGTACGAGCGGGCCGGAGCTCGAGCGGGCGATCGCGGGCGCGGAGATGGCCGGCGTCGAGATCTTCGGCGAAGCTCTCAAGACCGCTCCGCGCGGCTACCCGCGCGATCACCCACGCCTGCGCCTCCTGCGTCATCGCTCGCTCATCGCGGGGCGGCGCGCGGCGGCGGGATCGCAGGGCATCGGCCGCGACGCGGCCCTGCGTCATACTCGCGACACCTGGTCGGCCTGCGCTCCGATCAACGCTTGGTTGGACGCGAACGTCGCGGTGAGCGAACTGCCGCTCGGATGAGTTTCGGGGCTGGCCGAGCGGGGGTCCACGGACGCGCAGCTGTGGGTTCTGGCGGCAACGCGCGGGTCGAGCGCTTCTACCGGGGAGGTGAAGCTCAGGGCAACAGCACGAGCTTCCCGTGGCTGTGACGCTCGGCCAGCTCGCGGTAGGCGTCACGAACCTGATCCAAGCGGAAGGTCTGCGCGATGGGAATTTCGAGACTTCCGTCGGCCACGAGCGCCGCGAGCTCGGCGAGCAGCCCAGCGGTGGCGATCGCGTGCGTGCCCTGTGCGTTGACGCCGAGACGCTGTACCGCGTCGTAGTCGATGATCGTGTTGATCCGCTGCGGGGCGACGCCCAGCTCGATGGCCAGATCGACGTAGCCGCCACCGAAGGTGTCGATGAAGGCGTCGACCCGGCCCCGGGCTGCGTCACGGATCCTCTCGGCCTGGCCGTCGCCATAGGTCACCGGCACGATGCCGTGGCTCCGGAGCCAGCCGTGGTTGTGCTCGCCGGCCAGGCCGATCACGGTCGCTCCGGCGCGACGCGCAAGCTGCACGGCGACCGAGCCCACGCCGCCCGCGGCGGCCGACACGACGACCGTTTCGCCGGGCTGGGGAGCGACCGCCTGAACCGACGCATAGGCCGCCATCCCGACTACGAACAGCGATCCGGCGACTTCCCAGGGGATCGACGGCGGCTTGGTCGTGAGCTGCTCGGCGGCCACCACGACGAGCTCGGCGTGGCTCGCCCGTTCCTCGGTCCAGCCCAGGACCTCATCGCCGACGCCAAATGCCCTCACGCCGTCACCCAGCGCCTTCACGACTCCGGCCAGATCGGTGCCCTCGCCCGAGGGAAAGCTCGCCGGCCAGCGCTCGTGGAGTCGCCCCTCGCGGATAGCGATCTCGCCGGGGTTCATCCCCGCCGCCCTGACCTCCACCAGCACCTGTCCGGGTCCGGGCTCGGGATCCTCGGTCTGCCGCACCTCGAGCACGTCGACCCCGCCGTACTCGTCGAATCGCACTGCCCTCACGCTGTCACCTCAATCGTCGCCTGCTGACGACAATAGCTTTCCGCGAGGCTCGCGCTCGACGCACACCGATGAGTATCGGGCGTCGCCAGGGTCAATGCCCCAGGGGACCGTCACCAACCGAGGAGCACCACGATGCGGAAGCTGATCTACTCGACGGGCGTGTCGCTGGACGGGTTCATCGCCGGTCCGGGTGGCGAGATCGACTGGTCGGCGCCCGAGGAGGAGCTGCACCGGTTCCACAACGAGCAGACGCAGGCGCTCGGGGCACACCTGTGCGGGCGGCGGCTGTACGAGACGATGGTCTACTGGGAGACGGCCCACGAGAACCCGACGGCAACGCCGGTTGAGCTCGAGTTCGCCCACATCTGGCAGGCCCTGCCGAAGGTCGTCTTCTCGAACACGCTCACGCAGGTCGAGGGGAACGCGCGCCTGACGCGGGAGGGTGTGGCCGAGGTGCTCGCCACGTTGCGTGCCGAGCCCGGTCAGGACATCGGCATCGGCGGCGCTGGGCTGGCGGCGACGGCGATCAGACAGGGACTCGTCGACGAGTATCGGCTGTTCGTCAGCCCGGTCATCCTGGGCGGCGGCACGCCCTTCTTCCCGTCGCTCGCGGACCGCATCGACCTCGAGCTCCTCGAGATGCGGGCGTTCGGCTCGCGCGTGGTGTACCTGCGTTACCGGCGGGCGTGAGCGGGGTTCAACCCGTTGCGGTGGGAGTCAGGATCATGACCGGGATGACGCGGTCGGCCCGCCGCTCGTATTCGGCGAACTGGGGAACGCGCTCGGCCTGCGCGCGGAACAGACGCTCGCGCTCCTCGCCGCTCGCCTCCTCGGCCACGGCTTTGATCGTTTCGGTTCCGACCTCCACCGTGACGTCGGGATTCGCCTTCAGGTTGTGGTACCAGTCCGGATTCGTCGGCGCCCCCGCCTTCGAGGCGAAGATGACATAACGGTCCCCGTCGCGCTGATAGGCAAGCGGATTCACACGGTTCTGTCCGGTCCGGGCGCCCGTGTGGTGCAACAGCAGCAGCGGTGCGCCTTCGAACATGCCGCCGACGCGTCCCTCGTTGGCGCGGAACTCCTCGATGATCTTGGCGTTGAAGTCAGTTGGTGATCCCGACATCGTGCTCCTTGGATGCGACGGGTTGGTCGCCTGCCGACAACAATAGTTCGCCTCCCGAAACGCTCGCAATACGATCAGCTCCATCTTGCTCCGCGAGGCGACGACCGACCTGCTGGTGCTCGAGCGCTCGGTAGTGTCGCGCGGCCGGGACATCGTCGACATCGGCTGCGGGGGCGGCGCACTGGTGCGCGAGCTCGAGGCCCGCGGTGCGCGTGTGATCGGGGTCGAGATCTCCGAGCAGCAGCTCGCGGCGGCGGTCGCTCGGGACGAGGGTGGCCGTGCGCGCTATCTCGTCGGACGGGCTCAGGACCTGCCGCTGGCCAGCGGCTCGGTTGATGTTGCGATCTTCATGCGCACGCTCCACCATGTTCCGCCGCAGGATCTGATGCAGGCATTGGGCGAGGCGCGGCGCGTGCTCCGCCCCGATGGGGTGTTGTACGTGGCCGAGCCGCTGGCCGAGGGCGACTACTTCGCCCTTACGAGCCTCATCGAGGACGAGCTCGAGGTCCGCGCCGCGGCGCAGGACGCGCTAGCCCAGGCTCGGGATGCCGGCCTCGAGCACACGGCCACGGTCGAGTACGACGTGCGGCTGCGCATCGCCGATCTGGCCGCGTTCCGCGCGCGGGTCGTGAGCGTCGATCCGCAGCGCGCTGAGGTCTTCGATGGCCGCCGCTCCGTGATCGCCGCAGCGTTCGCACGGCTGGGGGAGACCGGCGAGCGGGCCGGGGAACGCTGCTTCGTGCAGCCGATGCGCGCAGATGTGCTGCGACCAGATCGGGGATGATGATCGAGGCCGGTGCGATTCGCCGTTGCCGCACGCCGCCGCGTCTCCGGATCGAAACGTAGGTGAGGCCGTGGTGTCGTTCGAGCGCTCCTGAGGGGTCGCCTGACCAGGCCGACGGCGTTCTAGCTGCCCTACGGTTTTTGGCCCGACGCGATCAGGACCGAGCCGGCGAAGGCGATCCCCGCGTCGTCGCGCACGCCGGCCGCGGCGCCGGAGCGCAGGGCGCGCTCGGCGATCGCGTCACGGTCTGCGGCCTCCATTCCGGCCAGCGCCACGGCGAGGGGCCCGGCGAGCTGAGGCACGCGGTCCCACCATTCCTCGAGCGAGGCCGCACGCATCGTGGCGGCTGCCGCCTGAACCCGCACATCGTCAAGGCCACCGTTCCGCAGGACGGAGGAGATCAGGCCGGGGTCGTCGAGCGAGAAAGGGCCACGCACGTTCGGCGGTGGAAACGGCATGCCGAACTGATCACCGACCGCGTCGAGCACGAGGCCGAGCCACGGGTTCAAATCGCGGCGATCCCAGGTCATCGCCGCGTAGCGGCCCCCGGCTCTCAGCACTCGCGCGGCCTCGGCGATCGCGGCCACTGGATCCTCGGCGAACATTAGCCCGTGCCGGCTGATCACAGCATCGAAACTGGCGTCGGGAAATGCGATCGCGCTCTGGTCGAAGACCGCGGTGCTGAGCTGTGGGCGGCCGCTCGCGCGGCGCCCGGCCGCCGCGACCATCTCGGCGGCTACGTCGGACAGCACGACCCGGCCCTTCGGACCGACGCGCCCGGCTGCGGTCAGCCCGGCTCCGCCGGGACCTGCGGCCAACTCCAGCACAGAGCTGCCCTCGCCGATGCCGGCCTCGTCCAGCAACGTCTCGGTCGCCGCTGCGAGCTGGGCGTCGATGTAGGCGGCATTCGCCTCCCATCGCGGCGCGACGCTGTCCCACATCTCGGACACGCCCTGATCCTCTCACGGACCGGACATGCCGGTGCGGATTCTCACGAGCCATCGCCTCAGACGGCCATGGTCGGCTCACGCGTCCGGCGTGAGGCGCCGATCGAGGCCGTGACGACGAGCGCGATCCCGAGCACCGCGCGCAGGCTGAGCGTCTGGCCCAGCACGAGCAATCCGGCGAGCGCGGCCATCGCCGGCTCGAGGCTCATCAGGACGCCGAACGTCGATGTGGCGATCCGCCGCAGGGCCTCGAGCTCGAACGAGTAGGGGATCGCCGAGGAGAGCAGCCCAACGGCCGCTCCGACCGCCAACGAGCGCGGCTCGAGCAGATGGCCGCCTCCCGCGTGCAACCCCGCGGGCAGGGCGATGAGGGTGGCGAAGCACATGGCCAGCGCCAGCCCAGTCCCACGCTCGAATCGCTGCCCGACGCGCGCGCTGAGCAGGATGTAGGCGCCCCAGAAGCACCCGGCGATGAGCGCGTACGCGACACCGAGACTGTCGAGCCCGTGCGTTCCGCCGCGCGTCAGCGCCAGGATCCCAGCGGTGGCCAGGGCCACCCAGAGGATGTCGATCCGGCGGCGCGATCCGAGCACGGCAACCACCAGCGGACCGACGAACTCGAGTGACACCGCGATCCCGAGGGGGATCCGGTGAAGGGCGCTGTAGAAGCTCAGGTTCATGCCACCGAGCGAGACGCCGAATGCCGCTGCAAGCAGCAGCTCGCGTCGCGAACGTGTGCGCAAAGAAGGTCGCCACACGGCGAGCAGCACGATGCTCGCCGTGGCCAGACGCAGGAGCACGGCCCCGCCGGTCCCGACCCAGGCGAACAGATTAACGGCGACGGCGGCGCCGAGCTGCACCGACGCGATCGCCGCGACCACGAGGCCGCCGGAGGGCGCGCGGGCCAGCAGACCCGCCTCGTGTGCGCGTATCTCGCTCGACGCCACTGCGGCCGATCGTATTCCCCCGCACCACCGAGCCCGCACCACCGAGCCTGAACGGCCGAGCTCGCACCGGCGAGCGGGCAGCGACGACGGCAACCTGACATGCTGCCCGCCGTGCAGCGCGTACACGTGATCCAAGACTTCCCCCAGCCCCTCGAGGAGGTGTTTGCCTATCTCAGCGAGCAAGAGAATCTCGAGCCGCTGTTTGGGGCGAAGATCAAGCGGCTGAGCGACGGCTCGGACGGCACGCGCAACGGCCTCGGGGCTTCGCGCGAACTGCGGCTCGGTCCGCTGCCGGCGTTCGTCGAGACCAACACGGAGGTCGTGCCCAACGAGCTCATTCGCTACCGCATCACCAAGGGCGGGCTCCTAAACAACCACGAGGGCGTGATGCGATTCTCGCGTCAGGGTGAAGGCTCGCGGCTGGACTACGCGATCGACTTCGACGCAAAGATTCCAGGCACCGGAGGGCTCATCAGGGCAGCCCTCACGCGGAGCATCTCCAAGGGCCTGCGCAACTACGCGCAACACGGCACCGCGTAACGCGGGCCTGCACCCGCGTTACGCGGCGACCGCAGGACCAGAGGTCAGCTCTGCTCGACGATCAGCAGCGTGTTGCCGTCCGGATCGCGGAACCAGAACATCGGCGGCACCGGGTCGCCCATGCGGGAGACCTCGGCGTCGACGTCGACGCCCTTGGACTGCAAGTCGGCGTGGGTGGCGTCGATGTCGCCGGCCGTCAGGCTGATGCCCGTCTGGACGCCGGTCGGGTCGCCTTCGCGCGGCGGCGCCAGGGCGATGCCCGTCGTCCCGCTGGGCGGGTACACCTCGACCCAGCGGTAGCTGCCGCCGAACGGGATATCCGTGCGCTTCTCGAACCCGAGGCGCTCGTAGAACTCGATCGATCGATCCTGGTCCGTCGACGGGATCATCACCAGGTTGATCTCGCTGATCCGGCTTGACGTGGTGCTCACTTCGGTCCTCCTCGGTAGTGGTTCAACGTCTAAGACCGGCCGTGGCTCGCGAACTAATCGCCTGGGCCGGGCGTGCGCGGATTCGATCGGTCCGGGCACCGTGGCCTCAGGTCAGGGAGGTGAGCCCGATCATGAAATGGACCGGCAGCTCGGCCGGCATGTGTCCCGCGCCGACTATCGCCGCGAACCGGGCGAGCGTCTTCGTGCGTTCGCCCTCGGGCAAGGCCGCCACCCAGCTCATCGACGCGAGGTGGTCGACCACCCGCTCCGGCCCCGTGGGTTGCGAGGCGGTCACGCGGATCTCCCGCGGCGCCGTCCAGCCGCCGGCGGCGCGCACCGCATCCTGCCACGGCGGACCGTCGAAATGCGGATGCTCAGGGCGCAGTGTTTCCACCAGCGTGCCCAGCTCATGGGCCCAGGAAGCGCCGCTCCAATCGGGAGCGGTCGATATGACGGCCAGTCCTCCGCCGGGGCGGAGCACTCGGCGGATCTCGCCGACCGCGGCCGCGTGGTCGAACCAGTGGAAGGCGTCCGCCACGGTGACCCCGGCCTGCGAGTCATCGGGAAGCGGGATCGCCTCGGCCAGGCCTTCCTGCACCCGCTCGGCGCCGACCGTCGTGGCCAGGACACCGCGGAGCGGCGCCTGCGGCTCCACGGCCACGACTTCGAGCCCGGCTCCAAGCAGCGCCCGGGTGAGCTTGCCCGTGCCCGCGGCGAGATCGAGCACCCGAGCGCCGGACTCGATTCCGAGCTCGGCTGCCAGCGCGCCGACCACCGCGGGCGGGTAATCGGGCCGTCCCCGTTCGTAGGCATCGGCCACGTCGGCGAAGTTGCTGGCCAACGGATGCAGCGGCACGATGATCAGGTTAGAGGCCTCGTGCGCCGGCGAACCCGGCGTGCGCTTTTGCGCCGAGCCGAATCGGTGCGGCGGCTGTGGCGCGTCCTAGACTCATCCGGGTGACATTCCTGCGCGGCATGAATCCCGCAAGCGGCGACGGCTCGCAGCCGGTCGCGCGCGCATCCGGGGCGCACGCCGAGGAACGCCGGGTGGCCCCTTGCGGCCAGCTTGCCCAGGGCACGCTGGCCTGCAGTCGCTGCGATGCTCCGGTGGCGATCGGCGCGGCTTCGCTGTCGCTGCTCGACACGCTGAGCTGCCCGTTCTGCCAGCACCGCGGTCCGCTGCGCGACTTCCTGTCGCTCGAATCGCCCACGCGTCCGGCGCGCGTCGTCGTCCGCGTGAGCTCGCCCAGTCGCGTGGGCTGAGGGCGAGCCTCGTCAGGTGCTGACGTCAGCCAGGTCCATCGTGCTCGCGATCGTGTGGAACTTGACGTCCGGGGGTGCGGTGATCGTCGCCGGAATCGCCTGCATGAATTCCCGCACGTGGCTGGTGGCGAAATGGCGCTGGAGCGCGTCGTTGTCCTCCCATTCCTCGACGAACACGAACTCGTTGGCGCGCTCGATGTCCTCGTACAGGCGGTAGCTGATGCAGCCCGCCTCTTGCCTCGACGCTGCGGCGACGGCCTGGCCCACGTGCACCAGCGCTTCGCGTTTCTCCGCATCGGTCTGAACCCGTCCAACCACCACGATCATGGCTTGCCTCTCGGTTCGGTCGCCCGTCCGGGCGGCCGTCAAGCCGAGCCTAAGGGCTGCGCGGAGTCGCAGGCATGAAAAGCCGGCGCCGGGCGCTGACGATCCGCGACGGCGCCGGGCGCTGACGATCCGCGACGTGCCGGGCGCTGACGATCCGCGACGGCGCCGGGCGCTGACGATCCGCGACGTGCCGGGCGCTGACGATCCGCGACGGCGCCGGGCGGTTACGATCCGCGACGTGCCGGACCCGGGAGAGCACGGTCGGCTCGCGGCCGCCGAGCTGCGCCGCCAAGCGCGTGCGCAACTCGCCTCGGCGCCCGAGCGGGCCGGAGCGCGGGCCCATTTTCGTGCCCTCGGGATAAATCCGGAACGGCTGCGCGGCCCGATCGTGGGAATCTGCTCCTCCTGGACGGGGACGATGCCGTGCAACCTGGGTCAGCGCGAGCTCTCCGAGCAGGTGGCGGCCGCCGTCACGGCAGCCGGTGGTGTGCCGCTCCCGTTCAACACGATCGCCGTCTCCGACAACCAGTCCCAGGCGACCCCGGGCATGAGGGCTTCGCTGATATCGCGTGAGGTGATCGCCGATTCGATCGAGCTCATGGTCCACGCCCATGACTTCGACGTGGTGGTCTGCATCGTCGGCTGCGACAAGACGGTCCCCGCGGCGCTGATGGCGCTCGCGCGCGTCGACAAGCCGGCCGTGGCGCTCTATAGCGGCCCGATGCGAGCGGGGCGCGTGCACGGGAGGACGGTCACGATCCAGGACGTCTGGGAGGGGGTGGGCGGGTTCGAGCGCGGTGCGATCGAACGATCTGAGCTGGACGAACTCGAGGCCGAGGCGTGCCCGGGGGTCGGGACGTGTGCCGGGCACTTCACGGCCAACACGATGGCCGTCGCGCTCGACTGTCTGGGCATCGCGCGGGTGGGCGACGGCCTGATCCCGGCGGCCGACCGCGAGGAAAAGGCCGCCGCGGCAGCCCGCACCGGGAAGCTCGCGGTGGGCCTGGCCGGCGGCGAGCGCACGGCGCGAGATTTCCTGGACCGGCGCGCGCTCTTGAACGCGATGGCCGGGATTGCCGCCACGGGTGGTTCCACGAACGGCGTACTTCACCTGCTGGCCATCGGACGCGAGGCCGGCGTTCCGCTCACGCTGGACGAGCTGACCGCGGTGGCAAGCCGCACTCCGGTCATCGCCAGCTTGCTTCCCGGTGGCCGCTGGGCGGCCGAGGATCTTCACCGCGCCGGCGGCACGGCCTCGGTCATCGCCGAGCTCCTGCGAGCCGGGCACATGGACGGCGGCGCGCCGGCGGTCGCGGGCGGCACACTGACCGATGCGGTCGCCACGGCGCGCGCGCCGGACGGCCGCATCATCTCGACGGCTGCGCGCCCGTTCCGGCCGAACGGCTCGCTGTACAGTTTGCGCGGGAACCTGGCGCCGGACGGCAGCGTGCTGAAGCTGGCCGGCACGGAGCGGCTGAGTCAGAGCGGCCCCGCGCGCGTGTTCGACAGCGAGGAGGCCTGCGCCGAGGCCGTGCGCAGGGGGCTGGCAGAGCCCGGCGATGTGCTCGTCGTGCGCTACGAGGGGCCGGCCGGCGGTCCGGGGATGCGCGAGATGCTGAGCGTTACCTCGTCGGTGGTCGGCGCCGGCCTGGGCGAGTCCGTGGCGCTCGTGACCGACGGCCGCTTCTCAGGCGCGACGCGTGGTCTGATGGTCGGCCACGTCGCACCCGAGGCGGCGCGGGGCGGTCCGCTCGCCGCGGTTCAGGACGGCGACACGATCCGCATCGACGTGCGCGAGGGCAGGCTCGAGCTGGACATCGATCAGCACGAGCTGGCTCGGCGTATGGCCGCCTGGCAGCCGCCGCCCCCGCTCTACGATTTCGGCGTCTTCGCACGCTACCGCGCGTGCGTGGGCTCCGCCTCCGGCGGGGCCGTGCTGCATCCCCACCCGGTCAGGAGCCCCGCATGAGCACCGCTCGCTTCACAGGCAAACGTGCCTTCGTCACCGGCGCCGGATCGGGCATCGGCGCCGCCGTCGCCCGCGCGCTGCACGCCGAGGGGGCTCTCGTCACGCTCGCCGACGTGAGCGCGTCGGCCGACGAGCTGGCGGTTGAGCTCGGCGGCAGCGCGACCGCGGTGCGCCTCGACGTGCGCGAGGAGGAACAGGTGCGCGAGGTCATGCCTGCGGTCGATGTGCTCGTGAACGTGGCCGGCGTGGGCTCGACGACCAATGCGCCCGATACCTCGCTCGAGGTGTGGGAGCAGGTGTTCGCCGTCAACGCCCGCGGCACGTTCCTGACCTGTAAGCACGCGATTCCCGGCATGATCGAGCGGGGCGGCGGGTCGATCGTCAACGTGGGCTCGGTGGCGGCGCTCGTGGGTCTCAAGAACCGCGCGGCGTACTGCGCGTCGAAGGGCGCCGTCGTTGCCCTGACCCGGGCGCTCGCCGTCGATCACGTCGGCGACGGGGTGCGAGTCAACGCGGTCTGCCCGGGCACGGTCGATTCGCCCTGGGTGCGGCGGTTGGTCGAGGATGTCGGCGAATCGCTCGAGGGACTGCGGGCCCGGCAGCCCATGGGCCGGCTGGGCACGCCGCCCGAGGTGGCCGAGGCGATCCTCTACCTGGCCTCCGATCAAGCGGCCTTCGTGACCGGCTCGTCGCTGGTCATCGACGGCGGTCTGACGGCGGCCTGAGATGCGGGCGCTCGTTGCGACGCCGCGCGTGGCCCACACGACGAGGGTGGCCGACGTGCCCGAGGTGCGCCCCGGACCGGGGGAGGTGCTGCTGCGCACCCTCGAGGTGGGGGTGTGCGGAACCGACCGGGAGATCTCCGAAGGCCTGTTCGGCATCGCGCCCGACGGATATGAGCAGCTCGTCATCGGACACGAGCTGCTCGGCAGCGTCGAGCGCGACGCCCCGGGCTTCGCACGTGGTGACCTGGTCACGGCGACCGTGCGCCGGTCGTGCGGGCACTGTGCGCCCTGTCTGGCCGGCGCGCCCGACGCGTGCGACACCGGCGATTACCTCGAGCGGGGCATCACGCGGCTCGACGGCTTCGCCAGCGAACTGGTGGTGGAGGACTCCGGCAACCTCGTTCGCGTGCCGCCCACGCTCGGGCGCCTCGGCGTCCTCGCCGAGCCGGCGTCGGTGTGCGTGCGGGGTCTGCGCCACGCCGGCGTCGTCGGGAGAAGGCAGCCCTGGGCACCGAAACGGACGCTGGTCATCGGCACCGGGGCGATCGGCATGCTGGCCAGCTTCCTGCTGCGACTGGACGACCACGAGGTCTGGACGGCCGCGCGTCGGCCAGCGGGCTCGGAGAAGGCAGGGCTGATCGAGAATGTGGGGGCCCAGTACGTCTCCACCGCCGAGACACCCACGGCCGTCCTCGCCGCCGAGGTCGGTGGTTTCGATCTCGTGCTGGAGGCCACCGGCGATGCCCAGGTGATGCTCGATTCGCTGAAGCTCCTGCGGCGCAACGGCGTGGCCTGTCTGCTCGGGCTCGACGGGCGCGAGCAGCACGTGCACATTGACGGCCGCGTCATCGGCGTCGACGTGATCCTCCAGAATCGTGCCATCTTCGGCAGCGTCAACGCCAACCGGGTCGACTGGGTCGCGGCCATCGATCAGCTGGACCGCATCCACGCGCGCTGGCCTGACGCGCTGCAGGCGTGCGTCGGCCTGCGGGTGCCGCTCGAGCGCTTCGAGGATGCCTTCGGCTTCGGTGGCGTGAAGGCGACGCTGCTGCTCGGGGAACCATGATCGCCGAAGCGATCGCCGCCGTGTGCTCGGAGCTCGTCGCCGAACACGGAGAGGGACCGGTGTGGGACGGCGCCAGCGATGAGCTGCTCTGGGTCGACGTCGGGGTGGGCCGGCTCCACCGCGGTCGGCCGGAGCCGGGTGGGGTCAGGCACCTGGGCACGCTCGAGCTCGGGGTCGCGCTGGGTGCGGTGTCACCCGCGCGGAACGGGGGCTGGATCGCCGCCGCCGGCCCAGGATTCGCCCGCCTTGCGACCGACGGCCGGCTGACCTGGCTGGCCAAGCCCGAAGCCGGCCATCCCGAACGCCGGATGAACGACGGGGCGTGCGATCCGCAGGGACGCTTCTGGGGCGGGAGCATGGCCTACGCCGAGACGCCCGGCGTGGGCACCCTCTACCGGCTCGATCACGACGGCTCGGCCCATCCGATCGTCACCGGGACGACGATCTCCAACGGGCTGGGGTGGAGCCGGGACGGCACTTCGATGTGGTACGTCGACAGTGGTCCGGGCACGGTCGATGTCTTCGGTTTCGACGCGCAGGCGGGCACTGTGTCGGACCGTCGGACCGTCGTGCGACTCGAGGCGGACGAGGGCGTGCCGGACGGGCTCGCGGTGGACGCCGAGGACCACGTCTGGGTGGCGGTCTGGGACGGGGGCCAGGTGCGCCGCTACACGCCGGACGGACAGCTCGTCGCACGTGTGCACCTGCCGGTCTCGCGCCCGACGAGCTGCTGTTTCGGCGGGTCCGAGCTCGACACACTGTTCGTGTCGACGGCGCGCACGGGCCTCACGGGCGATCAGCTGCGCTCAGAGCCGGATGCGGGGCGACTGTTCGCCGCCCAGGTGGGCGTGCGCGGCGTCGCGCAGCCGAGCTTCGCGGGCTAGCTGGCCGGCGCTGACCGGCGCCGAGCCGATCAGGCGTGTTCGGGCCGCGGGATGACGCACCGATCGCAGATGCAGTGGCGTCCGTGGACCGGCTGGATCTTCAGGCCGGCCATCGCGGAATGCCGGTGCTCGAGCTCGTCGGTAGGACGAGGTCTCTGAGCGGAGCGCCGGCTCCGGCCGCCGGAGGGCGGCACGGACTGCGAGCGCTCGGAGGAGTCTGGATCGCGACGAATGTAGAGCCAGGGCATGGCGACTAGGAGAAGGAAACCACGGGACGCCGACGGCAAACCCCGTATACCCACGGAGCGCGTGAATCTACCCTGCGTCGCGACATTTTCTGGACCCTTGCGGGCTCGCGACGTAACGTTCCGTCATGTCCGCCGGTGAGCAACGGACTCCACCCCGCTCGCGCTGGTCGTCCTTCGTGGCCGATCCGGAGCAGGCGACGCCCCGGATTCTCGCTGAGCAGGGCAACCCGTCGCATCGCGTGCGCGTGGAGCACAACAAGACGACGCTGCTCGTCCACCTGAGCGACGAAGACGGAGCGGCCTGGACCGTCCTCGCCGTGGACCGCGCGACGCGCCGGTGGGTGGTGGCCCAGGCCCGAAGACAGCTCGACGCCGCCCGCGACGCCTACACGCGGCTCTACGAGGGCTAACCCTGAAGGGCGCTCGTGAAGGCCTCTGAGGTCATGACCTCAGAGAACATCGGGTAGTCGAAGCGGATCGCGTTCTCGTGCTCCTCGGGCGAGGTCGCGGCTACGCAGTCCGAGAGCGTGATGACGTCGTAGCCCTTCTCGTAGCCGGTGCGCATCGTCGATTCGACGCAGCAGTTGGTCAGGAAGCCGCCGAGCGCGATCGTGGTGATCCCGCGGGCGCGCAGGATGAAGTCCAGGTTCGTGGTGGCGAACGTGTCGAGGCCGCGCTTGCCCTCGACGATCACGTCACCGGCCTGCGGCGCCAGCACGTCGACGATCTCCGCGCCCCACTCGCCCTTGACGAACGCGGTCGAGTCGACCACACCCTTGAGAATGCCGTAGGGATGCTCGGAGAGCTCACCGTAGCCCGGCGCGAAGGTGATTGGAGCGTGCACGATCGTCGCGCCGGCCGCACGCGCGGCGTCGACGAGCTCGCGCGTGTTTTCGAGCATCCGCGTCCTATCCATGACGTCGTGGACCGCGGCGTGGAGGGCGCCCCCCTCGGATGTGAAGTCGTTCTGATACTCGATCAGCACGACGGCGGTGCGCTTCGGATCGACCGGCACGGGAGGCTCCTTTCGTCGGGATGAGAGGCACAGCCGACTCTAGCTCTCGAGCGCCGCCGCCGGAGATTATCCGGAACGCGGATCGGGTTTCTATAGTATCGATTGGGCGCTGAAGAATCTGGCGTGGCGACCCAGCGCAGCCATCCAACAGGAGGAAGACCATGAGTTTGAGCATCGGTGAAACCGCACCAGATTTCGAGGCCGAGACCACGGAGGGCCCGATCCGCTTCCACGACTGGATCGGGGACTCATGGGCCGTGCTGTTCTCGCACCCGCGCAACTTCACGCCGGTCTGCACGACCGAGCTCGGCTACATGGCGAGCATCGAGCCCGAGTTCGCGCGCCGCGGCGTCAAGATCATCGGACTCTCGGTCGATCCGATCGAGAACCACGCCCGGTGGGCCGAGGACATCGCCGAGACCCAGGGCGCAGCTCCGAACTACCCGATCATCGCGGACGCCGACTTCAACGTGGCCAAGCTCTACGGGATGCTGCCGGCCGAGACCTCCGGCGACGCGACCTCACGCACGCCGGCCGACAATCAGACGGTGCGCAATGTGTTCGTGATCGGACCCGACAAGAAGGTCAAGCTCATCCTGATCTATCCGATGACGACAGGTCGCAACTTCGACGAGGTGCTCCGCGTCATCGACTCGCTCCAGCTGACCGCCAAGCACAAGGTGGCCACGCCGGCCAACTGGCAGCCCGGTGACGACGTGATCATCGCGGGCTCGGTGTCCGACGACGAGGCGCGCGAGAAGTACCCCGACGGCTGGGAGTCCCCGCGCCCCTACATCCGCATCGTCCCGCAACCGAAGTGACCGTCTAGCGCAGCCGCAGACCGGGAAGACCGGGCGTTCGCGCGGATTCGGGCCTCGGCGCGGATTCGCGTCTCCGCGCGCTTCCGTTCTCGGGCCTCGGCGCGGATTCGCGTCTCCGCGCGCTTCGCGCCGACCGCGTGATCGATCTTCATGCCTATGTGGGGAAGATCGATCACGGGCTCGCGTGATTCTGCTTGCAATACCGCTCGCGAGGCGCGATCTTCCGGGCTCCCCCGAACCAGGAGTCAGTGATGGCCACGCCCGCCGCCGTTTCGAGTCGAACACCATCTGAGGTGGCCCGCGAGGTATTCCGGGCCTTGTTCGAGGATCGCGACCTCGCCGACCCGTCGCGGTACTGGACCAACGATTCGGTCGATCACTTCGTCGCCCTCGGCCGGACGGTGAAGGGCAAGGATGCGCTGGCCGCGTTCTTCCGCGAGCTGTTCGCCGCCTTCCCCGACTGGTCGCTGGAGATCGAGCAGACGATCGATGACGGAGATCGGCGCGTGGTCGTTCAATGGACCGCCACGGCCACTTTCAGCGGCGCGCCGTGGCAGGGCGTCGAACCCACGGGCAGCCGCGTGACTGTCCGTGGTTTGGATGTGATCAGCCTCGACCGGAACGGCAAGGTCGATCAGAACACGGTCTACTACGACGGCGCTTCGTTCGCGCGCCAGATCGGCATGCTGCCCAAGGAGGGCTCGCGGGCCGACCGGGCAGTTCTCGCGGCGTTCAACGCGGCGACCAGGGCCAAGGCCAAGCTCCGCGGCCGGGCCTGAGCGGGGTGCGGGGAAGCTGGAGGAGCCGACCGGATGGTGTGGAACCTCTGGTCATGGGTCCGGGACGCTTGCACGCGCTGGTCGACGGCGTGTTCGCGATCGCCATGACCCTGCTGGTGCTCGACCTCCCGCGGCCCGCGGACTCCCAGCACCTCGTCCACGATCTGCTGCACGAGTGGCCCAGCTATGTGGCCTATCTCGTGTCCTTCGTCACGGTCGGGATCCTGTGGATCGAGCACCACGGGATGATGAGCGCGGTGCGCGAGGTCAATCGGCGCTTCCTCGAGCGCACGCTGCTGTTCCTTCTCTTCATCTCCATCGTTCCGTGGCCGACGTCGATCGCCGCGCACTACGCCGATCGTGGATCCCAGGCCGTGGCCGCCGCCGTCCTGTACGCGACGACGATGCTGTTCATGGGGCTTTCCTTCAGCCTGGGCTGGCGTTACCTCGCCGAACACCCGCGCCTGGTCGCCGAACCGGCCCGCGCCGCGTTCCCGGCTGGATTCCGGCGCGCGCTCTACGGCGGCCTGGTGTACCTCCTGGCGATCGCCGTCGCCTTCGCCAGCCCGGGCGCCTCGTTCGCGATCGACGCGCTGATCGCCGTCTACTTCGCGGCGTCCAAGAGCGAGGTTCCCGGCCTGATCCATCGAGCTGCACACGCCGGGGGCGAGGCTGCGTCCGGCTGATCTCGAAACCGCTCGGCCCGGGCTGAACCAGTTGGTGCAGCACGCGCCGCAGAACGCGATGGACGATCCGGACGAGATCGCGCGCTTCCACGACCGCTGCAGCGACTTCATGCGAGAGCTGCTGGACGCGCTCGCGGCAGCCCCCGAGCGACCACGACCCTTCCCGGAGATCGAGGACGCGATGGGATGGCCGCGCCGCCGGATCGCCTCCGTGCTGGGCGGCGCGTCTCATCTGCGCCAGACCGAATTCGGTGGACGCCGGCCCTACCGGTTCCGAGACGCGCGCAACTCCGAGTCCGGTCGCTGGGAGATGTGGATGGATGACGCCCAGGCCCGGGCCGTTCGGCTGGCGCAGCGGCCCTAACCGGCTCTGCGCAGCTCATATCGGGTTCTTCGCCTGTTCCGAAGGATTTCTTACCGGCGTCCTGCACATTGGGCGCCATGAAGATCCTGCATACAGCCACGGCAATCGTCGCCACCCTGACCGCCATCGTCTGCCTGGCGCCGGCCGCGTCGGCCGCGACCACGGACACGAACGAGGCGACCAGCGCCAACTGGTCCGGCTACGTCGCCGGCGACGGCACGCAGCAGTTCTCGAGCGTGTCCGCAAGCTGGGTGGAGCCCTCGGTCGACTGCACGACGAACGACGGTGTGGCCGCGTTCTGGGTCGGGCTGGGCGGCGCCGGACAGGGCAACGGCTCACTCGAGCAGGTCGGCACGCAGGCGACCTGCAGCAACGGCAGCAGCAGCGGCCACTACGCCTGGTACGAGCTGGTGCCGGCCGCCCCGGTGAGGCTCGACATGACCATAAATCCGGGCGATCACGTGAACGCGCGCGTGTCGGTCAGCGGTACGACCGTCGACGTCACGCTGGACGACGCGACTACGGGAGCGTCGACCACCAAGAACCTGCAGATGGACAATCCCGACGCGTCCAGCGCCGAGTGGATCGCCGAGGCCCCGTCCTCGTGTGATCAGTCGGGTAGCTGCACGCCGCTGGCGTTGGCCAATTTCGCCAACGTGAACTTCACCAACGCCGCGGCGACCGCCGACGGTCACACCGGATCGATCTCCGATTCGAGCTGGGGTTCCCACGCCGTGCAGCTGCTCGGCGGCAGCCAGGACCAGCAGTACCCGGGGGCCGGCTTTGCCAGTGACGCATCTGCAGCCAGCGCAGCGCCGTCGGCGCTGTCGGGCGATGGCACCTCCTTCTCGGTCGCCTGGCAGGCGGCGGGCGCCCAGTCGGCCAGCTCGGGCTCCACCGACCCCGGGACCGTCTCAACCGACCCCGGGAGTGGCGCGTACGCCGATCCTGGCGCCGGCTCGAGCGCGTCACCGAGCCCTGACAACGGCTATGGCGGGGGTTACGGCTACGGCGGGGGTTACGGCGGCTACGGCTACGGCTACGGCGGCTACGGCGGCGCGTACGGGGGCTACTGAGATCTCCTGACGGAGCCTGCCATGGGCCGCCCGGTGTGACGCTAGGCTGCGCGTGGCGGCCGAGCTCACGAAACGGAGATGAAGATGGCTGAGGCGCTGACGCTGTTTGTCTGCCACGGCGACGACGGGGGTCCTCGAATCCACCCGTGTCGCCGCGTGCAGGAGGCACTGCGGGCCAAGGGCATCCCCTACGAGAAGGTCGTCGCCGCGCACGGGAATCCGATTCCGTTCCTGCGCAAGGGCTCACGCGAGGAGCTCCGCCAGGCCACCGGGGACACAAAGCTGCCCGCGTTGAGGCTGCCTGACGGCACGGTCATCACGCACTCACGCGCGATCCTGGCCTGGATCGACCAGCAGGCGTGATCCGACCGGCCGCATGGCTCCCGATCTCACCGTACGCCGGGCGGAGCTCGCAGACTCGGCGCGCATAGGGCAGCTGCTGCACGATTTCAATCGCGAATACGACGAGCCGACGCCCGGGCCGGCGCAGCTCGCCGACCGCATCGGGGAGCTGCTGAGCGCCGGGGACGTCACGGTGCTGCTGGCCGGGCCGGGCCCCGATGGTCTTGCCGTGCTTCGCTTTCGCCCATCGATCTGGTCGCGCGCGCTCGAGTGCTACTTGGCGGAGCTCTATGTCGTCCCGGGGCGTCGCGGGCAAGGCCTCGGCCGCGCGCTCATGGAGGCGGCGATCGTGCTCGCTCGCGGCCAGGGCGCCGACCACATGGACCTGGGCACGAGCGAGCACGACGTGGCCGCCCGGGCCCTCTACGAGAGCCTTGGCTTCAGGAACCGCGAGGGTAGGGCCGACGGGCCGATCAGCTACTTCTACGAGCGCGAGTTGTGAGCCGGACGGCTGAACGCATCAGGGGTGTCACGCTCGCCCTGGCGCGCCCGGCGTGCGTGGCCGCCCTGCTGGTCGTGGCCGTCGCCGCTCCGGCACGGGCCGCGGGCCGCTGCGCCACCGGCGGCTGCGCGCCATCGCCGCTGTCCAACCGCGCTGGTGTCGACCTGGCCTCGACCTCTGGCAGCGGCTCCTTCGGTCGCTGGCAGGTGGACGGCTTCGGGCTGCCGGACTACGCCTACACCGCCGACGAGGCCCGCGATCCGAACGCGCGCCAACCCGAGCTGGGCGGCTCGACCGCGGCCCAGCATCAGCTCGGCAACGACAACATCAAGGGCGCGGCGTTCAACGACGGCTACACCCAGTTCTGGAGCCAGGATCGCCTGATGCAGTGGGCCAATCTCCTTCAACCCGCGCATCGGCACTACGCGGGCGGATTCGGCTGGCTGCAGTCGGCGGGCCGCGTGCTCAGCACGCTGTATCTCGACCGCGCCCCGGGCGCGGTCTTCCAGCGCCATTTCGGCGTCGGTTACTACCTCAAGCGGATGCGCGCCGACGGAGTACGGGTCGCACAGGTCACCTATGCGCCGTTCGGGAACGACCCGGTGCTGCTCGACGACGTGACGATCCGGAACGTCTCGCGGGTCACCAGGCGGGTCGCGTGGTTCGAGTACTGGGATGTGAATCCCTACGACCAGACCGTCGGCGAGGGGGGAACCCGTGGTCTGGTCCGGCCGTACTGGAACGCGCGCAGGCGAACCCTGAGCGTCGCGCAATACGGCAATAACCCGGCCGACACCGCTCCGCTGAGCATTTTCGCTGCCGCGCTCCGGGGACCGCTGCAAGGTCATGAGACCTCACTGGCGACGTTCTTCGGCCGCGGCAACCGTCGCGTCCCGGCAGAGGTGTCGGCGGACCGTCTGAGCGGCCGGCTGGCCGGGCCGTCGGCGCCGGGTTCCAGCAGTCACGCCGTGTTCGTGTTCCGGGCCCCGGCGCGGCTGGCGCCCGGGCAATCCGTGACGCTGCGCTACGTCTACGGGATGGCCCACTCGCGGCAGATTGCCGCTCTCGTAGCGAAGTACCGAACGGCGTCCGCGCCGCTCAGGGCCAGCGAACGCGCCTGGGCCGCCTGGCTGCCCCGTGCAGATTTCGGCGCCAGCCGGCGATCGGTGGCGCGCGAGCTCGCCTGGGACGCCTATCTCCAGCGCTCGGCCACGGTGTACGAGGAGGGCTGCCACGCCCACACCATCACCCAGGGCGGCTACTACCAGTACGGATTGGGTCTGAATCTGGGCTTTCGCAGCTGGCTCCACTACCTGCTGCCGATCAGCTACACCGATCCCGGGCTGGCGCGGGAGATCCTGCGCTACTCCGTGTCGCTTCAGCCGCGGGACACACTCCAGTTCCCGTACGGCACCGCGCCGCTGTGCGCGGCCTACAACCTCGGTACCTCCGACGATGCGGACTTCTGGCTGGTCCTGGGCGCCGCGCAGTACGGGCTGGCCACGCGCGACACCGCGTTCTTCAACCAGCAGGTCGGCTTCTACCGCTCGCCCCAGCGGGCGAGTCTGTGGGAGCACATCAAGCTGGCCTACCAGCATCAGGAATCCCTGCTCGGCCCGCACGGCGGATATCTGTCCGGCAGCACGGGCGACTGGTCGGATCTGACCCCGACGTACCTGGGGATGACCGAGTCGATGCTCGTGCCCGCCCAGACCGCCTACGCCTACCCGCGGTTGGCCCTGCTCGCCGATCTGCGCGGCGACCATCGGTTCGCGGCGCAGCTGCGCTCCAGCGCGGCGCGCGACCTGGCCACGATGCGTCGTGAGTGGACCGGCGGCGGCTGGTATGCGCGCGGTTACGCCGGCGCACGCCGGCTCGGGCAGGGGGCGATCTTCGAGGAGCCCCAGCCCTGGGCCATCCTGGCCGGCGCCCCGTCGGCCCGGCAGCTGATCACACTCGTGCACAACATCCGGCGCTACCTCGACGGCGTAGGGGCGCCGGCCGGCCTGCACGGGCCGACCCGCATCGGGACCGCTCTCTCACCGGCGGCGCGCGACCCCACCGTGACCGAACGCAGCCAGCCGCCGGGGGCCGGCGTCCCCGACGGTCATGCGAACTACGTCGGCGGTGTCTGGTACGACGTCAATGGGTGGCTGACCTGGTCGCTCGCGGCGCTCGACGGCGTGCTTCCACACGCGCGCCAGCTGGCCTGGAGCGAGTACACACGCAACACGCTGGCCGCCCACGCCAACGCGTTCCCGGCGCACTGGGCCGGGACGATCTCCGTCGACGACGCCTGCTACGCCTTCTACGCGCAACACCCCGACTACTGCGGGGCGATCCGCAGTCCCTACGACGGGCAGATCACCGAACAGCCGACCTGGATGGTCATGAACGCCGTCAGCCTGGCCGGCATAACGCCCACCGAGGCCGGCTACGCGATCGCACCGCATCTCCCCTTCACCCGTTTCTCGCTGCGTCTGCCGGAGGTCGGCCTGGCCGCGCGGCCCGGACTGCTGCGGGGCTATCTGGTCACCCAGCGCACTACCTCGCTCGAGCTCGAGGTCAGGATCCCGGCGGGCGCGCGGACGCGGACGATCGTGTCCTGGGCCGGCCGGGGGCGCGTCCGCCACCGTGTCGCGCACGGGTCGGTGTCGTTCATTGTGCCCGCCGTCGCCGGCCACCCGGCGAATTGGGCGCTGAGCTGGGGGTAGCACCATCGGTCACGGCGTGTGGGCCCCGGCGAACCGGGAGCTGACGCGCCCGGCTCGCCGGTTGCGGGCCGCCCCGATTGGAGCAGAGCGGCTGCCGGGCATCAATGCCAAATGAGGTCTGTTAAGCGCCTCGCAAGGGGATGTTGAGGAGGCTCAGACCACCTGCCGGTCACGCGCTGCTCTTCGAAATTCTCGGATCCGATACGGCCAGCGGCTAGACTTAGAGCACGGGTCGGGCGTTTGCTCGGCCGAAAGCAGTGCCCCGCGCTTCTGCAGTTGTTGCCTAGCAGCACCCTCCGCGTCTCGCGGCGATGGAGGCCCTCGACGGCCTCCATGCGCACCACCTCGGACCCCCAGGAGGGCACCCATGGCTTCAGGCGGCAAGCGGAAGACCACGATGGCCAAGATCACGCGCGAGACCCGGCTCCGCGAGCGGCGGCTGGACAAGAAGGCCAAGAAGGACGCGCGCAAGCAGGCCGCGGCGGACGGCACGAGCCAGCTCGAGTCAACACCGCTGCAGGACGAGGACGCGGGTTCCGCGCCCGACGGCCCGGCGGCTCTCTAACTGTCAACCCTTGGGTGGCAGTGAGCGCGCGTAGGCGATCCCGCGCGCGGACCAGCGCTCGAGCTGGCGCTTGGTCTGCACGCCGCCGGGGTCGACCCGCAGCCAGCCGTCCATGGCCCGCCCCCGCATCTCGAACGGTTGTGCGTGGGGCTTGCTCACCAGTGCACCGGTCTCGCTCGGATCGACCCGCACCAGCAGACCGCCCTGGCCGCTCGCGCTGACGGCCATGTTGCCGTGGATGAGAAAGGCCAGTCCACCGAACATGCGCTTCTCGCTCACGCCCTCCTCGGACGCGACGAGCTCGCGCAGCCGGTTGGCCAGGTCTTCGTCGTAGGCCATCGGCAATTATCTCGCGGCGGCGGAGTCGGCTGCGCGGCCGCCGAGCTCGAGCGCCGCGGCCAGCGCCGTCCATTCCTCGGTGGGCATGCCGCTGAGGCCGACCGGCTGCAGGCAGACGTGGTTGGCCCCGGCGTCCAGATGCTCGTGGGCCACAGCGGCGATCTGATCGGCGGTCCCGTGCGGGATGATCGCGTCGATCAGCCGGTCTGAGCCGCCGCCGTCGATGTCCTGATCGCCAAAGCCGAAGCGCCGCAGATTGCTCGTGTAGTTGCGCAGGCCGAGATAGGTGGCGGCATAGCGGCGCGCCACCGTGCGCGCCCGGGCGCTGTCGGTGTCGAGCACGCAGGCCAGCTCGGGCGCGAGCAGCGCATCCGGACCGAGCCGTTGACGGGCGAAACGCGTGTGCGCGACCGGGACGAAGTAGGTGTGAGCACCCAGCGAGCGCTCGGCGGCGAGCTCGAGCATCTTCGGCCCGAGTGCCGCGGCGCATCGCTCACCCCTGGGGACCGGCGGCGTGGCCGCGTCGAGCCCGTCGAAGAAGTGGCGCATTGTCGTCAGCGGCCGCGAATAGTCATCCGTCGCCTCGGGGTGCCCGATGCCGACGCCGAGCAGGAGCCGGCCAGGGTGGACCCGCGTGAGCTCGGCGTGTGCGGCCGCGACCTCGGGCGGTTCGTTCTGCCAGACGTTGAGGATGCCGGTGGCCGCCACGAGCCGCGCCGAGGCGTCGAGCAGCGGCCGAACTGCGGGAAGCTTCGGCGAGCCACCCAGCCAGAAGGCGCCAAAGCCGAGGTCCTCGACCAGACGGGCCGCGGCGACGGCGTTCTGCTCTCCGATCGCGCGGTACGAAGTCCAGATCCCGAAGCGGCCGAGGTGCACGATCAACAGCCTTGCACATTCGTGTTCGGGAACTGTGCCGAGCGCTCGGGGCCCGGCGTGAAGCGCGACGAGGCTGGTGTCGCCTCGGCGATGGTCAACACGTCACAGCAGGTCGGGGGGTCGGTTGGCACCGCGCTGCTGAGCACGTTCTTCGCCACCTCCGCGGCGGCCTACGCGGCCAATCACGCCCCATCTTCGGGGCTGCACGAGGCGGCCATGATCCACGGCTACACGACCGCGTTCTGGTGGGCCGCCGGGATCTTCGCGCTTGGACTGATCGCCGCCGTGACGATCCTGCCGACCAAGCTCAGGGCCCCGGCGCCCAGCGCCGAGGTGGCGCTGGCCACGGAATAGAGACGCCGGGCGAACCGCGGCGCCGCGGTTCGCCCCGGATCGAGGCCGGTGGGCGCCGCGGTTCGCCCCGGACGCTTGCCCGCGGCGGGATCATTGAGGTCTCACGACACGGAGGAGACCTCATGGACAGCTGGGACATCGGCTCGTTGGACATCGAGCCTCATCATCCGAAGGTGCTGCGCTCAGACGACGAGACCAGGGCGATCGCGATCCGGCTGCCCCGCGGCGAAGAGCTGCAGGAGCATCAGGTGCACGAGCGTGCCTACATGCTGGTCGCCGACGGCGAGATCGAGATCTCCCAGAATGGGGACAGCGTCGCCGGTGGGCCCGGGTTTCTCTCCCATTTCGGTCCGAACGAGCGCCGGGCGGTCCGGGCGCTGAGCGACGCGCGGATCGTCCTCGTGCTCGCGCCCTGGCCGGGGGTCGGCCATCCGTCGCGGGCCGATTGAGGGCCTGACCGTCGGCTCAGGAATCCTGGCGTTCCATTATGCGAGTCGGGGGCCGGCCGGCCAGCCCGAAGGGAGTTCCCTCCGAGTCGCGGCAGACCGCCCACTGCGCTCCGGGGTGGATCACACTGCCGCCGAGGCGGGTGACCTCCTCGAGCGCGGCCGCGAGGTCCTCGACTTCGAAGTAGGGCAGCGAGAACGTGTCGCCGGGGCCACGGCCACGGGCGTGAACCCCGACGGCGGGGTACTTCCCGGCCGTCTGCCACCCCTCGCCCTGGGCTCCCCGGCGCGCCTCGAGCTCGGTCCCCAGCACGCCGCCCCAGAAGCGCCGGGCCCGGTCGGGATCGTCGGCGGGGAACTCGATCAGCGACGGGCGGGCAGCCATCGCGCAGACGATAGTCGCTGCGGCCGGGCGGCCGGGCGGCCGGGCGGCCGGGCGGCCGGGCGGCGCGGCGCGGCGCGCCCGGCCGCACTTCGTCCGTAGTTGCCCCGCACCGGGGGCGGTGCCTACCCCTGATGCAGGCCGTCCTCGGGCGGCCTAGGGTCACGGCGATGAACGCACCGCGAAGGCTCCTACGCGCGGCCTGGCGGGCGCGGCGGGGTCTGGCCACGCTGGCCGCGCCGGCGCTGTTGGCCGCGCTGGTGGCCACGGCGCTCGCCGGCCCCTCGCGCCATTTCGTGCACGTGCGTGGCACCGCGTATGAGTTCAACAACGTCCATAAGCTGCTCGGCGGTGCGTCGATCCGGGTCGCCGAGCTCCCTCACCTCCGGGTGACCGTACGCGCGAACGGCACCTACGACCTCGTGGTGCCGGACGCCACGCGGATCACACCGTACATCCAGGCCGCCGGGCACCACACGATCTACCTGCAGACCTTCCTGACCGCGGGCGAGGATCTGAACAACGTCAACTTCCAGACACCGTCCGAGGGCATCTACGCTGGGCTGGCGGCACTCCTGCACGTCCCGCTCGACGCCGCGGGCAATCCGCGACAGTGCGCGATCGTCTCGACCTTCAGCACCAAGAACGTCCGCGATCTGAGCTATGCGGGGTTCATCGCCTACGGCGCGCACGGGGTGGCCGGGGCGACCGCGAGCGCCAGGCCCGCGCTCCCCCCGGCCGTCTACTTCAACAAGAGCGTCATCCCCGACCCCGCACAGGCGAGCTCATCCGAGGACGGCGGCGTGGTCTGGACCGGCGTGCCCGCGGGTGTCTACGTGGTTAGCGGCCACAGTCCGAGCACGCGCTTCGCCTCCTTCACGGCGACCTGTCGTCCGGGTCGGATCGTCAACGCCAACCCGCCGTGGGGCCTGCACGAGCTCGCGGGGCCCAATCCGGCCCGGCTCGTCGCGGCCTGGAAGGTCCAGGGGCCGCGCACGAGATTCAGCGTGCTGCAGGCCCGCGGCGTGCCGGCCGGCTCGCTGCTGCGGCTGCGCTGCCTGGGGCACGGCTGCCGCTTCGCCGTCCGCACGCTGCGTGCCGGCGCGGCCACGATCGACCTAGCGCGCATGCTCGGCCCGCGGCTGACGAGCCTGGCCGGCGGGCAGGCGCTTGAGGTCGGGGTCTTCTCACACGCCTTCAACGCCGCGCTCACGCGCTGGGCGGTCCATTCCGGCCGCCGCCCCACCGTGACTCGGCTCTGCGTGCCGCTCGGCAACAGCAAACCGCGCCGCGTCTGCGATGGCTGAGCGAGGCCGGCTGGGCGGCTAGTCCCTGTGAGGTGGCTTTGACCTGCCCCTGATCCTCGACTCGAGCTCGTCGATCAGGTCGCCGACCCGTCGCGCCGCCGGATGCTGGTCAGGACCAAAGAGCCGGTCGGCGATCTCGTTCTGGGCGTCGGCGAAGATCTTCGAGAAGCTGTCATCGGTCTCGACGTAGCCGAGCTCCTCGTCGCTGGCGCGGCCCGCGTGCGTGGACATGGCCTCGCGCGCCGCTCGCTGCGCGCGCGCACGGGCCGCGGCCGCCTCGCGCAGCTCACGCTCGAGATCCGCCATTCGGGATTCGAGGTGAGGATCCGCGGGCGGGGGCGGCGCGGAGCTCGTGGCCGGGGCACGGGCGCGCAGCGCGCGAACGGTGGCGTAGGCCTCCTGGATCTCCTCGAAGCGCCGCGCCGCCTCCGGCGAGCCCTGGTTGTGGTCCGGGTGGTGGCGCTGCACGAGCCTGCGGTAGGCCGCGCGCAACTCATCGTCCGAGGCGCTCGGGCTCACGCCCAGCGACCGATATGCATCCTGTCCGGGGGGCGATCCGCTGGCCATGGGCAAAGCGTACGAGGGTGGACCAGCGAACGTTGTCGTTCTGTGAGCTAGTCTAAGCCGCTTCTTAGGATTAACGTCAGTCTTTGAGGAGCCGTGGATGCCCAGACTTGCCTTTGGATCAGCGCTCAGCTTGATCGTCGCGGCCCTCGTCTCCGCAGGCGGCGCGGTGGCCGCGGTTCCGGTCAGCGTGTCACCGCTTCCCGGTGCGCACACGGCGGCGCCCGGGACCCAGATCAGCCTGCGCGGGCTCCCGGCCGGGCAGCTCGGCCAGATCGCCGTCAACGGCTCGCTGAGCGGCCCCCACTCCGGGCGGCTGCTCGCCCACTCCGACGGACAGGGGGCCAGCTTCGTCCCGAACCAGCCGTTTCGCTCCGGGGAGCTCGTCACGGTCAGCACCGGCCTGGAAATCGTCGGTGGCGCCAACGGGGGCTATCAGTTCCGGGTGGCCCGCCCGGCCGGCGATGTGCCGTTCACGCGACGCCCGGCGGCCAACCGCGTCTCCGGGGACGTGACGAGATACCGCTCCCGGCCCGACCTGATCCCGGCAACGCTCAGGGTGACCAGACGCTCGAGCCGGGCCGCGTCGGGCGACATATTCGTCGCTCCGCAGTATGGGCCGATCCAGGACGGTCCGATGATCTTCGACGCCAAGGGCGGCCTGGTGTGGTTCAAGCCGGCGCCGCGCAGCGACTGGGTCACCGACTTCAGGACCCAGACCTACGGCGGCAAGCCGGTGCTGACCTGGTGGCAGGGGTTCGTGAGCGCCGGGGTCGGGGTCGGGGAGGACGAGATCTTCGACTCGAGCTACCGGCCAGTGGCCGTCGTGAGGGCGGGGAACGGGCTGCACGCGGACCTCCACGAGTTCCAGCTCACGCCCCAGGGCACCGCGCTGATCACGTCCTACTACCCGGTTGTTGCCGACGCCTCATCGGTGAAGGGGTCGAAGAACGCCGTCGTGCTCGACGCCGTCGTCCAGGAGATCGACATCCCGACCGGGCTGGTTCTGTACCAGTGGGACAGTCTGGACCACGTTGCGCTGAGCGACACCTACACCCCGCTGCCGACCAAGGGACATCCGTTCGACTACTTCCACATCAACTCGATCCAGCAGGACACCGACGGCGATCTGGTCATCTCCGCGCGCAACACCTCAGCGGCCTACAAGATCGACCGCCGCACGGGCGCGGTGATCTGGAGGCTGGGGGGGAGGCACTCGACCTTCCGCATGGGCAAGGGCACCGGGTTCGCCTTTCAGCACGACGTGCGCGTGCGCTCAGCCGGGATCGTCACGCTGTTCGACGACGGCGCGGGGCCGCCACCGGTGCACAAGGAGTCCCGTGGGCTCACGCTCCGGCTCGACGCCACGCAGCGGACGGCCACGCTCGTCGCTCAGGACCAACACAGCCCGGCGCTGCTGGCCAACTTCGAGGGCAACGACCAACTGCTGGCCAACGGTGACAGTTTCGTGGGCTGGGGACAGCAGCCGTACCTGACCGAGTTCGACCCCAGGGGCCGCACGGTCTTCGATGCCAAGTTCCTCGGTGCCAACCCCGGGTATCGCGCCTACCGGCTGCCCTGGAGTGCGACTCCGGCCGCGTTCCCCGCGCTGGCGACAGCCACCTCGCGCGGGACGACGACCGTCTTTGCCAGCTGGAACGGCGCCACGGGCGTTGCCTCATGGCGGGTGCTCGCGGGCTCGAAGGCAAGCGGGCTGAAGAGCGTGGCCGTCGCTCGTCGCGGCGGCTTTGAGACCGCGATCCGGATTCGTGCCGGGCGGCGCTTCGTGGCCGTCCAGGCGCTCGACGGCCGCGGCGCCACGCTGTCGAGCTCGCACACGGTGGCCGTGCGCTAGGGCGTCCGTGAAACGTGCATGGCCGCCCAGCAGGCCTGGGCGCCGTGGCATTCCTCGAGCTGCGTCAGGTCGGCGTGCAGTCTGCTCAGACGCGCCGCTGAGAGCCGGTCGGCCAGATTGTCCAGCTCGAATGGGTCGCGGGCGAGGTCGTAGAACTCGCGCTCGCCGTTGCGGTATTCGACGTAGATGAAGTGACTCGTGCGCATCGCCTCGTACGTGCGTGGATTTCCGCTCGGAGGCTGTTGGAAGTCAGGATCGATCCCCCTCAAGTCGGCGCCGTGGTGCTCGACGAGGATCGCGTTGCGCCAGTCCGGAACCGGCGCGCCGTGCATCAGACGGGTGAGCGGGTGCCCGTCCGCGCTCAGCTCGGTGCCGCCGAGCGCGGCGAAGGTGGGGGCGAGGTCGATGTTCTCGGCCAGCTCACCGCTCCGGGCTCCGGCCGGCACCCCGGGGCCCCTGACGATCAGCGGCACCCGGATGTCGGTGTCGAAGGCAGTCAGCTTGCCGGGCATCAGGCGGTACTCGCCGGTGTGCAGCCCGTTGTCGGAACTGAAGACGATGTAGGTATTGGCGGAGAGCTGGTGATCGGCCACCGACTGCTCGAGGTTGCCGATCAGCTGGTCGACCGCCTGCACCATCTGGACGCGGTGGCGGAAGGCCTTGTCGATCTGGCCGGTCTGCTCGGGGGTGAGGGCGGCCCGGTGCCTGAGCCAACCCGGCGCGTGTCTGGGCAGAACGTTGAAGCTCGGCGGTCGCGGGGCGCGCAGCCCCGGGAAATCGCCGGCGTCCCGCGGCGCCGGTATGTACGGGTAGTGCGGTGCGAATGTGGCCACCTCGAGGAAGAACGGCGCGCGGGCACGGGCCGCGCGCGCGATGAAGCCCGTCGCCTTGCCGGCCAGCACATCGGTCATGTAGTCCGCCGGCCGGTGACCGTATTTCCGCAGCACACCGTTCTCGTTGAGCGTGTAGTTGAACTCGGGATAACCGTTGCCGGCGACGTCCCACTCACTCCAGCCGGGCGGCACGTAGGTGTCGGGAGTCGGGTTCTCCGTGCTGCCCATGTAGCCGTTCAGGTACTTGCCCATCAGGGCCGTGCGGTAGCCGGCCCGCCGCAGGGCGACGGCGAACGTGTCGCGTTCCTCGCCGCGGGCGTGGAAGACGTGAAAGCCGCCATCCGGGCCGACATTGCTGAAGACGCCGGTGTCGTGCGGGAGGTTCCCGGTCAGGATCGAGGAGCGCGACGGGCAGCACAGCGAGTCGGACACGAAGTAGTTGTCGAAGGTCAGGCCCTCGTGGCGCATGGCCTGCACGTGCGGCATGTACGGCAGCAGGTTCGTTGGAGAGGTCGTCGGTGAGGACGAAGATGATGTTTGGACGCCCTGCATCCGGTGGCTTCGCGGCGGGTGCCAGTACCGGGGAGGGCGACGTGAGTGCCGGCGCGTTCGACGCGCTGCGGTCTGGATGCGTGGCCCGGGTCGCGGCCAGCGCGCCCGTGGCCATGCTCGAGGCGCCGAGCAACGCGATGATCCAGCGCAGCCTGCGCGAACTGAGGATTGCCTGCCTCATCAGCGGGGCATTGTGGCGAGATGTGACCCGCATCGCAGCGAGATCCCTGTCGGCGCGAGACATGGTTATCACTCAGACACAGTTTTCGGGCGTGAAATTGACCCCTAAAACGCAAGAAACTGAGCCGTAGTAATGAGAGACTGAGGAATGATGTCGCGAGCCGAGCGCACGGCGAACCTGCTGGGAGTGGTGGTCCCGTTCGTTGGCGTCCTGGTGGCCATCGTGCTGCTGTGGAACCGTGCCGTGGACGCCACCGACCTGGCCATCCTCGGGGTTATGTATCTGACCAGCGCGATCGGGGTGACGGTGGGCTTTCATCGGCTGCTGACCCACCGCTCCTTCCAGACCTATCCGTGGCTCGAGCGGACCTTCGCGATCATGGGGTCGCTCTCGGTTCAGGGCTCGGTCATGGACTGGGTGGCCGACCACCGCAAGCATCATGCCCACACCGATCGCGACGGCGACCCCCACAGCCCGCACGTCGGACACGGAAGCGGCCTGCGGGGTCTCTGGCACGCCCACGCGGGGTGGCTGCTGGAGACGCAGGGGCAGGCCGATTGGAAGCGCTACGCCACCGACCTCTACGAGGATCCGAGCATGCGTCGCATCGGTCGCCGCTTCCCGCTGCTCGTGCTTGTCTCGCTGCTCGTGCCGACGCTCGCCGGGTTCGTGCTGGACGGCTTCACGCTCGCCGGCGCGCTGCGCGGGTACGTGTGGGGCGGCCTGGTGCGGATCTTCTTCGTGCACCACATCACCTGGTCGGTTAACTCGATCTGTCATTTCTTCGGCGGTCGGCGGTTCGACATCGATGATCGCTCGACCAATGTGGCGTGGCTCGCGCTGCCCTCGCTGGGCGAGTCCTGGCACCACAATCACCATGCCTTCCCCCGCTCGGCCTACCACGGCCTGCGCTGGTGGGAGGTCGACGTGTCGGGGCTGATCATCACCTTGCTGCGCCGTCTCGGGCTGGCCTGGAACGTCGTGCGCATCACGCCGGAGCGCCAGCGCGAGAAGAGCGCCACGCCGGTCAGCGTCTGAGCGTCGCGCACGCGCCCGGAGCGCGGCCAGCCGAGCATTAGCCTGCTCGGATGCGTCTTCCAAGGTTGACCGCCGATCTCGCGCCGCTGCGCGAGAGTCGCGACCTGCGGCTGGTCGTGCTCGGGAACTTCGTCTCCGGGATGGGCACGCAGGCGACCCTCGTCGCGCTGCCCTACCAGCTCTACATCGAGACCCACTCGGCGGTTCTCGTGGGCCTGCTCGGCGCGGTGGAGCTCATCCCGCTGATCACGATGGCGCTGCTCGGTGGCGCGATCGCGGATCGCATGGACCGTCGCCGGCTGTTGCTGCTCGATCAGATCGGCCTCGTCGCCGCCTCGGGTGGCCTCGCCGTGGCTGCCTTTGCGGGCAGTCCCTCGGTCGTCGTCCTGTACGCCCTCGGCGGCCTGCTGGCCGGGTTCAGCGCGGTCCAGAACGTCGCGCGCTCGGCGATCGTGCCCAACCTCGTCCGGCCGGCCCGCCTGCGCAGCGCCCTGGCCCTCAACTACGGTCTCTACCAGCTCACGATGGTGCTCGGACCGGGCCTCGGCGGTCTGCTGATCGCCGCGCTGGGCGTGCAGGCCGCCTACACGGTCGACGCGGTGAGCTGCCTGGCCATGGTGCTCGCCGTGCTGCCGATGTCCCCGCAGCCCCCGGGCCACGCGCACAACGTGGTCAGCGTGCGGCGCTCGATCGCCGACGGGCTGCGTTACGTTCGGGGCAACCAGGCGCTGATGGGCTCCTTCGCGATCGACCTCGTGGCGATGACCTTCGGCATGCCGCGCGCGCTGTTTGCGGTGCTGTCGGTGAGCGTCTACCACACCGGCGCCGGGGGGACCGGGGTGCTCTACGCAGCCGTCTCGGCCGGTGCCACGGTCGCGGCTCTGACTACCGGCTGGATCGAGCAAGCGCGGCGGCTGGGGCGGATCGTGATCTGGGCCGTGATCGTGTGGGGCCTGGCCGTGGCGCTGGCGGGCCTCGCGGGCTCGCTGTGGCTCGCCGCGCTGCTCCTCGCGGCCGCCGGTGCCGCGGACTCGGTGAGCGCGGTGTGTCGCTCGACGATCAACCAGACCGTGACCCCTGATCACATGCGCGGGCGGATGTCCTCGGTCTTCTCGCTGGTCGTGACGAGCGGCCCGCGTCTCGGCGACGTCGAGGCCGGCGCCGTGGCCGGTGTGGCCGGTCCGCGGTTCTCGGTCGTCTCCGGCGGCTTGGTCTGCGTGCTCGGGGTCGGGGTCATCGTCGCGGCCTTCCCCGCGCTCGCGCGCTACGACGTCGAGGACTGGACGGGCGAGGCGGCGGTCCAGGCGGCATGACCATGTCCGGCGTGGGCTATGCTCCGTGCTAGAGCGATCTATCAAGTGCGCGGAGGAACCGATGCCGGAGCTCGAGCTGACCGCCGGGACGATTGAGTACGAGGACACCGGCGGGCCGGGTCCGGCGCTCGTGTTCCTCCACGGTGTGGCCATGAATTCCTCGCTCTGGCGCAACGTCGTCCCGGCGCTGCGCTCCGATCACCGGTGCCTGACGCCGACGTGGCCGCTCGGCGGCCACCGTCGTCCGATGCGCGACGACGCCGACCTCACTCTGTTCGGTCAGGTCCGGCTCGTGGCCGAGTTCCTCGAGGCGCTCGATCTGAGCGATGTGACGATCGTCCAAAACGACTGGGGTGGCGCGCAGTTCCTGATCAACCTCGGCCTCACGGCGCGCGTCGGGCGCCTTGTGCTCTGCTCGTGCGAGGCCTTTGACAACTATCCGCCGGGTCTTCCCGGCCGCAATCTGGCCCTGGCGGCCCAGGTCCCGGGAGGGTTGTTCGCGCTCGCGCAGCCGCTGCGCATACGGGCGCTCCGGCGGCTGCCCGTGGCGTTCGGCTGGATGAGCAAGCGCCCCGTGCCCGACGACGTCATGGATGCGTGGCTGGCGCCGCTGCTGACCCGGCGCGAGATCCGCCGCGACCTGCGCAAGTACGTCGGCGACGTGCCATCCAAGGCCCGGCTGCGCGAGTGGGCCGCGCAGCAGCGCGAGTTCGACCGCCCTGTGCTCGTGGTGTGGGCGGCGGAGGATCGCGTGATGCCGCCCGAGCACGGACGGCGGCTGGCCGGGCTCTTTCCACACGCGCGGCTCGTCGAGGTCCGCGACAGCTACACGCTGATCCCGGAGGACCAGCCGGCGCTCCTGGCCGCCCATCTGCGCGAGTTCCTGCAGGACGCGGTCGCCCCGGCGACCTGACCCGTGCGGCCCTACGCGGGCAGCGCGGCGCGGACCGCGGCCGCGGCCGCGGCCCCGGCGACGTCGAGCGCCTCGGTGGACCTCGAGGCCCGGGCCAGGATGAAGGCGCCCTCGAGGGCGGAGAACGTTGAGATCGCCAGCGCTCGGGCTCGCGCGTCGGGGATGCCGTCGCGCCCGAAGTAGTGCGTGGCCCGGTCGAGCCAGCTCTGAAAGACCTCGGCGGTCGCCTCGCGCAGCGGTTCACTGGTGCTGGCCACCTCGAGCGCGACCGTGGCGATCGGGCAGGCGTCGGCGTAGTCGGTCTCCCGCAGGTGCTCGGCCGCCCCGGCGAAGAAGTCCCGGACGCCGGCGGCGGAGTCCGGCGCGGGTGCGAACACGGCGTCGATCAGCTCCAGGTAGACCGCACCGGAGGCTCGTATGACCTCTTCGCCGAGCTGGCTCTTGCCGCCGGGGAAGAAGTGGTAGATCGAGCCGAACGGGGCGTTGGCGCGCTGCACGATCTGCTTGACACCGGTGCCGGCGTAGCCCTGACGGCTGAACAGCTCGGCGCTGGCAGCCACGATCCGGTCCCTGGTTGCCGCCGGCATGGTGCCATCCTAGCGGCCTGATTAGAGCGATCTACCGGGGGTGCTGAAAAGACCTGGCAGCGCGGTTGGCGGTGTACCTTGCCAGAGCAATGAGCGCTGGTCTGCCTCTGATCGAGCCGGTGCGCGGCTACGCTCGCTCCGGCCCGGTGCACATCGCCTACCAGGTGCTCGGCTCGGGGCCGCCCGACATGGTGCACGTGCTGCCCTTCGGCACCCCGGTCGAGATCGGCTGGGAACTGCCCCAGATCGCCCGGTGGTGGCGGACGATCGGCTCGTTCTCGCGCTCGGTCATCTTCGACCAGCGGGGAGTCGGTTCCTCGGATCGCACGGACAGCTCGGCGACCGTGGATGAGCAGGTCGCCGATCTGCACGCCGTGATCGCGGCCACCGCCGAGGCAGAGGTGATCCTGGCCGCCTACTCGCAGGCCTCACCGATCGGGATCGCCTACGCGCATCGGCATCCGGAGCGGGTCTCGAGCCTCGTGCTCTATGCCGCGACGGCGCGCGTGATGGAGGCCCCCGGCTACCCGGAGGGGCGCACTGTCAGCGAGGCCCGTGCGTACGTCGCACGGCTGGCAGCGGGCTGGGGCCACGGCGGGACGCTGGGCGAGAACGCGCCCACGGTCGAGAGCGACCCAGCGGTGCGCGAGTGGGTCGCCCGCGCCGAGCGCACCCTCGGCAGCCCGCGGGTGGCCATCCAGCTGAGCGCGGGGCTGGCGGCGACCGACGTGCGCGATGAGGCCTGCGCGCTCGACGTGCCGACGCTCGTCCTGCACCGCACCGGGGATCCGGCGATCCCGGTCGCGCAGGGCCGCTGGCTGGCCCAGCACATCCGCGATGCTCGCTACGTCGAGCTCGAGGGGGTCGATCACGCGGCGTACTTCGGGGACGCGACGGCTGTGCTCGAGGAGATCGAGGAATGGGTGACCGGGAAGCCCCCCGCGCATCGCGGCGAGCGCATTCTGAGCACCCTGCTGTGCACCGACATCGCGGGCTCGACCCGGCGTGCCGCGGCGCTCGGGGACAGCGACTGGCGCCACCTGCTCGAGCGCCACGACGCCGCCGTGCGCAACGAGCTCCGCCATCAGGGCGGCACGGAGCTCAACACCGCGGGCGATGGCTTCCTGGCCGAATTCCCGACCGCGACCTCGGCGGTGGCCGCGGCACGGGCGATCCGGCATTCGGTCGCGCGCCTCGGACTCCAGGTGCGGATCGGCATCCACACGACGGAGTGCGAGCGCATGGGAGCCACCGTGAGCGGCGTCGGCGTGCACGTCGCAGCGCGTGTCGGCGCGCTCGCCGCGGGAGGCGAGATCCTCGTCTCGCGCACGGTTGCGGACATCCTGCTCGGCTCGGGCCTGCCGCTGCGCGAGCGCGGAGCTCACGACCTCAAGGGCGTTCCCGGAGTCTGGGAGCTCTACGCGGTGGACGAGCGGCGGCGAGCGCAACGGGCAGCGCCGGCTGGCTCCGCGCACGAGCACCCGCCCGCGCCCGCCTCGACCAGGTCGCGCCGATCAGCGCGGTGAGCACGAGCAGCACCCCGAGCAGCTGCAGCCCGGTGGGCGATTCGTCGAAGATCAACGCGGCCAGTGCGACCGAGCCGACCGGCTGGACCGTGAGCAGCCGGGAGGTCAGGGCAGCTGGCAGCCGCGGCAGGGACGTGATGATCAGCAGCCATCCGAGCACCTGTGAGGTCAGGGCGAGCGTGACGAGCCAAGCCGCTCCGGGCAGTCCGGCGCCAGGTCGGCGTCACCGATGACCAGGCCGGCGAGCCAGCACAGAACCGCCGCGGTGGCCGTGGCGTCGAACAGTGGCCCGGCCGGGCGCCGCAGGTCGACACCGCCGCGACGCAGCATGAGCAGGAAGCCGACGTAGGTCACGCCCGCAGCGGAAGACGGCCGCCATCTTCCGCTGCGGGAGATGGCGGCCGTGGATGGCGAGGCGTGGCTGAGACGCACGAGGATGCTCGAGAAGGCGATCGCCACAGCGCCGAGCACCGCGGCGGCCTGCGCATGGTCAGCGGGCGCGGGCCAGGCTGAGGACACGCGCCTCCGCGAAGAGCTCATCGCCGCAGCGTAATCGCCCCACTCGGATCCTCCGATCTCCGGTTCGTCGCTCTACGATGTGGCGATGACCGACCGGATCGTTTACGTCTCGCGCCTGACCCGGCTGCCACTGGTCGGCGCCGACGGCGCCGAGGTCGGGCGCCTGGTCGACGTCGTGATCGATCTCGGGGGCCGGCCGCCGCGCGTGGTCGGCTTCGTCGTCGCGGTGCAGCGACGGCGGGTGTTCATCGGCGCGGGCCGGGTCGGCGAGATCGAGAGTGACGGCGTTCGCCTGCGAAGGGGCTCGGTCAACCTGCGTCAGTTTGAGCTGCGGCCCGGGGAGCGCCTGCTGATCGGGGAGCTCGTCGGACGTCGGCTGCGCGAGCAGCGGGTCGTGGACATCGGTCTCAAGCCTGCACCCGAGCCGTTTGCCTGGGAGGTCGCGACGGTCGCGGTCGGCGGCCGGCGAGTCCCCGGTCTGCGCCGTTCGCCGGAGATCCTCGACTGGAGCGAGGCCGGCGAGCTCTTTGCCCACGAGCAGCCGGTCGACCGCGAGGCCGCGACGCTCGGCGGGATGCACCCGGCTGAGATGGCCGAGGCCATCAGGCGCCTGCCGCTCACGCGGCGGCGCGTGCTCGCCGCCGCGCTCGAGGACGACCGCCTCGCGGACCTGCTCGAGGAGCTCTCCGAGGCCGAGCAGGTGCGCCTCGTCGAGGGACTCGATCATGCCCGTCTGGCGCGCGTGCTGGACGAGATGGAGGCCGACGACGCCGCCGACCTGTTGGGCGAGTTCTCGCCCAGCATGCAGAACGAGCTGCTCGGTGCCATGGACCCCGATGAGGCCCGCCCGGTGCGCCGGCTGCTGTCCTACGAACCCGACACCGCCGGCGGGCTGATGACCCCCGAGCCCGTGATCCTGGGACCGCAGGCGACCGTGGCCGAGGCGCTCGCCCGCGTGCGCGACCCTGACCTGCCCGTACCGCTGGCCGCGCAGGTGTTCGTCTCGCTGGCGCCGCACGAGACGCCAACAGGCCGCTACCTGGGTGTGGTGGGCGTGCAGCACCTGCTGCGCGAGGCTCCGAGCAAGCCCGTCGGCCGCTGTCTCGACGAGGACTGGGAACCCGTTGACGTCCGGGCGAGCGACCGCGAGGTGGCGGGACGCCTCGCCGCCTATGACGTCGTCGCGCTGGCCGTAACCGACGAAGCGGGTCGCCTGGTCGGTGCGGTTACGATCGACGACGTGCTCGACCGGATGCTCCCCGCCAACTGGCGGCTGACCCACGCGACGAGCTGATGGCCCGCCACGACGATCTCAGCACTCCTCGCGGCAGTCCGGGTGGCCCCGTCTACGACCCTGATGCCTTCGCGCGCTTTGCCGAGCGCCTGGCCCGCTTCCTGGGCACCGGCCGCTACCTGGCCTTTCAGACGGCGATCGTGGTGGTCTGGATCCTGCTCAACGTCGCCGCTGTGTCGCTGCGCTGGGATCCCTACCCCTTCATCCTGCTCAATCTGGCCTTCTCCACCCAGGCCGCCTACGCGGCGCCACTGATCCTGCTCGCGCAGAACCGGCAGGCCGACCGCGACAAGTCGGAGACCGAGCGCGACCGCGAGATGAACTCGCGCTCGCTGGCCGACACGGAGTTCCTGGCCCGCGAGATGGCGGCGATCCGCATCGCCCTGGAGCACAAGGTCGATCGCGACGACCTCGTCGAACAGTTCGACAGCCTGCGCGGAACGATCGAGCGCATGGCCGATGCCCCGCTCGAGCCCGAGCGAGACTGACGACACCCAGCGGGCCTCCGGCCCAGCGACCCGCCCGCTGCTCAGCGGCGCCGGGCGGCCGGCGCGAGGTATGGGTTGTCCCAGCCCGCGTCGGTGGGGTTCACGTTCACGCCGGGGGGAACGATCCCGTCGATACGGTCGAGGATCTCCTCGGAGAGGTTCACCTCGGCCGCGCCGAGCTGGGACTCGAGGTGCTCGATCGTGCGCGGGCCGATGATCGCGGCGGTGACCGCCGGATGGCGCAGCACGAAGGCGAGCGCCAGGTGCACGAGCGAGATGCCCGCCTCCCCGGCGAGCCGAGCCAGCGCGTCGGCGGCCTCGAGCTTGGCCTGATTGGCCGGGATCGAGAGGTCGTAGCGCTGCGGGATCATCGCCGAGCGGCGCGACTTGAGCTCCTCATCGGAGGCGTCCTTGCGCCAGCGGCCCGAGAGCCAACCGCCGGCCAGCGGGCTCCAGGGGATCACGCCCATGCGGTAGCGAAGACAGGTCGGCAGGACATCGGATTCGATGCCGCGGGCGAGGATCGAATAGGGGGGCTGCTCGCAGACGAAGCGCTCCCGGGTCCGCCGTCGGGCAGTCCACTGCGCCTCGACGATCGCGCTGGCCGGAAACGTCGAGGAGCCGACGTAGCGCACCTTGCCCTGGTGCACGAGATCGCTGAGCGCGCCCAGCGTCTCGTCGATGTCGGTGTCGGGCTCGGGGCGATGGATCTGGTAGAGGTCGATCCAGTCGGTGTCGAGCCGGCGCAGGCTGTTCTCGACCTCCTTGATGATCCAGCGGCGCGAGTTGCCGAACTCGTTCGGATCCTCTCCCATCGTGCCGTGCACCTTGGTGGCCAGGATCACGGAGTCGCGGCGTCCCTTGAGCGCCTTGCCGACGATCTCCTCCGACTCGCCGCGCGAGTAGACGTCGGCCGTGTCGATGAAGTTGATGCCGGCCTCGAGCGCCCGATGGATGATGCGAATCGACTGATCGTGGTCGGTCTCGCCCCAGGCGCCGAACATCATCGCGCCGAGGCATAGAGGGGAGACCTTGACACCGGTTCCACCGAGCGGTCGAAACTCCACGCCGCAAGCCTATAGACTCGCCCCAGAGGTCGAGGAGAGGAGCCCGAATGCGGCAGTTGACCGGCCTGGACGCGCAGTTTCTAGCGCTTGAATCGCCCCGCCAGAGCGGCCATGTGGGCGGCGTCGCGGTGCTCGACCCGAGCACCCGGCCCAACGGCAGCCTGGACCTCAGCGACGTGCAGCGGCTGATCGCCGAGCGCCTGCCGCTGCTGCCGCCCTTCCGCTGGCGCCTTCGCTCGGTGCCACTCGGGCTCGACTACCCGTACTGGATCGACGACCCGCATTTCGATCTCGAGTACCACGTCCGCGAGCTCGCCCTCGCCCCGCCACCGACCGACGCCAAACTGGCCGAGCAGGTGGCGCGCATCTTCTCGCGCCCGCTCGACCGGGCGCGGCCGCTGTGGGAGGTCTATGTGATCCACGGGCTGCAGGACAACCGGGTCGCGCTGATGACCAAGATCCATCACGCCGTGGTCGACGGGATGTCCGGCGCCGAGATCCTGGGCGTGCTGCTCGACCTTACCCCCGAGGGCCGCGAGGTCCCGCCCGCGGACGAATCGGCCGGCGACCGTGAGCCGAGCGAGCTCGAGATGCTGGCCCGCGGCCTGCTCGGCGCGCCGCGTTATGCGCAGCGGGTGCTCCGGGCGTTGCCCTCGACGCTGCCGAACCTCGAGGACACGCCGATTCTCGGCGACATCCCGGGCGCCCCGACGCTAGGACGGGTCACAGCGCGTGTGGCACGGGCGCTGCGCGGCGGGGAGTCGCGGGTGCTCGAGCGCACCACGCTGGCTCGTCCGCGGACCTCCTTCAATGGCCACGTTTCGCCCCATCGCCGGTTCGCCTTCGGTCAGCTGCCGCTGGAGTCGGTCAAGGCGGTCAAGAACCACTTCGAGTGCACGGTCAACGACGTGGTGGTAGCCCTGTGCGCGGGCGCGGTGCGGCGCTGGCTGCTCGAGCACGACGAGCTCCCCGACGTGCCGCTGGTCACCCAGGTGCCCGTGTCGGTGCGCACCGAGGAGCAGGCTGGAACCTTCGGCAACAAGGTCGGGATGCTGAGCGTGCCGCTCTTCACCAACGAGCCCGACCCGGTGGAGCGCCTGCTGTCCACCCACGAGGCGCTCCGGATCGCCAAGCACCGGCACAAGGCGTTGCCGGCGCAGCTCCTCCAGGATGCCACCCAGTTCATCCCGCCGGCCGTCTTTGCGCGGGCGTCACGGATCTCGTTCTCGCTCGCCGCGAGCCGTACCCCGGTCTGGAACCTAGTCGTCTCGAACGTCCCGGGCCCCCAGGTCCCGCTCTACTGTGCGGGGGCCCGCGTCGAGGCCAACTACCCGGTGTCGGTGATTACCGACGGGCTTGGGCTGAACATCACCGTCATGAGCTACTGCGGTCACCTCGACTTCGGGATCGTCGCCGACCGCGAGCAGATGCGCGACGTCTGGAAGCTGATCGGCTGGCTCCGGGACTCGCTCACCGAGCTCGAGCTGGCCGCCGGGCTCACGCCGCCCGAGATGGCCGAGCAGCCCAGCGCCCCGGGCGCTGCCGGAAACGGGGCACAGGCGGCCGCCGAGCGATCCGGCGCCGAGCGCGCCTAGCGGCTCGAGGCCGCTACCAGGCTTGGGTGTCGCCGCAGTGCGGGCAGCCGACAGAGGTCGACACCGAGGCCTCGAACACGAAGCCGCACTGGCACGTGTAGAGCGCGCGGTCCTGAGTCGGGCCGCCCTGGCGCAGGCGCGGAGAGGCGGCCACTTGCTCGACGGGATTCTCGCTGCGCAGGTGGGCGTGAGCGGCGCGCCCTTCACGCCGGAGGCGGGGGGTGCGGGTCTTGCCTCTCTTGGATCTCACTTGCACGGTCATAACGAGTAACGGTCGGGGACACGAATGGTTTCGCGCTGAAGGGCGAAAACCCTGTCAGTTAACGGGACGCTAATCCGCGGGCGGCCTTCCCAGTGGGGCCAGAACGCCCGCTGGGGAGGGGGTCGGGGTGACGGGGCGCGCGGTGAGCGGCCGAGCGCGGCCGAGACCCCCCATACCGTTAGCCGGACGCGCCCCGGCTCCCGGCGGGGGAACAAGAACCGCCTCAGGCACGGTTTTCGTTACCCACTTCCACCACCGCAGCCCAACCGGGCACGATTTGGGAAGCGTCCGCGGCCTCGGTCCCAGACCCGGGCCGGCGCGAGCAACCCGCCCCGGCGCCGCCTTCCCCGGCCGTCGTTCACGCCCGTCGCGGTATTCCCGCCACCGACGACCCCGCCGGGGAGCCTCGCCGGGTCCTTGTGGGAGAATCCCCATCCGCATGGACCCGAGTCGCAAGCGCGCAATCCGCCTCACGGTCGCCCTCACAGCCGCGCTGCTGCTGGCCACGGCGCTCATCTACGTGAGCTTCACGGCGGGGCGCAACGAGCTGACGGCGTCGGCGCTGCTCAACACGGCCAGGCCGGGCCAGTCCTACATCCTGGCCGGCACGGTCATGACGGGCTCGGTCAGCCATCAGGGCACGGCGCTGCTCTTCCGCGTCCGGGACCCGAAGCTCAAGGAATCGGTTGCCGTGCGCTACACCGGCATCGTGCCCGATCCGTTTGCCCCGGGCCGCGGCGTGCTCGTGACGGTCCACAAGCAGGGCAACCAGTTCATCGGCGAGCAGAACTCGCTCACCACCAAGTGCCCCTCCAAGTATCAGGCCGCGAAGGCGAGCTACTGATGCGCTGCGCGCACACCGGTGGCCGCAGCAGCGGCGGGAAGCCCTAGCCGTGGCGCTGGTCGGTCGGGCATTGCTGATTCTCGGTCTGGGCGTCTGCGTCTACGGCATCGGCGCGTCGCTCTACGGCGCGCGGACGGCCAACCAGCAGTGGATCGACTCGGGCCGGCGGGCCGTTTACGCCCTGGCCGGGTTGACGACGCTGGCGTTCGTGATCCTCGAGGTGGCCTTCCTGCGCTCTGACTTCTCCTTCAACGTCGTGGCCGGCCACTCGTCGACCACCACGCCGATGTTCTACAAGGCGACGGCCGCTTGGTCCTCGCAGGAAGGCTCACTGCTGCTGTGGGTGTGGCTGCTGTCGCTGTGGTCGAGCCTCGTCCTGTATCTGACGCGGCGGCGTGTGAAGGAGATCGCTCCGTACGCGACCGCTGTGCTGCTCGGCTTCGCGACCTTCTTCTCCTCGCTGACGGTGTTCTTCGCCAATCCGTTCACGACGACGGTGAACGCTCCCAGCGAAGGGGCGGGGCTCAATCCGCTGCTGCGTCACGCCTCGATGATGTTCCACCCGCCGATGCTCTACTCGGGCTACACGCTGCTGGCGATTCCTTTCGCCTTCGCGGTGGGCGCGCTGATCACCGGCCGGCTGAACTCGGAATGGATCCAGGTCACGCGGCGCTTCGCGCTGGCCGCCTGGCTGTGCCTGGGGATCGGCATCCTGCTCGGGGCCCGCTGGTCCTACACAGAGCTGGGCTGGGGTGGCTACTGGGCCTGGGATCCGGTTGAGAACGCGGCGCTGATGCCGTGGCTGTGCGCCACCGCGTTCATCCACTCGATCATGATCCAGGAGAAGCGGGGGATGCTGAAGATCTGGAACGCGTCGCTGATCCTGGCCACGGGCACGCTGGCCATTCTCGGCACCTTCCTCGTGCGCTCCGGGATCCTCGACTCGATTCACGCCTTCGGCGCCTCGACCCTGGGGGTGCCCTTCGTGGTGCTGATCGGGGTGATGATCGCCGGCTCGGTCACGCTCGTGGTCACCCGGCGCGAGGCGCTGCGCTCGGACAACCAGCTCGACTCGCTGCTGTCTCGCGAGGCGGTCTTCCTGTTCCAGAACCTGGTGCTGGTCGGGATGACCTTCGTGATCTTCTGGGTGACCTTCTTCCCGCTCATCTCCGAGGCCATCACCGGCACGAAGGTCTCGGTCGGGCCGCCCGCGTTCCGGCCCTTCATCGTCCCGCTGGCGCTCGTGCTGGTGCTGCTCTCCGGTATCGGACCGATCATTGCCTGGCGCCGGGTGTCGGTCGCCAATCTGCGGCGGAATTTCAGCTTCCCGGTGGCCGCCGGGGTGCTCGCCCTGATCCTGCTGCTGGCGTTGACCAACGCCGGTACGCGGCCGTTCGCGCTGGTGATGTTCGCCCTGGGCACGTTCGTGATCGCGGCGGTCCTCCAGGAGCTCTGGCGGGGGGTCGCCGCCCGCCGCGCCATGACCCACGACTCCCACCTGCGGGCGCTCGGTCAGATCGTGCGGCGCAACCGGCGGCGGTACGGCGGCTACATCGCCCACGCCGGGCTCGCCGTGCTGCTGATCGGCGTGGCCGCCTCGTCATCCTTCCAGCACTCCCATGACGTGTCGCTCAAGCCCGGGCAGCAGGCCCGCGTGGACGGGTACACGATCCGCTACGTCAAACCGATCGCCACGGCCAGCGCCGAGAAGATCTCCCTCGGCGCGGTGCTCGACGTCTCCAAGGGTGGCAAGCACGTGACCACGCTGCGGACGACGCGTGGCTTCTATCCGGCACAGGATCCGACGCTCGGCATCCTCGGGCGCTTCTTCAACGGCGAGGCCGAGAGCCAGGTCGGCCTGCGCGCGGGCATGACCCGCGACATCTGGACGGTCATCAACCCCGATCTGACCCAGATCCAGCCGCTGATCGAACAGGGCGACCGGACGTTCGCCGGAGCCATGCAGAGCGTCCTGCAGCTCCCGCCCGCGCGCCAGCAGCAGCAGCTGCAGGCGCTCTTCCAGGCCCGGGATGTGGCCATCAACGGGCTCGCGCAGCAGTACGTGAACCACACGTGGTCGACGAACTTCCTCTTCATCGTGTCGCCGCTGGTCACCTGGATCTGGCTGGGAGCGATGATCATCGCCGTCGGCGGCCTGATCGCGCTGTGGCCCGTGCCGGCGCTCGCCCGGCGTCGCGCCGCCTCGAGGGCGTATGCCGCGCGCGTGGCGCGCGAGCCCGCCTAGGCTCTGAGGTCGCCGTGGAGTTCGTGATCGTGCTGGCCGTGCTGGCCCTCGTCGTGGTCGTGTTGGCGGCGCCGTTCCGCCGTCGCCCCTCGACCACCGCGGAGCCGGGCGAGGTGCAGGCGCGCAGCGCGCGCGAGGAGGAGGGGGCGATCGCCGATCTCGAGGCCGCACGCGAGGCCAAGTACCGCGAGATTCGCGACGCCGAGCTCGATCACCGCACCGGCAAGCTCTCCGATGAGGACTTCGCCGCGGTCGACAGCGGGCTCCGCGCGGAGGCGATGGACATCCTGCACAGGCTGGACGCGGCGCGCGAGCAGTTCTCGAAAAGCGACACCTGAGCTACCATCCGGCGCGATGAGCACGATTCTCAGCGTCCTGCAGGTCTTCATCTCGATCGTCCTGATCTTCCTCGTGCTGATGCATTCGGGTAAGGACGCGGGCCTCTCTGGCGCCTTCGGCGTGGGTACCGGTGCCGGCCCGTTCGGTGGCGGCTCGCTGGTCGAGCGCAACCTGAACCGCTGGACCGTCGGCTTCGCGATCGTCTTCGTTCTCAACACGATCGTCCTGATCAAGATCTCTTAGTGGCTGCGGTCGCATTCGACGAGGCGTACGCGACGTTCGCGGACGAGCTCCGGCGCCTGCTCCCCGACCGCGCGCGCATTTTCGACGCGCACACCCACCTGGGCCTCGACGAGGACGGTCGCTCGCTCGATCTGCAGTCGCTGCTGGGCATGCTCGACGAGGTCGGCCCAGGCGCGCGGGCCAACGTCTTCCCGTTGCACGATCCCGAGCGCCGCCCCGCCTACCGCACTCCCAATGACCGCGTGCTGGCCTGGGCGGGCGAGAGCGAAGGACGGCTGATCCCGTTCTGCCGTCTTGACCCGACCGAGGAACCGGTGGCCGAGGCCGAGCGCTGCCTCGCGCTCGGGGCGCGCGGGATCAAGCTCCACCCGCGGGCGCAGGCCTTCGGCTTCGGCAACGCTGCCGCCGAGGCGATCTTCGCCGTGGCGCGCGACGCGGGTGTGCCGATCCTCATCCATGCCGGCCGGGGAATGCCCAGCATGGCCCCGCTGGCCGAGCTCGCCCTGCGCTATCCCGAGGTGCCGCTGATCCTGGCCCATGCCGCGATCGCCGACCAGGGCGTCCTGACCTCCAAGCTGGCCGAGCACCCGGCGATCCTCTACGACACCTCCTGCTGGGCCGGCCTCGACGTCGTCGAGCTTTTCGCCCGCGCGCCGGCGGAACGGGTCGTGTTCGCCTCCGACCCGCCCTACGGGCGGCCGATCGGGGGGCTGTTCCTGGCCATGCGCGCGGCCGCCTACGCGGGGCTCGACGAGCACGAACGCGCCATGGTCGCCGGTGGCACGATGGCGGGGCTGATCGACGACGGCGTGCTCCCGGAGCCGAGACCGCCGCGTCTCCCGGAGCTCCGTCCCCGTAGCGGGCGCCTCGAGCGGCTCGTCGGTTATCTGATGATGGGCTTCGGCGCCGTGATGGGCGGGACGCCGCCGGCGATTGAGCGGGCGCTGCCGGGGATCGAGCTCGCGCGTGCCGTGTGCCGGGATCCGGACCCGGGACCCGCGGGTCCGGTGCTGGAGCGCATCGACCGCGCGCTGGCCGCGGCGCAGGGCCTGATCGCCGCGGCCGCCGGCAGGTCCGAGGCCTTCCTAGCCGTAGGCCTCGTGCATGCTTCGATCGCCGTCGCGTCGACCGAACCTCTGGTCTAGCTCGCCCGCGCTACCAGGCGGCGGCGTACAGCGCTCGGAGCTCTGACTCGTCGGCCGCGGGCGGTGTGAGCGCCAGCTCGGGGCGTCCGGCAGCCTCGGCCGCACACCGATCAAGCGCGTCCTCGGGAACGCCTGCGTCGCGCAGTCGGGTCACGCCGGTCAGGCCGCAGACACGGGCCGCCACCGTCGCCGGATCGCCGCCCATCGCCTCCGCGAAGCGCTCGAGCGAAGGCGGGAACCGACGGGCCAGGGCGCCCAGCGAGTGGGGGAGCATGACCGCGTTGGCCGTCCCGTGGGAGATTCCGGCGAAGCGCACAAGCGTCTGGGCGAGGACGTGATGGAGGCCGTAGCCGGTCGAGCCGATCACGTAGCCGGCCAGCAGGGCACCGAGGGCCAGCGCATCACGGTCGGGCTCGCCACCCGGCTCCGCGCCCACGCCGGGCAGCGCACCGACGATCAGGCGCGTGGCCTCCAGCGCCGCGAGTGCCGGTACCGGGCTGGCCAGCGGCGTGAGCGGGCCCTCGGCGGCGTGCCCGAGAGCGTTGGCCGCGCTGGCGGCCAGCTCCGAGAGCGGCTGCGAGGCGCTCAGCGCCGGGTCGTTGAGGACGATCGCGGGCCGCACGCGCGGTGTGTCGGCGGCCACCCCGGCGGCGTGGCGGTGAACGGCGGTCATCTCGGCGCCCGAGAGCGTGGTCGGGATTGCCGCGACCCGGCGCGGCGGGTCCGCCGCGGCGAGGGCCTTGGCCACATCGATCACGCGGCCACCACCGAGTGCGACCAGCAGCTCGCCGGAGACATGCGGTCGCAGCTGCGCCGCGAGCTCGTCGACCCGACCAGCGGGCACCTCGAGGACCGTACCCGCGCCCTGCACGACGAGCGGCGCGCTCTCGGCGGCACGGTCGGTGCTGAGCAGCGTGTAGCCACGCGAGCCGAGCGTCTGTGCGGCGTCGGCGAGCGTGCCGCGGCCGAAGACGACGAGCCGTTCGCCGTCGCGCCAGTGAAATCGATCCGAGGGTGCGATGCCGCGAGTTAAGCAGCGTAGGCGCGGGAGCGCCTGCGCGCCGACAGCGCGCCGCGCAAGCGCACGGCGTACGAGGCGCGCGGCCGTAGCCGTCCGGCCCTCATCTGCAGGAGGGCGAGCAGCTCGGCCGTGGGCTCGAACGGATCGGCGATCGCCGCTCCGTCCGCGAGCGACAGGGCGGCCTGGAGCCGTCCGTCACGCTCGGCCAGCAGCAGCGCTCCGGCGGGGATCGAGGCGCTATCGAGTTGGGCGAGCCGCCCGAGCTCGAGCTCGTCGTCCGGGGTGGCCATCCGAATCGCGATTACGTTGGTGTCCGGGGTCATCTCGAAATCCAGGGTGTCACCGTCAAGACATGAGTGCAAGTGATGTTTCTCGTGGGAGCGATAAGATGCGCTAATGCTCGATGTCCGCCGTCTCCGCGTCCTGAAGGAAGTCTCCGAGCGCGGTTCATTCTCGGCCGCAGCCGATGCCCTGTCCTACACGCAGTCCGCGATCTCTCAGCAGATCGCGGCGCTCGAGCGCGAGGCCGGGGCGACGCTCGTGGAACGCAATCCGCGCGGCGTGCGGCTGACGGACTCGGGACGAGCCCTCGTGGCTCACTCCGACGTGATCCTCGAGCGACTCTCGGCGGCCGAGGCCGAGCTTGAGGAGATCGCCGGCCTGCGGGGCGGACGCCTGCGCCTGGCCTCCTTCGCGACGGCCGGCGCGACACTCGTGCCGCTGGCCATCGCCCACTTCAGCGCGGCCCATCCCGGCGTCGAGGTCTCGCTGGCCGAGGCCGAGCCCGAGGAGGCATTGCCGCGGGTGAAGTCCGGCGAGCTCGATATCGGGCTGGCCTTCAACTACCAGACCGAGTCCGGCTCGCTCTACGGCGACCTGATGGATGGCCTCGACAGCGTTCACCTGTTCGACGATGCAATGTCGGTTGCGTTGCCCCCCGAGCATCCGTTCGCCGCACGCGAGACGATCAAGCTGGCCGAGCTCTCGGGCGAGCGCTGGATCCAGTGCGGGGCCGCGAGCAGCTGCGGCATGCTCCAGTGGACGGCCTGCCAGCGAGCCGGCTTCACGCCCCACGTACTGTTCGAGACCAACGACTACAACGTCGCGCAGGGACTCGTGGCGGCGGGGGTGGCCGTTGCGCTCGTGCCCGAGCTGGCCCTCTCCTACGTGCGCGAGGACATCGTGATCAGGCCGCTGGACGGCCGCGTGCGACCGGTGCGGCGCATCGGCGCGGTCGTGCGCGCGGGCGACTACCGTTCGCCGGCCGCCACGGCGATGCTCGACATCCTCGGCCGCGTGGCCGGCGAGTACGTCCGGCCGGGCGGCGGGCTCAGGTCGGCTGGTCGCCCAGCCGTTCTACGAGCCGCAGCAGATCCAGTGGGCTGAAGGGCTTGGTCAGGAAGAGGTCGGCCCCGGCCTCCTCGGCCTCGCGCTCGACGCCGTCACCGTGGGCGGCGGTGAGCATCACGATCGTGGCGCCGTTCGTCTCGGCGTCCTCGCGCAGACGGCGGCAGACCTCGATGCCGTTGAGCCCCGGCATGTCGACGTCGAGGAAGATCAGCGCCGGACGCTCGGCGTGCGCGCGGGTGACCGCCTCATCGCCGTCGCCCGCCTCGTGCAGTTCGAAGTCGGCGACGTCCTCGAGCGTCGTGGCGATCAGCTTGCGGATGAACGGGTCGTCGTCGACGACGAGCACGCCACGCATCAGCGGATCTCCGCGGCGATGCGTTCGAACGTTGTGTCGTCGATCGTGCGGAAGACCGCGATGATGCTCGGGTCAAAATGCGTGCCGGATTCGGCCTCGATCATCTCGCGGGCGACGCGCAGCGTCGAGGCCGGGCGGTAGGGTCGGTCCGAGGTCAGGGCATCGAGCACGTCGGCGACCGCGAACACGCGGGCGGAGAGTGGAATCTCCTCGCCGGCGAGCCCATCCGGATAGCCGGTGCCGTCCCAGCGCTCGTGGTGGGAGCGCACGACCTTGACCGCGTCGGAGAGGAACTCGATCCCGCGCACGATCTGGGCGCCGATCACGGGATGCTGGGCCATCAGCGCACGCTCCTTCTCGGTCAGCGTGCTCGGCTTGTAGAGAATCGCGTCGGGGATGGCCACCTTGCCGATGTCGTGCAGCAGGAAGCCGAACTCGAGTTCCTGTTCCTCGGGGATCTCGATCCCCATGGCCTTGATCAGCTCGAGCCCGTAGGCCGTGACCCGTTCGGCGTGCTTGCCCGTGTAGGCGTCGCGCGCCTCGACGGCGTTGGACAGCGCTCGGACCGTGGCCATGTATGAGCGCCGCAGCTCCTGCGCGCGGGCGCGCTCCTGCTTGAAGGTCTCGCGCAGGTCGGCGGCGTAGCGCTCGAGTTGGCGCTCCTTGGCCGCCGCCTCCTCATCGCGCCGTTCCAGCTGGGCCCGCAGACGCTCCAGCTCCTGCGCCAGCTCGATCTGACCTCTCGCCGCCACCGCCGCACACACTATCCCGCGGCGCCAACCCGTAGCGCGGCCAGCAGCGCGCCGGCCGCCTGCTCGACCGGCACGACCTCCATCCCCAGGCGCTCGAGGCCGGGCGGGATGGGCGTCTCGCCGTCGCTGAAGAGGATCACCGCGCGGCGGATGCGGCGACCGCGCAGATCGAGGGCCTGGAGCACCGCCTGCGGGCTGCGCACGCCGACATCCACGAGCGCCACCTCGAAGCGACGCTCCCCGCAGACCCGTGCCGCGGCCGGCCCGCTGGTCTGCCAGTCGTGCTCGATGCCTAGATCGTCGAGCGCCGGCTCGAGCGTGGGCTGCAGCGCCTCCCGTCCGACCACGAGCACGCGTGAGCGGCCTGTGCTGACGGCCGCGGCGAGCACGTCGCGCAGCTCGTCGGCGTCGATCGGCTTGCTGACCACCCACTCGCCGGCGAGCTCCTGCCGGCCGGAGAAGACCGACACGAAGACGATCGGCGTGATGCGCAGCTCGGGGTCGTCCCGGATCCGGCGCAGGACCTCGAAACCGTCCATCCCGGGCATCAGGATGTCGAGCGTGATCGCGTCGAAGCGGCCGGCGTGGAGCTTCTCGAGGGCCTCCTCGCCGCTGTGGACGACCGTGGTCTCGACCTCCAGCGGCGCCAGCTGGCCGGCGATCAGCTCGGCGATCTCCGGCTCGTCGTCGATGACCAGCACACGACGGCCGCGGATGGCCTCGCGCGAGCGCTTGGATTCGGGGCCCGGAAGCGCGCAGGGCAGCAGTACACGGAAGCTCGTGCCCCGGCCGGGCTCGCTGTCGATCTCGATCTGGCCGTCGTGGAGATCGACCAGCGACTTGACGATCGCCAGGCCGAGACCGGTGCCCGGGTTGCTGTGGCCACCGTCGCGTCCGCGGTAGAAGCGCTCGAATACGCGTTCGGTCTCCTCGCGCGTCATGCCGCGGCCGGAGTCCTCGACGACGATCTGGATCCAGGCCCGGTCGGCCTCGACGCCGACGTGCAGCCGTCCGCCGTCCTCGGTGTAAAGGTGGGCGTTGGTGAGCAGGTTGGCGATGATCTGGCGCACCCGGCCGGCGTCGGCATAGGCGGGCGGCAGGGCACCGTCGACGTACACGCCGAGCCGCTGGTGCTTGGCGGCGATCCGCGGGCCCATCAGCTCGGCGATCTCGCGCACCGCCTCGCCAACATCGATCGGACGCCGGTTGAGCTCGACTTGGTCGGCCTCGATGCGGGCCACGTCGAGCAGGTCGTTGACCAGCTCCACGAGCCGGTCGGTGGAACGCAGGATGATCTCGACGAACTCGCGCTGGCGCTCCGACATGGCCTCGGGCGATCGCTCGAGCAGCTCGATGAAGCCCTTGATCGAGGTGAGCGGGCTGCGCAGCTCATGCGACGCGGTGGCCACGAACTCGCTCTTGGCGCGCTCGAGGCGCGCGCGCTCGCTCGTGTCGCGGACCGTCCACACGACGCCGCCGGCGTCGCCGCCGAGCCGGGCCGCGGTCACGGCGAGCGTCCGCTCGAGGTGCCCCACGACGGTTTCGGTCCCGAGCGCTCCCTCGAGCGGGGGGAGCGGGCTGCCGGCCTGATCGACGTGGCCCCCAACGGTCAGCTCCGGCATCAGCTCGGCGGCCCGGGGGTTGACCGCGGCGATCGTGCTCGCGTCCGGGCCGGTCACCACCAGCCCGTCGCCGAGACTCTCGATCGTGACCTCGAGCCGACGCCGCTCCTCGTCGATCTTCTGCTGCGCTCCAGCTAGGTCCTCGCCCATCGCGTTGAACGCGGCCCCGAGCTCACGGAGCTCGCGTGGCCCGGACGGCGTCACGCGACGGTCGAGCTCGCCAGCGGCCAGGCGGCGGGTAGCGGTCAGGAGCGCGTCGAGCGGGCCGCGCATCGCGCCGACGAGCAGGGCCACGAGTGCGAGCGCACCGCCCACCGCCAGCAGCCCGGCGACGAGCACCAGGATGATCGCCTTGCGAGAGTCCGAGTGGGCCTGGGCCCGGGCCCGGTCCTGCCGCCGCTGCTGGCGTGTCTGCAACTGCGCCGCCAGGTTGCGCGCCTGGGCCAGCGGGCCGTTGGGCGCCCCGGCGGCGGTGAAGCTCCCGGCAGCGAACAGCCTCCGGGCCCGCCCCTCGGCCGCCGCCTGCGCCGCGATGAGCCGCTCGCTGGGCGAATCCGAGCGCGCCAGCGAGGAGGCCGCGGAGGCCGCCGAGACGTACTCCCGGGCCACGGCCAGCCGCGCGCCCGCGGCCCCCGGCCCGCGGGCGTCCCGCAGCACCTCCTCCTCGGCGATCCCGGCTGTGGCCAGGTTGGCCGCGGCCGTGGCCAGCCCGGCACTCCGGGCCAGCGTGTCCTCATAGCGCTGCCGAGAGCGATAGAGGCTGGAGACGCCCAGTGCGGCGACGAGCGCGAGCGCGAGCGTCAGCCCCACGAGCGCCAATCGGAGCGAGCGGCCGATCGAATAGCGCGCCATTGCACGCGCGAGCGTACAGCCGCGGGCCACCGGAACCTCCTGGGGTCCGGGGGCGGGACGGCTACCATGGGCGCAATGAGCCTCGGCAGGGCACACGGGTGGGCCCGCTTTCGCGGCTGCGCGGGAGCGCCGCGGCGGTGAGGCGACTGTCATGCCTGCGCGCGTCCGTTCTGGCGTGCGCGCTGTTTCTGGCCGCCTGCGGCGGTTCCGCCGCGAGACAGCCGACCAGCCCCGGCACGACGCTGACCGGGCCGCCTGACCGGGGCACGCCGAGCGCCGAGGTGGCGGCCGGCGCCGCCTCCCAGCAGGACTGGACCACCTTCAACTACAACCCGCAGCGCAGCGGCGTGGGGCCGTCCGATACCGGCATCAACGCCGGCAATCTGCGCCTGCTGAGCCGGCGCACCGTGCATCTGAACGGGACCGTCGACTCGGCGCCGATCCTGCTCGGAGGCGTGCGCGTGCGCGGCCGGACGCGGGACGTAATCGTCGTCACGACGACCTACGGCCGCACGATCGCCATCGATGCCCGTAGCGGCGGCCGGCTGTGGGAGTACGTGCCGCCCAATGTTCGCCGCTACGAGCGGTCGGCGCAGGTCACCACCGCGACTCCCGTTGCCGATCCGAACCGCCTCTACATCTACGCGGCCAGTCCGGACGGGCGCATCCGCAAGCTCTCGCTGACGACTGGGCGCGAGGTGCGCTCCGCCCATTGGCCCGCGGTCATCACCCACGATGCGAGCAAGGAGAAGCTCGCCGGCGCGCTCAATCTCTCCGGTCGGTACGTCGTCGCCGTGACCGGCGGTTACATCGGCGACGCCCCGACCTACCAGGGTCATGTGGCCTTGATCGACCGCTCGAGCGGGGCCGTGCTGCACGTGTTCAACACGCTGTGCTCGAACCGCCATCGGCTGATCGTGCCCGTGAGCTGCCCGGAGAGCGACTCGGCGATCTGGGCCCGGGCGGGCGCGGTGGTGGAGCCGGGCAGCGGCCGCCTGCTCGTGGCTACCGGCAACGCCCGCTTCAACGGGTCGATCTATTGGGGCGACAGCGTGCTCGAGCTCACGGCCGACGCGAGCCGGTTGCTGCACAACTGGACGCCGCGCAACCAATCCGCGCTCAACAGCACCGATAACGACATCGGCAGTACGGCGCCCGCGCTGCTGCCCGTCTACGGCGGCCGGCGGCTGGCCGTGCAGGGCGGTAAGGACGGGCACCTGTACCTGCTCGATCTCGACCGCCTGAACGGCACGCGGGGCGGGCCGAGCTCACGGACCGGCGGCGAGCTCGAGCGCATCTTGAGTCCGGGAGGCGCCCAGGTGTTCACCGCCCCGGCAGTGTGGGCCTCGGGCGGGCGCAGCTACGTGTTCGTGGCCGACGGGAACGGGACCACAGCGTATGTGCTCCAGGGTGGGTCCCGTCCCCGGCTGGGGATCGCCTGGCAGGACAAGAACGGCTCGGGCACGAGCCCGGTGGTGGCCGGCGGTCTGCTCTACGCGTTTGACCCCGCCGGCGGTGCGGTCGTCGTGCGGCGTCCGACGAGCGGGCGCGTGCTGGCCTCGCTGGCCGCTTCCCCGGGGCACTGGAACAGCCCGATCGTGGTCGGCGGGCGGATCGTTGAGGCCGTCGGCGCCTACGGTGACAACTCGACCCGCGGGACGCTCTACATCTATCACCTGCCCGGTCGCTGAGCTCGGCTGGATCCGGGCCCGAGTGAGCTGAGCTCGGGCTAGCTCGGCGCTCCGAGCGTTCCGGCACCGCATCGTGCGAGCGCCTCCCGGACGCGCGGAGCGACCTCGGTGCCCAGCAGCTCTATCGCGCGCAGAACCTCGGCGTGCGGCAGCGGGCCGACGCTCATCTGAGCCAGGAAGCGCTGGTGGGAGAAGATCTCGTGCTGGAAGAGGATCTTCTCGACCAGCTGCTGTGGGTCGCCGACGGCCAAGGCTCCGCGCAGCGAGCGCAGATTGTCGAACTGCGCGCGCGTCATCGGTGACCAGCCGCGCTCGCGGCCGATGCGGTTCATCATCGCCGCATAGGCCGGGAAGTACCGCGCGGCGGCGTGCTCGGACGTATCGGCGACGAAGCCGTGCGAGTTGATGCTGATCGGCAGCTGCGCGGGATTGTGGCCGGCCTCGCGGGCCGACTCGCGGTAGAGCTCGACCAGCGGCGCGAAGCGCTCTGGCGCGCCGCCGATGATGGCGAGCGCAAGCGGCAACCCGAGCCGGCCGGCGCGAACGGCCGAGCCCGGATTGCCGCCCACGGCGACCCAGACGGGCAGTGGATTCTGGGCGGGCCGCGGGTAGATCCCGGCGCCGTCCAGGGTGGGGCGGTGCCGGCCTGCCCAACTCACGCGCTCGGAGCCACGCAGCGCGAGCAGCAGCTCGAGCTTCTCGGCGAACAGTTCGTCGTAGTCGTCGAGGTCGTATCCGAAGAGCGGAAACGACTCTATGAACGATCCGCGCCCGGCCATGATCTCGGCGCGGCCGCCCGAGAGCAGGTCCAGGGTGGCGAAATCCTGAAAGACCCGTACCGGATCATCGGAGCTGAGCACGGTGACGGCACTCGTGAGCCTGATCGAGCTGGTTCGTGCCGCGGCCGCGGCGAGTGCGACGGCGGGGGAGGAGACGGCGAAGTCCGGGCGATGGTGCTCGCCCACGCCGAACACGTCCAGTCCGACCTGGTCGGCGAGCTCGATCTCCTCGATCAGGTCGCGGAAGCGCTGCTCGGGCGAGATCACGCGACCCGTGCGCGGATCGGGGCTCAGCTCGGCGAATGTGTACAGGCCGATCTCCATCGACCCCTACCTTACGAGGCGCAGTGAACGGGCCGGACTGTGCTCAGCTCAGGCCGCGCAGCTCGGCGTAGAACGAGGCCCGCGACTCGAGCATCGTGCCGAGCTCCTCGGCCGGCAACGGGCGGGCGAACAGGTAACCCTGAGCCAGATCGCAACCCAGGGTCCGCAGCTCGGCCAGCTGCGTCGGCGCTTCGACCCCCTCGGCGATCACGGTCAGGGATAGCGCCTGCGCCATGCCCACCACGGCCTTGACGATCGCGCTGTCCCGCGGTTCGACGCCGAGTCCGTCGACGAATGAGCGGTCGACCTTGAGTGCGTCCAGGGGCAGCCGGTTGAGGTAGCCGAGCGATGAGTAGCCGGTGCCGAAGTCGTCAAGCACGAGTCGTACGCCTGTGGCCCTGAGCGCCCGCAGCGTGTCGCCGAGCAGCTCGGACTCCTCGAGCAGCACGGTTTCGGTGATCTCCAGGCAGAGGCTCGAGGGGTCGATCCCGGTGGTCCGCAGCACGCGGCCGACCACGCTGGTGAGATCCGGCTGGGCGACCTGGCGCGCCGACAGGTTGACCGAGATCGTGATCGGCGCCGAGTCCGGGTTGGCAGCGTGCCAGATCGCCGTCTGGCGGCAGGCCTCGCCCAGCACCCAGCGCCCGATCGGCTCGATCAGCCCGCAGTCCTCGGCCACCGGGATGAAGTCGTTTGGGGGGACCAGGCCGCGCTCGGGATGCTCCCAGCGCACGAGCGCCTCGGCACCGACGATCGCGCCATCGTGCAGCGAGACGACGGGCTGGTAGACGAGGCGCAGCTCGCGCCGCTCGAGCGCGCGGCGCAGGTCGTTCTCCACGCGCAACCGCGCGACGGCTCGGGCCCGCATGTCCTCGTCGAAGAGCTCGTAGCGCGCGCGGCCGCGCTCCTTGGCCCGGTACATGGCCGCGTCGGCGTCGCGGATCAGGGCCTCGGGCGGCTGATCGGCGTCGTCGGCCAGCGCGATGCCCACGCTGGCGGAGACGAAATGCTCGGTGACGCCCAGCACGAAGGGGCGGGCGAACGCGGCGGCGATGCGTTGCGCGACCTCGATCGCCTCGCGCTCGCTGAGGATCTCCTCGAGCAGGATGCCGAACTCGTCACCCCCGAAGCGAGCCACGGTGTCGCCGGGCCGCACGGCCTGGCGCAGACTGGTCGCCACGGCCATAAGCAGGTCGTCACCGGCCTGATGCCCGAGGCTGTCGTTGACCAGCTTGAAATGATCGATGTCGAGAAACAGCACCGCCACGGGGGTGTTCGGCTGGCGACGCAGCCGCGCGAGCGCATGCCCGAGCCGGTCGAGGAACAGGACGCGGTTGGGCAGCGCGGTCAGCGAGTCGTGCAGCGCCCGGTGGCGGATGTCGTCCTCCGTGCTCTGGCGGTGAATCGCGTCGGCCAGCACGTTGGCGATCGCCTGCACGAAATCGACGTCGGCGGCGCTGTAGCTTCGCGGCGCCCTCGACTGCAGGGCGAGCACGCCGAAGGGTTGCTCGCCGCCCTCGATGATGACGACGAGCCCGCTGCGCATCTGGTTCTCCTCGGCCTGGGCCGTCTTCTCAAAGCGGCGCTCCTCGTTCCAGTCCGTGACGATCACCGGACGCCCGGTCTGCAGGGCGTAGCCCGACTGGGAGTGCCGGCCGGCCGGCAGGCGCGTCTCGCCGACCTCGCCGCCCCCGAACGTGGCTCGCAGCAGCAGCTGATCGCCCTCGGGCATCAACTCGAGCACGGCCCCGACCTCGCAGTCCATGATCTGCGCGGACTCGGTCACCGCCTCGGTCATCAGTTCGGCCAGATCGGTGCCCTCGAGCGCGTGCTCACCGAGCCGCGCGACCACCGCCTGCTGCGCCGCCCGGCGCTCGACCTCGGCCTCGGCCTGCTTGCGCACCGTGATGTCGGAGAGGACGCCGTGCCAGCGCACGCGGCCGCGGTTGTCGCGGACGAGCAGCGCGTCATCGCGGATCCAGACGATTCGCCCGTCGCGGCGGTACATGCGGTATTCGGTGGCCGTGGCGTCGGCTGCGCTGTGGCGCTCGTGGGCGTCGGCTTCGGCGTCGAGCACCCGCGCCCGGTCGGCGGGATGCAGGTGGCGCGCCCAGAGGCCGGGGTCTTCGAGGAACTCCGAGCCGCTGAAGCCGAGCATCGTCTCGATCTGCGGGCTGACGAAATGCCAGCGGCCCGTCACCCCGGCGTCGGCGATGTAAACGACGGCGGGAAGGCGCTCGACGATTGCCCGGTACCCCGCCTCGGCTTCGCGCAGGCGGCCGTCCTCGACGGCGAGTGCCGCGATCCGCGCGGCCCAGGCCACGAGCCCCGACTCGGAGACAGAGAGCGGGCGCGCGCGTGGTGCGTCGATCCGCAGTGTCCCGAGGGGCTTGGCCGAGTCGCCGGCCCGGAGCACCGTGCGGTGCACCTCAACCCCGGACGCACGCCCCGGCGTGCTCCTCAGCAGGTCGGGCCCGAGCTCATGATCGGGCAGCTCGATCTCGGCGCGCAGCCCGTCGGAACCACTCTCGACGGTGGTCAAGATCGCGTCCAGGGCCTCCCCGACCGGAGCCCCCGCGGTGATGAGCTCGATTGCACGGGCCAGTTGCCGCTCGAGCCTCAGCTCGGCGGCTCGTTCCTCACGGCTCCCGCCAGCCCGCGGGGTGCCGTTCGATCGCCCAGGACGCGCCATCTCTGACCGGGTATCGGCCGATCGGCGTGGCGACTGTAACCGCGCCTGCCTATGCCACAGCGGCCAGATGTGGCGGGGGGCGCTCGGGAATGCGACTGCGGAGGTCCCGCTTTCGCCAGTAGCGGCGTACCACGAGCGGCCGCACATCGCCACCGGCGTCGGCGCTCACCGCGGCGGTCCAGCGGTCGAGCAGCGTGGCCGCCTCAGCGCTCGCCTCGGCCCCGCCCGGGGGGTCATCGAGCCAGGCCCGCTCGACGCGGTCGCGCTCGGGGATGAAGCGGGCAAAGGCCCGCGCCGGGTCGCGCAGCGCCGTGCGGTGGAGCAGCTCATGCCGCCACCAGAGCGTGAGCGGGTCGAACCGGTCGTCGGGAGGGGCGCCGAGATCGACCGGGCGCTCGAGCCGGAAGGGCTTGAATAGCGATGTGCAGGGCGCGGCCGTCGCCGTGGCCCAGTGCACGGCGTCTCCCGCCGTCAGCTCCGAGACCCACGAGGCCGTTGTCTGCGAGGCAATCAGCACACCCCCGGCGTGCATGCAGGGTGCGGCCATGGCGCCGTTGAGGGCGGAATACTGCGGCAGGACGTGCGCGCCATGTGAGCGCAGCGCGGCCATCAGGTCGCCGGCCGTCGGGCCTGCGGCGCTCCGGCCGGCGGCCCGGGCGGTGATCGACTGCCGTGCCCGGCAGCGCGAGACGGTGGTCCGGATGCGGTCGCCGTAGCGTGCGGCAAAGCCGGGGATGGTCAGTCCGTTTGAGATCGTCCGCACGCCGGCCCGTACACGTTCGGTCGCCCACCGGCGCCCGGCCGTCTCGAGCACCCAGGCCTCGCCGGGGTCGGCGATGGCAAAGCTGTTGTGGTAGGTGAAGGAGCGCTGCTCGTGCCCGCAGCCGCCCCCCTGACCATGGCGCTCGAGCAGACCGGTGATCACCGAGACCGCCTCCTCGGCCGTCCGCGAGCGTTCGAGGGCGAGGCGCAGCATGTCCATGCCGGTGAGGCCGAGCTTGGCGTAGGGCTCCTTGGTGAAGACCGCCTCGTTGCCGATCACCACGCCGTGCTCGTTGGCGCCCATCTCGGCGCCCCACATCCAGAACGGCCGGCTGATCATGATCGCGTGCGTGCCGGCGGCCTGCGGGATGTCGATCCAGGTACAGCGCAGACGCGCGCCGGGGGGGTGCGCGCGCCGTTCATGCCACTCGAGGGCCTGGGCCTCGTTGGGGTCCCGATCCGAGTTCTTGGCCAGCAGGACGTGGCCCTCGGAGACGGCCACGATCGTGTCGCACATGGGCTGTCCTACGCGTCTCCGGCCTCCGCCGGAGACGCGTGGATCGCCGCCGCGGTGCTAGAGCGGCTGTACGTTGACGGCCTTCGGGCCCTTGTCGCCGGCCTCGGCGTCGAAGGAGACCTTCGCGCCCTCGGCGAGCGAGTGGTAGCCGCCGCCGACGATTCCGCTGTGGTGGACGAACAGATCCTTGCCCGGATCGTCGGGGGTGATGAAGCCAAAGCCCTTCTCATCGCTGAACCACTTCACGGTTCCGCTGGCCATAGTTGTGCTCCTCTTGGTCTTGTGCCGCGGACGAGGAGCTGACCAAGCAACGACCTACGAGCGCTAAACACCGCTTTGCGAGCCCCACGGGCCCGCCGTGGACGGCAGCCTACCACCGCGCGGGGCGTGCCTCGTCGTCCTGCTCAGGGTGCGACGGGCCGGACCATCACGACGTGCTCGGGGTTGAGCGCGACATCCGCGCCGGTCTCGGCGTCCACCATCCACGCGAACGCCATCATCGAACCGCGCGCGGCATCGATGATCAGGGCCTCGATCTGCTTGGGATCGCCCTGCACTCGGTGCCGTTCGCCGCCGGCGACGATGATCTCGGTGAGCTGGGCCACGGGCGGTCTGGGGAGGTCAGTGCGTCTGGTGGGAGTGCGCGGCGCGCAGGCGCTTCTCGGCGCTGGCCAGCGACCGCTCGAGCTCGCGCAGCCGGGCCGCCGACGTATCACCGCCACGATATGCCTTGGCCCGCAGCAGCGCCAGCCGCTCGCTGTAGTAGCGCACCTCGGCTTCGAGCTCGGCCACGGAGTCCGGTGGCGTCATGACTCGAACTCGGTCACGGCATAGGCGTGAGCGCTCAGCACCTCGCAGATGATCACACTTCCGGGTCCGTCCGGGGATTGCCGGTGCACGACGAATGGCTGATGGGGCCCGAGATCGAAGATCGCCAGCACCATGTCACCGTGGACGGGATCGGGACGACCGACTTCGGTCCGGCAGTCCGTGCCACCGCGCCGAGACCACAGCTCGCGGATGCGGCGTTTCGTCGCGCGCACCCCCGTGTCGAGCTCGACGGAGCGGCGCATCTCCGCATAGGCGCGCTCGGCGGCGCCAACCTTCGCGCCCGGGATGAAGAACGGGGTCACCTTCTACAACCCGTGTTCACGCGCGTGCCGGCTGAGCGTCACGGCGAGCGCCTCCGGCTCCAGCCGCGCCTCGATCTCGGCGAGCCGTGCGCTCTGGCGGGTCGATTCGCGGTGGACCGAGTCCTGCAGTCCTTCGAGCAGGCCCTCGAGATGTGCGATCCGCGCTTCCAGCGACGCCAGCGTCGAGGCCGCCGGAGCTTCCGGTGCGTCGGCCGAGCGTGCGGCCACGACGCCGCCGTGGCGCATCTGGACCACCCGGGCGATGAGATTCTGGCGCTGACGCATGCTCTCGGCTCTAGGGACGGCGCTTGGGCTTGACGGTGAGCGGCGGATAGCGCAGACGCTCATCAGCAGTCATAGGGCGAATCACTAGTGACCCGCTCGCCACCTGCTCGCGCACCCGCTCGAGCTTCTCCTGGCGCCGCTCCTCGGCCTTCTCTCGCGTCGATTTCATCCGATCGCTCCGATCTCCTGCGGCGTGCGCGAGGGGGTGAAATCCGTGGCCCAGATGAAAGCCGGGAATCCCCGGACGGCGGCGCCGTCCCTCAGTCCACGGTAGCAGCCCTGGCGCCGGTTTCGGCCACGAACGTCTTGTTGGGAGCGGTGATCTCGGTGACGCTGCGCAGGGCGTGCCGCTCCTCCACGACCACCCGGCGGATCTCCATCGAGTCGCCGGGCACGAGGGGAGGGAGGGCCAGCGGGCCGGGCGTCGCCGCGGAGCCCATCGCACCCAGCCGCGCCCCTGCCGCGGCCATCACCGCGTAGGCCATCGCGCTGAGGGCGCGCAGCGGCTGATGCCGCACGGGTCAGCGATCATCGGCCGCCGAGTCGCTACCCGCTGGCGCGGGGTGGTAAGCCGCATTGCCTCACATACCCCCCTGGGGTATATTGAGCCAATGTCCGAGAATCCGAATCCCACACGGGGCTACACGGCCTCGAAGGACCAGCTGAGCAAGCGTCTGCGGCGCATCGAGGGTCAGGTACGCGGCGTGCAGAGAATGGTGCAGGAGGACCGCTGGTGCCCTGACATCCTCGTGCAGATCGCGGCGATTGGCGCCGCTCTGGACAAGGTCGCGCTCGGCCTCGCCGAGGGCCACGTGCAGCACTGCATGGTGCAGGGGGCCGTGGACGAACGGCGCCGTGAGGAGATGACCTCCGAGCTGATGAGCGCGCTCGGGCGCCTGGTCACCTAGCAGGACCATGGACACGGTCATCGATCTCGTTGTGCAGGGGCTCAAGCAATCGCTCCTCATGGCCTATGCGGTGTGGTGGGCGCTGGTCCTCGGGTTCACGATCTCGGCCGCGGTTCAGGCCTGGGTGCCGCGGCGGCGGATCGAGCACGCCCTCTCCGGTGCGGGCGCCCGGCCGATCGCCGTGGCCACGGGCCTGGGCGCGGCGTCGTCCTCCTGTTCCTACGCCGCGGTGGCGATTGCCAAGTCCCTCTTTCAGAAGGGGGCCTCGGCCGCGTCGGCGCTGGCATTCCAATTCGCCTCGACGAATCTGGTCTGGGAGCTCGGTCTGGTGCTCTGGGTCCTGCTCGGCTGGCAGTTCACACTGGCCGAGTTCATCGGCGGGATCGTGATGATCATCCTCATGACCGTGCTGCTGCGGGCGTTCGTCTCCCGCCGCCTGGAGGAGACCGCGCGCCGCCACGCGTGCGCGGCAGACGCCGGACATCAGCATCACGCGGCCGGCTCGGAGGGCCTCACCTGGCGCCGGCGGCTGACCGACCTCGAGTCGTGGTCCGACGTGGCCCACAACTTCCGCGCCGACTGGCAGATGGTCTGGAAGGAGATCGCGATCGGTTTCCTGCTGGCCGGCTACATCGGGCTGCTCGGCAACGACTTCTTCAACGGCCTGTTCATGCGCCATGCCGCGGCCGCACCGCGGGCGATCGAGAACGTGATCGTCGGGCCGGTCGTCGCCGTGTTGAGCTTCGTCTGCTCGATCGGCAACGTGCCACTCGCCGCCGTGCTGTGGTCAGGCGGAATCTCGTTCGGCGGCGCGATCGCCTTCCTGTTCGCCGATCTGATCGTGCTGCCGATCATCGCCGTGTACCGCAAGTACTACGGGACCACCTTCGCCTGGCGCATCACCGCGCTGATGTTCTTCACGATGGTCATCGCGGCGCTCATCGTGCAGGCCCTGTTCGGCGCTCTCGGCCTGATCCCAACCGGGCCGCGGCCGTCGCGGGGCGACGTGTTCGGCTCGGTCAGACTTGACTACAAGCTCGTCCTGAACGTACTCGGAGTGCTGATCTTCGCCGCCCTGATGTATCTGACGATGCGCCGGGGAGCGACCGATCCGGTCTGCGGGATGAGGGTCGATCGTGACAGGGCGATCCGTGCCGAGATCGGCGGCCGCACGCGCTATTTCTGCTCTGAGGGCTGCCGGGACGCGTTCGAATCCGGCGCCGCGTAGCCGAGCCGAGCCGAATAGATCGATGGGGCGCCGATGATGCGGGCGACCACCGTCGCCTCCGCCGCGGCGAGCAGGATCGGCACCATCAGGGAGTCGACCTGGCGGGTGAGCTCGAGCAGCAGCACGACCGCGGCCAGCGGCGCCTGCATGGAGGCGGCGAGCACGGCCGCGCCCCCGATCGCGGCGAAGCTCCCCGAGGCGGCGCCCGGAGCGATCCCGGACCAGGCGTGCCCGAGCAGCGCCCCCAGGAGCGTGCCGAGGGCAAGCGTCGGGGTGAAGAGGCCCCCGGGCGCGCCCGACCCGAGGCACGCCGCGGTGGCCAGCGGCTTGAGCACGACGAGCACGGCGAGTGTGACCACGGCGAGGTTGCCGGTGAAGGTGAGCTGAACGACGTCCTGGCCGTTACCGAGGATCTGTGGATAGGCCAGGGCGACGACGCCCAGCACCGTGAAGACGATCACCGGGGCGATGACGCCCGGGCGGCCGCTCGGCTTGAGATCGTTCACGCGCGCAATCAGGCGCACCCAGCCGACGGCGGCCAGACCGGCCAGGGGTCCGACCAGGATCGCCCAGGCGATCTGAGAGGGGACGAGCCTGTAGGCGGGCAGGACATAGATCGGGCGGTCCGGGAGCACGATCCAGGCCACCGCGGTGGCGGTCACGCTGGTCACGAGCGCGGGCAGCACGAGCGGCAGCGTGATCACGCCGAGCAGCACCTCGAGGGCGAACAGTGCCCCGCCCAGCGGGACGTTGTAGACGGCGGCCATGCCCGCGCCCGCGCCGCAGGCGACCAGCAGACGACGCTGATGCGCCGGCAGGCCGGCGAACTCGCATAGGCGGGAGGCCCAGGCGGCGCCGGCGAGCTGCGGAGCGGCCTCGCGCCCGAGCGAGGCCCCCATGGCGACGATCACGATCGACAGCAGGCCGCGCGCCTGGCTGCGCCAGAATGGAAGCCGCGCCTCACCGAGCCACAGCGCGTTGGAGATCTCGCCCGCGCCCGAGCCCCGCACCACGCGGTGGATGATCAAGCCGCCGACACCGGCGATCGCGCCGGCGCAGAGCAGCACGAGGACCGTCCGGGCATCCGACGCCTGCTCGACCCCGTGCAGGAAGCTGCCGGCGTGGTAACCGAAGGCCACGTGCTGCACGAGGCGCAACAGCTCCATGAGCGCCGCGCCGAAGATCCCGGCCGCCACGCCCACGGCGATCACGACGGCCCAGAACTCGGGCCGATAGCCCGCGACGATCCCCTGGCCGGGGACGTTGGGCTGCGGCGAGGCATGACGCCGGCTCGAGGACACCAGTCGGTAGCTTCGCGCTTCCGGAGGCCTGGGGGCGGCTCCCGGCCGGGTGTCGTCCTGAACAGCCCGTGAACTTGCCCGCGCGTCCGGGAATTTGGCCCGATCGCTGCGACAATCCCGGCCATGGAGGACCATGTGCGGGGTTCGGTGCTCGTCGTCGACGACGAGCCGACGATCGCCGAGGTCGTGGCGCGCTACCTCGAACGGGCCGGTTACCGGACCCGCGTGGCGGGCGACGGCATGCAGGCGATCGAGGCGGCCGCCGTGCAGCGCCCCGACCTCGTCGTGCTCGACCTGATGCTCCCCGGAATCGACGGGCTCGAGGTCATGCGACGGCTGCGCGAACGCGATCCCGATCGCATCGCCGTCATCCTGCTCACTGCCAAGGGCGAAGAGGCCGACCGAGTCATCGGGCTCCGGCTCGGGGCAGACGACTACGTGGTCAAGCCGTTCTCTCCCGCGGAGCTGGTGGCTCGGGTTGATGCCGTGCTGCGGCGGGTCGACACCTCACCCGCGCACGAGGCGCCCCTCGAGCTCAGCGACATGACGATCGACCCGGCCGCCCGGCGGGTCACGGTCCGCGGCGAGGAGGTCGCGCTCACGCAGCGCGAGTTCGACGTACTGCTCTTCCTGGCCCGTCATCCGGGGCAGGTCTTCTCCCGCAACCAGCTCATGGACGCGGTGTGGCAGTACTCGTTCTACTCCGACACGTCGACCGTCACAGTGCACATCCGGCGCCTGCGCTCGAAGATCGAAGCCGACCCGGCGCAGCCGCGTCACATCCAGACCGTGTGGGGGGTGGGGTACCGATTCCAGCCTTGAGCCCACCGAGACCGCTGAAGTCGCTGGCGCGCCGCGCCCGGCGCTGGGCAGGTTCGCTCTCGCGCCAGTTCGCCCTCGCGGTCGCCGTCGTCGTGGCGCCGGTCCTGCTGGCCCTCGTCGTGGTCGCGCTGCTGATGGTGATCTCGGGGCACGACGCCGCGCTACTGGCGGCGATCGTCGCCGCCGCAGGCGCCCTGGCCGTGGTGGCGGCCAAGCTGGTCGCCGACGGCATCCTCGGCGACGTCGAGGCGATCCGGGACGGGCTGAGCGCGGTCGGCGGTGGTCAACGCGACGTGGTGATCGAGACCACGGCCGGGGACGAGCTGGCTGAGCTGGCGGTCGAGGCCAACGCCATGATCGCCCGCCTACGAGCCGAGGAGGCCGCGCGTGACCAGTCCGACACGGCGCGCCGCGACCTCGTGGCCGCGGTGTCCCATGACCTGCGGACACCGATCACGTCGTTGCGGCTGCTCGCCGAGGCGGTGGGCGACGACATCGTCGATGGCGAGCTGCGCCGAGGCTATATCGATCGCATGCGAACCCATATCGACGCGCTCAGCGCCCTGATCGACGACCTGTTCGAGCTCTCGCGGCTCGAGGCGGGGGACATCGGCTGGTCGCTCGAGCAGGTGCCGCTCCGCGACCTGGTCGGCGAGACGGTCGAGGCGATGCGGGCTCAGGCCGACGTCAAGGGCGTGATGGTGCTGGCCGAGGTGCCCGAGGCCCTGCGCCCCGCCCGCGCCAACCCCGAGAAGCTGCAGCGTGTCCTGTTCAACCTGATCCAGAACGCGATCCGCCATACACCGTCCGACGGCAGCGTCGTCGTGCGCGCCGAGCCGGTCGCCGACGGGGTCGTCGTCGAGGTGGCCGACGACGGCGACGGTATCGCCCCAGAGGAGCGCGAGCGCGTCTTCACCGCCTTCTACCGGGGCGGCGCCGACTCGGCGCGCACGGGCGCCGGGGCCGGCCTCGGCCTGGCCGTCTCGCGCGCGATCGTCGAGGCGCACGGCGGCCGCATCTGGCTGGCCGAGACGCCGGTCGGCACGCGGGTGCGCTTCAGCCTCCCTGCGGCGGGCTAGGCCGAGGGCCTTCGGCCAGGCGCCCATAGGCGTCCGGGCGCCGCGTGGAGAGAAAGGGGAAGAGCTCGAGCCAGTCGTGACGCTGGTCGAGATCGAGGTCGGCGACGATCACGGCGGGGGCCGAGCGCGGTGCCTGGACGAGCTTGCGGCCGTAGGGATCGCTGATGAACGACGAGCCGTAGAACGTCAACGGCGGCTCCTCACCGATGCGGTTGACGGCGATCATGAACACGCCGTTGGCGATTCCGTTGCCGATGATCACCTTCTCCCACAGCGGCTCGGTGTCGAAGTCGGGGTGGTCGGGCTCAGAGCCGATGGCCGTCGGGTAGACCAGCACGTCGGCGCCCTCGAGGCTGTAGGCCCGGGCCAGCTCGGGAAACCACTGGTCCCAGCAGGTCGGGAACCCGAAGCGGGCCTGGTCGAGGCTCACGACTGGGAACGGCTCGGCGTCGGCCGGCCCGGGGCGGAAGTAGCGGTCCTCGTGGTAGCCGGCGGTGACCGGGATGTGGAGCTTGCGGGTGCGGGCGACGATCGACCCGTCGGGCGCCACCACGATCGCCGTGTTGAAGCCCAGCCCGTAGTCGGGCGCGCGCTCGTAGAGCGAGGCGTGGACGTGCAGGCCATGCCGACCGGCCGCACCGGCCGCGAAACGGTGGGTGGGACCGCCGGGGAGGTCCTCCGGGAAGACCCCATCGGCCTCCGGCCCGGCGGCGCTCACCGCGAAGTACGGGCTCAGCGTGAGCTCCTGGAGACAGACGAGCTGCGCGCCCTCGGCCGCGGCCACACTGACGCCGGCCTCGAGTGCCTCGGCATGCTCATCGGGGTCGGCGTGCCAGCGATGTTGCACGGCGGCCACGCGGAACGGCGTGCGCCGCGGGGCCCGAGCGCGGGCCGGAGAACCCTGCACCTCGGGGGCGGTTATGACCTCGAGCTCTTCCATGAGCCCGCGACTCTAAGCCCTTCACGGCCGGTCATCGAGTCCCGTGGGCCGGGCGGCGCTCACGCGGAACCTGGCACCTGCTGGGTGATGCAGTGGATGTTGCCGCCACCCAGGAGGATCTCGTGAGCGTCCACGCCGACGATCTCCCGGCTGGGAAAGCAGCGGCTCAGCACCTCGGCGGCCTCGCCGTCGGTCCGCGCGTCGAGCAGCGGGAAGACGACGCGGTCGGTGGCCACGTAGAAGTTCACGTAGGAGGCGGCCAGCCGGTCACCGGCGCGGCGGGGCATCGAGCCCTCAACGGGGTTCACCCCGCGCGCCTCCTCGGCGGTGATGAGTATCGGTCCGGGCGCCGGGATCCGGATCACCTCCAGCGGCCGGCCGCGGGCATCGGTGGCCGCCTCCAGCCGCCTGAGGGCGTCGCGGGAGATCGCGCACTGGGGGTCTGACTCGTCGTCCGACCAGGTGAGCAGCACGACGGCGGGGCGCACGAAGCAGGCCAGATTGTCTATGTGCCCGTCGGTCTCGTCGTTGAAGACGCCGCGATCAAGCCAGATCACGCGTTCCGCCCCGAGATAGTCGCGCAGACCGGCCTCGATCCGCTCGCGCCCGAGCCCCGGGTTGCGGTTCTCGTTGAGCAGACACTCCTCGGTGCTGAGCACCGTTCCCTCGCCATCGACGTGAATCGATCCCCCCTCGAGCACGAACGGCGCGCGATAGCGATCCGCACGTTCGATCTCGAGCACCTTGCGCGCCGCTCGGTCGTCGCGGTCCCACGGGAAGTAGAGCCCGCCATCGAGACCACCCCAGGCGTTGAAACGCCAGTCGACCCCGCGCAGGTCGCTCCCGGGAGCGGTCACGAAGCTCGGCCCGATGTCGCGCATCCAGGCGTCGTCCGTGGCGAGCTCGACGACCCTGATCGACGACGAGAGCAGCGCCCGGCAGCGTTCGAACTGGGCCTCGGACACGCCCATCGTGACGGGCTCGCTCGCGTTGATGGCCTCGGCGACGGCGGCGAAGGCCTGCTGCGCCGGTCCTGCCCCGAGCCGCCAGTTATCGGGGCGCTCGGGCCACGCCATCCAGCACCCGACGTGCGCCTCGTATTCCGCCGGCATCCGGTAGCCGTCGGCGCGCGGAGTCGAGTCGATCGTGGCGCTCATGGCGCCGCGGATCTTGGCATGCGACGTGCCCGGGGGCGAGCATTCGGGCACCGGCGCCGACACGGTCGCGGTTTCGGATTACTCTTTGCGTTCAGGTGTGGGCGATTACGCTTCGCGTCGATCTACCGGCGCAGTTTCTGGACACTCGAGAGCAGCGTGCCGGTTTCGTGCTGCTCGGGGCTCTGCTGATCTCGTTCCTGTTCATTCGCACGAGCGCGCGCCTCATCCGCAGCCCGAGGGTCCCGTGGTGGCCGGGCAGCGTGACCACGTCGGGCGGCCTGCACCTGCATCACCTCGTGTGGGGCATCGTGCTCATGATGCTGGCCGGGTTCCTCGGCTTCGTCACCGCGCCCATCGACCCCTGGACGGAGATCCTGGCCGCCCTGTTCGGCGTCGGCGCGGGTCTGACACTCGACGAGTTCGCGCTATGGGTCTATCTGGACGACGTGTACTGGGCGGAGGAGGGCCGGGCGTCGCTCGACGCCGTGCTGGCGGCCGTGCTGATCGGGGGGATGATCGCCCTCGGCCTGGCGCCGTTCGACCTGCCCCACGACGCCTCCTCGGTGACCACAGTGCTGGTTTCGGTGCTCGTCGCCGTGCTGCTTTCGGCCTTGGCGATCTTCAAGGGCAAGCCGTTCCTGGGTCTGGTCGGCCTCTTCATCCCGCCCGTGTCAGTCGTGGCCTGCCTGCGACTCGCGGCCCCGGGCTCACCATGGGCACGGCGCTTCTATTCGCCCGACGGGCGCGAGCTCGCACGGTCCAAGGCCCGCTACGCCAGGATCTCCGCGCGGCGCCAGCGACTCGGCGACGCCGTCGGTGGGGTTCCGGACGACCGCCGCGTTGCGCTGAGCGAACCCGAGGGCGAGGAAGGCGCGAAGCCGACCGTCCATGACTGAGACCGCGGCGCACCGGGGCGGTCGCCTGCGTACCGCCGTGAGTCTGGTCCTGATCGTGCTGGCCACCGCGTGCACCCTGGCCGGCGGCGTGACCCTCTACCTTCGCGACGAGATCGTCGATTCATCCGCCTTCGCCGATCGCAGTGTGCAAGCGCTCAAGCAGCCCGCCGTGAGCCGCGTCGTCGCGCGCGAGATAACCGTGCAGGTGCTCGAGCGGGCGTCACCCGACCTGTTGGCCGCGCGCCCGGTGATCGAGTCGGTCCTGCAGCTGGTCGTGCAGTCAAAGCCGTTCGGCAACGCCTTCCGGCTGGCGGCGGAGCACGGCCACCGATTGCTGTTCGAGCGGGGAGGCGGCAACGCGGCCTTCGACCTCGCCGACGCCGGCACGGTGATCACCTCCGCGGTACGCACGCTGGCCCCCAATATCGCCCGGGAGATCCCGGCCAAGACCGAGGCCGTGTTGCTGACGCTGCGAAAGCGCTCGTTCGCGGGCGCCTCACTTCGCTTCGCCGAGCACGTCCGGCTGCTCGGGTACGTGCTGCCGCCGCTGGCCGTGGTCCTGTTCGCGGTGGCGATCCTCATCGCGCCGGCCAGGCGCTCCGCGCTCACACGCAGCGCCGTCGCGCTGGGGATCGCCGGGGTCGTCTTCGCGATCGTGCTCGAGCTGGCACGCCGATATGTCGTCTCGCATGTGTACGGCACGGGCGAGCTCACCAATGCGGACGTACGCAGCGCGATCGGCGCACTCTGGGACGCCTACATCGGTGATCTGATGACCACCGCGCTTGTGCTGAGCGCCGCCGCCTGGCTGACCGCGGCCGCCTCGGCCTCGCTGCTGGCGCCGTATTCGGCGACCGACGCGCTGGCCTACCTGCGCTCATTGACGTGGCGGCCGCGCACCACGCGTGAGCATGGACTGGCCGGCGCCGCGGTCGTCATCGTCGGCCTGTTCGTCGTGCTCGATCCAGGGCTGGCGCTGCGGGTACTGGCTGTGCTCGCGGGCGCGGTGCTCGTCTTCGTCGGTGCCGGCGAGGTGCTCACGGCGATCGCTCCGGCCGAGGTCGCCCGCCGGCCGCTGCCGCGACCGCGATGGCCGCGGCGCGGGTTCGCCTTCGGGCTCACGCTGGCCGCCGCGGTGGTGGTGGCCGGCTTCATCCTGGTCACCGGGGGCGCCCAGCGGGTCCGTGCCAGCAGCGCGCTGACCTGCAATGGATACGCGCAACTCTGCAACCGCCGTCTCGACCAGGTCGTCTTCGCCGGCACCCACAACTCGATGTCGGCGGCGGACACGCCGGGCTGGCTGATCCCCAACCAGGACCGCGATGTTGGGCAGCAGCTCGAGGACGGCATCCGGCTGTTCAAGATCTCGACGCATTACGCCGAGCGGGACTCCTCGGGCGCTGTACACACCGACATCGCGGCCGCCGGCAAGGAGCTGAACCGCGTTGCCGCGAAGCTCGATCCGGCTGCGCGCATTGCGCTGCAGCGCCTCAGCCGTTCGCTCAGTGGCGCCCCGACGAGGGGCAAGCGCGATATCTGGCTCTGCCACTCGCTGTGCGAGCTGGGTGCCACGCGCCTGGTCGACTTCCTGGGCACGATCCGCCGCTTCCTGGCCCTGAACCCCAACCAGGTGATCGTCTTCTTCGACGAGGACTACGTGCGCGAGGCGGACTTGCAGCGGGCCTTCCGCCAGGGCGGGCTGTTCAACCGCCTGGCCACGCTTGTGCCCGGCCGGCCGCTGCCGACGCTGGCCGCGCTGATCCGGTCCAATCGCAACGTGGTCGTGTTCGCGCAGAAGCCGCCCTCGGGCAGGTTCCCGTGGAACGCCGATGCGTTCGCGGGCTGGATCCAGGACACGCCGCTCGGAGCCCGCAAGCCGGCTCAGTTCACCTGCCGCCTGAGCCGCGGCGCCCCCGGCAACCCATTGCTGATGCTCAACAACTGGGCGGACATCTTCCCGCCGCGGGTGAGCCCCAACCTACCGCTGGTCAAGCGGGGCTTCATCCTGGCGCGCGCACGCCAGTGCCTGCGCCAGCGGGGGAGGATGCCCAACCTCATCCTGACCGACTACTACGACCGCGGCGACGTGGTCGGGGCCGTGGCAGCCCTCAACGGTGTGGGCGCGGTCACCCCGGCGAAGGTGCTGCCGCTGAACCCGATCGGCTGAGCCTGACCCGCTGCGCTCAGGTGGCCGGCAGGGCCGCTCGCGCGTCCAGGTCGCCGCGCAGGCGCAGGGCGAGCACCGGATAGACGAGCGTCGAGAGCACGGCGGCGCCGACCAGCGCCGCGGCCGTCGAGGTGCGCATATGCCCGCTGGCCGTGGCCACCGTGGTGATGGCGATCACCAGCGGCAGCTGGGTCGAGCTCAGCAGGGCCAGGGCGACCCGCTCGCGAGCGTCGAGCACGTGCCGGTAGAGCAGCACCGCCGGGGTTCCGCGAACGACCAGGAAGAGGAAGAAGAAGAGGAGCATCTTGAGCACCGCGGAGAGGCTCGCGAACAGCGCCGCGACGTCCAGGTTCATGCCGCTGACCACGAAGAAGAACGGCACGAACACGCCAAAGGCCACGGCCCTCAGCTTGGAGTCGAAGGCCGGCACCTCGTGCCGCCGGATCACGGCGCGCGCGATCAGCCCGGCGGCGAAGCCTCCGAGCAGCAGATCCAGCCCGAGCTTGAAGGCCAGGAACGCCAGCGCGAACACGAGCACGATGATCCAGCGCACCATGAGCTGCGAGCTCGCCTCCAGCGTGCGCTCGAGCAGCGGCATCGTCCGCTCCGCCGAGCGGACGGCGAACACGGTTGTGCCGACGGCCAGGGCCACGAAGACGACCAGGATGAGCGCGTTGTGGACCGTGCTCTGGGTGGCGAGGACGAGCGTGAGCAGCAGGATCGGGCCGAACTCGCCCACGGCGCCGGCGGCCAGCAGATAGGTGCCAAAGCGCGTGCGGAGTTCACCGGCATCGGACAGGATCGGGATCAGCGTTCCGATCGCGGTGGTGACCAGCGCCGAGCCCGTGTAGAGCAGCGAGAGCACGACGCCCGCCGCGGCCAGCACGCCGCCGATGGCGTAGGCCAGGGCGAGCGAGACGGCCCAGCCGAGCAGGGCGAGCCGCAGCGGTCGGCCCTTGATCCGGTGAAGATCGATCTCGTATCCGGCAAAGAAGAACAGCAGTCCAAGACCGAGGTCGGAGAAGAAGTTGATGAACTGGGTGGCGTGCAACCCGAGCACGTGCGGACCGAGCACGACGCCGAAGACCAACTCGATGACGACCACCGGCACGACGACCGTCCCCTCGCGGCCCGAGAGGGCGGCCAGCGTCCCGGCGAGCGCCGATGCGGCGACGATGGCCAGGAACGTGCCCGGGGAGACGGAGATCGCGCCGTGCATTCGGAAAGCCCCTGCGAACGCTACCTGGCCCTGCGGCGCGCGGTGCGCCCTGCTCAGGCCACCTCGAGGCGGGCGAGGGTCGAGAACGTGCACCAGTACAGGTCGCGGCCGAATCCCGGTGCCGGGAAGAGCACGGACTGGAACATGCTGGGCACGTGGGCGCGCGCGCGTTCCGCTCCGGTCTCGATGTCCACGACGAGCACGTCGTCACCGGTGCGCCGGGCCATCACGCGCCGCACGGCCGGCGACCGAGCGAGCCCCGAGGAGGCTCGAGCGGCGGCCCGGCCGAGTCGCGTACGGGCAAATCCCGGCCCGCGGAAGTCGTGCAGCACGAGCTCGCCCGTGTCGGGGTAGTGGATCATGTGCCCGGCGTGCGCCAGCTCACGGCGCCACAGGGGCTCGAGGCTGGTGCCGAAGCGAAAGGCCTGAACGACGCCGTTGCCGGAGTCGTAGCCGATCGCCACGCGGCGCCCGGCGTCATAGAGCGGTGGGTCGGTGACCGTGCCGCGGGCTGCGCCGCAGATCTCGACGGTCTCCCGGTCGGCGGCGTCGTGCAGCGACGCGCGGATCAGGCGGGCCGGTCCCGGCGCGCGGCCCGCGCCGCACATCGTGGTGGCGTAGTCGTGGTCGCCGTTGTCCAGAAACCAGAGCTGATCGCCGGCGATCACCGGGTCCCAGCCGTAGCTGTGCCGGGGTCCGCCGTGATAGCGCACCTGCCAGTCACCGTCGGGCTCGAGTCGCGCTCCGTCCCAGTGGTAGCGCCATACCGTGGTGGTCCCGACCACGTAGAGCACGTTGTCGTCGGCGGCCAGGCGGGCCACCGACGGCTCCGGCACGACGATCTCGGGACCGAGCGGGGAGAGCGACTCCGGATCGAGCAGCGTGAGATGGGCCGGCGCGCTCAGCGACCGGTCCAGATCCTTCATGGCCAGCGTCCCGTCGCCGAGGACGACGAACGAGTTGTACGGCCGCGGACGGGGCAGCTCGCGGGAGGCCAGCAGCTCGAGGCCCGCGGAGACCCGGTGACAGAAGCGGCCGTAGACGACGTACAACGAGCCGTTGGCATGAGCGGCCATGCCCCCGGGCCAGAAGGGTCCGGCGGGAAGCTCCGGCGATCGGGCCAGCGGGCGCAGATTGAGCGGATCGATGCGCTCCACCCAGGCCGAGCTCGGGTCGCGGTGTGGCTTGCGGCCCATCGTGTGCCGCAGGGCGAACACCTCGCCCGGGTCGCGCAGGACGAGCATCGTCGTGGCGAAGGCGTCGCGGGCGGCAACGACCCTCAGCTGTTCGTGGTCGCCGATCGCCAGTCCCGCGGAGCCGAGTGGGGCCTGACGCCGACAGGGGCCGCCGTCCTCGGCCGGCCACGGGCTGGGCCACAGCGTCACGCCCGGTGGTGCTTCACGACGGACTCACGACGGCGGAGCTTGCGAGCACCCGACCCCCCGGTCCGAGCGCACGCAGTCTGAAGACTCCCGCCGTGCTGGAGATGTCGATCCGTGTCTCGAAGTTCCGCTTGGTCACCGTGGAGACGGGCGCGAGCGAGCTCGCGCCCGCGCCCGCCAAGACCTGCCAGCGCGCGACCGTCGTGGCCCCGTTCCAGCTCACGTAGACCGACACGCGCGTGGGTGAGCTGCGGTGCACGACGACGTCCGGACGCGTCCGGGGCGTCGCGCTCCACGGGAAGGTGTACTCCCGGTAGCTGCCGTCGTCGGTCGGCAGGTGGGCGTCGAACAGGAGCTTCCCGCCGGCCGAGAACTCTGAGAAGAACTCGGTCGAGCCGAACCCGACGAACACGTTGCCGCCGGGCAGTGTCTGGACGCTGCCCTCGCTCTGGGCCAGCGTGTGGCCGCCGGGGCGGTGGTACTGGCGGGCCACCCGAGCGGTCCGGTGGCGCACGTCGAGGGACAGGATCAGGCCGCGGGACTGCGGCGCCTCGAACGGTGGACCCGCCTCGTCGTCGAACAGGCTGACCCGGCCGCCGGACAGCAGCTGGGCGTCGTGCTGGAAGTAGAAGCGCGCCCCGCGGCCGAGCTTGAAGGTGCTGGCCTTGCCGCCCAGTTTCCAGAGAATCCGCCCGCTGGTGCGGTCGATCTCGTAGATGGCCGACGTGTCGCGGGCCGACACCAGCACGCGGTTGGCGGGGAGCTCCTGGATCGAGTTGAAATGGAAGGCGTCGTAGTCGGCGCTCAGCGCCGGGGTGGCGTAGGAATCGGCCAGCGGGATGTGTCCGAACGCATGCCACTCCCAGACGACCAGCCCGGTCCGGATGTCGACCTCTTGAACGAGGGCGTCGAGCAACGGCGAGAGCGCTCCCGGCGCCGTCCCGGCCAGGTGCACCAGGATCGGCGAGTAGATCGTGAACAGCGCATCGCCGGACGGGGTGAGGACGAAATCGTGCAGGTCGGCCGGGTAGCCGTTGCCCGTGTTGACGGTTCGTACGGTCCCGTAGCGCGTGTCGGCGATCACCCCGGCGCCGAGCCCGAAGGCCGACGAGGTGACCGAGCCCTGCCACCAGGTCAGGACCTTGTGCCCGGCGTATTGCTGCTGGCGGAAGTTGATCGCGTAGACCGGCGGCTTGAGCTGGTCGAACCAGACCAGCCGGCCGCGCGGGTCGATGATCATCGGGCCGCCGGGTCCGACCGGGTGGATGGTGATCGCGTTGTTGCTCTCCGGATGCACGACGGGCGAGGGCAGGGGGGTGATGAAGACGTCGCCCATCGGGGCCGCCGGTCCGCGCAGGACCGTGATCTTCGGCGGCAGCAGATCGGGCCGCGAGACGAAGTGCTGGAGCTTGGTGGGCTGGAAGATCGGGATGTTGAGCACCGGCGGAGTGGGGGCGAGGTGGGCCACGGCGAAGGAGAACGAGAGCGGCGCCCGGCCGCGGATGCGCACCCGTACGCTCACCCGCTCCCCCTGGGTGAGCGGCCGGTCGAGCACGAAGCTGGCCCCACGGTGCCCGCTGTAGGCACGAAGCCTGCCCGGGTGACCGCCACTCAGCGCTCCGGTCACCTGCACCGACTCGATCCTGCTCGGGGCGAGCCCGAGGAGACTGATCTGGGTCTGCGGCGAGGCGTCGGGGGTGCCCGGTGCCGGCGAGACGGTGAGCGGGGTGGCCGCCGGACTCGACGCGGCCAGGGCGGCGCTCGGCCAAGCCACGACGGCGGTCGCCACGAGGCTCAGGCAGGCGATTCGCCGGTTGATGCTCGTCGCACGTCCGCGAGCCCGGGTGTTTGACGGCACGGGTCACTTATAGACGCCGACTGACGCGATGTCAAACACCATGTCACGCGGTCTATGATCGCGCCATGTCCGCGTCGGCGAGGCGCACGCAGCATCGCGAGCAGCGCGAGCGCACGCGCGCACAGATCCTGGCTGCGGCCGACGCCTTCCTGCGCGAGCGCCCCTACCGGGAGCTCTCGGTGGAGACGGCAATGGCCCATACGGGCCTCACCCGGACCGCGTTCTATCGGCACTTCGACGATGTCACGGACCTCGTGCTGCGACTGCTCGAGGACGTCGGGCACGAGCTCTACGCGGTCGCGGCGCGCTGGCTCGAGAACACGGTCGAGGACTTCCCGGCGGCGACGCACGAGGGGCTGCGAGGGATCGTGTCGTTCTTCGAGCGACACGGCCGGCTGATCCGGGCGATCTCCGAGGCCGCGGTGACCGACGAGCGCATCGAGCGTGGCTACACGAGCTTCGTCGAGGCGTTTATCGACATGACCACCGCGGGTTTCGACGGTCTGGTCGAGACCGGCCGGATCGACCCGCTACCGACGAGGCCGCTGGCCCGCGCGTTGAACCTGATGAACGAGCGCTACCTGCTCGATCAGTTCGGTCACGGCCCGCAGGGCGATGTCGCGCTCGCCGTCTCGACGCTCGAGGCCATCTGGCTCCGAGCCGTGGGTCCACTGCAGCGCCGGGTCACCCCAATCAGGTGAGGTGACACCGGCTCGAGCCCGGCAACGTCCGGGGACGATGTCTCCCTCCGACCAGACCCCGGCGCGGGCGGCCGCGGGCAAACCGGCCCGCAAGCAGCCTTCGACCCGCGTCATCGTGGTGGCCGTGCTCGGCGTGTTGCTCGGCGTGTTCGCCGTGCTCAACAGCCAGTCCGTGCGTATCCACTGGATCGTCGCGACAAGCGACGTGCCACTGATTGTCGTGATTCTTGGATGCGGGCTGATCGGCTTCGTGGTCGGCTGGCTGCTGGCCCGGCATCGTGCATCGCGCAAGCCCGCCTAGCGGCGCGCGCGGGCACGAGATGCGCTGTCGCTTGCGCGATATCGGCTCCTGCGTTTAGTCTCGCCGGACTGGTGGGCCGAGCTCTGGGGGTTACGTTGGCGATGATTGGGCGGTTGCGGCGGGGCGCGTTGCTTTCGGCACTGGTCGCGATCGGTTGCGCGGTCGCGCCGGTGCTCGCGCGGGCGACGACGATCACCGAGTTCTCGAAGGGACTGCCGGCCGGTAGCAACTTCGGCGGGATAGCCGCGGGGCCGGATGGGAACCTGTGGTTCGCTGACGACGGCACGACCGGAGCGATCGGGCGGATCGGCCCGTCGGGCGAGATCACGACGTTCACCGCGGGCCTCAAGGGTGGCGGCAAGCCGGCGGACATCACCCTGGGCCCGGATGGGAACCTCTGGTTCACCGAGACCGGGAGCCCGGACAACGCGATCGGACGGGTCACGCCCCAGGGCGTGATCACCGAGTTCAAGACGGGCCTCGGCCCGATGAGCGCGCCGAACAGCATCCTGGTTGGCCCCGACAACAACCTGTGGTTCCTCGACAACGGAACTCCGACGGCGATTGGGCGCGTGGCGCCATCTGGGGCGATCACCGAGTTCAGTACCGGCCTGAAGCCAATGAGTCGGCCGAATGCTCTGACGGTCGGCGCGGACGGGAACCTGTGGTTCACCGACCAGGGCGACACGAAGGCGATCGGCCGCGTGACGCCAGTCGGCACGATCACCGAGTTCAGTGGCGGATTGGATCAGCTGAAAGCCTTCCCGAATCAGTTGACGGCGGGCGCCGACGGGAACATTTGGTTCTCAGACCAGGGAGCCATCGGGCGGGTGGCCCCCGACGGAGCGATCACCGAGTTCACCGATGGTCTGCCCGAGGGGACCCCGACGATGCCTCTGACCGCGCAGCCCGATGCCATCACGGCCGGCCCGGACGGCAACGTCTGGTTCAACGACCAATTGAGTGGCCACAAGGCCGAGGGCCGGGTCACGCCGCCGGGCCTGATCACCGAGTTCAGCAAGGGCCTGGACCCGATGAGCGTGCAGGACGCCATCATCGTCGGGCCCGACAAGAACCTGTGGATCGAGCAATCGATGCCCGGAGGTATCGCGCGGATCACCCCGGACGGTGTCATCACGCAGTACACGGCGGGTCTGAACCCGGGTGCGGGCGCTGACGGTGATCAACTCGTGACCGGCCCCGACGGGAACCTGTGGTTCACCGACAACGGGGCCACCAAGGCGATCGGCCGGGTGGCGCTCGAGCTGGCCGCGCCGCCGACGATCCTCAAGGCGACATCCGGCAACCAGCAGATCGCGCTCACCGCGCCGACGATCCAGACCTGCACCGCGATGACGAAGTCCCTGCCGGTGACGCTCCGCTCGACCGCGATCTCGAAGTCGCGTCGCACGCAGCTGACCTTCCTCAGCGCGGGGGTCTACCTCGACAGGGGCGTCAGGCACGCCCGCAGAACGACCAAACGCCTGCGCAACGGCCGCCGCAAGACCGTCATCGTCGTCACGTACACGGCGAACGCGATCGCTCATCACGTGCCGGCCACGCTGGCGCCACGGCTGGCCGGATTGAGGTCCGGCTCGCACACGCTCAGGGTGGTCATCTCATACCGGGAGCACGTGAGGCAACACGGCCACACGCGAACGCTGACGGTCACCAAGACGCTGAGCACGAGGTTCCGCGTCTGCTAGCTCGGGGCTGGGGCTAGCCCCAGCGCGACCCCGGGGGGCGCGCTGGCACAGACGCCCCGCAGCCCCCGCGACGACGAGGCGGCCGGTCGGCAATCTGGTGGGATCATGGGACGCCGATGGCAGCCTCGGATCGAACGGTGACGGAGCTCAGGACCGGCGTGCGCCAGGTCCCAGCTCCCGTCAACGACACCGCGCTGGCCGCGCAGGTGACCCTCTCGGCGGTGTGCGCGCTCGGCGTCGCGATTCTCTGGGCCGCGACCGGCATGGGTTAAGCCGGCTCGGAAGCGCCTTGGGCTGGTCTGATCGCATCGGCGCAGGCTCGCGCCCGGCGGCGTGGGCGTCAGTGGGGCCGACGGCCGAATCTGGGGCCCGTCGGCCCCCGAATGACAAGCTGGGGATGACCCCCAGCGCCGTGCGCGTCAGGTGGATCGACCGGCTTCGCTCGGGCGACGTGCGCGACTATTCCGGCACCTCGGCGGTGACCCTCCCGTCGGCGATCGCCGCCAGGAGCCGTTGGTGGTCGGCTGCATTGGTCTCCGCGTAGGCCGACGCGAAAGCGCAGATGGCGCGATCGAAGGCGTCGTCCGCGCCCAGATAGGCCGCCATCGCGATCCGGTCGCCGGACCGTGCATGCCCTCTGGCCAGCGTCCAGCCGCAGATCTCGCCGTAGACGCGCAGGCCCTTGGGGGTGAGGTGCGAGACGTCGATCGACGCCTTCCCGTCCCACAGCTGGCGCACGTAGAACTCGTGCCGCTGCCCGTCCAGGGCGTTGATGTCGTACCAGCCGAGCATCGGATCGCTGGCGGCCTGCATCAGGCGCTGGCCCTCGACGACCCGACGGCCCTGACAATCGTAGACCGTGTCGCCGGCGTAGGGCGCGAGCACCGAACGCTGGGCCTCCTTGAGCTGGAGCAGCAGGGGGTCATTGCGGTCACGGCCGATCAGCAGGACCACCCACGCCCGGGTCCCGACGCTACCCACCCCGACCACCTTGCGCGCGATGTGGACGAACCGGTAGGACTCGATCAGCCTGCGCCGCTCGTCGGGCAGGCTGTCGCGGTACTGGCGCAGGAACGACCGCATCACCTCCACATATCGCCTGCGGCCCTGGTCGTCGAGCAGTTCCTCGATCGGCACGATCAGGGGCGGCTGGCTGACGAAGCAGAGCGTGTCATCGCCTCGCTCCACGAGGCGGTCGAAGGCTCGAAGATGGTCGCGCCGCAGCGCCTGGTGAATCCGCCGCTTTGCCTCGTGGGCGGACGCCTGATCGGCCAGGCCGCGCAGGCGCGCGCCGAGCTGCTCGGCCGGCAGTCGCGCATGCCACACGTCGAGATGGCTCTGCTCCGCGAAGGCCAGCAGGGCCTCGCGGTAGGAGCGGACCGTGGCCAGCACGATCCGTTCACGGGCGCCGGCGCCCAGCCCCAGATCGCGACAGGCGATCTCGAAGCTGGCCGCGAGTCGCTTGACATCCCACTCGATCGGGCCAGGCAGCGTTTCGTCGAAGTCGTTGAGGCCGAAGATCAACGTCCGCTCGGGGGTCTCGAAGAGACCGAAGTTGAGCAGGTGCGCGTCGCCGCAGAGCTGCGCCCGGAGGCCGCCGCTGGGCGTACCGGCGAGGTCGGCGGCCATGATCGCGGCGCCCCCCCGGTAGAACGCGAAGGCCGACATCGCCATGCGGCCGTAACGGATCGGCGCGAGCTCGGGGATCCGTTCGGCGGCCTGAGCCGCGAGAATCGTGAGTGGATCGGCTCGGTTGGTGGGTGGACGCCAGGCCGCGTGGCGATCGGGTGGCACCTGCTCGCGCGCCGCCTTGCCGTGCGCAGCACATTCGGCGACCGAGCGGTGTTCCAGGTACTCAGGGTTGGGCAGGGGTGCGGCCGGCATGGTCTGGACCGTTGACTATGAATCCTCGTGCGGCGACTGGCCGTCCGTGCTGTGGGCGGCCGCCCAACGGCGCCACGGCCAGACGCCGTCGATCTCCACCTCAAGCGAGAAGCTCAGCAGGATGCGGATGATGACGATTATGCCGAGCACGCTGACGCTCTCGATGGTCGAGTCGACGATGATCGTCCGCACGATGTCGGCGACGATCAGCACCTCGAGGCCCAGCAGGATGCAGCGGCCCAGGTTCCGGCGCAGCCCGTCGTAGGACTCGTGCGCCGTCTCGGCGTGCGCCGCCCGATAGGCGAAGACGATGAACGCGCCCAGACCGCCGAGGACCATGATCGCGGCGCCGACAGCCTCCACGACCTTCACGACCTCAGAGATCACGTGCTCATAGCGCAAATGTGCCCACCGTCGCGTTGCTCGACTTCATCGCGACATTGACAGACCTGATCCCGCCCGCGGTCATCTGTTTGGGGTGATGTGGAGCCCATCGGCCGCAGTACGGTCGCCGAAACGACAGCCGAGAGGGGACAGCCATGGGACTCCTGCGAAACCGCGACGATGGTCCCGACGGGCGGCGTTTTCAGATGCGCGAGAAGCTCGCTTCGATCGGCGATGACTCCTGGATCGAGGACGACCAGGGCGAGCGCGTCTACAAGGTCGACGGCAAGGCGCTGCGCGTACGGGACACCTACCTGCTGAAGGACCTCGAGGGCAACGAGGTGGCAAAGATCCAGGAGAAGAAGCTTCGCGCCCGCCACACGATGGAGGTCGAGCGTGACGGACACACGCTGGCCACCATCCACAAGGCGCTGGTCGGGATTCGCGACCGCTTCGACATCGACATCGAGGACGGCGAGGACCTCAGCGCCCACGGCAATATCGTCGATCACGAATACGAGGTCAAGCGGGACGACGTCGTCGTCGCCACCGTGTCGAAGAAGTGGCTGCGCGTGCGCGACAGCTACGGGATCGAGATCCGCGCGGGGGAGGACGAGGGCCTGCTCCTGGCCGTCGTGGTCGCGATCGAGCAGCTCAGCGAGGACTGAGGCTCGGCGGTCGGCTCAGCTCACGTTGCCGCCGTAGAGCGTGGCGATCCAGATCCGTTCAAGTGTGCTGACGATCGTGGCACGGTCGGCGCGTGCGTCACGACCGATCGACTGGGAGAGGTAGCGCTCGTTGAGCCAGACGAGCGCGCGGGCGGTTTCCTGGGGATCGATATCGGCGGTGATTCGCCCAGCGACGACGTCGTCCTGGATGCGCCTCGCGGCGGCGTCTATAAATGCCTGCACGAGGCCTTCATAGACGAGTTCGACCTGGATGTCGGATCCCGCGGCGTCGGCGAGGGCGCGCAGAACCGGGCCGTTCTCGGCGAATACTGCGGCGATCCCCTCGAGCGCGGTGCGGATGTCGCGTTCTGGCTCCTCGCCGCTCAGCCATCGATCGCTCATCCCCAGCAGGTCGGCGCCGATCCGTTCTGCGATGCGCAGCGTGAGGTCGTTGCGGTCGCGGAAGTGGGCGTAGAACGCGGGCCGCTTGAGCTCGGTGCGTCGCATGATCTCCTCGACAGTGACCTCACGGAAAGGCCGTTCCCGCAGCAGTTGCTCGGCCGCGTCGAGAATCTCGCGCTCGGTCTCCTTCGGATCGTGGCGGGGCCTCCGGCGAGACGGGGACGTTGTGGCGGCATGGGGCACGCCCGTATCGTAGCTCGTCCCCCGGCTATTTACACGTCGTCATTGACGCCGCGTAATTATCTTGGTACGTTGCGATCAACAACCACCGGAGGACCGCAGACGATGACGACGACAGAAGTGACCATGGACCGGGCCCGCCTCGACATGAGCGATCTGTCGCTGTGGCGCGACGGGCCGCCCCACGAAGTCTTTGAGGCCTTGCGCCGCGAGCCGCTGCATTTCAGCCCGCTCGGCGACTTCCCAGAGGAGCGCGGCTTCTGGTCGGTCGTGCGCTACGAGGACATCGCGACGGTCGGTCGCGACTACAAGACGTTCTCCTCGGACCGCAGCATCATTCTGGTCGACAAGCTCGCGCCGGAAGGCCAACCGGATCCCATGGACCTGAGCGCGAACATGATGATCAGCCAGGACCCACCGCGGCACGACCGGCTCAAGGCGCTCGTTCAGCGCGCGTTCACCCCCAAGCGCGCGATCGAGCACACCGAACGAATGCGGGAGATCATCAACCTCGTCTACGACCGTGCGCTTGAAGAGCACCCCGACGGCCGCATCGATCTCGTCCAGGACGTGGGCGTCTTTGTCCCCTCGATGGTGATCGGCGACATGCTCGGCGTCCCGCGCGCCGACGCCGAGCAGCTCGTGTCCTGGACCAACCGCACCACCGCCTTCGAGGATCCTCGCATCGTGCCCGACCTCGGCGAGCTATGGCGAGCTCTTGAGGAGTTCATTCCCTACGTCAACACCATGCTCGAAGCCCGCGAACGGCATCCGACCGGCGATCTCACGACCGCGATCATCCAGGCGGAGGTCGACGGCGAGCAGCTCTCACATGAAGAGGCACTGATGTTCTTCTTCCTGCTGATGGTCGCCGGCAACGACTCAACCCGGGCCGTCTTCACCAGTGGCGTCAAGAACCTGCTCGAGGATCCCGAGCAGATGCGGCTCGTCCGCTCCGGCGCGGTGCCACTCGAGCACGTCGTCGAGGAGTTCGTTCGCTACAACCCGGCGTTCGCCTACATGCGGCGCACGGCAACCGTTGATACCGAGCTCGCGGGGCAGCGCGTTCGCGCCGGTGACAAGCTCGCGCTCTGGTACGTCTCCGGCAATCGCGACGAGACCGTGTTCGACGATCCGCACCGCTTCGACGTTCGCCGCGAGCCCAACCCGCACCAGGGCTTCGGGGGCGGCGGGCGCCACTTCTGCCTCGGCGCCGGTCTCGCCCGCCTCGAGCTCAACCTGTGGATCGAGGAGACCCTCAAGCGCTTCCCGACGATCGAACTTGACGGCGCCTATGAGCGCGTGAGCTCCACATTCCTGAACCAATACCTGCACATTCCGGTATCGATCGGCGACTAACGAAGCGCAGGCGCGATCGTCCACTCAACTTAGGAAGATACTTTGGGCTGAACGTCGTCGACGGAGAACCGCCATGCCGAGATTCGCACCCAAAGATCGGTGCTGCCGCGCACGGAAGGCGCTGGTGCTCGCTCCGATCATGCTGTCCGCGGCCGCGTGCTCGACGGTGTTCGTGGCGGCGCCATCGGCTGCGGCAAACACCCGGCACGGGGTACCGGCTCACGCTGACGGCCTCGGCATCCGCGCGGGGAAGGTCAAGCACGTATGGCTGATCATCCTCGAGAACAAGTCCTACGACGCGACGTTCACCGGCCTGAACAACAACACTTACCTGTGGCGGACGCTGCCATCTCAGGGCGTGCTGCTCAAGAACTACTACGGAACCGGCCACTTCAGCTTCGACAACTACATCTCGCTGGCCAGCGGGCAGGCCACGCAGGCCGACACCCAGGTCGATTGCCCGTACTACGACCACTTCTCGGGTCACGTGGACCGATCGGGCTCACTGCGGCGCAACCCCAACTACGGCCAGATGACCTCGGCGCAGGGTGCCAACGCCGCCGCGGGAGCGAATGGCTGCGTCTACCCGTCGAGCGTGAAGACGCTCTTCGATCAGCTCGATGCGGCCCACGTCAGCTGGAAGGGCTATGCCCAGGACCTCGGCTATCCCGATCCGACTCCGCCCGTGCACTCCGCCGGCATCCGTTACTGCGGCGCCCCGTATCCGTCTCCCGGGCCGACAGGCAGCACCGGTCAGCCCAATCCGAGCACCGCGAGCGCGACCGACCAGTATCTACCCAAGCACTTCCCGTTCCCGTGGTTCGAATCGCTCCTGAGCTCGGGCCGCTGCGACCGGACCCATATCGCCAGCCTGTTTGACACCAGGCGAGGTCTGCTTCACGACTTGGCGCGCAAGGCGACGACGCCCGCGTTCAGCTGGATCACACCGAACATGTGCAGCGATGCCCACGACGCGGTGTGTCACGGGAACAACCTCTCAGGAGGCTTCTCAGGCCCCAACACTCCGAACGCTCCGCGTAACTACACGGGCGGTCTGTACGCCGCCGATCTGTTTCTGAAGCACATCGTCCCGGCGATCGAGCGGTCCCCAGCGTTCCGCGACGGAGGCCTGATCGACATCACCTTCGATGAGGCCTTCCCGCCCTTCACCTACACCGGCAACAGCTTTGCCAACTCCAAGATCGTGCCACCCAACGCCGCCACGTCGATCGCGAATGATTCAGCCGGTGAGACTCTGTTCGGCCGTGCCGTGCACTTCGAGCCGACCGGGCCGAACACGCCCCTGGCCAAGAACGCGCTCGGCCAGGAGCTGTATCCCGGTCCCGGAGACAACGCGTTCGTGGACCGGCCCGGCAACTGCGTTGCCCAGTCGGTGCCGCCGAAGCCCAAGGGCACTTGCCTGCTCGGCGGCGGCGCGAACGTGCCCGGGCCGCGCACCGACGCCGGCGCCACCGCGCCGAGCGGAAGCTCGACGATCTCAGACAACGCGATCGTCGTGACCGACATGGGGCGGACCGTCACCGGCGCCGGCGTTCCGCCCGGCGCCTTCGTGGGCAGGGTGACCAACACGCCGGTGATGGCGAAAGCGCCGAACCAGAACGGCGGCTTCGTCGTCGACGGCTCGTTCACGCTCGTGGGCGCATCGGGCCAGGCGCTGGTGAGCACCGGCGCGGTGAGCGGGATCACGCTGGGGCCGCGCACACCGGCCACCGATCCACTCTTCAACGCCACGGACCCGACGACGGGCGGCGGCGACACCGGCAGCGTCCTGATCAGCCCGTACATCAAGCCGGGAAGTGTCAGCAGGCGCTTCTACAACCACTACAGCTGGCTGCGCACGATGGAGGACCTGTTCAATGTCGCGGTCCGCTCTCGCGGGCTCGATGGACAGGGCCACCTCGGCTATGCGGCCCAGCCGGGGCTCGCTCCATTTGGCCCCGATGTGTTCAACAACACGCTCGGCCGGCTCGACCGTGCGCGTCGGTCGCTCGAGGTCGGCGGGATCGTGCACGCCAGCGCGGCGCACCCGCGACTCGCGATCGAGGGAGACACCGTCTCGGTTGCCCTCGCACACGGGCGCGGGCTCGCGACGGCAGTCGGGCCCGCCGTTCCGTCGCCACGCCCGCTCGCCGTGTCGGCGAGCACCCCGTGCACGTTCACGATCACGCTCAAGGCCACGTCCGGCACGGTGCCGCTCAGCGGCGCAGCACTGACGATCGTGGACGAGCAGGGCCTCGTTCACCATCCGCTCGTGTCGAGAGCCGACGGACCAACCCTGCCGAGCCGGGTCACCCCCGGCCGACCGGTCGTGCTGACTGTCAAGGACGTGCTCCCGGTCGGCGGCGGTCGGATCATGTGGACGCCCAGCGGATCTGCGCCGGTGGTCGCTTGGGACTTCGACGTCGAGGTCGACTGAGGGGTCGCCCGCGCGGCTCGAGCACGATGAGCGCGTCCCTCACCGCGGGGCGCCGCTGCAGCCCAAGCGCCGGCCCAGCAGTCCTGAACCCAGACGCGGCCCGCTCGGTTTGACTCGATCCTGTTGACCGCTCCGCTGGTCTCACCCCTTCCGGGCGATGCCGACGGTCGTGGCACGCGGCAAGTTGGTTGGTGCCGATGGGCCAGGTGATCCTGCTATCGCTGACGGCGTCGTTGAATCCGACGCTGGTTGGCGCGACGACGGTGATGCTGCTGCTTCCGAGCCCGGCGAAGTTGATGCTGGGCTATTTGCTCGGTGCTTACGTGACGAGCATCACGCTCGGACTGGTGATCGTCTTCTCGGCGTCTAACTCGACGACCAGCACGACCGAGAACACGCTGAGCCCCGCGGCCGACATCGCGTTGGGGTGGACTCGCGCTGGTCGGTGCGTGGGTCGTCTGGAGTGGGCGTCATGAACGCATGCGGGAGCGCCGGCGAGCGCGCAAGGCGGCCAAGCCGGACAAGGGCCCCCCGAGGTGGCAGCGGGAGCTCAGCAAGGGATCTGCCCGGACCACGTTCCTGGTCGGGATGCTGCTCACGCTACCGGGCGCCTCGTACCTCGCCGGCCTCGACGATATCCACAAGCTGCATTACTCGACCACCGGGACCGTGCTGTTGGTGATCGGCTTCAACCTGGTCATGCTCTGGCTGCTCGAGGTGCCGCTCGTGAGCTTCGTGGTCGCTCCGAAATGGACGCCCCGGGCGGTCGAGCGAGCCAAGGCCTGGGTCAGCCGCCACGCCCATGTGTTCGCCGTCAGGGGCCTCACCGCGCTCGGCGCGCTGCTGGTCATCAAGGGCATCATCGGGCTCACATGAACGCGCGGCAAGGACTGCACCGACGATGCCCCTGAACGAGCGCCAGGATCCCGGGGCTGCGGTTGCGCAGAGCGAGTCGGGTGGTGGTCCCGAGAAGGTTCCGATGACCGCCCGCTTGCTGCTGCGCGAGTCGCTGACGGCGCGCCGAGCCGCCGGCATCATCGCCGCGTTCACGCTGTTGATCACGGTTACGGGCGGGATCCTGGAGCGCGTGGTCGACCGTCAGGAGTTCCCCACGATCGGCAAGGGGCTCTGGTTCGCGTTGCAGACGGTGACCACCGTCGGCTATGGGGACGTCACGCCCAAGCAGGCCGATGGACGGTTCATCGGTGCCGTCGTGATGCTCGCCGGGATCGGCTTCCTCGCCGTGATCACCGCGTCGGTCACCGCCTCGCTGGTCGAGAGCAGCCGGCGGCGGTTCGCCGCACAGTCCGAGCTCGACGTGACGCGGCGGCTCGAGGAGACCAATGACCGACTGGCAAGAATCGAAGCCAGCACTGAACCAGCCGGCGCGGAGATCCTCACCCGAGGGCAGCTGACGGGCGCGGCGCGACACTCCCGCGGCGGCCGGTTCCCTGAGGCGAACTACTGAGGTCGGGCGCTGGGTTTTTGCCGTTGCGCGTCGCGCTCACCGATGAAAGTGTGATCTGACAACTTGTCCACCGCTGACCGGGGTCGGCAGCATTGGCCTTGGCGTATACCTCGAAGGGAGGTACGCAAGAAATGACGTTCCTCTGGATTCTGCTGGCCGTGCTGTACGTGGCGTGCTGGGTCTACTTCGGACTGGCCACATTCCGCAAAGGCCACTACTGGATGTTCTGGATCGGATTCTTCCTTCCGTTCCTCTGGATCATCGGCGCATTGATCAGCCCGACCGATCACGCCGCCGCCAAGATGGCGTAAGAGCACGCGTTCTTGTCTCATACTCGGTCGGTGCGCTGGACACATCCGTTTTCAGCTGCCGGCCGAGGTATCCCATAGATGACGATCGAGAGCCGCGCCACGGAGACTCGACAACCCTCAGGTGAGAGCCGAGAGTCATCTGCAGGTCATCGGGCCCAGTTCCGCTACGGAGTGGTGTTCCTGCTCACGTTGGTGGTGGTGGTGTTCGTGATCGCGGCACCGAGCGCGGACTGGTCCCGCGCCGTGACGCTGGCCCTCGAGGGCTCAGCGCTGGTTGTCGCGATCGCAACGGCACGCGAGCGAGAGCGAGTTCGCCATCGCCGGGCGCTGCTCGTCGGCGTGGTCCTGATCGTGCTGATCCTCCTCGTGGCGAGCGGTGCCATCTCCGAGGGGCTCACGGCAGCCCTGCTCGCGCTTGTCACAGCGGCCGTTCCGGTGGCGATCGTCCGCGGGGTCGTGCGGCTCCTGCGCGCGCGGGGCGTGACCATCCAAGCCGTGGCCGGCGCGCTGGCCATCTATCTCTCGATCGGCCTCGTGTTCGGGTGGATCGTCAGCCTCATGACGCACCTCGGCGCCGCGCCGTACTTCGCGCAGCACACCAGTGGCACGGTGGGGGACCGTGTCTATTTCAGCTTCACCGTGTTGACGACGACGGGCTTTGGCGACTTTTCTGCCGCGACCCCGTCCGGTCACGCTCTCGCGGTGATCGAGATGCTCACCGGGCAGCTCTATCTCGTCACCGTCATCGGACTGCTGGTCGGCAACTTTGCCCGGCGCCCCGGGCGATAGCCCGCCGGCTCGGGGCTTCGAGTCCGGTTCCGGTGAGACGAGCTTGCCTGCGTTGCCGTCTTCTGTGGGCTTCGGCTACAGCCCCGGTTCCGCCACGATCTCACCCGCGGCCACGGCCGCCGTGAGGCGGTCGTAATCGCGCTGGTTCTGGTCGGCGTACGCCTTTGAGAACTCGACGATCGCCTTGTCGAAGCTGGCGCTGTTTCCGAGGTAGGAGGCGATCGCGATCCGGTCGCCGCTGCGGGCGTGTGCGCGCGCGAGCGTCCAGCCGCAGAGCTTGCCGTAGGTGGCCATGCCCTTGGGGACCATCTGTTCGATCTCGGCTGAGCCCTTCCAGTCCTTCAGCTGCCGCGCGTAGAAGTCGCGCGGTTTGCCGTCGAGCCCGGAGTCGACGTGCAGCCAGCCGAGAAAGATGTCGCTTGTGGCCTGCATCAATCGCTGCCCGACGACCACCCGCTCGCCGTGATTGGAGAACTCGCTGCGGCCGGCGAACTCCTCAAGCACCGACGCCTCGGCCTCCTTCATCTGCAGGAACAGCGGATCCTGTCCGTCGCGGCCGAACAAGAGCGCGATCCACGCGCGCGTGCCCACACTCCCGACCCCGACCACCTTGCGCGCGAAGTCGGTCAGCTCGAACTGCTCGAGCAGCACCCGCCGGTCGAACTCGAGCGTCCCACGATACTCACGCAGCAGGCCGTGCAGCGACTCGAAAAGCTCCGCGCGACCCTCACCCTGCGCGAGCTGGTCGATCGGCACGATCAGCGGCGACTCATCGATGATCCGCGGCTGTCCGTCGACCATATGGGTCAGCTTCGAGAAGGCCGTCATGCTGTCCTTAGTGCGCGCCTTCGCGAGCTGCTTGTCCGCTCGTTTGACGATCTTCGGCTTGAACTGCGCGGCGTAGTCCTTGAGCACGTCCTCGATATCCAGGTGCGCGTACCACACGTCGAGGTTCTTCATCCCGGCGAATTCGGCCATCGCGGTCCGGTACTGACCGACCGTGTCGAGCACGATCCGCTCCTGCTCCTTGGCGCGAAAACCGTTCGAGCGCGCCGCGATCAGCATGCTCACCGCCAAACGCTTGACATCCCACTCCCACGGGCCGGGCAGCGTCTCGTCGAAATCGTTGACATCGAACACCAGCTTCCGCTCGGGCGAGGCGAAGACGCCGAAGTTCGACAGATGAGCGTCCCCGCAGGCCTGCACGGTCAGCCCCGAGCGCGGCGTTCCGGCGAGGTCATGGGCCATGATCAGCGCGGCGCCGCGGTAGAACGTGAACGGCGAGACGAGCATCCGGCCGTAACGAATCGGCACCAGCTCCGGCACGCGCGTCTTGGCCTGACGCTCGAGCAGCTCAACCGGGTCCGGTCGGTTCGCCGAGGGTTCGAAGGTCGCGTGAGACGAGCGCGGCACCTCTGCCCGCGCCGCCTTGCCACGGGCAACGCGTTCGGACACGGTTAGGTGCGGCACCACCACCTGGGCCTGCTTCGCCGCTCTCCGCTTGCTCGCGGCCGGAGCCCCGTCTTTCGCCGTGCGCCTCGTCGTGGCTGCCATCGGTCGGTCCCTTCGTTGTTGTCCGCGTGTGAACGATGCTCCCACAGCAATCGCGGCCCGACGATGGTGCGAGCACCACAGTGTCTGAGCGCGGTGCATGCACGATCCTGCCCGCCCGGACGCCTCAGCAAGTGCCGCTTCAACTAAAAAGCCCCGCAATCGCGCGGGCTTTCCAGTGCGCCCGAGAGGACTCGAACCTCCACGGACCATTCAGTCCACAAGGCCCTCGCTCTTCAGTGCCTCGGCAACCCGGTGCCGCGCCCTGCCGTCTACCGATGCGCCGCGGGCTGCCGAACGACGGGCTGCCGGCGCTTTGTCTGCTTCAGCGCCGACCGATTCCCACTCCGCCGGTGAACCTCGGCGTCCGCGAGCCCTGGCGCGCCCCGCCCGCTTGGGCTTCCTTAACAACGATGCCTAGACGGACGTGTACGGCTCGACGATCGTGACGGACATCGCCTAGCGGTAGCTTCGGCACGTCCGCCCGGCGCCCGGTTGATGTCGATTAAACGAGATCTTGTTTGGCGAGTCGGAGGGCGGGCGGCTCGCTTGGGGTCGGGTCGTCGATCTCGACTGCTTCGGAGGTTCCGGTCAGTCGCCGAAGGCCGGCCGTTGACGTCGCGGTGAAAGCCCGGTCGACCTGTTTGGGTCCGCGCACCAGAACGAGCCGGCGGCCGGCCTGGCGAGCGCGGACGCTGGCGTTGACGAGGGCGTGCACGCCAGCGTCGTCGATCTGCTCGACCTCGCGGAGGTCGAGGACCACCAGACGCGTTTGCAACCGGGGCTCGCTGAGCGTCCGTGCGAGGCGCGGCACTGTCGCGAGGCAGAGCTCCCCCGCGACGTGCACCCAGGCCGCGTCCGAACCGCCGTTCGTCCACGAGCACAAGAGCGCAGGAGCGAGCGGATTCCCTTGCTTAGCGATCGAATTGTGCGAAACCAGTGCGTCGGGCATATATACCTCCGGGTTGATGAAAACCTCGGAAGTCAGGTTGTGCTGCCCGCCCGGTTAGGCCGACCTCATGCGGTGCCCTCCACGCTTAAGGGTATCCGCTCGTGCCGAGGACAGTGCGTAGTCGGGGCGCGTTCTACGGGTGCCGGGACGACCTCGGTGGGAGTCGCTGCGGAGTTGGATGTCGTTTCTCCGCCCCAATCCGGTCAGCGCTCGCCATCTCGCGTTGGCTGGCATTGCGCGGATCTCGAAGTGTTGGCCGGTGGCGAGTGTGGGTCGCTGGCGCGGGTCGGGACTCGGGTCAGGTGTGTGGGTTCTCGGCCAGGACGACGATCCCGAGGGTGGTGAGCCCCGCGCCGGCTTACCCGTCGACAAGCAGGCCATGGACTGGTCCGAGCAGCGCCATTGTGCGGCGCGAGACGCCGGGGAGCTCGCGCAGTCGATGGGTCAGGGGTGCGCCGCGCTTTTGGCGCTCGAGCTGCTCGTGGGCGATCGGGCGCCATAACTGATCGATAACGTGGGCTGGCGGGCCGGAGACCTCCTTGACCGGGTGCTCCAGATGCTCGGCCCAGAGTCGTAGCCGGGTCTCGCGCGCGACCGTGGGGTCGCAGGTCACGATGTTCATCTCGGTGTCGTTGAAGAACGAGTGCTCGTTGAGGTTCGCCGAACCTATCGTCAGCCAGGTGTCGTCGACGATCCCGATCTTGGCGTGCACGTACAAGGGCCCGCTAAGCCCGCCGCTGCGGGCGGAGATCGTCGTCGCCAGAAAGCGCCCGCCGCCATTGTCAGCGTTAGCCAGCACCCCCAGCTGACCGCGTGTCGTGTCGGCGCCGTTGTTCGGCTTTGCGGGCAACAACACGACGACGCGAAAGTCCTCGCTCGGTGGCGCGCGAAGCTTGCCGGCGAGGATCTCGACCACCTGCGCTGACCACAGGAACTGGCTCTCGAGATAGACGAACTTGCGAGCCGAGCGCAGCGCGCGCGTGTACGCCTCCAAGACGCGAAAGTCACCTTGGGGCAAGAAGTTGTAGATCTTGTCAGGGACGGTCCGTACCACTTGGAGCTCCACCGTCGCCGGCGGTGGCTGGCGGCCGCAGCTGCTCGATTCCCTCGCCGGTCGCTTCGCGCCAGCGGGCCGCGAAGTGCGCCGCTACGTCGGCCACCGCCGGCCCCTGTACGCGGCTGGAGGCATCGTGCCATCCGAGGCGGCCACGCATCGGATGATCGCTGGTGTCGAAACGATCGCCGCCCAACGAGGTCAGATCGATACCGCCAACGAACGCGAGCTCCCCATCCACGATCACCAGCTTCTCGTGGTGGCAATGCATCGGCCGCTCGTGGGAATCAAGCACGCACCGCACCCGGGTGCCGCGGATCAGCTCCTCGCGCACCCGGCGCACAGCCGCGCGAGCCGGCGTAAAGGCCCGCGCCGGCGCGCCCGCCCACAGCAGCACCCGGACCTCAACTCGCTCCGCCAGATCACCGAGCAGATCGCGCAGCCGCGACGCTCGATCATCGCGCGTCAGCCCGAAATCGGGCGTGACGTGCCACCCGGCGATATGCACGTGCGAGTGAGCGCCGGACAGCGCTTCGGCGATAAGGGGTAGGGCTTCCCCGCCGTCAACCAACACGTCGAGCGCGCCCCCGGTGCGCGGCGGCGGGTCGCCGGCGGCCCACAGCGATGGGCTGTCCGGAGGATCTAACTGATCGATCCGGCCAACCCGCTGCAGCCGGCGACGGTGGTGCCTACCAGTCGCGACCTCGATGCCCTTGCCAGCCAATCCATCGACGCGCTCGACGAAGCCCAACGCCATCCACGGAGCCTACCCGCAGGCGCCAAGCCGGGCCACACCACCACGTCGTAATGACCCGGAGCACATAGCGTCACATCGGCTGGCCAGGAGACCCGCAATGTCGCCTGGGCAGCGACGACACGCACCACCGGTTGCGGGATCGCCTCGTCGCCATCGTCATCGCGACCATCGGCGTGGACCTGATCTGCGGAATCGTCGCTGTTCTCACGGAGCGTCACGCTCAGCAGAGCAACATCGAGAGCTTCCGGAGCGCCCTATCTTGGACATCGCCCTAGCTCGTGACCGTGTCGTCGGCCAAGGCTTCATCGGACGAACGCGCTGCCTCCTCGGCCGCGAACCGTCGCGCCCGGCGATAGCCCGATGAGTGACGCCACCGCACCACCCAGCTGCCTCTATGCAAGCTTGTGCTCACTGTACGTCCACCGCGTTGTCCGAGAGTCAGTATGGACGTGCTGAATGGACACGAAAAGCCCCGCAATCGCGGGGCTTTCCCAGTGCGCCCGAGAGGACTCGAACCTCCACGGACCATTCAGTCCACAAGGCCCTCAACCTTGCGCGTCTACCAATTCCGCCACAGGCGCGTGGGGCGGCCAGTATAGCCGCGGCCCCTCGGCTTGAGTCCGTCCTGAGGGACCGGTACAGTGGACGAACACATGTTCGTGAGACACGGCCCTCCAACCCTTTCGGGCCAAACCGAGCAAGGAGCGGACGGATGGATTTGACCAAGCGCCAGCAGGAGATTTTCGACTTCATCAAGCGCTACTCGGCGAAGTACGGGTATCCGCCCACCGTGCGCGACATCGGCAAGGCGGTGGGCCTGGCGTCATCCTCGACCGTGCACGCGCACCTCGCGAATCTCGAGCGGATCGGCCTGCTGCGCCGCGATCCGACCAAGCCTCGTGCGATCGAGTTGATGGATCGCGCTGCGGCCGGCGTGCGCAGCTTCGTGCGTCCCGGGCTCCCGCTCGTCGGCCAGGTCGCCGCGGGTCAGCCGGTGCTCGCGGAGGAGAACATCGAGGACTACATCCAGACGCCCGAGGCTGCAGGGGGTCGTGACGGCGAGTACCTGCTGCGCGTGCGCGGCGAGTCGATGCGCGACATAGGCATCCTTGAGGGCGATCTCGTCGTCGTGCGTCCGCAGGAGACCGCCATCGACGGCGAGGTGGTCGTGGCCCTCGTCGGCGAGGAGGCGACCGTCAAGCGCTTCTTCCAGGAGGCCGACCATGTGCGGCTGCAGCCCGAGAACGCGACGATGGAGCCGATCCGCAGCCGCGACGTGCGGGTGATCGGGCGCGTCGTCGGTCTGATGCGGAGCATCCCATGAACGGCGCCACGATCACCTCTGGAGCTCGACCGCCAGGGAGCGTCAGGTGAGATCACTCACCGCAGAGCGCTCGCTCGGGCTGGCGCGGGCCGATCGAACTCGGGGTAACAGGGTCACCCCGCGGCGTGGACAGGCCATGAACCTGTCTTCGAAGCCCGACGGTGCGGGGGGTGGGCCGACGCTGGACGAGTTGCTGTCCGGGGTCTGGGAGAGGCTCACCGTCCACGTCGTCGCCGACTGCCCGGTCTGCGGAGGCCCGATGGCCCCCGCGTACGGCGTGCACGCGCTGCCGATCGGCGGTCGCTGCGCGGACTGCCTGACCAGCATCAGCTGATCAGCCGTCCGGCGCCGGAGCTCAGTCGACGGCGCCGACCAGCGCGGCCGCGAAGGCTGCCGCATCCGAGGTCGCGGGCGAGGTGCTGGTCACGAAGTCCTGCAGCACGGTGACGAACTGAAGCGGCGCGTCGATGTGGGCGAAATGGCCCGCGCCGTCGATGACCTCCAGGCGGCTGCCCGGGATCAGCTCCGCGGCCCTGACGCCGTGACCGACGGGAATGATCGGGTCGTTGCGGCCCCAGATGATCAGCGTTGGCATGTCGCCGGCCAGGTACAGCCGGTCACGCGCGTCAACCCGCTGACCGCGCGCGCCGATGCTCGCCCGGAGGGTGTGGATGAACGCGCCGCGAGCCTCGGGGTCCGCGAGCGATGCGTGACCGCGGGCCATCTCGAGCAGATCCGTGGGCACGCTCAGGCCGACCTTCGAGATCAGGCCACCCGCCCGGCGCCCGGCGGAAAGCACGCGCGAGCTCGTGAGCAGGGGCAGCACGAGCTCCGACCCGGGCAGCGTCGCCGCGCGGAGCAGCACGTGGACGGTGCGGCCGAGGCCGCCGCTCGAGACGAGCACCAGGCGCTCGCAACGCTCCGGGAACTGATAGGCGAACTGCATGGCGATCCCGCCACCGAGCGAATGTCCGACGATCGTCGCGCGCTCGATGCCGACTGCGACCAGGAGGTCGCGCAGACCGCTGGCGTAGGCCCCCATCGAGTAGTCGCCGGCGGGCTTGGCGGATTCGCCATGGCCGAGAAGGTCCGGCGCAATGACCGTGAATCGCTCGGCCAGCACCGAGGCGACCGAGTTCCAGGTCTCGGCGCTCGAGGTGATGCCGTGCACCAGCACGAGCGCGGGGCCCTCGCCGCCCATGCGGTAGGAGATGCGGTGGCCGTGCAATAGCTGTTCGTGACGCGGAAGCAGTTCCATGTCCTCGAGGTTACTTCGCTCCAGATCCAGGTCCACATAAATCCGCGACCAAGCTAAGGACGCGATGCCCTGGCCAGGCCCGCCGGCAGGGGCTAGACTCGGTCAGGCAGGCTGAGCAGCTGCGGAGGTGATTCGACCTTCGAGGAAAGTCCGGACATCAAAGGGCAGAGTGGTCGGTAACGCCGACCCGGGGAAACCCGCGGGAAAGTGCCACAGAAATAACACCGCCTAAGCCTGGGGCCGCTGCAGAGCTCCAGGCCGGTAAGGGTGAAATGGTGCGGTAAGAGCGCACCGGCGTCGCGGTGACGCGGCGGCCAGGTAAACCCCACTTGATGCTAGGCCAAGCAGGACCGTTTGTAGGTTGCCCGCCAAGGTCCGGGTAGGCCGCGCAGATGGATGGTTGCTCAAGGGCTGGGCCGCTCAGGCGGCCACGCCCAGGACAAAATCCGGCTTACAGGCCTGCTACCGAAAGGCCCCGCCAGGCGGGGCCTTTCCATTTGCAGCCGCGCGTCCCGGCGGGACCGTTGTTACGCGTCCCCGAGGGACCGTGGCACGCGTCCGGCGCAAGTAGTGCGTCCGAGCCCACCGCCGCCGTGTAGGGTGCTTGACGGGGAACCGTCCAGAGAGAGGATGCGAATGGCTGCTGTGCGTTTTGTGCTGAAGAGGTGCGTTGTCCTGCTGGTCGCGTGCGCCGTGATGCCCGCCGTGGCCTCCGCCGCCGATTACGCCGGCACCGCGATGGACATCGTTCCCTCGGGTGCCCCGGGTTCCGTCCCCGCGCCTCCGGGTGCCGACACACAAGCCCAGATGTACAACGCGCTGACCCCGCTCTTCAACCACGTCACCGACGCGCAGCTGCCGAACTACTTCAAGCCCGAGCCGCTCGGGACGGCCAATTCGGGGCCGCTCACGACCGAGTCCGTGCCGCGTCCGGGCGTGACGATCGTTCGCGATCGCTTCGATGTTCCCCACATCACCGGGCAGACCGTGGACGACGTGACCTGGGCCACCGGTTGGGTGGAGGTGGAGGACCGGGGCCTCTTGCTCTCGCAGGCCCGCTACGACTCGCTCGTGGCAGCGATCGACGCGCCCGGCCTGGACGCCCTGGGCCTCGTCTCGGGCCTCAAGACGTTCAAGCCCAGCGCCCAGACCGTGAACGAGGTCAACACGACGCAGACCCAGGCGCTCGAGGCCTCCGGAGCCCGCGGCCAGGCGGTCCTGCACGACATCGACGTCTACCTGCAGGGTATGAACGCCTACCAGAACGCCCACGGCGGCGGAGCGCCCTTCACCCGCACCGACGTCTACGCCCTGAACGCGCTCAAGGACCAGTTCGTGGGCGAGGGCGGGGGCGACGAGGCGGTGCGCTCGGAGTTCCTCTCGGGCCTGACGAGCAAGCTTGGCAGGACCCGTGGTGGCCGCGCCTTCAACGATCTGCGCGAGGCCTATGACCCCGAGGCGCCGGCCAGCGTCCCGGGCTCGGTCCAGCTCCAGCCCCGGCCGAAGAGCACGAGCGGAAACGTCGTGCTGGACAACAACAGCCTGACCGCGGCGGCCACGCAGGCCGTCGACGTGGCCCGTGCCGCACGGACCCACGCCAGCAACGCGCTGCTCGTCTCCGGCTCGCGCTCCAGGAACCACCATCCGATCATGGTGGCCGGCCCGCAGATCGGCTACTACTACCCAGGGCTGACAATCGAGATGGATCTCAACGGACCCGGGATCCACACGCGAGGCGTGTCGGCGGCTCCCTTCCCGGGCTACATCTTCATTGGACGCAGCCAGGACTCGGCTTGGTCGCTGACCTCGGCCGGACTCGACCAGATCGACACGTACGTCGAGACGCTCTGCGGCGGGGACAAGCTCCATTACGTCTTCCGGGGCAAGTGCTTGGCCATGCAGCGCTTCGACGCCGGCAGCCTGGACGGCAAGGAGTTCGTCTTCTACCGAACCGTGCACGGCTCGGTGTTCGGCTACGCCCGCGTCCACGGACGCACGGTGGCCCTGTCCCGCAGGCGCTCGAGCTACGGCAAGGACGCGCTCGACCTGCTCTTCTACCACGACCTCAGCCACGGACTGGTTCACAACGTGCACCAGTTCTTCCACGCCGCCAACCTGACGCCCCAGACCTTCAACTCGTTCTGGGTCGACGACAAGAACATCGGCGTCTTCACCAGTGGTCTGATCCCGATCCGGCCCTCGAACGTCGACCCGGCTCTGCCGATCGACGGTCGGGGCGGCGAGGAGTGGAAGGGCACGGTTGACTTCAAGCACCATCCGCAGGGGATCAACCCCCCAAACGGCCAGATCGTCAACTGGAACAACCGGCCCCAGGCCGGCTACGAGGCGCCCGATGACAACTGGTCGCTGGGCGCCCTGCAGCGCGTCGATCTGCTGCTGAACAACCTGGGCACGGGCCGCAACCTCACGCCGGCCAAGCTCGTCGCCGCGATGAACGCGGCTGCGACCCAGGACGTGCGCGAGATGACCTTCGAGCCCGTGCTCTCGAAGCTCCTGCGCACCGGACGCGCGCCCAGCGCGCGGGCAGCCAAGATGCTCGCGCTGCTCGACGCCTGGCACGCCCACGGCGGCAGCCGCTTGGACCGAACGGATCCGAACGGCAACGGCAACATCACCGATCCGGGTGCGGCCGTGATGGACGTCTCGTGGCCGCTGCTGGCCAACGCCTGGGCGTCGTCGGTGCTCGGCCCGACCCTGTCGGCCCAGCTGGCCACGTTCGACAGCCAGTACGACCTGCCTCCGGCCGGCCAGTACACCGGCTGGCACATCTACATGGATAAGGATCTGCGTTCGATCCTCGGCCAGCGGGTGCGCGGGGCGTTCAACATCCGCTACTGCGGCGCCGGCAGCCTCAAGCGATGCCGCGCCCTGCTGTGGAATGCGATCGATACGGCTGGCAAGCAGCTGGCCGCCTCGCAGGGCCCGAATCCGAGCGCCTGGCGCTCGGATGCCAAGCGCGAGCAGATCCACTTCGCGCCGCTGAGCCAGCTGATCACGATGCGCTACACCAACCGTCCGAGTGGCATCCAGCAGGTGCTGAGCTTCACGGCTCACGCCCCCGGCGACAACGGCGGCTGAGGAGAAGGCCATGCGCCGGCGCGCTGGCGCCGGCGCACGCCCCGTCGATGATGGAGATCATCGAATACGGCAGCCTCACCGAGGGCCAGCGCGTCGAGCTCGAGGGCGGTGAGCTCAACCCGTTCGGGACGACCGACCCGCCGCTTCAGTGGCGGGCCAAGGATCAGCATGTCGGGCTTCGTGATGCCGGGGGGCGAATGGTCGCCTCGCTGGGTTTCGTGCCGGTGCAGGTCCGGGTCGCGGGCGGGGAGCCGTTCGACGTGCTCGGCATCGGCGGGGTGATCGTCGCCCCCAGCCACCGCGGACATGGCCACGCACGCACGGTCATCGAGGCCGGGCTGGCCCGTGCGCAGACGCTGGGGCCCGCGATCGCACTGCTGTTCTGCCTCGCCGACAAGGTCGCGCTCTATGAGCGCTTCGGTTTTGCCGTGATCCAAGGCGGCGTTTCCGTGCAGCAGCCCCGGGGCATGGTCACGCTGCCGCAGAGCACCATGTGGCGGGCGCTGAAGGCCGCCGCGAGCTGGCCTCCCGGTGACGTCGAGGTGCTCAGCCTGCCCTTCTGAGGCTGTTCAGGAGGATCCGAGTCGCTCGAGCGCCTCGCCCTCGAGACGCAGCGTCCGCCACTGAACCATGACGCGGGCGCCCAGCGCAGCATAGAAATCGAGCGCCGGCGTGTTCCAGTCCAGTGCCGTCCACTCGAAGCGCGCGTAGCCACGCTCGAGCGCGATGCGGGCCAGATGCGCCAGCAGCATGCGTCCGATCCCGCCGCGACGGTGCTCCGGGAGGACGAACAGGTCCTCGAGCCAGAGTCCGCGACGCGCTTCCCAGGTGGAGAACGTATGGAAGAAGAGGGCAAACCCGATCGCCTTGCCGTCGAGCTCGGCTAGCACGGCCTCGGCGTTGGCGTGCGGGCCGAAGAGTCCGTCGCTGAGCAGCTCCTCGTTCCCCCGCACCTGCCCGGGCGCGCGCTCGTACTCGGCGAGCTGCCTGATTAGTGACATCACGGTTCCCACGTCCTCGGGCCCGGCGGGCCGGATCTGGACCGGCGCGGTCAATCCGACTGCGGCGACTCGATCTCGCGCTTGAGGATCTTGCCCGTCGGGCCCTTGGGAAGCTCGTCGTAGAACCAGATCTGGCGCGGATACTTGTAGGCCGCTACCTGCTGCTTGACGTAGTCGCGCAGCTCCTCGGCGCTCGTGTGCTGGCCGTCCTTGAGCACGACCGCCGCGCCGACCTCCTCGCCCAGCTCGTCGTGCGGGACACCGACGACCGCTGCCTCACGCACGGCCGGATGCTCGTACAGCACCTCCTCGATCTCCCGCGGGTAGACGTTGTAGCCACCGCGGATGATCATGTCCTTCTTGCGGTCCACGATGAAGTAGTAGCCGTCCTCGTCGACCTTGGCCATGTCGCCCGTGTACAGCCATCCGTCGCGGATCGTGTCGGCCGTCGCGTCCGGCTTGTTCCAGTAGCCCTTCATGACGTTGTGGCCCCGGATGACGATCTCACCCACCTCGCCCGGTGCGACATCGTTGCCCTCATCGTCGACGAGTTTCATCTCCACGCCCTCGATCGGAGTTCCGATCGAGCCGGGCTTGCGTTCGCGGTCGGGGTGGTTGAACGACGCCACCGGCGAGGTCTCGGACAGGCCATAGCCCTCGAGGACCTTGCAGTTGAATGCCTGCTCGAACCCGCGCATCAACTCGACGGGCATCGCCGAACCGCCGGAGCCGCACAGCGTCAGCGTCGAGGTGTCGTAGTCGTCGCGGTTCTCCTGATGAAGCAGCGCGCCGTACATCGTCGGCACGGCGAGGAAGACGCTGACACGATCGCGCTGAATGATCTCAAGCGCCTTGACCGGATCGAAGCGCGGGATCAGCGTCAACGTGCCGCCGGCGGCCATCGTGGCGTTCATCGAGCAGGTCTGGCCGAAGGAATGGAACAGCGGTAGCGCGCCGAGCGTGATCGTCTCCGCATCGAGGTTCCACAGGCCCCGCGCGACCAGGCAGTTCCGGTGCAGGTTGGCCTGGGTGAGCTCGGCGCCCTTGGGCGTCCCCGTCGTGCCCGACGTGTAGAGGATCACGGCCGTATCGTCGTCGGCGCGCTCGACGAGCTCGCGCACCGGTTCGGCATCGGCGAGCAGCTGCTCGAACTCACCCGGTTTGACCAGCAGGCACTCCACACCGGCGTCCTGCGCCCCCTGTTCGGCATCCTCGGCGAAGCCGTGCCAGGCGAACAGGAGCTTGGCCTCCGGGTCGCGCAGGTAGAACGCGACCTCACGCCTTTTGAGCAGCACGTTCATCGGCACGACGATGCCGCCCGCGCGCAACACCCCGTAGTACACGACCGCGAAGTACGGAACGTTGGGCAGCATGATGCCCACGCGATCGCCGGGCTCGATTCCCTTGGCGCGCAGCAGGCCGGCGACCCGCGCCGAGCCCTCGTCGAGTTGGGCGTAGGTCAGGTCAGCGTCATCGAGCTTCAGCGCGACGTGCTCGGGGTCGCGCTGCGCGGATTCGGTGAGGATGCTGGCGAGATTCATAGGCGCACCCTACCGTGGCCGCACGTTGGTCAGGAACCGGTGAACTTGGGGGCGCGCTTCTGCACGAACGACAGCACTCCCTCCATGAAGTCAGAGGACTCGGCGCGCTGTTGCTGAAGCACAGCCTCGAGGTCGACCAGTTCGTCGAGCGTCGCGTAGAGCTGCTCGTTCAGGGTGCGCTTGATCGACGCGTACGATCCGGGAGGTCCGGCCGCGAGACGCTCCGCGAGCCCGCCGACGGCCGAACCGAGCTCCGCGTCGGCCACGACCCGGTTGACCAGCCCCCATGCGAGTGCCTGATCCGCGTGGATGCGCTCGCCGAGCATGGCGATCTCGGCGGCTCGGGTGTGCCCGACGCGCGCCGGGAGCGTGGCCGAGGCGCCACCGTCGAGACCCAGACCGATGTTCACGAAGGCGAGCAGGAAGTAGGCCGATTCGCCCGCCACGATCAGGTCGCAGGCCAGGGCCAGCGAGCACCCGATCCCCACGGCCGGACCGTTGACGGCCGCGATCACCGGCTTGGGCAGCGTGCGGATGCTCAAGATCACCGGGTTGTAGACGGTGCGCAAGCGGGTCAGGACATCGGGTTTACCGTTCTGCCCGAGCTCACCGCCGGCCTTCAGGTCGGCTCCCGAGGAGAACGCCCGGCCCTCACCGGTGATGACGACGGAGCGGATCTCGTCGTCCTGCGCGATTCGGTCGAGCGCCTCGAGCATGTCGCGGCCCAGCTGTTCGGTCCAGGCGTTCAGGGCCTCAGGCCGGTTCAGCAGCATGTAGGCGACGGCGCCTTGGGTTTCGAGTCTGACCGTTTCGAGCTCTGTCCCGATCATTGTTGGCACACCGTCCCGGATCGCTTGTTGGCAACGGGACAATAGCGGTCCCTGCATCGCGATCCGAGTTGGGCGAAGATGTGCGCAGCCCCATGGATCTCCTCCCGAAGACCATCACGCGCCCGGCTTCGCGGCTCGGTGCGGCAGCCCAGAACGCGCTCGAGGTCGCGCGCTTCGGGGGCCTGGCGACCGACGAGGAGGCCTCGCCATACGAGGTCGTCTCCGAGCAGCGCGTCTACCGGCTGCGGCGCTACTACGCCGAGGATGACGCCGCCGGGCCGCCGGTGGTGCTCGTGCCGCCGATGATGCTCGCCGCCGAGGTCTACGACGTGTCGCCGTCGAGCAGCGCGGTCACGTTGCTCAGAGAGCACGGCGTCGATCCCTGGGTCGTCGACTTCGGTGCGCCCGAGCGGGAGGAGGGTGGGCTCGAGCGAACCCTGGCCGACCACGTGCTCGCCGTCTCCGACGCGGTCGACCGCGTGCGCGCCGTGACCGGCCGCGATGTGCACCTCGGTGGCTATTCGCAGGGCGGGATGTTCTGCTATCAGACCGCGGCCTACCGGCGCGGCGAGGGCCTCGAGTCGCTGATCACCTTCGGCAGTCCGGTCGACACGCGGGCGGGGGTCCCCTTCGGGATCCCCGAGCAGCTCGCCGCGGGCGCCGCCGGTGTGATCGCCGATCGAGTCTTCGCAGGCCGGGCCGTGCCCGCCTGGATGAGTCGCAATGGGTTCCGGATGATCGATCCGGTGAAGTCGCTGCGCGCGCGGGCGGAGTTCATCCTCCAGTTGCACGACCGCGAGGCGCTGCTGCCGCGCGAGCGTCAGAGGCGCTTCCTCGAGGCCGACGGCTGGGTGGCCTGGCCCGGCCCGGCGATGGCGGACTTCATGCACCAGTTCGTGGCCCACAATCGCCTGCTCGAGGGCGGCTTCGTGATCGACGACCGGCTCGTGACGCTCGCCGACATCGAATGCCCGATCCTCTACTTCGTCGGCACGGTCGACGAGATCGCCCCCGCCCCGGGCGTGCGGGCGATCCGGTTGGCCGCGCCCCGGGCCGAGGTGTACGAGGTCGCCCTGCGGGCCGGTCACTTCGGTCTCGTCGTCGGCTCGAAGTCCACGACGACGACCTGGCCGCTGGTCGCGGGCTGGGCGCGCTGGCGCTCGGGTGAGCAGCCAGAGCGGCCCCCGGAGATCGAGTCCGTCCAGGAGGATGCCGCGCTCGAGCTGGCCAAGCCCGTGGCCAACCGCGTGGGCTACGGGCTCGAGCTGATGGGCGGCGTCGGACTCGGCGTGGCCCGCTCGATGCTCGGCACCGGCGTGCGCACGCTGCGCGGCGTCCGCGAGCTGGCGCGTGAGACGGCCGGGCAGCTTCCGCGCCTCGTGCGCCTGGAGCAGATCCAGCCGAGCACGCGCATCTCGCTTGGGCTGCTCGTGCAGGAGCGCGCGAGCAGGGCCCCGCGGGACATCTTCTTCCTCTATGAGGACCGCGCGTACAACGCACGCGAGATCAACGAGCGGATCGACAACGTGGTGCGCGGCCTGATCTCGATCGGCGTGCGCCAGGGCGAGCACGTGGGTGTGCTCATGGGCACGCGCCCGAGCGCGCTCGCGCTCGTCGTGGCCATCAGCCGTCTGGGCGCGGTCTCGGTGCTGCTGCGCCCGGACGGCGATATCGCTCGCGAGGCGACGCTCGGCCAGACGACGCGCATCATCTCCGACCCCGAGCGCGCATCGCTCGTCGCCGGTCTAGGCGCGGTCCACACCTTTGTGCTCGGCGGCGGCGGTGGCCCGCGCGACCTTGGCGTGCCACTGGCCACCGACATGGAGCAGATCGACCCCGATGCCGTTGAGCTGCCCAAGTGGTACCGGGCCAACCCGGGGCGGGCGAGTGATCTCGCGGCCGTCACTTTCACGGGCGAGGGCGAGCACACGCGCGTCAACCGGATCACCAACCGCCGCTGGGCGCTCTCGGCGTTCGGCACCGCCTCCTCGGCGGCGCTCACCTCGGCCGACACCGTGTACAGCGTCACGCCGCTCTATCACCCTTCGGGCCTGATGATGTCGATCGGCGGAGCGATTGCTGGCGGTGCTCGGCTCGCCATGGCCTCGACCTTCGACCCCGCGACCTTCTGGGACGAGGCCCGCCGCTACGGGGTGACGGTGGCCTCCTACACGTGGACGCTCCTGCACGACCTGGTCGAGGCGCCGCCGCATCCGGGCGAGCGCCATCATGCGCTGCGCCTGTTCATCGGCTCGGGCATGCCGCGCGGCCTGTGGCGGCGAGTGCAGAAGCGCTTCAGCCCGGCGCGCGTGCTCGAGTTCTACGCCTCCACGGAAGCCGGCGCGATCCTCGTCAACCTGCGCGCGGTCAAGCCCGGGGCGATGGGAAGGCCCCTGCCCGGTAGCGCGGAGGTGAGAATCGCGGCCTACGACCTCGAGGAGGGGAGCCTCGCGCTCGGCGCGGACGGCTTCGCGCGCCAGTGCGCTCCCGACGAGATCGGCATGCTGCTCGCGCGCGTGAGCCCGAGCGACGTCACGAGCACGACGCCGCTGCGTGCAGTGTTCGCGCGCGACGACGCCTGGCTTCTCACCGGTGATCTGTTTCGCCGCGACGGCGACGGCGACTTCTGGCGCATCGACAGCGTCGCCGACGTCATCCACACCGCAGAGGGGCCGGTCTTCGCGGGTCCGATAAGGGACGCCCTCGGCGACCTGCCGGCGGTCGACCTGGCCGTGGCCTATGGCGTGATGCCGCCCGGCCGTGAGCTCCCGGTCGCGGTGGCCGCGGTGACGACGCGCGCGGGTCATGAGCTGCGGCTCAGCGACATCACGGCGGCGCTGCGCCCGCTGCCCGCCGGCGAGCGCCCAGCGATCGTCCACGTGGTCGATCGAATCCCCGTCACGACCTGGTTCCGGCCACTCACCGGGCCGCTGCGGGAGGCCGGGATACCCGCGCCGGGCGACGGCGCGCAGGCCTGGTACCGGGACGCATCGGGTGAGCGCTACCGGCCCCTCACGGGGGCAGCGCACAGGCGCCTGATCGGCTCCGCGGCATGAAAAGTGCTGCTCGTACCTTCGTTTAGGTTCCTTCAGCCCGGCCGCCAGAGGCCGATGCACTCTCTGCAGGAGATTCAGAAATGGAAGAACGCGTCAAAGTGCTCAAGCAACTGGTCGGCGAATCGCTCTACTCGGTGGACCAGTACGCCGTGGCCGACGCGATAGTGCTCCGGGCCTGTGTCCGGCGCACCGTCCCGGAGATGTTTACCGGGACCGTGCGTCGACGCCGCCGCAGGGGGCCGCGCCGGATGCATCCGGGTCAGACCCGCTTTGGCCTGAGCGGCTAGCGGCCGACGAGGCTCGCAGACCGACCGGGGTCGACGGGGGCTCTGCGGCGCGAGCTCAGGCGCCGATCAGCGCCTCGCGCGCGGCCGGGACGACGTCCTCCGCGAAGCGACGCAGCTGATCGTCCGCGTCCCCGTCGCCCCAGAAGATGAACGAGTCAAATCCGTGGTCCTCGCGCAGGCGACGAAGGTCGTCCACCCATTGGGCCGCCGGCCCGCGCAGAAAGCCCTCGCTGTCGCCTGCGGTGATCTGTCCGTTCACGTTGGCGATCCTCCGGATGGCCCTGGGATCCCGACCGGCCTCTCGCGCGGCGGCCTCGAGCGCGCGCCGGCGCGCGGAAATCTCGTCGAGCGGGAGACGCGGCACGCTGGGCAGCCAGCCGTCGGCCAGGCGCCCCGTGAGCCGGATCATGCGCGGCCCGTACGCGCCGAGCCAGAGGCCGATCGGGTGCGCGGGGACGGGCCCGGCCTTCAGGCCCTTGACCCGATAGTGATCGCCCTCGAACTCGACCACCGGCTCGCCGCTCCACATCAGCCGGATCACGGCGATCGCCTCTTCGAGCGCGTCGACCGACGCTCTGGGGCTCCGGCTGGGGCCGCCCATGGCCGCGATCGCCTCCCAGAACCCGCCGGCGCCCAACCCGAGCTCGAAGCGCCCGCCCGAGAGTACGTCGATCGTGGCTGCGGCCTTGGCGAGCACCGCCGGTGGACGCAGGGGAAGGTTGGCCACGTCCGGGGTGAGACGGATCCGCTCTGTCCTGGCCGCGATGAACGCGAGCAGCGACAGCGTGTCGAGGTAGCGGCGCTGGTAGGGATGGTCCTGGATGCCGATCAGGTCGAGCCCCAGCTGCTCCGCCGTCACTGCGCGCTGAATCGTCAGCTCGGAGTTGTCCGCGTCCGGAATCAAGAAGATCCCGAACTGCGGCTCGCTCATCTTTGGATCCAGGTATCGCGCGGGTTGATCAGCGGCGTGAGGGTGGGCTCGATCTGCTCGCGCAGGTGCTCGTACTGCGGCGTGAGTGAGAGCTTCTCGCCGAGCCGGTCGAGCGGCTCGTCGACCCCAAAGCCGGGACCGATCGAGGCGATCTCGAACAGCACCCCCGAGGGCTCGCGGAAGTAGACCGAGCGGAAGTAGTGGCGGTCGATGATCGGGGTCGGGTGCGCGCCCGTGCCCGCCACCTGCTCCCGCCAGGCGCCGAGCTCCTCCGGGGGCGAGGCCCAGGCGACGTGGTGGACGGTGCCGGCGCCTTGCAGCGGACGCTCCTCGGGCGGGGTGTCGTACAGGTACAGGCCCCCACGCCGGTCGCCGCGAACCTCCCACGAGCCGTCGTCCTGGGTGGCGAAGCCGAGGCCGCGCTCAAGCAGCTCGCGACTGCGCTCCGGGCTGGCCGTGTATGCCCGTACAGCATGGAAGCCCTGCAGCGCGAGTTCGGCCGGGATCTCAGGATGCTCGGCGATCAGCGGTTCATCGGGGCTGTCGACGACCAGCAGCTCGTGCTCGAGTCCCTCGAAATCGGCGAACCGCAGGCTGTCACCGTCCCGCTGCGAGTCATACCCGTTGGCCGATAGGCGCTCCGCCCAGAAGTCGAGCGCGGCCGCTGAGCTCACGCGCCAGACGATCCGGTGGACCATACCCGCGCCGGCCCGGCCGCGGGGTAGCCCCGGATATTCGAAGAACGTCAGATCGGATCCCGGATCGCCCTTCTCGTCGGCGTAGAAGAGGTGGTAGACGGAGGTGTCGTCCTGGTTGACGGACTTCTTGACGAGCCGCAGGCCGAGCACGCCTGCGTAGAAGTCGACGTTCCGCTGAGCCTCGGCCGTGATCGCCGTCACGTGGTGAATGCCTTCAAGTCTCATCTCGACTCCTCGGATAGATCGAAGAGCAAGATTATCACGAGGTAGTTGTGGGATCAAGCATCAGGGTGGGGGCTGGTAAGGGGTAGGTGGCGTCGGGCTGGGGGTGGTTGCGGGGTCGTTGCGCGGTTGTTGCGGGGTTGTTGCGGGGTTGTTGCGCCGCCGGCAGGGACGGCCCATTGCTGGGCGCAATGAGGGCGCGGTGGTGTTGCCTTGCCAGCGTCGGTGGGGATAGGCTCGCCCTCTCTCGGACAGCAAGGAGGACGCGATGGCGGTTGGACTGAGGATCAAGTTCGACGGTGGTACCGAGGATCAGTACCGGGCGGTGCACTCCCACATGCGGATCGATCAGAACCCTCCCCCCGGGATGATCTTCCATGCGGCGGGCCCGATCGATGGGGGCTGGGGAATAATTGACTTTTGGGAGTCGCGTGAGGCGTTCGACCGATTCCTGGAGTCAGGGTTTGGCCCGGCAGCGCGAGAGCTCGGCGACCGGACGTTCACAACCCCGCCCGACATCAAGGAGTTCCAGGTTCACAACATCACCAACCCCTAGCCGGGCGGGACGTCAGGATTCTTTTCACCTGCTCCTGGAGAAGTTCGCCGGGAGTCCCCCTCCGCCGCTCGCCCATCCGCTTATTGCCAAAGCGTCGCTTGCTAGGTGGTTCCCGTCACCCCCAAACCGTTCCCCAATCTCAGACCGGAATCCGGGGTGGTAACTAAAGCCGCCTCTGAGGCGGTTTTCGTTACCCACCTCGGCCGGCCGAGCCGGCGGGTAACGCTATGGGGGGTAAGCGGGCCCGGACGGGCGCGGTCCTACCAGTGCACGCCGCGGGTGGCGCGCACGAACGCCCGCTGCTCGGCCGTCTCCTTCTCTGGCTCGCCCTCGGGGAACAGCTTGACTGCCCGGTTCATGACCAGATCCTGGGCGCCCGGGGCGACGGCATAGGTGAGCTGGCCGAGGTTGCCCAGCGCCGTGGCCACGCGCTTGGGCCGCCTTCTGATCGCGTCGCTGATCATGTTCGCCGCGTCCTCGGGGCTCAGCGTCGGAAAGCGATCGTAGATCTTGGTCGGCGCGATCATCGGCGTTCTGACCAGCGGCATGTAGACGGTCGTGATGTGCACGCCGTCGCCGATGATCTCGGGGCCGATCGAGCGCGAGAAGGCGTCGAGTGCCGCCTTGGAGGCGAGATAGGCCGCGAACCTCGGCGTGTTGGTCTGTAATCCCATCGTCGAGACGTTGATGATGTGGCCCGAGCCACGCTCCCGCATCCCCGGCAGCAGGTCCAGAATCAGCTTTACCGGCCCGAAGTAGTTGAGCTGCATCGTCCGCTGGTAGTCGTGGAAGCGGTCGTAGGAGCGCTCGACCGAGCGCCGGATCGACTTGCCGGCGTTGTTGACGAGGATGTCGACACCGCCGTGGCGTTCGAGCACTTCGTTCGCCATCCGGTCGATCTCATCGCTGTCGCTGAGGTCGCAGGCATGGACGTAGGCCGTCCCGCCGTGGCGCTCGATCCGCTTGGCGATCCGCTCGAGCTTGCCCTCCGTGCGTGCGACGAGCAGCACGGTGCCACCCGCGGCGCCGATCTCGAGCGCCGCGGCTTCCCCGATTCCCGATGAGGCACCGGTGATCAGCGTTGTGCGACCCCGCACCGCGTCCTTGAGCGAGTGGGCCAGGACCTCTCCGGCGCCGGGGATCCGCTGGCCGAAGGCGCGCAGCGTGGACAGCGAAGCGCGAGTGCCGTTGACGGCCAGGTCGGCGAGGTTCACGACCTGACCCCTACAGCCCGGCCAGCTCGCGGGTGCGCTCGCTGGCCGAGGCCGCGCTCGCCCCGCGTTCGGCCACCATCTGCTCGTGGTCGCGGATCGCCTCGAGCGAACGCTTGCCGGCCTCACGCTCTAGCAGCTTGGAGGCGAGCAGCTGGCGCAGGGGAAGCAGCTTCACGAACCAGCGCGGATAGGACACACGCCGCCGGCGCTCGGCGATCGCCGCCGCGAGCTCGTCCACCGCCGGGGCCAGGGGATATGTGCGCGCGAACACCTTGGGCATCTCACTCTTCGCCTTGGCCATGAGGGGCATCTCGCGCTCAGAGTCGTTGACCATGTCGGTGTCGAGAAAGAGGAAGTAAGCCACGCCGACGCCCACGCCAAGCCCCATCATCTCCACGCGCAGGCAGTCGCTGAGGGCCTCGACGCCCGCCTTGGCCGAGCAGTAGGCGCTCATTCCGGGCCCGCGGGCCACCGCGGCAGCCGAGGCCACGTTGATCACATATCCGCGGCTGCGCTCGAGATGTGGCAGCGCCGCCCGGTCGGTGTACATCACACCGAGCAGGTTGATCTCGATCACCCGCTGCCAGGAACGCACGTCCTGGGAGCGGAGCGGGCCGCCGGTGGCGATCCCGGCGTTGGCAACGACCACGTCGAGACCACCGAGGACCTCGGCCGCGGCGTCGACCGCCTTGACGACCTGGTCGTTGTCCGACACGTCGCATTCGGCGACGAAGGTTCCCTCGCCGCAGCGGCTGGCGACGACCGCGAGCCTGTCGGGCTCGAGCCCGACGAGCGCAAGGCGTGCGCCCTGGGCGGCGAGTTTCTCGGCGAGCGCGGCGCCGATGCCACGGGCCGCGCCGGTGATCAGGATGCGCTGGCCGCGCACGTCTGCTGTTCCATTTGAGCTCATCCGGCGACGATAAGGGGCGGGGGGATGCCGTGCAAGGCGGTCCGTCCAGGCTTCCTGCGAACATATGTTCGGTCATGCCGTTGATGATCGTATGCGCCCTGTTCCCCCGTTTTCAGCTCACGGTCGCTGTCGGGGATCGAGCCGGACTGCTGCGAGACCCGATCGCCCTGGCTCCCGAGCCGGGTAGTGCGCAGAAGGTGGGGGAGGTGTCGCTCGCCGCCGAGGCGTTCGGCGTTCATCCCGGGATGCGGCTCGGGGAAGCGCTGGCCAGGTGCCCTCAGCTGAGTCTCGTGCCGCCCGATCCCGCGGGCGTTGCCGACCTCTGGGAGCGGATGCTCGTGCGCCTGGAGTCGATCGGTGCGGCCGTCGAGCCCGAACGACCCGGGCTTGTGTGCTTTGACGCGGGCGGCCTCATGCGAATGCATGGTGGGCTTGAGGCGGTGCTCGGCGCGGCGCGACGGTCGCTGCGCTCGCCGGCGCGCTTCGCGGTGGCGCCATCGCGTTTTGCCGCGGTGGCCGCGGCCACGAGAGCACGGATCCGCCGGCCGGTGATCGTGACCGGCGGTCGCTCGCAGGCCCGCGACTTCCTCGCCCCGCTGCCCGTCGCCCTGCTGCGCGCGCGCCCTGGATTGGCCGATCTGCCGGAGGCGCTCGATCGCCTGGGGGTCGGGACGCTGGGTGAATTGGCGGCCCTCCAGCCTGCGGCGCTTGCCGATCGCTTCGGCACAGCGGGACTCACCGCCCACGAGCTGGCCAGCGGGGGTGATGGGGCGCTTCGTCCCCGGCCTGCGGCGGAGCGCCTGCGTGAATCGCTCGAGCTGCCGGAGGTCGCATCGGGCATTCAGCTCGAGCAGGGCCTGGGACTGCTCATCGATCGGCTGCTGTCCCGGCGCGAGCGTCGGGGGCGAACGCTGCGGGCGGTGGTCGTCTCCGCCGTGCTGGTCGAGAGCGGCACCTGGCGCGAACGGGTGGTCTTTCGCGAGGCGCTCGCCGACCCCCTCCGCATGCGGCTGGTCCTGGCCCCGCGGTTGGCGCTCATGCCAGCACCGGCCGAGGTGCTGCGGCTGGCGATCGAGCGTTTTGGACCACCGGCCAGCGATCAGAGGGGACTATTGGACGATCCCGCCGCCGCCCGCGCCGCCCGTCTGCGCGAGGCGATCCGGCAGGCCCGTACGGCGGCGGGCCCAGATGCTGCGCTGCGCGTGCTGGAGGTCGACCCGGGCTCGCGGGTGCCCGAGCGACGGGCGGTGCTGGCTCCCTTCGAGGGGTGAGGGATGGGCCACCGCCGAATGGATCACCGCCCCCGCCGAATGTGTCACCCCGGTGGCCGGAAACGGGACTCACCGCGCCGGAGATGGCCGGAAACGGGACTCACCGCGCCGGAGATCACCGGCAGCTTTTACACAGACGATATAAAATTTTTACACAAGGTTTGTGTAAAATATCTAAGCCAGGGGATCGAGCTGGCTGAGATAGACCCGGAACAGTGGGTTGACTATGCGCCAGTCTCCGCGGGTCACGTGCTCGACGATGCCGGCGCGGAGCAGAAGCTTCAGCACACGGTCGCGGACCGCCGGCGGCAGGCGTCTGGGCACGGGATCGCCCTTGGCCAGCGCGCGCGCGACCTGGAGCGCGTTCTTGTGCAGCCTCTTGATCTGCTCGACCGTCTGCTCCATGGTCGGAAGGTCGCCATCGAGCGCTGCTCTGTAGCCGAGCTCGACGATGTCGAGGTCGAGGACTCGGGTATCGAGCTGGACGGAGACGAGGTGTGTCTGCTGGGCGATGCGCATCGTCGCGCGCGGATGCCCGGCGCCCAGCTCGATGATGCGCTCGAGCGCGGCCGGCTCGATCGTGCACTCGTCGGCCTCGAACCGCTCCGTCAGTCCCCGGGCCCAATCGCCGGCGGGGATGGGGCGCAGCGCATGGAACCCGCCGAACCCGCTGAAGGCGCGCTGGTTGGGCGCAAAGAGGTCGCGCATCACGTGCTCGATGCTGCCGGCAAACAGATAGCTGACGTTGGCGCTGCGCTGGAAAGCCGCCCGCATCCGCTTGGTGACCAGATCGGGATCCCCATAGGGACGACGTTCGCCGGCCAGCTCCTGGAATTCATCGAAGAACAGGATCAGCCGCCGGCCATCGGCCTGCGCGACCTGCTCGGGAAGGTCGAGGGCCAGATCGAGGGCGCGCTGAGGATCCTCGGCCGCCCACCCGGGAGTGATGGCGATCTCGACGACCTCGCCGAACTGCCCCTGGAGCTTGAGGACCGCCGCGGCCTGGGTCGCACTCAGGGCGGCCCGGCCGAGCTCCCGGGCCCGGCGGATCAGCCGACGCGCCGGAGAGCGGTTGGCGATCACCGACAGGACCAGGGCTTCGGCGAGCTCGGCGGCATCGGAGATCCTGAAAAGATCAAGGCGGGCCGTGTAGCAGCCGCGGCGCTGGGCACGCACCAGCGCGGCCTCGCAAACGCTCGTCTTACCCGTACGGCGCGGTCCGGCCAGGATCAGGTTCGTGCCGTTGGCGAGCGCCGTGGCGATCTCGCGCACGTCGTCCTCGCGGCCGATGAGCTGACTCGCCGGTATCGGCGCGTCGGTGGGGAAGAGGTCGCCGCTGGCTTGCCGCATCCGGTCAGCATATCATCCAATTTACTCGATATCTATGTAATAACTACACAGATATCGTGTAAGAATCGACCAAGACCTAGATATCGGACGAGGACGAGCTCCAGCTCCGATCCGGCGATCCGCGAGCGGAATCTGTGAGCGGTCCGCGTCGCCTCGAGGTCCCGCGCCAGGCGCACGTCGACTCCGCGGACGACGGCTCACCCACGGTGGTCGACGGCCGCAGCGTCGACGCGGTGCGCGAGTCGTGGCTGATCGAGGACCGCTGGTGGACGGACCGGCCGCTGCGCCGCCGCTACTGGGAGATTGTCACCACCTGCGGGCGCAACCTGGTCGTGTTTCATGACCTCGAGCGTGAGAGCTGGTGGCGGCATCGATGAGACCCGGGCGGGCTGTGCCTAGACTGAAGTCCGTTATGTCGGGCGCGAGCACATCGACTCCCGGAAGGGCCGCTCTCGGCACCTGGAGCGGTGGCCGCTACATGCATTTCGGGGAGCCCCTCGACGACGAGCGCTACCTGGCCCTGATCGCTCCCGGCGAGGACATTCGCACCGTCATCACGGCCGACGTCTACGGGCAGGGCGAGGCGGACACGATGCTCGGCCGAGCGATCGCCGGCCGGCCTCGCGAGCAGATGTGCATCGTCGGGGCGGTTGGTCACGACTTCTACGAGGGCGAGCGCGACGGGGCCAAGGGCTTCCCGCGCTTCACCGACCCGCGGCTGCGCGACGCCTCGGCGTACGCCGGTTACCTGCGCATGGCCACCGAGCGGAGCCTCGAGCGCTGTGGCGTCGACAGCTTCGATGTACTGCTGCTGCACAACCCCGACCGCATGGGCTACACCAGTGAGGCGGTCTGGAGCGGCATGACGGCGTTGAAGGAGGCCGGCCTGGCCGGCCAGATCGGTGTGGCCCCCGGACCGGCAAACGGCTTCACGCTCGACCTGATCGCGTGCATGGAGCGATTCGGCGCGCTGATCGACTGGGCGATGATCATTCTCAACCCGCTCGAGCCGTGGCCCGGCGAGCTCGCGCTGGGCGCCGCCGCGGCCGCGAACGTCGAGGTCATCACGCGCGTGGTCGACTACGGCGGCCTCTTCTTCGATGACGTCCTGCCCGGCCACGAACTCGCTCCGCGCGACCACCGCGGATTCCGGCCGCCCGGCTGGATCGAGGCCGGTCGCGGGCGCATCGACGCGCTGCGCCCGATCGCCGGGCGCAGCGGCCTGAGCATGATCCAGCTCGCCTGCCAGTGGAATCTCGCGCACGACGCCGTGGCCTGCGTCGTCCCGACGCTGATTCAGGAAGCGGGTGCCGGCGCGCGCCGGGTGGAGGACAAGCGGGCCGAGTTGGCCGCGCTGCCCGCCGAGCAGCGCCTGTCGCCGGCTGACGTCGAGCGCATTCGCGCGATCGGCGACAACACGGGGTCGATGGCGCTCAAGGGCGCCAGTCCGGAGCACGAGGGGGAGGAGCGCCCCGATCGCTGGGGTGTCGACGACCATCTCGAGGATGTCGCCCGCCGCTGGCGAATCGAGCCGCGGCGCGACCTCGTCCAGGCGGCGTAGGGGCCGGCGCGTCCGGCTCAGAGGGTGGCGCCGCTGGCGCGGGCCTCTGAGCGGACCCACTCGCAGCCGACCGAGAGGTCCTCGACGCCCATCGCGGCGGCCACGTTCAGCCACATGCCCGTGCGGAAGAACTCGTCCAGGCGCTCCTGATCGGCCCCCGAGAGCCGCTCGACCTCGGTCACGAGCGCCGCGTAGGCCGACCGCACCCGGGCGCGGATCACCGGGTCGCCGCAGGCCGCGTACGCCTGGTGCTGCATCATCAGCGTGTCGCGGTCGGACTGCAGGAGCTCGACGTAGGCCTTGCCCATCGCGCTCAGCACGTCGGTGTCCGGCTCGGCGGTCTCGGGATCGAACTCGTCGGCCACGCGCCGGAACGTCTCGCCGACCAGCCTGAATCCCCGCTCGACCGCGGCGATGAACAGCTCGCGCTTGTTGGGAAACAGGCTGAACACGTACGGCTGGGCGATACCGACGCGCTTGGCGATCCGCTCGACCGGGGTGCCATGGAGGCCGCCGTGCGCGAACTCGTGCAGGGCCGCCTCGATCAGTGCGCTCCGCCGCTCGGCGGCGGACACGCGCTGACGGGGGGACCGGGGGTCGGCTGTGGTCTCGGCCGTCATGCGGGTGCTCGGATCGTACGCGCTCACGCGGCGACCCTCATGGGCGCCGCGGCCGCCGCCGCATCGTCCGAGTGCGCCTCGGCGGCGGCGATCTGGGCGGCGGATGCCCGCGTGCTGAACGGCAAAGCGGCGGCGATCAGCGCGCCCGCCGCCAGCACGGCGGTACCGACCCACATGGCCGGGATCAGACCATCGACGTAGGCCTGCGGCGAGATGTAGCTCCCATTGCTCGTGAAGACCGTGGCCAGCACCGCGATGCCCAGCACGCCGCCCAACTCACGGATCGCGTTGTTGGCGCCCGAGGCCTGCCCGGCCTGGTCGGTGCGCACCGCGGACAGCACGGCATTGGCCGACGGTGCGAAGACCAGCGCCATGCCCGAGCCGGCCAGCACGAAGGGGACGATCATGCTCGAGTAGGTCTGATGCACACCGGCGAGGGTGGCCAGCCAGCCGAGCGCCAGCGCCTGGAGGCCGAGCCCTGTGACCATGAACCAGCGGCTCCCGAAGCGCTCGGAGAAGATGCCCGCGAACGGGGCCACGACCATCGTCGCGCCGGTCCAGACGAGCAGCTTGACGCCGGCCTGGAGCGGGCTGTTGTGAAGCACGTTCTGCAGAAACTGGCTGAGGAAGAAGATCGAACCGAACATGCCGAAGTACATGGCCAGCGAGACCGCGTTGGTCACCGCGAAACCGCGGTTGGCGAAGAACTTCATCGGCAGCATCGGCGCCGGCGTGCGCAGTTCGTGGCGCACGAAGGCGATCACCAGCACGGCCCCGATGCCCAGCGAGGCGACGATCTCGGGGTCGGTCCAGCCCAGCGACTGCGAGCGCACGAGCCCGAAGACGATTCCGAACAGTCCGCTCGAGGCGAGCGCCAGCCCGCGGAGGTCAAGCGTGCGCGACGGCCCGTAGCTCTCGCTCAGCCTGGCCCCGGCCAGCGGCAGCAGGATGAGCCCGATCGGCACGTTGATCCAGAAGATCCACTGCCACGACGCCGCCTGGATGACCGCGCCGCCGACGAGCGGCCCGAGGGCGACGGCCGTGCCGCTGACGCCCGACCACACGCCGAGCGCCATCCCGCGACGCTCGGGCGGGAAGGCGTCGGCCAGCAGCGTCAGCGTGAGCGGCGTGGCCACCGCTGCGCCGGCGCCCTGGATCGCCCGGGCGGCGATCAGGAGCCCCATCGTCGGCGCGAGCGCGGCCGCGGCCGAGGACGCGGTGAACACGGCGAGTCCCCCGATGAACATCCGCTTGCGCCCGAAGCGGTCGCCGAGCGCGGCGCCGGTCAGCAGTAGTACGGCGTAGGCGAGGACGTAAGCGTTCACGGTCCACTCGAGCGACTGGATCGAGGCGCCGAGATCTCGATGGATGCTGGGTAGGGCGACGCTGACGACCAGGTTGTCGAGCACGACCATGAAGAGCCCGACCGAGACGATCGCCAGTGTCCATCCCTTTCTGTGTGCGTTCGTCTTGAGCATCAGGAACCTCCTCTAATTAGTGACTGCTAACTAGAAGAGATATTAGTGACCACTAAGAACTTGTCAAGTATGTGTTGTCCGGGTCCGAGCGGGGCCTCGGCCAAGGCGGCGATTCGCGTCGTCAGCGGCGATTCCCGTCCGTGGCGCGGCGGCGATTCCCGTCCGCCCCGGATGCGAACATGTGTTCGATGAATTACGTGGAGCTCCACTGTCATTCCGCGTTCTCCTTCCTGGACGGCGCTTCGTTGCCGGACGAGCTCGTTCCGGCGGCGCTCGAACTGGGCTATGACACGCTCGCGCTGACTGACCACAACTCCGTCTCCGGCTCGATGGAGTTCGCCGTCGCGGCCCGGGGGCTGGGCCTGCGCCCGATCCACGGCGCTGAGATCGACCTCGACGACGGCCGGCATCTCGGACTGCTGGTCGAAGATGGACGCGGGTGGTCGAATCTGTGTCGCATCCTCGTTGCCGCCCATGCGCACACGCGTGACGGACGACCGGGGGCTCCGGCCACCCCTCCGGCCACCCGGCTCGAGACCGTGCTCGCCAATGCCGAGGGCCTCGTCTGCCTGAGCGGGTGCGCGCTGCGCGGCGTGCACGACGAGCCCACCTTGCGTCGCCTGCGGGGCGCGTTCGGGCGAGATGGCTTGCGGGTCGAGCTCCAGCGCCCGTTTCTGCGTGACGATCGGGCCCGGAACCGCCGGCTGGCTGATCTGGCCCGGAGGCTCGGCGTGCCCTGCGTCGCGACCGGCAACGTGCACGCCCATACGCGGGCTCGCGCGCGGCTTCAGGATGCCCTCGTCGCGGTGCGCCTGCACATGACGCTTGACGCCTCGGAGCCCAAGCGCCGCGGCAACTTCAGCCATGTCCTGGCAGCGCCCGAGGCGATGGCGGCACGCTTTCCCGAGCACCCCGAGGCGGTGGCGGAGAGCGCTCTGCTGGCGGAGCGGCTGCGCTTCGACCTCGGCTCCGACCTCGGCTATCGATACCCCGGGTCGGAGGATGCCGAGGCCATGCGCAAGCTCTCCGAGCTCTGCCAGGCGCGCTTCGGCGAGCGTTATTCCGGGGCGCTGCGGGACTCGGCCGCGGGCCGGTTACAGGAGGAGCTGCGGATCATCGACGCGCTCGGGCTGGCCGGGTTCTTCCTGCTGCATCACGACATGCTCGCGCTCGCACGCGACGTGGCAATCGAGGTTCGGGGTCCGGACACAGCTCGGGCGCTGCTACCACCGGGCCGGGGCCGGGGCTCGAGCGTCTCCTCGATCGTCTGCTACCTGACCGGCCTCTCGCATGTGGATCCGATTGCCAACGAGCTGTTGATCGGCCGCTTCCTGAACGAGGAGCTGACGGCGCTTCCGGACATCGATCTCGATTTTCCGCGCGACATCCGGGAGGTGCTGATCCCGCGTGTCCACGAGCGCTATGGGCAGGATCGCTCGGCGCTGGTGGCGGCGTTCCCCACCTATCGGGCTCGGGGCGCGATCCGTGAGCTCGGCAAGGCGCTCGGTCTGCCCCCGGGCGAGATCGAGCGGGTGGCGCGGGGCAGCGAGGGCTTCGATGCGCGCGCCGTCAATAAGGACATAGCCAGCGCGTTCGGGCTGGGGGAGGGGAAGGCTCGCGGCGACACACCCGGGGGACGCGTGGACAGAACGACCGGCCGGCGCGGATCCACCGGTCGCTGGGAGTGGCTCGCGCGCCTGGCCGCCGAGGCTCACGGGCTCCCACGTCACCTCTCCCAGCACTCGGGCGGGATGATCGTCTCCACTCGCCCGCTGATCGACTGCTGCCCGATCGTGCCGGCGGCGATGGAGGGTCGCCAGATCGTCCAGTGGGACAAGGACTCGTGTTCGGACGCTGGATTTCTCAAGATCGATCTGCTCGGCCTGGGGATGCTCTCGGCGGTCGAGCGCTGCGTGGAGATGATCGCCCGTCGCCGGGGCGAGCGCATCGACCTCTCCCGGATCCCCTACAACGACCCCGAAACCTATGAATGCATCCAGAACGCCGATACCACCGGGGTGTTCCAGATCGAAAGCCGGGCGCAGATGCAGTCGCTGCGCCGGACGCGGCCCGAGACTCTGCAGGACATAACGATCCAGGTCGCGATCGTCCGGCCCGGGCCGATCCAGGGCGGCGCCGTCAATCCCTACATCGCCCGGCGCCAGCGGATGCGCGTCGAGCCCGGCTACGAGGTCCCCTACGACCATCCCTCGCTCGAGCCCGTGCTGAGCGAGACGCTCGGCACGATCATCTTCCAGGACCAGGTGCTCGAGGTGGCGATCGCCTTCGCCGGCTTCACCCCCGGGGAGGCGGAGGGCCTGCGGCGCGCGATGAGCCGCAAGCGCTCGGATGCGGCGATCCAGGCCTATCACGACCGCTTCATCGCCGGCGCGCAGCGGCGGCACGGGGTCGATGAGGAGCTCGCCGAGCGGGTCTTTTCGATGGTCAAGGGTTTCTCGGGCTTCGGCTTCCCGAAGGCCCACGGCGCCGCCTTCGGGCTGCTCGCCTACCAGTCGACGTGGTTGCGGGTGCATTACGCGCCCGAGTTCCTCTGCGCGCTGCTGAACGAGCAGCCGATGGGCTTCTATCCGCCCGACGCGCTCGTCCACGAGGCTCAGCGGCGCGGGCTCGAGGTGCTGGCGCCCGACGTCAACGAGAGCGGGGTGGAGTGTGAGGTCGAGACCGATGAGGATCGAGTCCGCATCGGGCTGGGCTATGTGAGGGGCATTCGCGCGGCTGAGGTGAGCGAGCTGGTCGCCGCGCGTGAGGCCGCCGGGCGCTTTCGCAGCCTCACCGAGCTTGCCTCCCGGGGTGGCTCCAGTGCCTCCTCGCTTGAGCTGCTGGCCTGGTCGGGGGCGTGCGATTCGCTGGCCGACGAGTCGTGGGGGGATCGGCGCGGCGCCTCACCCTGTGGCAGCTCGGGGTGGCCACGCCGGGCCGCAAGGTCGCCGGTGGCACCCAGCTGGCACTGCCGCTCGACCTGCCGGCTCCGCCTCGGCTACGGGGCCTGAACGCCTGGGACTCGATGCTGGCCGACTACGGCACGACCGGTCTGACCACCGGCGCCCACCCGCTGGCGCTGTTGCGGTCGCGCTTGCCGGCGGATGCGGTGAGCAGCTGCGAGCTGGAGGAGCTCGTGCACGGCACCCGTGTACGGGTGGGGGGGCTAGTGGTCGCGCGACAACGCCCGGGAACGGCGGCCGGGATCGTGTTCATCCTGCTCGAGGACGAGCACGGGACGATCAACCTGATCGTTCCGCCGCCCGTCTATGAGCGCCACCGGCTGATCGTGAGGACGGAGCCGCTGATGATCGTCGCCGGCAAGCTCGAGCGATTCGCGGCCGCCGGGGGCGCCATCAACGTGCTGGTCAGCGAAATGGCCTCGATCGAGACGCCCGAGCGGCCGGGGGGCGAGGTCAGAGACTTCTCGATGCTCGACGAGCGCGAACTCGCCCGGATCGCCCAGGACAAGGCCGCGACGACGGCCGCCTCGGGGGCCGAGGATTTCCGTGCCGTGGCGCCGGCGGTGATGAGCTTTGCGGCCGGTCGGCGCCGGTAGGGGGCCATCCGGCAGCGCCGCGCGGTAAGGTGCCCGCGCATCATGCTTGCCGTAGTCCTATTTCTCGCCTTCTGGGTCGTACTCGGGGTCGCCCTCTTCTTCATCGCCGTGCGCGGTGGACTGGGGGGAGCGCGGGACACGCTTCAGTCGCAGTCGCGGGGGGGACGCAAGGCGGCGTCGGTGGTCTTCGCGATCATCTACATCGCCTTCGGCGTCGCGCTGCCGATCATCATCCTCACCGGCAATCACTCCCGGGCCAGCGCGAAGGTCGGCGAGATCCGGCTGACGCCCGCGGAGAAGAACGGACGCGACCTCTTCGGGCAGAACTGCGGCGTCTGCCACACCCTGGCCGCCGCCAACGCGGTCGGCAAGGTCGGGCCCAACCTCGATGCGCTGCGTCCCCCGCGCTCGCTGGTGCTGCATACGATCGAATACGGATGCGTCCAGGATCCCCCGACGCCCAACGCGCCGACGGCGTGCCTCGGCTACGGCACCATGCCGGCCGCGATCGTGCAGGGCAAAGATGCCCAGGACGTGTCTGACTTCGTGGCCAGGGTCGCCCAGAAGTAGGCCGCGACCCAAAGCGCCCGAAATCCGCTAAGGCCCATCCTCAGGGCGCGCTGGTAGCATCGCGCCGCGATACCGCTGAGTTTCCGTCCGCGGGTCCGATCAGGATCCAGGACGGAAAGCGGGGGAACCAGGTAGTTGGGGCTAATCGAGCCATATGCCCGTAGCGCCGCTCTTTCGGCGCGAGCCCGTCAGCTAACCCCGCAAGCTTCCGAAAGAGAAGGCTGTCATGGCACGAGCATCGGCTTCGGCACGCCGGAGCGAAGCACCATTTGACGAGTTTCCGCGCACGGTGGCCCCGCGCCGCAACTCAGGGCCGATCGGGGTGGTTCCGGTCGCCGCCCCGAAAACCGCCCGCGCCGCCCCGAAAACCGCCCGCGACACTCGCCCACCCCGCGACGCTCGCGTATCCCGCGACGCCAGGGCACTCCGGGATACCGCGGCGCCCCGAACCTCGCGTTCGAGCCGTGCACCAGCCACCGCCGGCCGCCGAACGGTGACGATCACCGGGCGCGGATCGGAGCGAGAGCTGGCCGACTGGCAGCGAAGCTCGCGCCGCCGGCCCGCCAAGCGGCCGCACGAGCGCGCCGGGTCGCGGCCGGACCGCGTGGCCATGTGGGCCGTGCTGATGGGCGTGCTGCTCGTGCTCGTGGCGGCCACGAGCTCGCATGCCGCGATGCTCGACGTCCACGGCGCCCACCACGCCCTGGCGGCACTCGCCGCCGGCCACCCGGTCCGCTAGGCCGCAGGCCTTCCGGCCGCCGATTTCCGGCGCCCCCGGCCGGGTCACCACGGCCCTCCGAAAGTCCGGCCCGCGCCGGGCCGACCACGGCTGGCCTTACCAACTTGAGAACGCCGAGTGATCGGGCGTTTATCCGACTACGTATAAGGAAAGAGGGCGCCTAGCCCCTCCTTGCACGATCAACAGCTGCTCGGTAGACTTATCAACCGTAAGCAAGTCTCGAAAGTGAAGGAAAGGGTTTGTGCGTTGACTCTGTCCCTTTCCGTCCTAAGACGACCCGGCGGTCAATATGAAGACCTCAATGAGCAGATTCCAAATCCACGACGACTTGACGGCGCCTGACGGCTCGGTGCCGGTTCTCCGTGGCGCGCTGACCTCGGGTGGTCAGCTGCCCAACTTCCTGGGCGTGCTGGCCGGCTCACCGGCGACGCTGCGCGCGTATGCACGGTTTCGCTCCGAGCTTCGACACGGCAAGCTGACGCTGGCCACGCTTGAGCGGATCGCGCTCGGGGTCGCCGAGTACTACGGCTCTGAGCCCGGCATCGCCACGCACTCGCGCGCTGCGCGGGGCGCGGGCGTGCCGCTCGACGACATCGCGCTCGCCCGCCAGTTCGACTCCCGGGACGAACGCGAAGCCGCACTGCTCCGCTATCTGCGGGCCATGCTCGAGCACGGCGGTCGCCTCCCGATGCACCTCCACGAGGAGGCCCGCGAGGCGGGTTGGGAGGACGAGCAGATCCTCGAGGCGATCGCCGCGGTCGCGCTCGAGGCCTTCACCGCGATGGTGAATGTCGCCGGCGAGATCCCCGTCGACGGCTCGAGCGAGGCGTCGCGCGCGCTTGAAGCGGCGTAAGCTGGGCTCATGGGCTCCCGCGGCCAGACGGCCAACCGCGAAAGCGAAGCCTCGGTCGCGGGCTGCTGCCCGTACTACCACGAGGCGGTCGAGTTGGTCGGCCGCCGCTGGACCGGCGCCATCCTGCGTGTTCTGATGGACGGCCCGCTGCGCTTCTCCGAGGTGGCACAGGCCGTACCCGAGCTCTCCGACCGGCTGCTCTCAGAGCGCATGAAGGAGCTCGAGGCGCGTGGCATCGTCGATCGCACCGTGCTGCCCGGACCACCGCTGCGCGTGGAGTACGAGCTCTCCCGCATGGGGCGCGAGCTCGAGCCCGCGCTCTCCGAGCTCGAGCGGTGGGCTCGCCGCTGGCTGGCCGGGCACCGGTCGCCGCCGGCGCAGGGCCACTCAGCGTCGTCGTCGCTCGACCGCTGAACCCGACTACGGGAGCGGGGCCGAGCGGATCGATCCGCCGCGCCGCCAGGTCAGCGTCGCGGCGTGCAGGGTGAGTGAGCCGGGATCGATCCCCGGTCCTGAGTCGAGCGTCGAGACCCCCGAGCCATCGGTGCGATTCACTTCGCGGGCCTGCCGGTGCGTCGCCGGCGAGGATGCCGAGGCGATCCAGGCCAGCGCGCCGTCGCCGCCCACCGCGATCGACCCGACGGTCACAAACGACTCCGGCCCGGGCGCGCCACGCATCGCCGGCGCCGTGCGGAGCTGGGAGCCGTCGGTGATCCTGCGCGCGACCACCTCGCCGGCGCCCGTGTCGACCCCGCAGCGCTCCAACGCATAGCCGACGAGCTCGCCGGAGAGCGCGAAGGGCCCGGCTCGCTCGGCTCCGACGCAGGTTCTGGCGGTGCCGAGCAGGACACGCCGGCCGCTGCGCTCCGAACAGCCGTAGACCGATCCCGAGCGCACGAAGACGCGGGCATCCCGACCGGTCAGCAGGCTCCGGGCGCCGGTCGGTGAGCAGCGACCGGCCGCGCCGGGCGGCCGCGTCGACGTTCCGGCGCTGGGCGAGCCCGCATTTCCGCACGAGCCCAGAAGTCCCGTCCCGAGCAGCACCGCGAGAGCCACGAGCCGCCTCGACATGGGGCGGACAGTAGCTGGCACCCACCCGCCTCGCCCGATCGGCCAGTAACCTCCGCGGACGCCGATGCCCGAGGCCCCGCTCACAGCCGACGATGTGATGTCGCTCGCCGGCGAGCATGACATCCGCTTCGTCCGGCTCTGGTTCACCGACATCCTCGGTCAGCTCAAGGCGTTCTCGATCAACGCCACCGAGCTCGCCGACGCCTTCGAGGGCGGCATGGGATTCGATGGTTCCTCGATCACCGGCTTCAACGCGATCGAGGAGTCGGACATGATCGCGATGCCCGATCCGAGCACGTTCCGCGTGCTGCCGTGGCGACCCAGCGAGGCGGGGGTCGCGCGCATGTTCTGCGACATCCAGACGCCCGAGCGCACGCCGTATGAGGGCGACCCGCGTCATGTCCTGCGGCGGGCGATCGAGCGCGCCAACTCGATGGGTTTCGATCACTACTTCGTCGGCCCGGAGCTCGAGTACTTCTACTTCCGTGACTCGAAATCGACCGAGGTGCTCGACGAGGGCGGCTACTTCGACCTCACGACGCTCGACGCCGGATCGGATCTGCGCCGCGAGACCGTCCTGGCCCTCGAGCAGCTCGGTATCCACACCGAGTACACCCACCACGAGGTCGGCCCGAGCCAGCACGAGATCGACATGCGCTATGCCGACGCGCTGAAGATGGCCGACGACTGCATGACCTACCGCATCACGGTCAAGGAATACGCGATGAAGTACGGCCTCCACGCCACTTTCATGCCCAAGCCGCTGTTCGGCAAGAACGGCTCGGGCATGCACACCCACCAGTCGCTCTTCCGCGGCGAGCGCAACGCCTTCTTCGACGCCGACGACCCGTTCTATCTGTCCGACGTTGGCAAGGCCTTCATCGCCGGCCAGCTGCGCCACGCGCGGGAGATCTCGGCGATCTTCGCCCAGTGGGTCAACTCCTACAAGCGCCTCGTGCCCGGCTACGAGGCGCCGGTGTACGTGGCCTGGTCGCGACGCAATCGCTCGGCGCTCGTGCGCGTACCGCTCTATCACCCCGGCAAGGAGCAGGCCACGCGCATGGAGTTGCGCTGCCCCGACCCGGCCTGCAACCCCTACCTGACCTTCGCCGTGCTGCTCCAGGCCGGTCTCGAGGGGATCGAGCACGGCTACGAGCTGCCCGACCCGATGGACAAGAACCTCTACCACCTCTCGCCCGACGAGCGCAAGCGCCTGGGCATCGACCAGCTGCCCGAGACGCTCGGCGAGGCGATCGAGCTGACCGCCCAGTCCGAGCTCGTCCTGCGCACGCTAGGCGAGCATATGTTCAACCGCTACATCGAGATCAAGCGCCAGGAGTGGGACGACTACCGCGTGCAGGTCACGCCCTGGGAGCTGCAGCGGTACCTGCCGGTCCTGTGACCGTGTTCTGACGCTCAGGCCGAGGCCGATCTGCGGAGCGTGCTTGCCCGAGCTCCGCAGATCGTCCCCGGCTGGCGACCGGACGGACACCGCCACGGGCGTTGTTCACCAGGAACCTAGGCGCCAGGAGATTCGCTATGACCGGGCGGCTAGGTGTCGAGGAGATGCTCGAGTTCCGCCGGCGTGGTGACCGGCGCCTGGCAGGCGAAGTGCTCGCAGACGTAGGCCGCGGTCTGGCCGTCGATCGGCCCGCGGTCCTTGAGCAGGGGCACGGCGGGCTCGTGCTCGTCGCCCGGGCCGCCGGCGAGTACGAGGTGGGGCCGGTGGGCACTGCGGATGATCCGGGTGAGCTCGGAGGTGAGCGCGTCGGGGCCGACGATCGCCACCTCGCGCACCGTGGCCAGATAGAAGTCGATCGCCGTCAGGAGATGGCCGAAGGCCTGGGGATGGCGGCCGGCAATGGTGTGCAGCAGGCGCAGGACGCCGAGGGCGTGGCGCTCGTACTTGCCCTCGCCGGAGAGCAGCGCTAGCCGGAGCAGTCCGAAGGCGGCCGCCGAGCCTCCCGAGGGGATCGGCGTGTCCTCTAGATCCTTGCGCCGCGCCGGGAGCTCCTGGCGATCCTCTGGGGTCGAGAAGAAGCCGCCGCGCTCGCCGTCGGAGAAGCGCGCGATGATCGTGTCGGCCAGTTCCACCGCCTCGCCATACCAGCGCGGCTCGAACGTGGCCTCGTACAGCGTCAGCAGCGCCTCGAGCAGGAAGGCGTGGTCCTCCAGATACGCGCCCAGGCGCGCGCGTCCGTCCTTCCACGTGCGCAGCAGCCGGCCGTCGGCGTCCCGCAGCTCGCTGAGCACGAACTCGGCGCACTGGACGGCGGCCTCCACGTAGGCGCTCACCTCGAGCGCCGCCCCGGCCTCGGCCAGAGCCGAGATCATCAAGGCGTTCCAGGCGGTGAGCCGCTTATCGTCGAGGCCGGGACGCGCGCGCTGCGCGCGCGCCGCGTAGAGGCGGCGGCGGACCTCGTCCAACCGCTCGGGGCGGGGTCCTCGGCCCTCGAGCACGTTCGCGCCCTCGAAGTTGCCGCGCTCGGAGGCGCCGAAGTAGGCGATCGCCTCATCGGCGAGCTCGCCGAGGACCTCGCGGAGCTCGGCCAGGCTCCAGACGTAGAACTTCCCTTCGACCCCCTCGGAATCGGCGTCGAGCGCCGCGCAGAAGCCGCCCTCCGGACCGCGCATCTCACGCAGGGCCCAGTCGAGCGTCTCGCGGCACACGCGTGCGAAGCGCTCCTCGCCCGACACCTGCCAGCCGTGCAGGTAGGCCCGCGCCAGCAGCGCGTTGTCGTAGAGCATCTTCTCGAAATGCGGCACGGTCCACGTGGCATCGACCGTGTAGCGGGAGAAGCCGCCCCCGATCTGATCATTGATGCCGCCGCGGGCCATGGCCTCGAGCGTCCCAAGCGCCATCGCCCGCGCACGGGAGCCCTCGGGCCCGCGGCTGCGGGCCAGCAGCAGCTCGATCACGGAGGCCGGCGGGAACTTGGGCGCCCCCCCAAAACCGCCGTTGACCCTGTCGTAGGAGTGCGCGAGCGAACCCAGCGCGGCGTCGAACAGCGACGCCCGTATCGGCTCGGCCGAGGGCTCGATGCGCGCGGTCGAGCCAAGTGTCTTGACGATCTCGTGGCCCTGGCCTCGGATCTCCTGGCGCCGCTGCTCCCAGGCCTCGGAGACGCCGAGCAGCACCATCCGCCAGCTGGGCAGGCCGTGCCGGGGCTCAGGCGGGAAGTAGGTGCCGACATAGAACGGCGCTTGCTCCGGGGTCAGGAACGCGTTCAGTGGCCAGCCGCCCTGACCGGTCATGGCCTGGCAGGCCTCCATGCAGAAGGCGTCGACGTCGGGCCGCTCCTCGCGGTCGATCTTGATGCAGACGAAGCGCTCGTTCATCAGCACGGCGATCTCGGGATCCTCGAACGATTCGTGCGCCATGACATGGCACCAGTGACAGGCCGAGTAGCCGATCGAGACGAGCAGCGGTTTGTCTTCGTTGCGCGCGCGTTCGAGCGCTTCCGGGCCCCAGGCGTACCAATCGACCGGGTTGCCCTGGTGCTGGAGCAGGTATGGGGAGGTTTCCTTGCTGAGACGGTTGGCCATCGGTCCCAGCCTACCCAGCGCTCCGCGCCTCCCACCTCCCGCCGTCTACCTTGTACCGACCCGACCAGAGGAGATCAGTCTTGCCAGACCGCGAACCGGTAACCGCCCCCGACGCGCCCGCCGCGATCGGTCCCTACGTCCACGCTGTTCGCACCGGTGGCCTGCTGTTCTGCTCCGGCCAGATCCCGCTGGACCCGAGGACCGGCGACCTCGTCGGGAGCAGCCCGGCCGAGCAGGCGGGGCGTTGCCTGGAGAACCTCGCCGCGGTGTGTCAGGCCGCGGGCGCCACGTTGGGCGACGCGGTGCGGGTGACCATCTATCTCACCGACATGAGCGCCTTTGCCTCGGTCAACGATGTCTACGGGTCGTTCTTCGAATCCAGCCCGCCGGCCCGTGTTGCGATCGGCGTGGCCGCGCTTCCGCGTGGCGCCCAGGTTGAGATGGACGCCGTCGTCGCGCTCCCCGACTAGCCTGGCCAGGATGGCCAGCACGACCGATCCGGTCATCCTCGAGGACATTCGGCGCGCCGCCGGCGCCGGAGCGGGGATCATCCGCGAGACCCCCGTGCTCAGCTTCCGCACGCTTGGCGAGCGAGCGGGTGGAGAGGTGTTCCTGAAGGCCGAGAACCTCCAGCGCACGGGTTCGTTCAAGCTCCGCGGGGCGCTGGCCAAGATCGCTGCGCTCGGCTCCGACTGCACGAACGGCGTGGTCGCCGGCAGCGCGGGCAACCACGCCCAGGCGCTGGCCTTCGCCGCCCGCGAGCGCGGCGTGCCCTGTGAGGTCTTCATGCCCGAGTCGGCCCCGCTGGCCAAGGCCGAGGCGGCGGCCGCCATGGGCGCCGTGGTGAGGTTGGTCGGCGTGACCGTCGAGGCGTCGCTGGCCGCCGCGCACCACCGGGCTGCCGAGGGCGGCCTCGCCTTCGTGCATCCGTTCGACGATCCGGATGTGATCGCCGGGCAGGGGAGCCTCGGGCTCGAGCTGCTCGAGCAGCTGGGCGACCGGTTGGCGCGCGTGATCGTCCCGGTCGGAGGTGGGGGCCTGGCCAGCGGACTGGCGTTGGCGCTTAAGTCTCAGCGCCCTGAGATTGAGGTGATCGGCGTCCAGGCCGAGGCCTCGGCGCCGTTCCCGGCCTCGCTCGCCCGCGGCGAGCCGGTCGAGGTGACCCCGGCGCGGACGATCGCCGACGGGATCGCTGTCAAGCGTCCCGGAGGCCTGACCCTGCGCCTCGTCCGCGACTGGGTCGACGAGCTGACGGTGGTGCCCGAGGATGACATCGCCGAGGCGATGATCTTCCTGATGGAGCGCGCCAAGCTGGTCGTCGAGGGTGCGGGCGCAGTCGGTGTCGCCGCCCTGCTCGGGGGCCGCGCGGCCTGCGCTGACCGGGGGGTCACGGCTGTCATCCTCTCCGGCGGCAACGTCGACGCCGGGCTTCTGGCCCAGCTGGCCCGCCGCCACGAGAGCCAGGCCGGCCGGCGCCTCGTGCTGCTCATGCGGCTGCCCGACAGCCCCGGGTCGCTGGCTCGCCTGCTGTCGCTGGTCGGGTCGAGTGGCGCCAACCTGCTCGACGTCCAGCACGTGCGCGAGGGCATCGAGCTGCACGTCCGCGAGACGGCGGTTCAGCTGGTGCTCGAGACGCGCAGCCGGGCTCACGCCGAGGAGGTCATGGCGCTCGTGCGCCAGGCCGGCTACGAGCCGAGCGCCCTGCGGTAGTCGCGCGCCTCGGCCACGAACGCGCGGATCAGCCGGCTCTGCTCGTCGACCTCCGGATGCCATTGGACGCCGAGCACGAAGCGCCGGCCCGGCGCCTCGATGGCCTCGGGAAGCTCGTCCAGCGTGGACCATCCGGTGACCTCGAGACCCTCACCGAGCCTGGCAACGCTCTGGTGATGGTGTGACTTGGTCGCGTGCGTCTCCTCGCCTGCGGTGCGCGCGGCCAGCGACCCGGCGGCCAGCCGCACGTCGTGGTCCGCGCCGTCGAAGCTGCCGGGGATGCGGCGGTGATCGTGGTGGCCGACGTCGTCGGGGACGTGTTGGCTCAAGGTGCCGCCGAGAGCCACGTTCATGAGCTGCATGCCGCGGCAGATGCCGAACACGGGCAGGTCACGCTCCACCGCGCGCCGCGCCAGGGCCAGCTCGACCTCGTCGCGCTCGGGCACGGTTCCCTTGGTCTCCGGATGCCGTTCGGCCCCGTAGGCGGACGGGTCGATGTCGGCGCCGCCGGCCAGGATCAGCCCGTCGAGCAGGCCGAGCGCCTCGTCCGGCTCGGCGATCAGGCGTGGATCGGGCGGGATCATGATCGCCATCCCGCCGGCGTCCTGGATCGCGGTGATGTAGCTGAACGGCAGCAGGGCCGCGCGCTGGTCCCAAACGCTCCAGCGGGCGCGCTCAAGGGCGGCGCAGATGCCGATCGTGGGGCGAGGGGCGGTCATGGGCGAGATGATCGCAGAGCGCCCTCCGAACGCAGGAGCGCCCTTTTGATCTTGCCGCTGGCCGTTTTCGGGAGCTCGGACGCGAACTCCACCTGGCGCGGGTACTTGTACGGGGCGGTCTCGCTCTTGACATGGTTCTGCAGCTCCACGGCGAGGTCGGGGCCGGGCGCGTACCCATCGCGCAGAACCACGATCGCCCGCACCACCGAGCCGCGTTCCTCATCCGGGGCACCGACGACGGCGGCCTCCGCGACGGCCTCGTGCGACACGAGCGCCGACTCGACCTCGAAGGGCCCGATGCGGTAACCGGCCGAGATGATGAGATCATCGGCGCGGCCTTCGAAGAACAGGTATCCGTCCTCGTCCTCGTGTACCCGGTCGCCCGTATGCCAGGGCTCGTCGCAGGCAGCCGGGGCGCCGCCCAGGTGAGCGACGAAGAACGTCGGGTCGCTGCGCGGATCGACGAGCACGAGCTCCCCGTCCTGCACGCGGAGCTCCACCCCGGGCAACGGCAACCCCATCGATCCGGGGCGCGCCGGTACGCCGACCGGCATGCCGGTGAGCTGGCCGGTCTCGGTCTGGCCGTAGCCGTCGCGGATCTCGAGCCCGACACCGTCCGTGAAGGCGCGGATCACCTCGGGGTTGAGCGCCTCCCCGGCGGCGACCAGCGAACGCAGCGCGGGAAGCGGCGAAAGCGTCGAGCGTTTGGCGATCACCCGGTACTCGGTCGGCGCCATGCAGAGCACGTCGACCTTCTCGGCGGCGAGCAGCTCGAGGCGCTCGGCGGGATCGAAGCGCTTGTCGTGCAACAGGCAGGCCGCACCGCGCAGCCAGGGCGCGATGAACACGTTGCGGGCGGATTTCGACCAGCCCGTCGCCGCGGTGCACCAGACGAGGTCGCCGGGGCGGGCGTCGAGCCAGTGCTCGGACTGAAGACGCTGCCCGGGCAGGTAGCGCTGGCCGTGGATGACCCCCTTTGGTTCGCCGCTCGTGCCGCTCGTGAACGTGATCAGACAGGGCTCGGCCGGGTCGAGGTCCTCAGCCGGGGCCGGATCGGCCACGCACAGCGAGGCGTCCTGGATCGTGAGGACCGGGCAGTCCGGTCCGGCGGCGGAGAGCTCAGGCGCGTTGCGCTCGTCGGCCATGATCACCCGGGGCGCGGCCGCGGCCAGACGCAGCCTCAGGTCCTTGGCGCGGAGCTGTTCGTTGCAGGGCAGCACCGCGGCCCCGATCCGGAAGCACGCGACCATCGTCAGCACCCACTCCGGGCGGTTCCCGACGAGCGTCATGACCACGTCCCCGCGCCGCACCCCGGCCGCCCTCAGTGCGCCCGCCAGCCGTGCGCTGCGCTCGGCCACCTCGCCGAAGGTCCACTCCCGCCGCCCGCCGTCGCGCGCGATCTCCACGATCGCGCGCGCCTCGGGCGCCGCTGCGTCGACGACGTCGCGTGCGAAGTTCATGCCGCGCGGCAGTCTGGCAAAGGCTCGAGCTACGCGCGCGCGGCCGCCAGCGCGGCCAGCCGGGGCCCGACCGCCTCGGCCAATGCGATCGTCGCGGAGAGCGGCCGCACCATCACAGTGAAGTCGATGATCAGACCATCCTCGCGGTTGCGGATCAGGTCGAGCCCCTCCACTGTGCGCTTGCCGATCCGCGTCCGGAAGATCAGGCCGTGCACGCCCGGCCCCTCCAGCTCGTCGGTGTAGTGGAAGTCCTCGAACACCTCGAGGAGCACCGAGAACAGCTGCTGGACGGCCGCCTTGCCCTCGAAGGGCTTGAACGAGACCGGGCTGTGGAGAACGACCTCGGGGGCGAGGGTGGCGACCATTGCCTCCTGGTCACGCGCCTCGATTGCGGCACGAAATGGATGCGACATGAGACCTCCATCGGGGTGTGCGTCGTTCATGCACTCTACGATCGCCGGCCATGACTTTCTGGAACGGCATGCTCTGGCTGCACCTGATCGCAATGGCCTTCTTCGTCGGCGGCCAGTTGATCCTGGCCGCGGTCGTGGTCCCGGTGCTGCGCGGTGTGGCCGACGGCGAGCCGATGCGCGCCGCCGCGCGCCGCTTCGGCGCCGGCACGCTTGTGGCCGTCGGGGTACTGGTCGTGACCGGGGTCGCCCTCGCCTCGCATCTGCACCGCTGGGGCGACTCGACGCTGCAGGTCAAGCTCGGGCTCGTAGTGCTCGTCGGGATCCTGATCGCCGTGCACATGCGCCGCCCGCGCGATCACGCCATCGACGCGGCGATCTTCCTCGTCTCGCTGGCCATCGTGTGGCTCGGGATCGTCGTGGCGGGCTGAGGCGCCGTCGGCCCGCCAGCCCAAGCGAGCGCCTAGAGCCGCTGCTGCCTCCCGCGCTAACCTCGTCTCATGGGCCTCATGACCGGCACTGGGCCGCTGGGCCGCGCCCCGGTCGGGGCGTTCAACTTCGAGCCGCCGGTCCCCGGCCAGGCGCTCTACCTCGAGCCGTCGCCCAAGCGCATTCGCGTGCTCGTGGGTGGGGAGACGATCGCCGACAGCCGCAACGTGAAGCTGCTGCACGAGTCTGGCCACCAGCCGATCTACTACTTCCCACCCGAGGATGTGCGCATGGACCTGCTCGCGTCCGGCGACCGGCACACGCGCTGCCCGAAGAAGGGCGAGGCGTCCTACTACACGATCCGTGCCGGTGGCCAGGTGGTCGACAACGCAGCCTGGCACTACCCGCAGCCGATCGAGACCGCGCTGCCGATCAAGGGGCTGATCGCCTTCTACTTCAACCGCATGGACCGCTGGCTCGAAGAGGATGAGGAGATCGCCGGCCATCCGCGCGACCCCTACCACCGGATCGACGTCAGGAAGACCTCACGCCATATTCGGATCTCGCTCGATGGCGAGCCGCTCGCTGAGACGCGCCGCGCGAGCGCGCTGTTCGAGACCGGGCTGCCCGCGCGCTGGTATCTACCGGTCGAGGATGTGACGGCGGATTTGCGCGACAGCGAGACGACCACGCACTGTCCGTACAAGGGGGATGCGAGCTATCACTCGGTCCTGCTGACGGGCGGCGAGGTCGCGGACGACCTTGTCTGGACCTATCGCGAGCCGTTGCCCGATGCGCTCGCGATCCAGGATCTGGTCTGCTTCTTCAATGAGCGGGTCGATGTCGAGCTCGACGGAGAGCTCCAGGAACGGCCTGTGTCGCCGTGGAGCGACGGCATTCGCAGGGTGGCGAACCTGCCGCCGGTGCAGACGCGCGGCTGATAGCCCGGGTATCCTCGGTCGGACCCTGAACCGACCTTGAGAGAGCGCGCTTGACCATGGCCGTAGCCGCACCCTTCACCGACAAGACCGACGAGCAGAAGGCAATCTGCGAGATGGTCCACCAGTTCGCGGACGAGCAGATCCTCCCGAACGCCGAGCATTACGACCACGAGGACACTTTCCCCGAGCCGATCGTCGAGCAGATGAAGGAGCTCGGGCTGTTTGGGGTCATGATCCCCGAGGAGTACGGCGGTATGGGGCTGGACCTCACGACCTACGCGATGATCGTCGAGGAGCTCTCGCGTGGCTGGATCTCGATCTCCGGGATCGTCAACACGCACTTCATCGGCTCCTACCTGCTGATGAAGTTCGGCACCGACGAGCAGAAGCAGAAGTACCTGCCGAAGATGGCCACGGGCGAGATCCGCGCTGCGTTCTCCCTGTCGGAGCCCGAGTGCGGCTCGGACGTCCAGGCGATCAAGTGCAGCGCCAAGAAGGTCGACGACACGCACTACGAGATCAACGGGCAGAAGATGTGGGTCACCAACGGCCTGCTCTCGACGCTCGTCTTCACGCTGGTCAAGACCGACCCGACGGCGGAGCCCAAGTACAAGGGCATGACCTGCTTCATCGCCGAGAAGGAGCCGGGCGTTTCGGAGAACACCGGCGAGTACGCCGGCTTCAACGTTCCGCCCAAGATCAAGAAGCTCGGCTACAAGGGCGTCGAGTCGACCGAGCTGGTCTTCGACGGCTACCGTTGCCCGGCCCACAACATCCTCGGCGGCGAGGAGGCGGGGCTCGGTCAGGGCTTTGTGCAGATGATGGACGCGCTCGAGCTCGGCCGCGTGAACGTCGCCGCCCGCGGGGTGGGGATCGCGCAGCGCGCCCTCGAGCTTGCCCTCAAGTACTCGCAGGAGCGCAAGACGTTCGGCAAAGAGATCGCCCAGCACCAGGCGATCCAGTTCAAGCTCGCCGACATGGCCACGCAGGTCGATGCCGCGCGGCTGTTGACGATCCGGGCTGCCCGCCTCAAGGACGCCGGCGAGCGCTCGGACATCGAGGCCGGCATGGCCAAGCTGTTCGCCTCCGAGGCGGGCCGTTTCTGCGTCGAAGAGTGCTTCCGCATCCACGGCGGTTACGGCTACTCGAAGGAGTACGAGATCGAGCGCCTGTATCGCGACGCGCCGCTACTGCTGATCGGCGAGGGAACGTCGGAGATTCAGCGCATGGTCATCGGCCGCAAGCTGCTCCAGAGGCACAAGATCTAGGGGGCGCGCCCAAGGGCGCGCCCCCTGTTTTCACGCCGGGCGCGCCCGGCATCCCGGTGCTGCCGTCAGCCCGGGAGCGGCTCCTGCGCACGTCCCTCGGCCACGTACTGGTCCGCGGGCTCAAGGAAGCCGCGCACCTCCTCGCGGAACTCCGCGGTGTCCTCGTGTCCGTGAACCGATATGGCGTGGTCGGCCGAGGCCCTCACTACCTCGTCCTCCTCGCCGATGATCACCAGCGAGCAGTTGGACTCGCTCGGGAACCGGCGGCAGTCCGCCATCACTCTGGCCATCTTCACCCCTTCCGGTCGTCTGCTGGCATGCTCCCGCGCCGGAGTCGCAGCGTCAAGGGCAGCCGCGGCTAGACTCAGCCCTCGTGTCCTCGCCGTCCGACACCAAGGCGCTGATCGAGACAGCGGTCAACCGCTTTCTCGAGGAGGTGCCGGCGCTCCAGCCGCTCAAGCTGGTCGGGGGTCTCGAGCTCCGCGGCCGCGGCGACGTTCAGATGTACCGCGTCGAGCTCCCGGGCCCGAAGGTGACCAAGGACATCGCCACCGACGCGAAGGTGCGCCTGGTGGTCCCGCGCTCGCATTTCAACGAGCTGGCCAGCAAGGGCCGGGTCCGAGACTGGCGCGAGGCGTTTGCCAAGGGCGACGCCAAGGCGACTGGCATCGAGCAGGTCATGAGGCTCATCGTGCAGGTCGTAGAGCGCCAAGAAGAGCGCACGCGGACCCGCAAGGCCAAGCACTAGCGCGCCCGCGGGGCCACCGTCCTGCTCAGAGGGCGCGTAGCGCCCGGAACCAGGTCACGTAGCCCGTCAGGTTGAACGCGAGGCCGATACCCAGCGTGCGGTCGAGTCCGCCGCGACGCCGAATCTCCTCGGCGAGCGCGATCGAGTCGGTCAGCTCGCAGGCCAGGTTGGCCTGCACCGCCGGACGCTCCACACCCCGACGCACGACCGCGACGGTCGCGCCGGCGACCAAGAGGTCACGGCCACCGAACAGGCGGTTGAAGTAACGCGCCTCGGGGTCCACCTCCGACTCGTTCATGCCGACCGAGGCGAACAGAAGCTTCGGGAAGAGCAGCGCGAGGAGCCCGTACGCCGCCCGGATGGCCGAGCCCTGCATGAGAATCTTGGCTGCCATTGCGCGATCGTATACCGGGCGTGGTGCCGAGTGGGAATGAATCTAGGAGCCGTGCAGTTCGCGTCGGGCGATCGTCATCTTGTGGACCTCGTCAGGACCGTCGGCCAGGCGCAGGGTGCGCAGCCCGGCGTACATCCTGGCCAGCGGGAAGTCGTCCGAGACCCCGGCGCCACCGTGCACCTGGATGGCGCGATCGATCACGCGGAGGGCGACCGCGGGCGCCGCGACCTTGATCGCCGAGATCTCGGTCCGAGCGTGCTTGTTGCCCACCGTGTCCATCAGCCAGGCCGTCTTGAGCGTGAGCAGGCGCACCATCTCGATCTCGATCCGGGACTCGGCGATCCAATCCTGGACGTTGGCGCGGCTGGCCACCGGCGCGCCGAAGGTCTCGCGCTCCGATGCCCGGCGGCACATTAGCTCGAGCGCCCGCTCGGCCGCGCCGATCGTGCGCATGCAGTGGTGGATGCGACCCGGACCAAGGCGAGCCTGGCTGATCAGGAAGCCGTCGCCCTCGTTGGCGATCAGGTTCTCGGCCGGCACCCGGACCTGCTCGAAGAGCAATTCGGCGTGGCCCTCCTGGTCCTGATAGCCGAACACGGGCAGACCGCGCACGATGGTCAGCCCTGGTGTGTCGAGCGGCACGAGCACCATGCTCTGCTGGCGATACGTTGGGCCGTCGGGATCCGTCTTGCCCATCACGATGAGGATCCGGCAGTGGGGGTGAAGCGCCCCGGAAATCCACCACTTGCGCCCGGAGAGCACGTAACCGTCGCCGTCGCGCTCGATCCGCAGCGCGATGTTGGTGGCGTCCGAGCTGGCCACGTCGGGCTCGGTCATCGCGAAGGACGAGCGGATCTCGCCATCGAGCAGCGGCGCGAGCCAGCGACCCTGCTGCTCCGGAGTGCCGAACTGCGTGAGCACCTCCATGTTGCCGGTGTCCGGCGCCGAGCAGTTGGTGGCCTCGGACGCGATCGGGCTGCGTCCCAGGATCTCGGCCAGGGGCGCGTACTCGGCGTTGGTCAGCCCGGCGCCGAGCTCGGGGTCGGGGTGGAACATGTTCCACAGCCCGCGCTCGCGGGCCTGCGCCTTCAGCTCCTCCATCACCAGGGGCTGGGCGTGGGGGTCGCCCGCGGCCTGCAGCTGCTGCTCGTAGATGCTCTCCGCTGGATACACGAGCTCGTCCATGAACTCGGTCAGGCGGGCGCGGAACTCCCGGCATCGCTGGCTGTACTCGAAATCCATGCGCTGACCGCCTAGCTTGAGGTTTCGCGCCGGGCGTCCCGCACGATCCGGCGCATGCCGGCCAGCCAGCGCTCGGGCTGGGCGCCCTTGAGCGCCATGTGGTGGGCGACCTCGGCATGCGGGAGGATCAGGAAGGTCTCCTCGTGGATCCCTCTGACCACGGCCTCGGCCACCTCGTCGGGCTCGATCAGGCCGCCGGCGCGCAGCGCCGCCGCCCCGGCCGGCTCCTCCATCGCGAGCTCGAGCATCGGCGTCTTGACGCCCTGCGGGCATAAGCAGGAGATCCGCACGCCGGCGTCCTGGTACTCGATCGAGAGCCACTCGGCCAGCGCGACCGCGGCGTGCTTGGTCACGCTGTAGGTCGCCGAGGAGACCTGCGTGAGAAGGCCGGCCGCGGAGGCGGTGTTGATCAGATAACCGTCGCCGCGGGCAACCATCTCCGGCAGGAGGATGCGTGAGGCCCAGACGTGGGCCATTACGTTCACCCGCCAGGCCTCGTCCCAGACCTCGTCGGGCGCCTCAGGGCCGCCCAGGGCTCCGGGCACGCCGGCGTTGGACACGAAGACGTCGATCGGACCGTTGGCCGCGGTGGCCTCCGCGACCAGTTTGGCGACGTCGGCCTCGCGGCCGACGTCGGCGGTCAGCGCGAGGCCACCGATCCGCTCGGCGACCAGTGAGGTCGACTCGGGCTCGCGGTCGGCGACGACAACAGCGCGCGCGCCCTCCGCGGCGAAGCGCCCGACGAGGGCCTGCCCGATACCGCCTGCGCCGCCCGTGACTACTACGTGTTTGTCGGTGATTTCCATGCCGACACGCTATCCGGCCCGCGCGCTCAGGCGCCGAGTACGGCGCCGCCGTCATACAGCTTGAGCACTCTGACGGTGCCGGGTGGGGCGACGCGCAGGCAGAGCTCGCAGAGCACGCATTCGTCGAGGTTGTCCTCGACGATCTCGAGGCCGTTCTCGCCGGCGCCGAAGATGTCGACCGGGCAGACCTCCTCGAGCTTGCGGGCCAGCTCGGGATCGTTGCGGACCGACTCGTCGACCTCGACGTCGATGAACAGCGCCTCGCTCATACCTTTGCCCCGAGCTTCTGCTTGACGATCTCGGGGATCTGCGAGATCTCCTCGGCGACGACGATTCCCGCCTCGGCCAGGCGCGCGATCTTCTCGGTCGCCGTGTCCTCCTTGCCCTCGACGATCGTGCCCGCGTGGCCGAAGCTCATGCCGGGCATCTCGTCCATGAAACGACCGGCCATGAACGCCACGATCGGCAGGCGCGAGTTGTTCTCCGTGACCCAGCGGGCCAGCTCGGCCTCCATGCGACCGCCGGGCTCGGTGTAGATCACGATCGCTCGGGTCTGCTCGTCGGCCTCGAAGAGCGGCATCAGCTCGGCGTAGCTCGAGCCGATGATGGCGTCCCCGCCGATCGAGACAGCGGTCGACTGGCCGAGCCCGGCGGCGGTCAGGGTCGAGGACATCTCGGTCGTCATGCCTCCGCTGCGGGAGACCACGCCGACCGGACCCGGGGTGTAGGACTTGGCCGCGTCGCGCGCGGGGCCGCCGATGCCGCCCATCTTGATCACCTCGGGGACGATGATCCCGAGGCAGTTGGGTCCGATGATGCGGGCGCGCTGCTCGGTGGCGACCTCGACCATCTGGGCGACGTCGCCGCGCGGGATGCGCTCGGTCACGATCACGACCAGCTTGACGCCGTTCTCGAGCGCCTCGAGGACGGCATCCTTGGTGAAGGCGGGGGGGACCGTGACGACCGAGCCGTCGATCGGCGCCCCGTGGTGCTCGACCACCTGCGCGACCGTGTCGAACACGGGCACGCCATGCACCTCACGCCCCAGCCGTCCGGGGGTGACGCCGCCGACGATCTTGGCGCCCTTGCCGTAGTCGAGGCATTCGCGCGTCAGGTTGACGGCCTCGCGGCCGGTGATGCCCTGGACGATGAACGTGGTGTGCTCGTCGACGAGGACGCTCATGCCGTCGCTCCCTGGATCTTCTCGACCGCCCGCTTGGCCGCCTCGTGCAGGGAGACCGAGCGGTCGGCGTACTCGACGCCGTATTTGTCGAGGATCTTGAAGCCCTCGTCCTCCCATGCTCCCGGGATGCGGAAGATGGCGATCTTCTCGGCTGGGTCGTAGCCGAGCTCGACGCAGGCCTTGATCACGCCGCGGGCGACGATGTCCACGCGCGTGTTGGAGACGATCGACATCATCACGGCGATCTTGTCGACGCCGGGCTTCTCCAGCACCAGCTTGGCCAGTCCGCAGGCCTTGCGCACGGACGGGTTTCCGCCGATCTCGCAGTAGTTGGCCGGGTGGCCGCCGTGCGCCCGCACGGCGTCGAACAGCGTCAGCGAGCCGCCACCGGCGCCTATCACCAGCCCCAGGTTGCCGTCGAACTCGGTCACGTTGCCGGCGACGCCGCGGTGGTCCTGAGCATCGACCGCCTCGCCGGCGAGCTCGAAGGGCGTGGCCTCGCGGGCCTGGCGCGTCTCCTCGTCGCCCACGCCGAGCTCCTTGAGCAGGGCCTTCTGGCGCGGCCGGGCCTCGTTCTCCATATCCATGTGCGCGTCAAGCGCGAGGAACGATCCGTCCTCGAGCTCGCCGAGCGGATTGATCTCGGCCAGCGTCATGTCGTACTGCAGGAACAGCCGGGCGAGCCGGGCGAGGATCGGGGTGAGACGGTTGAGCGCCGAGCCGGTGATGCCGAGCGAGGCGATCAGCTGTTTGGCCTGCCAGTCCGAGAAAGGGCGCCGGGTCGAGAAATGTGTGCGCGCGACGTGGTCGGGGTGCTGCTCGGCGACCTCCTCGATGTCGATTCCACCCATGTCGGAGAAGAGCATCACCGGGCGCTTGCGGATGCCGTCCCAGACCACGCCGGCGTAGTACTCGTGCTTGACCGCGGCGCGCGAGTCGACGAGCACGCCGCGTGGCATGTGCCCGTTGATCTCGAGGGCCAGCACCTTCTCGGCGTGCGCGCCGGCCTCGGCGGGCGTGTCGGCGAACTGGACGCCCCCGGCCTTCATCCGCCCGCCGGTCAGGACCTGCGACTTGATCACCACGGGACCGGCGATCTCGGCGGCGATCGCGCGCGCCTCGTCGGCCGACTTGGCAAAGCCGTGTTTGGTGACGGGGATCCCGGCCTTGGCGACGATCGCCCGCGACTCGTACTCGAAGAAACGCATGGTGGAGGGCGCGGAACCCTAGCGAAGCCGATCGCGCGACCGCCCTTCCGCATAAACTGGATAAACTGGATCGACAAACATGCTTTTGGACAAGGAGCGGTTATGAAACCAACCTCGAGCGACCCTTTTAGGACGTTCTGGAACCGAAGTCGTCGGACCGGCAGCCTGACGCTGGCGGCCGTCTTCTCGCTGGCGGCCGCTCTGGCCGGTTGCGGTGGCTCGTCGGATACGAGCAGCAGCGCCTCTACCGCTGGCGGTTCCGGCTCCGCCGGGGGTGGCCCCAAGCTGGCGCTCGTGGCCTACTCGACGCCGCAGACCGCATACGACGCCCTGATCGCCAAGTACCAGCAGACCCCCGCGGGCAAGGGCGTCGGCTTCAGCGAGTCCTTCGGCGCCTCGGGTGCGCAGAGCCGCGCCGTCGACAGCGGTCAGCCGGCCGACGTCGTGGCGTTCTCCACGACGCCCGACATCACCCGGCTCGTCAAGGACGGGATCGTCGCCGGCACCTGGAATGCCAATCCGCAGAAGGGGATCGTCACCGACTCCGTAGTCGTGCTCGTCGTGCGCAAGGGCAACCCCAAGCACATCAGCGGATGGGACGACCTGATCAAGCCTGGGGTCAGCGTCATCACGCCCAACCCCTCGACCTCGGGCAGCGCCCGCTGGAACATCCTGGCCGGCTACGGAGCTCAGCTCAAGGAGGGCAAGACCCCCGCGCAGGCCCAGGCCTACCTCTCGACGCTCATCACCAAGCACGTCAAGCAGGAGGACTCGAGCGGCCGCGCGGCGCTGCAGACCTTCACGGGGGGCGCCGGTGACGTGCTGCTGTCCTACGAGAGCGAGGCGATCAGCGCCCAGAAGAAGGGGCTCGCGGTCGATTACATCGTTCCCAAGCAGACGATCCTGATCGAGACTCCGATCGCGGTCACCAAGAAGAGCTCCAACGCGAGCGCGGCGAAGGCCTTCGTCAACTGGCTTTGGACCCCCGCCGCTCAGACGATCTGGGCGCAGAAGGGCTACCGTCCTGTCGACCAGTCGGTGTTCAAGCAGTACGCCGCCAAGTTCCCGACGCCGCCGCAGTTGTTCACGATCAAGTTCCTGGGTGGCTGGAAGAGCGTCAGCAAGACGTTCTTCGATCCCGCCAATGGCATCGTCACGAAGATCGAGCAGGCCGGCAATTTCCCCACCGCCTCCAGCTAGCGGAGTCGCCGCACCGGCACCCATACGGACCTCCGTCGGCCCGCGCCTTGGCGCGGGCCGCGGTGGCCTTGGGCTGGGCATCGCCACCATCTATCTGAGCGTGGTCGTGCTGATCCCGCTCTCCGCGGTGGCCGTGAAGGCGGCCTCGCAGGGGCCCTCGGCCTTCTGGCAGTCGGTCACCAACCCCGTCTCGCTCAAGGCCCTGGCCATCACGCTCACGGCCTCGCTCGTCGTGGCGGCGATCGGGGCCGTGATGGGCACGCTGATCGCCTGGGTCCTGGTCCGCGACCAGTTTCCCGGACAGCGCTTCGTGAGCGCTCTGATCGACCTTCCGTTCGCGCTGCCGACGATCGTGGCCGGGCTGACGCTGCTCGTGCTCTACGGCCCCGACAGCCCCTTCGGCATCCATCTCGCCTATACGCGCGCCGCCGTCGCGCTGGCGTTGCTGTTCGTGACGCTACCCTTCGTCGTGCGCTCGGTGCAGCCGGTCCTGCTCGAGCTCGATCGCGAGGTCGAGGACGCCGCCGCATCCCTGGGCGCCTCCAACGCCGTGATCTTCAGGCGCGTTGTCCTGCCCGCGCTACGGCCGGCGATCGTCTCCGGGGCAGCGCTGGCCTTCGCCCGCGCCGTGGGCGAGTTCGGCTCGGTCATCCTGCTGGCCGGCAAGACGCAGATCGCCAGCATCGTGATCTTCGCCGACATCGAGAGCGATGCCCCGGGTGCGGCCGCCTCGCTTTCGATCGTGCTGCTCGTGATCGCCCTCCTGGTGCTGTTCGGACTGAGGAAGTTCGGAGCTCGCGATGCAGGTTAGCCGCCGCGCCAGGCTGTCCATGCGGGGCATCGCACTGGTCTACCTGGCGGCGATTCTGCTGCTGCCGCTCGGGGTCATCTTCGCCAAGACCTTCGAGCACGGCGTTGGCGCGGTCTGGGCCTCGATCACCACTCCCGCCGCCATCAGCGCCTTCTGGCTGACCGTCACGATCGCGGCCATCGCAGTCCCGCTCAATACGATCTTCGGCGTGATCGCCGCGCTGGTCCTGGTCCGCGGCCGCACGCGCGGCCGCGGCATCCTCGACGCCCTGGTCGACGTGCCGTTCGTCGTCTCGCCGGTGATCGTCGGGTTGTCCCTGGTGCTGGTCTACGGGCGCGGCGGCTGGTTCGGGAACTGGTTCATCAACCACGGCCTGCCGATCATCTACACCCCGACCGGGATGGTGCTCGCGACGGTATTCGTCTCGCTTCCCTTTGTCGTGCGGGAGGTCGTCCCCGTGCTGACCGAGATCGGTGACGAGCAGGAGCAGGCGGCGGCCACGCTCGGGGCTTCCTCGTGGCAGACCTTCTGGCGCGTCACGCTGCCCTCGATCAGGTGGGGCGTCGCCTACGGCGTCGTCCTCACGACGGCCCGGGCGCTCGGAGAGTTCGGGGCCGTGAGTGTCGTCTCCTCGAAGGTCGCCGGCTCGACGCTCACGCTGCCGCTGCTCGTCGAGCAGCGTTATTCGCAGATCGGCGAGCAGGGAATCCAGGGTGCCTACGCCGCCGCCACGCTGCTGGCCGTGATGTCACTCGTGGTGCTGCTGGCCATGACCGTGCTGGCCCCGGGCCGGAGCAAGCCACGATGAGGATCGACGTCCAGTCCGTCGGCAAGAGCTTCGGGGAGTTCACCGCGCTCGACGATGTCACGCTCGAGGTCCCCGACGGCTCCCTGACCGCGCTGCTCGGCCCGAGCGGCTCCGGTAAGTCGACGCTCCTGCGCATCATCGCCGGACTCGAGGTCCCGGACACCGGCGCGGTGCTGCTCGATGGCAATGACGTGACCCGGGCACGCCCCCAGGAGCGCGGGATCGGATTCGTGTTTCAGCACTATGCGGCCTTCGCCCATATGAGCGTGCGCGAGAACGTCGCCTTCGGCCTGCGCATCCGCAAGCGCCCGCGCGAGGAGGTCAGGACGCGTGTCGACGAGCTGCTCAAGCTCGTCGGCCTGACCACGTGGTCCGACCAGCGACCGCACCAGCTCTCCGGTGGCCAGCGCCAGCGCATGGCGCTGGCCCGCGCGCTGGCCGTGGAGCCCGATGTGCTGCTGCTCGACGAGCCCTTCGGCGCGCTCGATGCGATCGTGCGGGCCGAGCTGCGCCAGTGGCTGCGCCGGCTCCACGACGAGCAGGGCGTGACCACCGTGCTCGTGACCCACGACCAGGAGGAGGCGATGGACGTCGCCGACCGGATCGCGGTCATGAACGAGGGCCGGATCGAGCAGGTGGGCGCCCCGCGCGAGGTCTACGACGCGCCGGCCACCGACTTCGTGATGGGCTTCCTCGGTCCGGTCAGCAAGCTCGGGGACGAGCTCGTGCGTCCCCACGACATCACCCTGCGCACGACGCCCGACGACACGCACACCGTCGAGGCGATGGTCGCGCGCGTCGTGCACCTCGGCTTCGAGGTGCGCATCGATCTGGAGCTCGCCGGCGGGGAGACCGCCTTCGCCCAGCTCACCCGCGAGGAGGCCAGCGCGCTCGAGCTCGCCGCCGGGGACATCGTCTACGTGCGTCACGCCGGCTCCACGCCGCCGGCGGCCCGGGCGACGGGCACCGGCCCGGGTGCCCGAACGACGGGCATCCAGGCACCGCCCAGCCTCAGCGCGTGATCCAGGCCTCCGGATCCTCCGCGAGCCTGTCGATCGCCGCGGGCAGGTGGCCGGCGGCGACATCGGCCACCGTCACGCGCTCGAGCACGCTGCGAAGGTTGGCCCGCACCGCGATCCAGACGCGGCCCAGCGCGACCGTCGAGCCGCTGTAGGACGCGTCCTCGGGCGGACCGCCGCGGACGCTGGCCAGCGGCCCGTCGACAGCGCGGATCACGTCCGCGATGGTTATCTCGCCCGGCGGGCGGGCCAGCCGAAAGCCACCCTCGGCGCCGCGATGGCTGCGTACGATGCCGGCGTGGCGCAGCTCACCGAGGATGTTCTCGAGGAAGTTGAGCGGGATCTCCTGCGCGGTGGCCAGACGCTCGGCCTTGACCGGTTTCTCGTCGTCCACCGAGGCGAGCTCGACAGCGGCGCGGACGGCGTACTCCGCCTTGGCTGAGATGCGCACCCTGGGGCCCCTAGGCCGTCGTGGCGGGCTGGAAGCCGTACGCCTCGGCGAGGTCGGCGTCCTTGTCGGCGAGCATCTCGGCGAGCGAGACCATCACCTTGCATTGCTTCCAGGTCGCGTCGTCCTGCATCTTGCCGTCGATCATGTGGACGCCGCGGCCGTCCGGAATCGCCTCGAGGACTTTCTTGGCGAAGGCCACCTCGTCGGGATCCGGGCTGAAGACCTTCTTGGCGATGTCGATCTGCACCGGGTGCAGCGACCAGGCGCCGACGCAGCCGAGCAGAAAGGCGGCGCGGAACTGGGTCTCGCATCCGACCACGTCGCGGATGTCGCCGTAGGGACCGTAGAAGGGCAGGATTCCGGCCGAGGTGCAGGCGTCGACCATGCGGGCGATCGAGTAGTGCCACGGATCCTGCTGAGAGGTCGCCCGCGGCGCGTCCGGGTGCTCGGGGTCCGGGTCCTCGATCACGCGATAGCCCGGGTGCCCGCCACCCACGCGCGTGGTCTTCATGCGCCGCGACGCCGCGAGGTCGGCCGGCCCGAAGCTCATGCCCTGCATCCGGGGGCTGGCGGTGGCGATCTCCTCGACGTTGATCACGCCCAGACCGGTCTCGAGCAGCGCGTGGATCAGGATCGGGCGCTGCAGCCCGGCCTTGGCCTCGAGCTGGGCGAGCAGGCGGTCGACGTAGTGGATGTCCCACGGGCCCTCGACCTTGGGAACCATCACGACCTCGAGCTTGTCGCCGATCTCGGTCACCAGCGTGGTCAGGTCATCGAGCACCCAGGGCGACTCGAGACTGTTGATGCGCGTCCACAGCGCCGTCTCGCCTAGGTCCATCTCCTGGCCGACTTTCACCAGCCCCTCACGCGCCCCCACCTTGCGGTCGACCGGCACGGCATCCTCGAGGTTGCCGAGCAGGATGTCGACCGTCGGAGCGATATCGGGCACCTTCGCGACCATCTTCTCGTTGGAGAAGTCGAGGAAATGAATCATTCGCGAGGGCTTGAACGGGATCTCGCTCAATGGCGTGGGAGCGCCGATGGCGAGTGGCTTTCCAAAGTCGCGGGGGTTGCGCAATTGGGCTCTCTCTTGGTCGGGTGGAGACTGTCATCGTAGTTTCCCGGCACAATCCGCGCCCGCATCACCGATAACACCTAGGAGTCCGAACATGAGTCAAGTCGACACCGACCAGGCGGCGCGCGAGGCCAGCGGCGCGCACCCCTACGGCCGATACCTGGAGGAATTCGAGGTCGGCGCGGTTTACAAGCACTGGCCGGCCAAGACCGTGACCGAGTCCGACGATCACCTCTTCTGCCTGATCACCATGAATCACCATCCGCTGCACATCAACGACGTCTACGCCAGGCAGTCGCAGCAGGGGCGCAACGTCGTGGTGGGCCCGCTGGTCTACTCGCTGGCGCTCGGCATGAGTGTCTCTGACGTGAGCGGCAAGGCAATCGCCAACCTGGCCACCGAGGAGCTCAAGCACCCGGCGCCGGTCTTCCACGGCGACACGCTGTTCTGCGAGTCCGAGGTGCTCGAGGTCAAGCCCTCGCAGTCCAAGCCCGACCGCGGCACCGTGCGCGTGCACACGCGCGTGGTCAACCAGGACGGCGTCCTCGTGGCCGAGTTCAAGCGGCTCGTGCTGGTGCCGCGCCGCGAGCCCGGGGCCCCGCTCGGGGCGGAGACCAACGTCGAGTAGGGGCAAATCTGGCCCGGGAGGCCCGAGACCGGGCCCGCGGGCCGGGCTCGGTCGACTCGCCGCCCACGCGCCCGGGGGACCAATTTCCCGGCGCGAGACCCTTTTGTCGGGTACCCTCCGGGGCCCGGGGGCGCGGGACGCCCTGGGGTATGCGTACCCTCCCATGGGTACCCTTCTGCCGCCACCACAGCCACCAGGAGCAGCAAAGAACCAATGGCCCATACCGCACCACAGCACCAGGCGACCACCAACCACCAGCGCCTTCAGGCGTGGGTAGAGGAGGTTGCGGCGCTGACGCAGCCCGACGAAATTCGGTGGTGCGACGGGTCCGCCCAGGAATACGACCAGCTCGCCCAGACGCTGATCGACTCGGGCACCTTCGAGCGTCTCTCCGACGCGAAGCGCCCCAATTCCTACCTGGCGCTGTCGGATCCGGCCGACGTGGCCCGCGTGGAGGATCGCACGTTCATCTGCTCCGAGCGGGAGGAGGACGCCGGGGTGACGAACAACTGGCGCGAGCCCGCCGAGATGCGCCAGACCCTCAACGAGCTCTTCCGGGGCTCGATGCGGGGTCGGACGATGTACGTCGTGCCCTTCTCGATGGGCCCGCTGGGCTCGCCGATCTCCTACATCGGCGTGCAGCTGACCGACTCGCCCTACGTCGTCGCCTCGATGCGGATCATGACGCGCATGGGCCAGCCCGCGCTCGACGTGCTCGGCGACGACGGCGCCTTCGTGCCCTGCCTGCACTCGGTCGGCATGCCGCTGGTCGACGGCGTGCAGGACGTGCCCTGGCCCTGCAATGCGGACAACAAGTACATCGTGCATTTCCCCGAGACGCGGGAGATCTGGTCGTTCGGCTCGGGCTACGGCGGCAACGCGCTGCTGGGCAAGAAGTGCTTCGCGCTGCGGATCGCCTCGGTGATGGCGCGCGACGAAGGCTGGCTCGCCGAGCACATGCTGATCCTGAAGCTGACCTCCCCCGAGGGCGAGGTCAAGTACATCACGGCCGCGTTCCCCAGCGCCTGCGGCAAGACGAACCTGGCGATGCTCATCCCGACACTCCCGGGCTGGAACGTGGAGACGATCGGGGACGACATCGCCTGGATGAAGTTCGGCTCCGACGGCCGGCTGTATGCCGTCAACCCCGAGGCGGGCTTCTTCGGCGTCGCCCCGGGCACGGGCGTGATCACCAACCCGAACGCGATCGACACGATCGAGCGCAACTCGATCTTCACCAACTGCGCCAAGACCGACGATCGCGACATCTGGTGGGAGGGCCTCACGGCCGAGCCCCCGGCGCACGCGATCGACTGGCGCCGTAACGAGTGGACGCCGGACTCCGAGACACCCGCCGCGCACCCGAACGCGCGCTTTACGACGCCGGCGGCGCAGTGCCCGTCGATCGCGGCGGAGTGGGAGGACCCGCGAGGTGTGCCGATCGACGCGATGCTGTTCGGCGGCCGCCGCTCGACGGTGGTGCCCCTCATCCACGAGGCCCGCGACTGGGAGCACGGCGTGTTCCTGGGTTCGGTCATGTCCTCGGAGACCACCGCCGCCGCCGCCGGCCAGGTCGGCAAGCTGCGCTTCGATCCGATGGCCATGCTGCCCTTCTGTGGCTACAACATGGGCGACTACTTCGCCCACTGGCTCAAGATCGGCCAGCGCGACGGCGCCAAGCTGCCGCGCATCTTCTACGTCAACTGGTTCCGCAAGGACGAGGACGGGAAGTTCCTGTGGCCGGGGTATGGCGAGAACTCGCGCGTGCTCGCCTGGATCTTCCGCCGGTGCGAGGGCGCGGCCGAGGCCAACGAGACCGAGATCGGGCTGATTCCGCACACAGGCAAGGCCGGGATCGACACCGAGGGCCTCGATGTCTCCGAGGCTGCGATGGAGAAGCTGCTGGCCGTCGAGCCCGAGCACTGGAAGCAGCAGCTCCCGCAGATGCGCGAGCACCTCGAGCGCTTCGGCGACGACCTCCCGCCCGAGCTGGCCGCCCAGCTCGACGCACTCGAGCAGCGGCTCGCGTAGCCGCCGGAGGGTCCGGGCCGAGCCCGGACCCCGGCCGAGGCCTGGGCCGTGGGCGGGTCCTGGGCCACGCCGGGTCCTGGGGCGGTCTCGGCCCCCTGGGCGGTCTCGGCCCCCTGGGGCGGTCTCGGCCCCCTGGGGCGGTCTCGGCCCCCTGGGGCGGTCTCGGCCCCCTGGGCGGTCCCGGCCCTAAGCTAGGCCTCCCGTGGCGCTGCCCTTCATTCCGTCCGACGCGGCGATGCTGGTCGTCCAGGCGGGCGTCGTCGCGGCACCGCGCGTGGGGCCCGGACTCGAGCCGCTGAAGCGCCTGCGCGGGCGCGGATGGGCGCTCGTCCCGCTGGCCTCGATCGTCGCGGTCATCTTCGCCATCCGCTACGTGTCAGACACGGCCAATGGGCTCACGTACCTGGCGCTCGTCGCCGTGCCGCCACTTGCCGCCGTGGCGCTGAGCTGGGCCGGACGCTGGTCGAACGCCCCCCATCCCCGCATCGGTTGGCTGTCGGCGGCGATCGTGGCCTTCCTGTTCGTGCTCGCCTGGCGCACCCCGGGGACGCTGGTCGGCCAGGGAGCCGGCGTGCTGCTCTCGGCGCTCAGCTGCGTCACGCTCGGTGTGCTGCTCGCGGCCGTGACCCCGGCCAGCTGGCTCAAGGTGGGCATCGTCCTGATGGCCGCCGCCGACGCCTGGCTCGTGGCCTCCGACCTCCTCCAGGCGCCCAACGCGACCCTGTCCGCCGCCAAGCCGGGCGCCGGGCTGCCCCGCCTGCAGAGTGAGGTGTTCGGCTCGGTCTCGATGGGCTACGGCGACCTCTTCATCGCCGGCGTTTTCGGCGCCGTGCTCGCCCACGACCGGCGCTTGCAGCGCTTCGGGGCGCTGATCACGCTGGTCATCGCTGCCCTGTTCGACCTCCTGTTCCTGGTCATCAACGAGCTGCCGGCCACGGTCCCGGTGGCGCTGGCGCTGATCGTGATCGAGATCTGGGGACGCCCGGCGCGGAAGTGAGTCCCGAAGCGCGGGTTCGGGGTCGCGGCTGGGTCGGAAACGGCGGCCGGGGAGGGGGGACGTGAGGAAACGGCGGCTGCCGGTTCTGTCCGTTACGCGCACGTGTGCGCCACGGGCCCCGCGCTCCAGAGCGGGTGTGAGGCGCCATGCCAGCGTGGCTGCGCTCTGCGACACGCCCCGGCAAATCGAGGGGTGTGTCGCGCCATGCAATCCGTGGCTCGCCCCAAGGGCGCCTAACGCTACACACGCTCCGGCAAACGCAAGGGTGTGCAGCTAGGCGCGCGCCCTGGCGCGCCTAACGCTGCACACCCCCTCCACGCCAGGTGGGTGGTAGCGATTTTGGGGGCTGGGGCCGCGCCATCGCCGACCCCGACGGCCGGGCGACCGCCGCCGCGCGACCCCGCCGCCGCAAACCCCTCGTACCGCCGCGCGACCTCTGCCGCCCCGACCCCGCCGCCGCGCGACCCCGCGCCGCCGCAAACCCGCGCGACCCGCCCGACCTGCCGCTAGTGCTGGTCGCCGCCGGTCGAGGCCGGCGGCCGGGACTCCTCGGCCAGTGAGGTGATGGCCAGGGTGCCGCGGGCGGCTTGCTCGAGAACCTCGGTGGCCTCCTCGGCGGAGCGGGCGTAGAGCTCGACGAGCAGGTGGACGACGATGCGGTCCTCGTCGTGCTTGTGGAAGCGCACGTGGGTGAAGAACTCACGCGTACCGTGGTCGCCGAAGGCTGCGTAGGAGAGCGCGTCGCCGGCCTCGGGGCCCGAGCAGGTCTCGACGTCGTCAGCCTCGACCGTGACCGTGCACGAGGCCACCCAGGGCGTGCCGGCGATCATGCGCTCCCAGCGATCCTCGATCGGCTCGACGCGGCCGTTGTGGAAGCCCAGATGCGGCTGGTCGTGCATGCAGTCGAGGCACTGGACGACTGCCTCCTGCATCTCGTCGACGACCTCGGCGCGCTCGCCGGTCTCCGCGTCGATGCGGTGGATCCCCTCGTAGTGGACCTGGACCTCGAGGTTCTGTGACCAGCAGCGATAACAGCGCAGCCAGCTGCGTACTTCGGTAGAGCCCTCCATGACCTTGATTCTATGCTCGCGCCGTGCGCGACCCCATTCATACCCCCTGATGCCCTGCATGGACGAGCCGATCGGGGTGATCCTGGCGGGTGGCCGCGGAACCAGGATCGGCGGTGCCAAGGCCACCGTAGAGCTGCTCGGACGCCCCCTGATCGCCTATCCGGCAGCCAGCCTCCAGGGCGTCCTGGCCGACGTCGCCGTAATCGCCAAGGCGGACACGGCGATACCGCCATTGCCTGGCGTGGCCCGCTGGACCGAGCCGGCCACACCACGGCACCCACTGGTGGGCATCGTCGCGGCGCTCGGGCGGGCCGCCGGCCGGCCGGTGCTGGTGTGCGCGGCCGACATGCCGTGCGTGACCCGTGCGCTGCTCGACTCGATCCTGGCCGCCGACCCGCGCGGTGCGCCCGCCGTGGTCCCGAGCACCGGTGGGGCGCTCCAGCCCATGCTCGCGCTCTACCTGCCGGCCGCGCTGGAGCCCCTGCGCGGAGTGCTCGAGCGGGGCGAGCTCGGCCCGCTGCGCGGCACCGTCGAGCGGCTCGAACCGCGCCGCATCGAGGCGCAGGACCGGACGCCGTTCTTCAACGTCAACTCACCCGACGACCTGGCCGCCGCGGCCGACAGACTCATGGGCGCCGGGCCCCGCGGCGATCATCCGAACGTGAAGTCGTAGGCGGCGACGCCCTGGGGCAGCTGGACCGTCAGCGAATGCTGGCCCACGGACCTGAGCGAGACCAGCGAATACAGGCGCTGCCCCTGCACCTTGACCAGGCCGCCGTGGACGTCGGCGCCGGCCTCGGCGGCGGGGATCGGGTGACCGTCGAGCAGCACGCGGACGACGCGGACGGCGTTCCCGGCCGAGGTCATGACGAGGTACACGCGGCCGGCCTGGAAGCTGGAGGCGATCGACGCCCCGGGGGCGGCCGGGGTGGCGGCCTGGCTGCCCACGTCCCACGTGCCCTGCAGGGCGAACTCGTTCAGCTGGAGGTTGGGCGCGGAGGGATACGTGTGGACGCCCTTGCGGGGCGGCACGGCGAAGCCCTGGGCGCGCCCTGCGTCAAGGTAGGTCTCGGGTGTGGCGAGCTGCGCCGTGGGCATGATCGCGCGCGCCGTCATCGGCGGCGGCAGGCGGTGCGCACCCGCCTCGTAGAGCAGCGTGCGCACGGCCGCCTCGTCGGGCAGGTAGTCACCCTCGCCGAACTGCGTATGCCGCACCTGCCCGCGCGCGTCGATCAGGTACTCGGCCGGCCAGTACTGATTCTGGTAGGCGTTCCACGTGCCGTAGTTGTTGTCCTGGACGACCGGGTAGCGCAGGCCGTCGGATCTGATCGCCGACTGGACGTTGCCCGCGTCCTGCTCGAAGGTGAACTCCGGCGTCTCGACGCCGACGATCTCGAGCCCGTAGGGGTGATAGGTCGCGTAGAGGCCCTTGAGGAACGGCAGCGTGCGGATGCAGTTGATGCACGTGTAGGTCCAGAAGTCGACCAACACGACGCGACCGCGCAGGCCGGCCAACGTGAGCGGCCGGCTCGCCGGCGTGTTGAACCAGCGCTGGGTGCCGGTGAACTCCGGCGCCGCGCCGAGGTTGGGCAGCGCGGGCGTCTGCACGCCGGCGATCGCGGCGGCGGCCGATGCGCTGGTGTTCTGAGCGCCCGAACCGGTGGCCCGGCTCTGTCGCACGGCGAAGCGCGAGGGCGCCCGCAACGACCTCAGGCGGCTCTGCACCGCGCCCGAGTTCTCGAGTGAGCGCGTGGGGTCGACCAGGAAGGCCAGCAGGCCCGAGTTCTGGCTCGCGCCGTTGCCCGTCGCCTTGGCCAGCGCGTTCTCGAAGCGGACGTCGAGATTGGTGGCCATCAGGAGGCCGGTCAGCACGAGGATCACGCCCAGCGCGCGCTCGACGGTGTGCGGGCGGGCCCGTCGGCGGATGACCCCGACCAGCCGCCGGCCGCCGAGCGCGTAGATCATCAGCACGGCGCTCAGCCCGGCCACGTAGGCGATGGCCACCGCGACGGCGCGGGCGGACGTGTTACCCGAGGCGCTGACCGAGATCACGGCGGCCAGGATGGGGCCTGCGCAGGGCGCGCAGACGAAGCCGAGCGCGCCGCCGACTCCCACGCCCGTCCAGAACCCGTTGCCGCGCGAGCGCGGGCCGAAGCGGCCGAGACGGGAGAGCGGCGCCTGGATGCGCACCGCGAGCTCGGGGATCAGCATGAGCAGACCGAACGAGATCAGGACGACGACGGCCAGCGTCCGCGCGGCTCCGCTGGCCAGCCCGACTCCCTTGACGATCTGCGCGAGCGCGACGATCGCGATAGTGAAGGTCACAGCCAGGCCGAGCACGATCCCGAGCGGGCGCCGGCGTCCGCCCACGGCACTCGCCGAGAGCAGGGCCGGCAGGACGGGTAGGACGCACGGGGTGACGGCCGTGCCGGCGCCGGCCACCAGCGCGAACAACATCAGGAGCAGCATCGCACTCCAATGATCGGGGCTGGAGGTTGCGAGCCTGTTAACTCGCCGGGCCCCGCGGGCGAGCACGCCGGCGCCCTGGAGCACGCCGGCGCCCTCAGCGCCTCGTGCGCCCCCTAGCCGCCGATCGCCGACATGGTTCGGGCCGGCTGCACGAAGCCGGGCTCGCCGACGTGGTGCTTGAGCTCTTTGCGCCAGACCGCCTCGCGGATGATCCGCTCGAGCTCGTGGTCCTCGGCGCCCTCGCGCAGAGGTGTCCGCAGGTCGGTCTCGCGGAGCGAGAACAGGCAGGTCCGCAGGCGCCCGTCGGCGGTCAGGCGGATGCGGTTGCAATCGGCGCAGAACGGCTCCGAGACCGGGTTGATGAAGCCGATCCGGCCCTGGCCGTCGGCGAAGCGATACACGCGGGCGGTCGAGCTCCGGGGCCGCGATTCGGGCTCGAGCGGGAAGACCGCGCTGATCGTCTCGAGGATCTCGGCGCCGGTCAGCACCTGGTCGGGCGTCCAGGCGTGCCCGGCGTCGAGCGGCATGAACTCGATGAAGCGCACCTCGAAGGGTTGGCGGCGGGCGAAGCGGGCGAAGGGCAGCACCTCATCCTCGGTGAAACCGCGCATGGCCACCGCGTTGACCTTGATCGGGAAGGCCTCGGGGAACGTGGCCAGAAGCTCCAGTCCGCGGAGCACCTGCGGCAGCGCGTCGCGACGCGTGAGCTCGTAGAAGCGGTCCTTCTGGAGCGAGTCGATCGACACGTTGAAGCGCCGGATGCCGGCGCGTACGAGCGCCTCGGCATCGCGCTCGAGCATGAACCCGTTGGTGGTCAAAGACAGATCCTCGACCGCCGGGATCGCGGCGAGCATCGCCGCCAGCGTCGGAAAGTCACGCCGCACGAGCGGTTCTCCACCGGTCAGACGCACATCGCTGACGCCCATCGCCGCGAACAGCTCCACGAGCCGTGCGATCTCTTCGAAGGTGAGGATCTCCTGGCGCTCGAGCCACGGCAGCCCTTCGGCGGGCATGCAGTACTGGCAGCGGAAGTTGCAGCGATCGGTCACCGAGACGCGCAGGTCGCCGATCCGACGGCCGTGTCCGTCCCGCAGCGCCTCGAGCTCCATGAGCTGAGGGTACGCTACCGATGTGCGAGTTGGTGCAAGGTGGCTCCTGACGCCCGCTCTCGTGGCGGCGCTGGTGCCGCTGTGGGGCTGCGGCGCCAACGACCGCAGCCAGGTTCAGGCCAAGGTCAAGCAGCTCGCCCAGGCGACGGCGACCAAGAACTACCGCTCGCTCTGCCGCGACGTGTTCGCCCCTCAGCTGCTCGCCCACCTGGCGCTGAGTGGGCTGCGCTGCGAGCGCGCGATGCAGATCGCGTTAGCGGGCGTTCAGGATCCGGTGCTGAGCATCGGCCAGATCACGGTCAAGGGCAACAGCGCCTCCGCGATCACGCTCACCGGGGCACGCGGCCAACAGGGTTCGATCGACGCGATCGAGCTCGTCAAGACCGACCAGGGCTGGCGCGTGGCTTCCCTGGGCTCGCCCGCGGGCCCCGATCAGGCTGCGGCGAACGGCCGCTAGCCGTTCGCCGCGATCCATTCCGGCCCGGCCTCTCTACCGGGCGCGAGCAGGCCCGTAGGCGCCGCGGCGCTCTAGATGCGCCGGCACCGGCCGACGCGCGGCGTGGCGCTCGCGACGAGCGCGCGGCGCGGGCACGTCGAGACGATCGCGATGGGCGGTGCGGATGGCCCAGCCCTTGAGGCTCAGGATCGTGGCGAACACCACGGCGAAGAGCAAGACGTTGACGGCGATGATGATGGTCATGTGTAGTTCCTTTCCCGTTTCGGAAAGCTTCTACCCCGAGCGCAAGCCGAATGTCAGATTTCTGTCGTAGCAATGTAAGACCCCTGGAGGCCGTCGATAAAGGGAATAGACGGCTTTGGGCAAATCAGGACTGGGTCTTGCATTGGCGAGATCTAATGAGGTAGGTTCGCGTGCAAATGAGCCGGCGCTTCTTGGGGGTTGTCGCCGCGGCTTTCGTCCTGCTTGCTGCGGTGGCCCTATACGTGGTGGACTTCCTGGTGTCCGCGCCGCCCGCGGTCTCAGCGGTCGTGCATGGCAGGACCGCGCGGATGACCCTCCAGACCGTCCCGTCCTACGGTCATTCACCGGATCCCGACTGGGTCAGCTACCTGGCCCTCGACGCCAGCGGCAAGTGGCGCCACTCGACGATCTACAAGGTCCCGGCGCACACGCTCGTGACCGTCACGATCTATCAGTTCGACACGGCGACGGGACTGCGCAATCCGTTTCTGGCCAAGGTGCGAGGGACCCAGAACGGCACGGCCACGTTCAACGGCAAGCCGATGAGCGTGATCAACGCGGACGACGCCTCGCACACCTTCACGGCGCCGGACCTCGGGCTGAGCGTCCCCCTGCCCGGTGTGGCCGACGATGCGAAGAATCAGTGCAGCACCGCGCCGTGCTCGCTGGATGAAGCCCACACCACGATCACCTTCACCTTCATGACCCCCGGACCCGGGACGTACCGCTGGCAGTGCTTCGTCCCGTGCGCAGCGGGCTTCATCTTCGGCAACGGCGGTCCGATGCAGACCATCGGCTGGATGAGCGGCGAGATCCAGGTCACATGAGCGTGAGCGCCGCGACCACGACCGAGGGCGACGGTCAGGAGCCGCGCCACGGCATCCGCATCGCGGTGATCTGGGCAGTCGTAACGCTGATCGCCGTCCCCCTCGTGGTGCTGGTCGCGGGTCCGCACATCCCGCCGTTCCAGCACAGTGTGCAGTCCCAACACCAGCACGAGGTCAACGTCACCCTCACCGCGCTGGCCACCCCGGTGGCGACCCTGATCTGGGTCTACTTCGCCTATTCGATCATCGTCTTCCGCCAGCGCGGCGAGACGATCGAGGACGGCCCGCCGCTGCACGGTCACGCGCGGGCCCAGATCGCCTGGCTGGCCGTCACCTCGGTGATGGTTCTCGGGCTGGCCGTCTACGGCACCGTCGGCCTGTTCGGCAGCTCGTCGGGCGCGGGCGGCGGCCAGGGCCCGAGCCCGCTGATCAAGCCCGCGAACGTCGGCCGGGCGCTCCAGATCCAGGTCATCGGTCAGCAGTGGCTGTGGACGTTCCGGTACCCGGGATACGGCGGAGTGGAGACGACCGAGCTGGCGCTGCCGGTCGGCCAGGACGTTGCCTTCCACGTCACCTCGCTCGACGTCATCCACAGCTTCTGGGCCTACGAGCTCGGGGTCAAGGCGGATGCCGTGCCGGGCAGTGACAACGTCGCCTACGTGAAGGCCTTGAAGGTCGGCTCGGTCCAAGTGCGATGCGCGGAGTTGTGCGGCCTCTGGCACGGTCATATGAACACGACCGCGCACGTTATGACCAAGCCCGCATTTGCCGCCTGGATCGCGCAGCAGCAGAGCGCCAACGCGGCGATAACCAAGCAACTGCCGCCCTATCGGCACTTCTACTTCCCCGATCCGCAAAGGAGGGCCGGATGATGTCGACCGGAGCGACGCTTTCTCCCCCGGAGGCCACGCACCACCGTTCCTTCGGTCGCCAGCTGCTCGGCTTCAACATCATCTGGGGGATCGTGCTCGGTTTTGCCGGGTATGCCCTGGGGCATTGGCTGGGGACGCGGCTCGGCAACCACATCGACGCCCAGAGCGGCACCGACCAGGACGACATCGCGATCTTTGCCGGGCTGCTCTTCGCCGTGCTCGGCTGGCTGCTCGGGCTCGGATTCTTCAGCTATCCGCTGTGGCGCATGCTCGGCCGGCCAGCAACGCTCCGTGAGCGGGAGGAGCACGGCGTGTGGCGCTACTTCCGCCTGTGCACCGATCACAAGGTGGTCGGTATCCAGTACTTCGTCGCCGTGCTGTTCTTCTTCTTCGTCGCCGGGCTCAACGCGATGTTCATCCGCGGCGAGCTGACGAGCTCGAACGCGACCTTCATCCAGGCCGGCAACTACCTGACGCTCGTCGGCCTGCACGGCACGATGATGCTGATGATGATGTCGGCCGGCGTGATCGGCCCGCTCGGCAACTATCTGATCCCGCTCATGATCGGCGCGCGCCGGATGGCCTTCCCGCGCGTCGAAGCGCTCACCCTGTGGCTGACCGTGCTCGCCGGGTTCATCCTGCTCTCGGCGATCCTGCTCGGCGGCTTTCCCACCGGCTGGACCGGCTACGCCCCGCTCGCCGATCAGGCCCGCGGGGGGATCGACGCCTACATCGTGTCGTTTGCCCTGATCGGCATCTCGCTCGCCCTCGTCGGGCTCAACATCATCGCCACCGTCGTCACGCTTCGGGCGCCGGGCATGACCTGGAACCGCCTGCCGATCTTCGTCTGGGGGCTCGTGACGACGTCGATCCTGGCCGTGCTGGCGGCGCCGGTGCTGCTGGCCGCGCTGATCATGGTCATGCTCGATCGCACGACCGACACGTCGTTCTTCCTGGCCAGCGCCGGCGGCAGCCCGTTCCTGTGGAACAACCTGTTCTGGTTCTTCGGTCACCCCGAGGTCTACATCCTCGCCCTGCCCGGCTTCGGGATCGTGCTGGAGATCCTGCCCGTCTTCGCGCGCAAACCGCTGTGGGGGTATCGCCTCGCCGTCGCCGGCATGTTCGGGGTCGCGCTGCTCAGCTTCATGGTCTGGCAGCACCACCTGTTCGTGAGCGGCATCAACGCGAACCTGCGGCCCTTCTACATGTTCACCACCGAGCTGATCTCGATCCCGACCGGGGTCATATTCCTGATCGCCATGGGGACGCTCTGGAGGGCGCGCATTCGCTTCACGGTGCCGATGCTCTTCGCGCTCGCGTTCTTCTTCAACTTCCTGATCGGCGGTCTCTCGGGCGTGTACCTCTCAGACGTGCCGAGTGACGTCACCACCCACGGCAGCTACTTCGTGATGGCCCATTTCCACTACACGATCATGGGCGGCCTGGTCTTCGCGCTGATGGCCGGCCTGTACTTCTGGCTGCCGAAGATGACCGGGCTGAAGCTCAACGAGCGGCTCGGAAAGCTCCATTTCTGGACGATGTTCATCTTCTTCAACCTGACCTTCTTCCCGCTCTTCGCCGCGGGTCTGCTGGGCATGCCGCGGCGAGTCTCGAGCTACAACGCGACGCTCCACAGCCTGAACGTGTTCGTGTCGATCATGGCCTTCTGCCTCGGCGCGTCGATGCTGATCATGCTGGCCAACTTCGTCTGGTCGCTCGTGCTAAAGCGCGAGCGCGCAGGCTCGAACCCCTGGCAGTCGCTGTCGCTCGAGTGGCAGCTGCCCTCGCCGGTTCCCGTGCACAACTTCGACGAGATCCCGATCGTCACGGCGACGCCATACGAGTACGGCGTCCCGGACGCCGTGCCGGTGGCCGAGCTGCGACCGCGCGTCGCGGCCGGTGAGGGAGGTTCGGCGTGAGCGTCCATGCCGATCCGGGCGCCGCGCGGGCCGAGGACGTGCGCGCGCTCAGCGCCAATCTGGGCGTCGGCGCGCGCCTGCTGGCCAGCGCGACCGCGTTCGTGTTCGTGGCCTTCGTCTTCGCCTTCTTATACCTGCGGGCGGTCAATTCGCACGGTCTATGGCGTCCTGCCCACGTCAAGCCCGTGCAGGGTTACGGGATCGCCGTCCTGCTGTGCACGCTCGCGGCGGCCGTGATCTTCGATCTCGCCCGGCGCACGCTGAACAGTGGCGTCGAGCGCGGCTGGCGCGTCGGCGCCGGGGCGGCGCTGGTGCTGGGCATCGCGGTCGTGGCCCTCCAGGTGATCGACTACACGGCGATCGACTTCAAGACCGCCGCTGGGGGCTACGCGAGCGTGTTCTGGGGTTTCACGCTGGTCTTCCTGCTGTTCTGGCTCGGCGCGCTCTACTGGGTCGAGACGCTCTTCGCCCAATCGATACGCCGCCCGTCGGCCTCGCCGCGGCAGGGCACCGCCGGCACCGAGCTGCTGCGACCCTCGGCCGACGCCGCCGTCGTCTTCGTCTACAGCATGGCGGTGGTGCAGCTGGTGGCCTACGTCCTGCTCTACCTCGTCAAGTGATCTCTACGCTCGCCATATCGCTGGCCGCCGCCGGATCAGACGTCACGGCGGGCGCCGTGCTGACGCTGCTCCTGCCGCTGCTGCTCGTGTTCGTCGTCTGCGGCCTGTGGTTCGTCGCCCTGCGCCGCTCGGGCGGCGGAGACAAGCGCTGAGGCGGTGCCTGTAGCGCTCTACCTACCGCTCGCGCTCACCTGGGCGGCGCTCGCGCTGCACCTGGCCGGCGAGCGCCGCGCCGTCGTGCTGACCGGCCGTCCCCGCGACCGGCGTGCGCGCTGGCGGGCTTACTCCTTCTATGCCGGGTTGCTGACGATCTTCATCGCGCTGGGCTCGCCGATCGAAACCCTCTCGGAGAAGCTGTTCTGGGTCCACATGACCCAGCACGTCCTGCTGATGACGGTCGCCGCGCCGCTGATCGTGCTCGGGGCGCCCTGGATGTCGATCTGGCGCCCGCTGCCGCTCGGCTGGCGGCGGTCGGTCGCACGGACCGTGGCACGCTCGCCCGCCCTGGCCCCCGCGCGCGCCTTCGGGCGATGGATCTCCCGCCCGCTCGGCGCCTGGCTCGCCTTCGCCATCACGCTGATCGCCTGGCACATCCCCGGGGCCTATGACCTGACCCTGCGCAGCACCCTGGCCCACGCGCTCGAGCACACCACCTTCATGGCGTGCGCGATCCTGCTCTGGGCTCAGGTGCTCTCCTCGCCGCCCCTGAAGCTGCGGCTGAGCGGCGTTCGGCGCGTGTTCTACATCACGGGCGCTACCGTCGTCGGCTGGTTGTTGTCGATCGTCCTCGCGCTTCGCCCCGACGCCCCTGTATCCGGCCTACGCCCATATCGCGCATCGCCCCACGGGGATCTCAGCGCTGGCCGATCAGCAGCTCGCCGCGGGCGTGATGCTCGGCCCGGGGTCACTGGCCATGACGCTGTTCGTGTTCGCGGGGCTCTACCGCTGGCTGGGTGAGGATGAGAACGCACGGCGCGGTGGGCGCCCTGGCCGGCCCGCGGACGCCGGCCGCGCGACGTGAGCCGCGGGGCGGCGCGGACCGCCCGCCGGCGCGCGGCCGCGCTGCTGATGGTCGGACTCGCCTGTCTCGCGGCCGATGGCTGCGCTTCCTCGGGACAGTCGGGCCCGAGTGCGACCTCGGCGAACAGCGCTACGCACCTGTCGGGTCTCATCCTGCGCCCGCTCAAGCCGGCCCCGGCGCTCACGCTCCGCGACTACACCGGGCGGCCGGTATCGCTCGCCAGCCTGCGCCACCGCGCCGTCTTCGTGACCTTCGTCTACACGCACTGTCCCGACGTGTGCCCGCTGATTGTCGCCAGCCTGGCGGCGGCTCAGCGGCAGCTCGGCGCCCGGGCCCGCTCGGTGCGCGTGCTGGCGGTGACGGTCGATCCGCGCCGCGACACGCCGGCGGCGATCAGGGACTTCCTTGCCGCGCGCGATGCCGTCGGGCGCGTGGACTACCTGCTCGGCTCGCGTGCCGCGCTGCTGCGCGTGTGGAGGGCATGGGATGTCGCGGTGAGCACCAACGGACGGCAGGTGACCAACGGCCACTCGGCGCTCGTCTACGGGGTCAGCGGCGGGGGCAAGCTGGCCGTGGTCTATCCGAGCAACGTGACGCCGGCCCAGATCGCCCACGACGCGCCACTCCTGGCTTCGGAGTAGCGCGCTACGCGCGCGCCGGGCCGGCCAGCAGGCCGAAGGCGACCATGTCGTGGCGCTCGCCGTGGTTGAGTGTGTGCGAGCGCAGCTCGGCCTCGCGCGTGAAGCCCGCGCGCTCGGCGACGCGCTGGGAGGCCAGGTTCGCGGTGGCGGCGACCAGCGCCAGGCGCTCGAGCCCGAGCGCGCCGAAGGCGAACGCGCAGATCAGCCGCACCGCGCGTGTGGCGTGGCCCTGTCCGCGCGCAGCGGGGGCCAGCCAGTAGCCGACCTCGCCGCGGGCGTTGCCCCAATCGATGCGCATCACGGCAATCGAGCCGAGCACACGATCGCCCGGCGCAGCGACGATCGCGAAGGGCGCCGAGCTGCCCTCGAGGACCGATTCGTAGCGCTGCAGCAGATAGGCCCGGGCATCTTCCTCTCCGTAGGGGAAGGGCACGCGAGTCCAGCGTCCGATCTCGGGGTCCTGGCAGGCGGCGACGATCGCCGCCTGGTCCGAATCTCGCCAAGGCCGCAGAGCTGTCGGTCCGTCGATCAGCGGCTGGCTGGGCAGCACGACCCGGGGCACCGCGGCCGAGCCTCAGGGGCGTCGCACGATCACGAAGACCGCGGCGAGGGCGAAGCCGATCTGGCCGAAGGCCAGCGCGGTACCGAGATTGATCGCGCCCAGCGCCCCGGCCAGCGCGGTGGCGCCGACGAAGGCGCCCAGCATGATCAAGAGGTCGACCCGCATCAGCCGATTGTGCCCGACATACGCATCAGCTGACCCGAGCCGCCAGGGCGCGTTCGAGCGCCGCCACATCGAGCGCCGGATCCTGGTCCGCGAGCCACTTCTCCGCCGCGCGCCGGCCGCCGATCGCCCGCAGCCCCCGGTCGCCGTGCTCGGCGGCGAAATCGGCCAGCGCGTGCATGCGCCGCGAGCGCAGGCGGCGCGCCTTCACATCGAGTGACTCGCGGTGCGCCTCGAGCGCGTCCGCGAGCTCGGCGATGCCCGCGCCGGCGCCGATCGAGGAAACGGCGACCACGGCCGTGTCCCTCGCGCCCAGCGAGCGCAGAGCGGCCCGCAGGTCGGCCAGCGCCCGCATGGCGGCGCGGCCAAGGTCGGATTTGGTCACGACCAGCACGTCGGGCACCTCCATGATGCCCGCCTTGAGGAACTGCAGCACGTCGCCGGAGCCCGGCTGAACGATGACCGCGACCGTGTCGGCCACGTCGGCCACCTCGGTCTCGGACTGACCCACCCCGACCGTCTCGATGACCACGATGTCAAAGGCGGCGGCCAGCGCGCCGGCCGCCGCCCGCGTGGCCGGGGCGAGCCCGCCGAGCCGGTCGGCGGCGGCGGTCGAGCGGATGAACACCTCCCGATCGGCCGGATCGACCTCGATGCGAGCGCGGTCGCCGAGCAGCGAGCCGCCCGAGCGCCGCGAGGACGGGTCGACGGCCAGCACGGCCACCGAGCGCCCCCGCGCGCGCCATTCGCCCACCAGCCGCGAGAGCAGCGAGGACTTGCCGACCCCGGGCGGCCCCGTGACCCCCACGACATGGGCTTGCGCCTCGCCGCCCAGCGCCGCCGGCGACACCGCCGCCAGGAGCTCGGCGGTCGTCTCGCGCGCCTCGGGCGTGCGGCTCTCGACCAGATTCAGCACCGCGGCGGCGACGCTCAGGTCCCCGTCGCGCAGCCGGGCGCCGAGCTCGGCGCCTGCGCTCACGCGCCGAGCAGAGATTCGACGCCGTTACGCTCGGCGACCAGCGCGATGATGTCGCGCAGCATGCGATTGAGGTCGTAGTCCTTCGGCGTGTAGACGGCGGCCACGCCGATCTCGCGCAGCTGGGCGGCGTCGGCGTCCGGGATGATGCCGCCGACCACCACGGGAATGTCGCCGGCGCCGGCTGCCTCGAGCGCCTCGAGCACCGAGGGGATGAGCTCACGGTGCGATCCGGAGAGGATCGAGAGCCCGACGACGTGCACACCCTCCTGGGCGGCGGAGGTAGCGATCTGGGCCGGCGTGAGCCGGATGCCCTCGTAGACGACGTCCATGCCGGCGTCGCGCGCGCGCACGGCGATCTGCTCGGCGCCGTTGGAGTGCCCGTCGAGTCCGGGCTTGCCGACCAGGAACTTGATCCGGCGCCCGAGTGCCTCGCTCACCCGCTCCACCTCGTCGCGCAGCTCGACCAGATCCTCCTCGGTGCCCGCCGCGGCCTCGCCAACCCCCGTCGGGGCGCGGTAATCGCCAAAGGCCTCACGCAGCGTCTGGGACCATTCGCCGGTCGTCGCGCCGGCGCGGGCAGCGGCCAGCGTGGCGGGCATGATGTTCTGCGAGTCGTCCTTGGCCACGCGGGCGAGCTCCGCGAGCGCTTCGTCCACGGCCGCCTGGTCGCGCTCGGCCCGCCAGCGCTCGACCTCGGCGCGGCGCTCGGCCTCGACCTCGGGATCGACGACGAGGATCCCGCCCTCGGCGTCAGAGGTCAGCGGCGAGGGCTCGGTCTCGGTATAGCGATTGACCCCGACCATGACGAGCTCGCCGGACTCGATCCGGCGCAGGCGCGCGCGGTGGGAATCCACGAGCGCGGCCTTCATGTAATCGACGGCCTCCACGGCGCCACCGAGTTCGCGCACGCGCTGCATCTCCTCGCGTGCACCGTCAAGCAGCTCCTGCACGAGGCCGTCCATGACCCTGGAGCCCTCGAAGATGTCCGGATACTCGAGCAGGTCGGTCTCGAAGGCGAGCACCTGCTGGAGTCGCAGCGACCACTGCTGATCCCAGGGCCGCGGGAGGCCGAGCGCCTCGTTCCACGCCGGGAGCTGGATCGCCCGGGCCCGCGTGCTGCGGCCGAGCGTGACGGCCAGCGCCTCGAGCGCGATGCGATAGACGTTGTTCTCCGGCTGGGCCTCGGTCAGTCCGAGCGAGTTGACCTGGACGCCGTAGCGGAAGCGTCGCAGCTTCTCCTGCTGCACTCCGTAGCGCTCGCGCCCGAGCTCGTCCCAGAGGATCGACATCGCGCGGAGCTTGGCGTGCTCCTCGATGAAGCGCACGCCGGCGTTGACGAAGAAGGAGATCCGGCCGAAGACCTCGCCCATCAGCTCGTCGGGCACGCGCTCGCGCACGGCGTCGAGCACGGCGATCGCGTTGCTCATCGCGTAGGCGATCTCCTGGACGGGCGTCGCACCCGCCTCCTGGAGGTGGTAGGAGCAGATGTTGATCGGGTTCCATTTCGGCACGTGCGTGACCGTGTAGGCGATCATGTCGGCGATCAGGCGCATGCTCGGCCCCGGCGGGAAGGCGTAGGTGCCGCGGCTCAGGTACTCCTTGAGGATGTCGTTCTGGGTGGTTCCCTGAAGCTTCTCGGCGGGGACGCCGTGTTCCTCGGCCACCACCATGTAGAGCGCAAGCAGCCAGGCCGCCGTGGCGTTGATGGTCATCGACGTGTTCATCCGATCCAGCGGGATCTGCTCGAGCAGCGTCCGCATGTCACCCTTGTGCGCGATCGACACACCGACCTTGCCCACCTCGCCGCGCGCGAGCTCGTGGTCGGCGTCGTAGCCGGTCTGCGTGGGCAAGTCGAAGGCCACCGAGAGGCCGGTCTGGCCCTTCTCCAGGTTGCGCCGGTAGAGCTCGTTGGAACGGCGCGCGTCGGAGTGACCCGCGTACGTTCGCATCATCCAGGGACGGTCGCGCTCGACCAGGCGGTGCGCAGGTGGGTCGGCCATGCCACCATTGTATGGAGCCGGTTCATCAAAAGGACGGACGGGAAGACTTTCATCGAATGCCAGATCAGCACGACGCCAGCAGCGAACACGCCCTGATCCAGGAGATCGCCGAGCCGCTGTCCAAGCTGCCCGACGATCCCGTCCAGATCACGGCTGATGTCCAGTTCCCCGTGGTTCTGCGCGGCTACGACCGGATCGCCGTCGACGCCTATGTCAAGCGGGCCTCGCAGCTCGTGGCCGAGCTCCAGTCGACCCGGTCGCCCGAGGCCGCCGTGCGGCGCGCACTCGAGCGGGTCGGTGAGGAGGTCTCGGGGATCCTCCAGCGCGCCCACGAGTCGGCCGAGAAGATCACCGTCCACTCACGCGCCGACGCCGAGGATCGACTCGAGCGCGCCCGCAGCGAGGCGCTGGAGCTGACCGCCGATGCCGAGCGCCGGGTGGCCGACCTCGACGCCGAGACCGACGCGATCTGGGCTGAGCGACGCCGAATCGTCGCCGACGTCAACGCGCTGGCGAGCCAGCTCACGGAGCTCGCGCAGTCGGCGCTTGAGCGTTTCCCAGCCGCGGACATGGGTGACGAGCCGGAGCGGACCGACACCGAGCCGGAGCGGACCGACACCGAGGCCGAGCGGGAGACGGAGGACAGCGCCGGCGCCGAGCCCGGGATGGAGAGTGACGCCGCGCCCACGATCGCGTTGCACGGGCTCCTGCCCGGCAGTGAGCAGGACCCGCAGGCCACCCAGCCATTCGATCTCGAGGAGGCCGAGGCCGACGAGCCCCCGGAGGCCTCACCGGCCGACCGCGACGACCCGACGGCCACCCGCCCGGCGGACCACGGCTAGACCTTGGACGTCCGGCTGATCGATGTCCGGCACCTCGGCCGCGAGCGGGTCATCGGGTGCTACCAGGTCGGCGAGGTGCTCGTCGACCCCGGGCCGACCTCGTGCCTGCCCGTGCTGCTCGAGGCGCTCGGGGACGCCCGGCCGCGGGCGCTGCTGCTGACCCACATCCATCTCGACCACGCCGGTGCCAGCGGTTCGCTCGTCGCGCGCTGGCCGGAACTCGAGGTCTACGTGCACGAGCGCGGAGCCCGGCACATGGCCGACCCGTCGCGGCTGCTCGAGAGCGCCCGGCGGCTGTACGGAGAGGACATGGACCGGCTGTGGGGCGACTTCGTGCCCGTGCCCGAGTCGCGGTTGCGCGTCCTGACGGGCGGCGAAACGCTGCTAGATGGGGCCTTCGAGGTGATCTACACGCCCGGGCACGCCTCGCATCACGTCTCCTATCTGCACGAGGGGACTGCCTTCGTGGGCGATGTCGGCGGCGTGCGCATCCCGCCATCGGAGCTGACGATTCCGCCCACGCCGCCGCCGGACATCGATGTCGAGGCCTGGCGCGATTCGCTGCAGCGCATCGCCGCGTGGCGGCCCGAGCGCCTGGCGATCACGCATTTCGGCGAGGTCCCCGACGTGGCCGGCCAGCTGGAGGCCGTGCGCGAGCGTCTCGAGGTTTGGGCCGAGGTCGCGCGGGAGGGTGACCGCGAGCGCTTCCTTGAGCTGCTCGAGCGCGAGATCGTTGGCGCGGCCGACCAGGAGACCGCACGGGCCTACACCCAGGCCGCGCCACCGGACCAGCTCTACGCCGGACTCGAGCGCTACTGGCACAAGCGCGAGCAGGCCCCCGAACCGCGGTCGCGTCCGGACGGCGCGCCGGTATCCTGAGGGGCGGATGTCGCAGACCGTCGAGCTGCCTCGCACTGGTGGGCCCGGCTCCGGGCTGGGCGGCCCCTGGCGTGTGGTCGTCCTGAACGACGACTACAACACGTTCGACCACGTCGCCGAGACGCTCGCGCGCTTCATCCCCGGCGTCAGCCTGGCCGAGGGATACCGTTTTGCCGACCGGATCCACAACACGGGCAGCGCGATCGTGTGGAGCGGCCCGCGTGAGGACGCCGAGCAGCATTGGGAGCAGCTCGACAGCGCGGGGCTGACGATGGCCCCGCTCGAGGGCGGCTAGTCCCGCTCAGCCCGACTGGGCCGCGACGCCGCGCGGGCGTCCGACTGCCTTGGCGGCCTGGCGCTCCGGGCTGACGCGCACGACGTTCCACACGAGCCCGAGCTTCTCGAGCAGCGCGATCAGGAGCCCCGTGGGGTCGGCGAGGCGCTCCCAGAACCTCAGGCCATGAAAGGCTGAGGTCGGAAAGGCGTGGTGGTTGTGATGCCAGGCCTCGCCCATCGACAGCGGGGCAAGCCAGAACACGTTCCGCGACTGGTCCTCGAGCTCGAAGCGGCGCCGGCCGAAGAAGTGGCACACCGAGTTGATCGACCAGGTCACGTGGTGCAGCAGGAACACGCGCACGAAGCCGCCCCAGAGCAGCGCCGTCAGCGCCGTGCCCATACCGCCGCCCACGATCCAGCCCACCGCGAACGGGAAGGCGAAGCCGAGCGTGACCCAGACCCAGAAGAGCCTGTCCACGGTGCGCACGACGCGATCCCTGACCAGATCGCCGGCAAAGCGTTCGCGCTCGGCCGTGCCGACCGACTGAAAGAGCCACCCGACGTGGGCGTGCCAGAGGCCCTTGACCGCGCCCCAGAAGCCGGGGCCGCTCAGATGCGGCGAGTGCGGGTCCCCGGCCTGGTCGGTGTAGGCGTGATGCCTGCGGTGGTCGGCGACCCAGGTGATCACCGAGCCCTGGACGGCCATCGAGCCCGCGACGGCGACCAGGGCCCGAAAGGCCCGCGAGGACGCGAAGGCCCGGTGGGTGAACATGCGGTGATAGCCGAGCGTCACGCCGAGCGCGGTCAGCACGTAGAGCCCGAGCAGGAGGCCGAGCTCGAGCGGCCCGATCGCCCGGTCCCAAAGCAGCACGATGGCCGCGAGCAGGCCCACCAGGGGCAGCGGTACGCCGATCAGGTTGGCCAACTTGTGGGCGCGGGACACGGCGCACAGGATAGTGGGGCGACGAGTAAGTTTCTGCTGTGGGGAGCACTACCGGCCGGCCGGAAACTGTAGGTATCTTAGTAATCCATGGCAGACCAGCCTTGGCATGAACTGCCGCCCGAGGTGGCCGGTGTCCTGCGGCCGGTGCTGGCTGACGCCGCCGATGAGATGATCGCCGCGGTCGGGACCGTACCTGCCTACGCCCGGCCCATCGAGGGGCCATTCGGCCTCGGCGTGAAGGCCGGAGTGAATCAGGCGCTGCGTCACTTCGTCGCCGAGATCGAGGCCGGCGGCCGTGTGCCGCGGCCCGAGGTGTATCTCGCGCTCGGCCGCGGGGAGCTCCACGCCGGGCGCTCGCTGGACGCGCTGATGAGCGCCTACCGGGTCGGCGCCCGGGTGGCCTGGCGACGCTTCGCCGCCGCAGGCGTCGAGGCCGGGCTCGAGCCCGATGTGCTGTACGCGCTGGCCGAATCGATCTTCGCCTACATCGACGAGCTCTCCTCAGAGTCCGCCGAAGGCTTCGCGCTCGAGCAGTCGGCCACCGCGGGCCAGGCCGAGCTGCGCCGCCGCCGGCTCGTGCGCCTGCTGCTGCGCGAGCCCCGAGCCAGCCCGCAGGCCGTGCAGGCCGCCGCACAGGAGGCCCACTGGCCGCTGCCGCGCTCGCTGGCGGCGATCGCGATCGGCGGGGAGGGGCGCGAGGCCGCCGCGCACCGGCTGCTCCCCGACGTGATCGCCGAGACGATCGGTGACGTCCTCTGCGCGCTGCTGCCCGACCCGGACGCGCCCGGTCGGCGCTCGGAGCTCGAGCAGGCGATCGGCGAGGTGCAAGCCGGGCTCGGCACGACTGTGGGGTGGACCGAGGCGGCGCTCAGCTTCGACCGCGCCCGCGCCGCGCTTGCGCTCGCTGAGGCGCTTCGGGCGCCGGGCCTCACGGTCGCCGCCGAGCGCGCGGCAGAGCTGATGCTGCGCCAGGATCCGCGGCTCGCCGGCGAGCTGTGCGCCGACCGGCTCGCGCCGCTGGCCGACCTTCCCGCCGGATCGCGCGCGCGGCTGCTGGAGACGCTCGAAGTGTGGCTGGCCGAGCAGGGTCGACTGACCGTGCTGGCCGGCCGGCTGGGGATCCATCCCCAGACGGCCCGCTACCGCCTGGCCCGGCTGCGGGAGCTGTTCGGCGACGCGCTCGACGACGCCGACGCGCGTTTTGACCTCGAGCTGGCCCTGCGGATCCGCGCGGCGGGGGTGCCCGAGGGCGCTAGGCCGTGACCTGGGGCTGTGGTGCGGGCTCGGGGAGCGGCTCGATGCCGCCGTTCAGCACCAGCTCACCGGCGGTCATCTCCTCGTGCCAGACATACACGACCGGGATCTGGAAGTGGCCATGGTTGTCGGTCCGGAAGCGGGTCATCTCCGGACCGTCCCAGTAGCGGTACCAATCGGCCTTCGACTCGAACCAGCTCATCTGGAGGACCTTGTAGCGATCGTCGAGCGAGCGGTGCACCGCGAACCGGGTAGCGCCGTAGCGCAGCACCAGCGGGGCGATCTCGGCCACGCTCTCGGCGAAGGACTCGTGGCGGAAGACCGTCGCGTACCAGGGAACGTGGACCACGCCGGCCATCTCAGGCCCCCACCTCGGCGCGGATCGCGCCGGGTCCGTCGGCCGTTCGGCCCTGGCCCTCTTCGGTCGCGCCGACCAGGATGGCGATCTTGCCGAGATGCTTGTTGTCGCGCAGCAGCTGATGGGCCTCGGCGACCTTCTCGAAGCCCATCGTCTGCCACAGCACCGGGCGTACCTTCGACTGCTCGATCAGTTCGTTGGCCTTGTTGGCCTCCCAGGCGTTGGCGAAATGCGAGCCGAGGATCTCCTTCTGGCGCATCCAGAGGTAGCGCACGTCGAAGTCGAGCTGATAGCCGGAGGTCGCGCCGCAGATGACCACCTTGCCGAACGGCTTGACCGTGAGCACCGAGGTCGGGAAGGTCGCCTTGCCGACGTGCTCGAAGACGATGTCCGGAGGCCCGCCCAGGATCTGCTCGACGGCCTTGGAGAAACGCCGCGACTCCTTGAAGCGGGCCTTCTCCTCATCGGCGGACTCACCGCCCCGGCGCATCATTCCGGCGAACTCGCCGCGGTTGATATAGCCGGTCGCCCCGAGCTGCTTGATCAGCTCGCCCTTCTCCTCGCTCGAGACGACGCCGACGGACTCCGCGCCGGTGAGCGCGCAGAGCTGGGTGGCGAACACGCCGAGCCCGCCGGCGGCGCCCCAGATCAGGACGCTATTGCCGGCCTGGAGCTTGCAGCGGTCCATCAGCATCCGATACGCGGTGAAGTAGGTCAGGCCGTAGGAGGCGGCCTCTTCCCAGGCGAGGTGCTTGGGCTTGGGGAGCAACTGCTGCGCCTGGACCTTGCAGAACTGGGCGAACGAGCCCCAGCTCGTCTCATAGCCCCAGATCTGCTGCGAGGGCGCGGCGAGGGGGTCGAGGCCGTGAACCTCGGGATCCTCGTAGGACGCCTGGTTGCAGTGAACGACGACCTCGTCTCCCGGCTTCCACCGCGTGACTCCGTCGCCGACCTTCCAGACGACCCCGGAGGCGTCCGAGCCCCCGATGTGGTGGTCCTCGTTGGGGTGGTAGCGAAAGACCGAGACGGGCTCGCCGAGCGCGGCCCAGACGTTGTTGAAGTTGACGCCCGCCGCCATGACGCGCACGACGACCTCGAAGGCGCCGGGCTCCGGAACCTCGATCTCCTCAACTTGGAAAGCGTCGACCGGTTCGCCGAAACGCTCCTCGCGGATGACCCACGCGGCCATGCTCCCGGGGAGCTCACCCGGTTCGGTATCGACATTGGCGACTTGGCTCAGATCGACGGCCACGGACCAACCTTCCAGCTCGGGGTCAAAGGGTATGGACGTGGATCGTACCCACGGAGGGCCGCAGCGCGCCCGCCGGGCGCAACCGGCCGGGCGGTGCGAGCGGTCCACGCCGGTGGCGCTACTCGAAGAAACCGCTGCGCTTGAACCAGATGAGGAGGATCACGCACGAGGCCACGATGCCGCCGACGCCGAACACGAGGAACGCCCCGGTCGAGCGGATGTGGCTCACCATCCAGCCGAAGTTCTGGCCGAAGAAGCCGGTCAGCGCGGTGATCGGGAGAAAGATCGTGGCCATGATCGTCAGCTGCTTCATGACCACGTTGAGACGGTTCGAGACCGTCGAGAGATAGACGTCCATCGCCCCGGTGAGCAGGTCGCGGTAGGAATCGATCAGGTCCGAGATGCGGATCAGGTGGTCGTACACGTCGCGGAAGTAGTTGCGGCTGTCGGGATCGAGTCCGGGCAGGTCGACGATCTCATCGATCGTTCGCGCCGCCAGGTCTCGCTGTGGTGTGACGATTCGCCGCAGCCCGACCAGCCCGCGCTTGAGCGCGAACACCCGCTGGAGCTGCTCGTCGGTGGGCCTGGAGATGATGTCGTCCTCGAGCAGATCGATCTCATCATCGATCCCGGACAGCACGGGGAAGAACGTGTCGGTCAGCGCATCGAGGACCGAGTACACGATGAACTGCTCGCTGACGTCGGGCTTGGCCTCCACGCGGCGACGCAGATCGTCGAGCTCGTGGCAGTGCGTGTGGCGCACCGTGACGATGTAGCTGCCGCTGACCACGAGGTGGACCTCGGTGAGCTCTGCGGCGGCCGCATCACTCTGCCGCGCGCCGTAGAAGACGAGCAGCATGTAGTCGCCGTAGCGGTCCATCTTCGGGCGCTGGCCGAAGTGCACAATGTCCTCAACCGCTAGCGGATGCCAGCTGTAACGCCGGGCGAGCCGCTCCACGTCCTCGGATGACGGATCGGCGAGGTCGAGCCAGAAGTACTCGTCATCGCCCTGCAGAGAATCGAGGAGCGAATCGTCGATCGTCTCGAGGACCCGCATGGAAATCGGACGCTACGTTGCGCCGCGGACGACACGGCCTCGCGCCCGCCCGACCGGGGCCGATTCACGCGCCGGAGCCGGCTAGGCGATGATCTCGACCTCGTCCGGCGCGGGCTGTTCGCCGACCGGCGCCGCGACGGCGGGCTGCGCGGCGGCTTCGGGCTGCGCCGGAGCGGCTTGCGGCTGCGTCTCGGCGGGCGCCGCGCCGCGCTTGATGAGCACCCAGGCCACCCCGGCCCCGAGCAGCGTGGTCGTGGCGCTGATCGTCAGACCGGTGCCGAGCGCCGAGACGAAGGCCTCGCGCACGGTAGCCACGATATGCGCGGGCGTATGCGCACCGGCGGCGCCGCCGCTGCCGAGCGAGTTGGCGATCGCCGCGCGCGTGGCGGCCGGCAGGTGGGGGAGGCCCGAGTCAATCTTGGAGCGCCCGATCGTGGTGACGAGCGCGCCCATGACGGCCACGCCGAAGGTGCCTCCGACCATCCGGCTCATCGAGAGCACGCCCGAGGCCACACCCGACTTGGCACGGTCGACCGAGTTCATCGCGGCAGTGCTCATCGGCGACATGGTCAGGCCCATGCCGACGCCCATCAGGATGAAACCCGGCAGCAGCAGGCCGTAGCCGCTGTGGACCGTGATGCGTGACTGGATGGCCAGCGCAACGGCGACCACGACGAGTCCGGCGGTCATCAGAGGGCGCGGGCCGATGCGGTCCGTCATGCGCCCCGCGAGCGGGCCCATGACGATGATCACGACCGTCGCGGGCAGGAACCGCACACCGGCCTGCAGCGGCGAGTAGTGCAGCACGTTCTGCATGTACAGCGCCATGAAGAAGAACATGGCGAGCATGGCGAAGGAGATGATGAACGCGACGAGGTTGGCGCCCAGGAACGTGCGCGAGCGGAAGAAGGTGAAATCGACCATCGGCGCGCGCGAGCGCTTCTCGACCACCACAAACGACGTCAGGCCGGCGAGCGCGATCAGGAACAGAGTCACGATCCGCGTCGAGCCCCAGTGCCAGCGATTGCCCTCCACGAGGGCCAGGATCAGCGCGGTCAATCCGACTGTGATCGCGGCGATGCCGGGGAAGTCGATCGAGCGCGACACCGTCTCGTCACGCGACTCCCGCGCGGCAAAGAGCGTGACCACCACGGCGATCACGGCGATCGGCGGGTTGATGAAGAAGATCGCGCGCCAGCTGACCTGTTCGGTGAGGAAGCCACCGACGACCGGCCCAATGGCCAGTGCCATCGCGCTGACCCCGGCCCACGTGCCGATCGCCTGCCCACGCTGTTCGGGCGGAAAGGCCTGCGTGATGATCGAGAGCGTCGCCGGCATCATGAACGCTGCGCCGACGCCCTGGAGCGCCCGGAAGGCGACCAGCGTGGCGTCGTTGGGAGCGAACCCGATCGCCGCGCTGGCGATCGCGAACACGACCACACCGAAGAGGAACATCCGCCGGCGTCCGAAGATGTCCCCGAGCCGGCCACCCGTCACCAGCAGCACCGCGAAGGTCAGCGTGTAGGCGTTGATCGTCCACTCGAGCGAGGACAGCGAGGCGTGTAGATCGCGCTGGATCGACGGCAGCGCGACGTTCACCACCGTGTTGTCCAGCATGATCATGAAGAGCGCGAAGCACATCGCACCCAGCGTCCACCAGCGCGAGTTCTCGTCGGTTATGAGGCGAGACTGATGGGCGCGGAAGCGTGCGGTCACGGGGCTAGTTCCCTTCCAATAGACAGGCGGCGATCTCGGGTCGCTCGAGCAACGCGGTGAGGGCCTTGGTGACGACGAGTCGCTCGGCGGGGGTGAGCGTTACGGAGAACTGCTCGAGCCCGTTGACCCGCGCGGCATTCAGGCGGCGCACCACGGCGCGCCCCTCGGCGGTGATGCGAATGCGCTTCATCCGCCGGTCGTCGCGGTCCTCCTGACGCTCCACGTAGCCGCGGCGCACGAGGTCGTCGACCGTCCGGCTCGCGGCCGGCATCGACACGAGCACGGCCTCGGCGGCCGACTTGAGCGTCAGCGCGTCGGGCGCGTCGTCGAGGTGATGCAGCAGCTTGATCTGGGTGAGCGTCAGGTCGAGGGCGCCCACGGCCTCGAACAGACCCGGGGTGCAGTTCTTGTGCAGATGGCTGATGACGGCGTACAGGCCGGCCGCGATTGTGACGGCCTGCTCATCCGCGGGGGCGGCCGGAGCTGAGGTCGTCGACGTACTTGCTTGCACGCACGCAAGTATTGCATGCGTGGTGGTCATTCCGCAATTGGAAGTTTGTTAAGGGTGGGGTGCGGGCCCGCGGGTCAGTGACATGTGGGGTCCGCGGGGCGCCGTGCACGCCGGGATCGTGGCGTGACCACCGCCCCGCCCGGCCAGGCCCCCCTACGGCTGGAGCAGGTCGCTCCCGGAGCTGGGACGCCTCGGACCGACGTGCAGGTGCGCGGGCTGGACGGAGGTGCTGAGCGCCCGGGCGGCCGCCGTGGCGCCACCGCCACCGGTCAGCACCGTGTAATCACCAGGCGTCAGATCGACCCGGACCTGAGCCGTGGCCTGGGGGCTGATCGGACCCGTGTTGGCCAGCGTCGAGCCGCCGGCTGACTGGATCTCCAGCGACTCGGCGCGGCTCGCGCCGTTGGCGGCGATGAACGTGACCGGGCCGGCGCCGAAGATGTTCGGCGAGACGGACACCCGGGCGTCGTTGATGTAGACCGTGAGGTTGATCGGCGCCGGTGGACGGGGGCGGTTGGCGAACGTCTGGCTGCTTCCGCAGCCGGTGGCGACGAGCATCGCCGTGGCGAGAATCCCGATCGTGGTACGCCGCATGTTCGTCCGTGCTCTCCTCTACGAATCCGCGAGCGCCACTGGGCGACGCCTCACGTTCCGATTCGGCGCGTAACCCTAACCGACGCGATGCGATTTGACACAAACCAGTGACAGGAAGACCCGCTGCCGGGGATCACGGAGCGGTCTGCTCGAGCGACTGGCGACGGTCGGCGAGTTTGCGCAACTCGCTCTGGAGCTCGTCCCAGGACTCGCGCTCAGCGCGCTCGTACTCATCCCCGGTGAGTCCTCGCACGCGCTCGCGATAAGTGCTCCAAGCGCGGCGAGTGCCTGCATCCAGCTCGCGCAGCTCGTCGGTATCGGGTGCGAAGGCGGTCACGGCAACGACTCCTTCCCTAGGTGTCACGACAATGCTAGCCCGGCCGCCGGTCGGTGGATGCACAAATGCCGAGCAGTCGGACCACCGACCGCCGTGGGGAGGCTCTGCAATTTGTCGTGCAAGCCGTCCGGAGCACGTCGTATCACCGGTGGCGATGGAGCTGCTCGATCATCCGCTGGCCAGCGCTGAGTTCCTCGTCGTCGACACCGAGACCAACGGTCTCGGGGGTGAGCAGTGCGAGCTCACCGAGATCGGCGCGGTACTCGTCGGCGGAGGCGAGCTGCACGATCGCTGGTCCTCGCTGGTGCGCACGAGCATGCCCCTGCGCCGCGGAATTCAACGCTTCACCGGTATCACGCAGGCGATGGTCGACGGCGCGCCGGATCTCGAAGAGGTGCTCCCGCAGCTCGCCGGGAGAATGAGCGGGCGAGTGCTCGTCGCGCACAACGCGCCGTTCGATCGTCGCGTGCTCCGTCAGTCCTTCGAACGCGTGGGACTCGTGTGGCCTTCGCCCCCGGTGCTGTGCACCGCGGCGCTGGCTCGGGCGGTGCTGCCGCTCCAGCGCGAGCGCAAGCTGACGAAGCTCGCCGACGCACTTGCGATCGAGGTCGAGCTTGCCCATCGTGCGCTCGCCGACGCCGAGACCTGTGCGCGCGTGCTGTGTGCCCTCTTTCCGCGCCTGTGCGCGAACGCCACCACGGTCGCCGAAGCCGTGTCGCTGCTCGGCCCGCATCGCCCACGCCGGCCGCCGCGAGGACGTACGACGGCGATGGGGCGGGGCCCCCGCTCCGACCGGGCGCGACCGGGACTCGCGGAGAGCGGGCGCGAGCCGTCAGCACCCGAGCTCGACTTCGCCGACCTGCCCGGCGACCCGGGCGTGTACCTGTTCCGCGACGCCGTCGGCGCGACCCTCTACGTCGGCAAGTCGGTCTCGATCCGTAGCCGGGCCCGTGCGCACTTCGCGCCCTCTAGCGCGCCGGCCCAGTGGACGGCCCACGCGACGATCGTCGATTATCGCGCCACGCGCTCCGAACTCGGTGCACTCGTGCTGGAGAACCGTCTGATCAAGCAGCTCAAGCCGGCCGGCAACGTCCGCCTGGCGCGGCAGGACGACAGGCTCGTCTACATCCGCTGTCGACTCGACATCCCGTTCCCGATCCTCGAGGTGGCCACGGAGCCCGCCTCCGGGCACGCCGTGACGATCGGGCCGCTGCGCGGCCGTCGGCTGGCTCAGGAGCTCGTGGAGCAGCTCGATTCGCTGTTCGGCCTGCGCCACTGCGGCCGGCGCCTGCCGCGCCGCGAGTACCCGTCGGCCTACGGACAGATGGGACGCTGCCTGTCGCCCTGCCTCGGCGATCTGGATCCGAACCTGTATCGCCGGCGCCTCGACGCGGCACTCGGCCTGTTCGTCCAGGACGCGGACGGTGGCCAGGCGCTGATCGCGCACGTGACCGCGCAGATGCAGCTGGCCGCGGAGGAGCGCGCCTACGAGCGCGCCGCCTGGCTGCGCCGCCGCATCCGGCGGCTGCGCTCGATCGTCGAGCATCTCGGCGGGGTGCTCCAGGCCACGCACGCACGTGCACGGCTGATCGTGGCCCGGCACCCGAGCGATGCGCGGCAGGCGGATGCGTTCTGGCTGGTCGGCGGCCGGCTGGTGGATTGGGGTCCCGCGGACGAGCCGCCTCCCGCGGACGGGGCGCCACTCGCCGACAGGCCACCGTGCCCAGGCGACGCGCCGGCCCCCGTCAGTCTCGAGGCCCGGGTCGAGGCGCTGGCCGCCCGCACGCAGGCCGCGCTCGCGCGCGGGGGCCGCGCTTCGGTCCACGCCGTCGGCACACACGTCCCGCCCGACGAGGTCGACGAGGTGCGCATCATCGGCGGCTGGCTGGCCTCGCATCCCGAGGCCGAGCAGCTCGTACTCGACCCGCTTCCCACCCGCGACCAGCTCGCCGCGCTGGCGGCGGGGCTCGGCGCGCTCAGCGGCGGAACGGCAACTCGACGACCTCCGCGCGCACGCCGTGCTCGCCCACCGAAACCACGGATCCCGGCGGCGCCTCGCGCCGGATGAGCGCCAGCGCGATCGGGCCGAACCGGGGCGAGAGGGCGACGCTCGCGAGCGTGCCCACGACCTTGTCCGCGAAGTGCACGGGATCACCCGAGACGGCGGGCTCGCTGAGTCGCAGCCCCCGCAGCTGACGGTTCGGCTTGCCACGGTAGTAGAGCCGCGCGACGGTCTCCTGGCCGACGTAGCAGCCCTTGGTGAACGAGACGGCGCGCGCGTTCAGATCCGCTTCCTGGGGGATCACCGAGTCGTCGAGATCCACGCCGTAGCGCGGCCGGCCGAGCTCCACGCGCAGGGTTTCGGCGACCGCCTCGGAGACCGGCGTGGCGCCCGCCTCCCGCAGCGCGGCGGCCAGGCGCTCGGTGTCCTCCGCGGTGCACAGCAGGTCGACGCCGACGTGGGTGCGGATCGCACGGGCGTGCACACCGTCGACGTTGAGCTCGAGGTGCGCGTGCTCCTCGCCGCCCACGTCCTCGGCACCGGCGAGAGTCCCCGAGCGCGGCCCGACGAGCGAGAGCAGGCCGCATTCGAGGGTGCGCTTGTGGAGCTCGACGGCGTAGCCGATCGAGAAGCGCCGGATCATGTTGAACAGTTCCTGCAGGGCGACGCGCTCGGTGTCGAGCAGCAGCTCAGCGCCGGTGTCGAGCACGCGGAGGTCGCCGAGCATCTTGCCCTTGGGGGTGAGGAAGGCGGCGTAGCAGCCGGTGCCCGGGAGCAACCCCTCGATGTCGTTCGTCACCTGACCCTGGAGGAAGCTCTTGGCATCGGCTCCGGTGAGCGCGAGCTTGCCTCGCTCGGAGCGGTCGAGCAGCCCGCAGGCCTCGGTCACCGAGCGATATTCCGCTGTCGCCGAATCGGTCGTGGCCATACAGGGAGAGTAGACAGCGCCGTCGGCAACGGTTGCCAAAAGAGAAAGTTTGGCATACCATAATTTCGATGTTGGACCAGCATGACAACTTTCGCTCGTCAGCGATCGAGGATTACGTCAAGGCCATCTACGCGCTTCAGGAGCGCGCCGGCGATGCGGTGAGCACCAACGCTCTGGCCGAACGACTGGGCGTTACGCCCGGCTCGGCATCAGGCATGGTCAAGCGGCTCGGCGAGCTTGGCCTGGTGGCGCACCAGCCCTACCGCGGCGTCTCGCTGACCGACGAAGGGCGCCTGCTGGCGCTCGAGGTGATCCGCCACCACCGGCTGCTCGAGCTGTATCTGACCGAGAGTCTCGGGGTGCCCTGGGACCGCGTACACGCCGAGGCCGAGGTGCTCGAGCATGTGCTCTCGGACGAGCTCGAGGAGCTGATCGCAGCCAAGCTAGGCAACCCGACGCGTGATCCGCACGGCGATCCGATCCCCACGCGCGAGCTCAAGATCGTCGAGCGTCCGAGCCGCAGCCTGCAGTCGCTCGAGGCCGGCGACTCGGGCACCTTCACGCGCGTCTCCGATTCGGATCCGGAGATGCTGCGCTACCTCTCGGAACGCGGGATCGCGCCCGGAGACGAGTGTGAGATCGTCGAGAAGCAGCCCTTCGACGGCGCCCTGTTCGTGCGCTTCGGCGACAGCGTGCACGTACTCGGCGGTGCGCTGGCCCGGGCGATGCGTGTGGAGACGTCGGCTTGACCCCGCCGCTGCAGGATTCCGCGCCGGGCGCAGTGGCCATCGAGCAGCCCGCCGTCATCCTGCGCACGCCGCTCGAGCACGTGCTCTCCAAGGGGCGCGTGCGGGCGATGCTGGCCATGCTCGGCCCCGCCTTCGTGGCGGCGATCGCCTACGTCGATCCCGGCAACTTCGCCACCAACGTGCAGGGCGGGGCGCAGTTCGGCTTCCTTCTGCTCTGGGTCGTCGTGCTGGCCAATGCCATGGCGATGCTGATCCAGTACCTCTCGGCCAAGGTCGGGATCGCCACCGACCGGAGCCTGCCCGAGCTGGCCCGCGAGCACTTCCCGCGGCAGGTCACGTGGGGGCTCTGGGTTCAGGCCGAGCTGATGGCCATGTCGACCGACGTGGCCGAATTCGTCGGCGCCGCGCTCGGTTTGAACCTGCTCTTCGGCGTGCCCCTCGTGATCGCGGGCGTGCTGACCGGCATCATCGCCTTCGCGATCCTCGAGCTCCAGTCGCACGGCTTCCGCCGCTTCGAGCTGGGCATCAGCGCCCTGCTCGGGATTGTCTTCCTGGGCTTTCTCTACGAGACGCTGCGCATCGGACCGTCGGCGCACGCCGCGTTCGACGGGCTGCTCCCGAGCCTCGGCGGCAGCGAGGAGATCCTGCTCGCCGTGGGCATCGTGGGGGCGACCGTGATGCCGCACGCGATCTACCTGCATTCCGCGCTGACCAACCAGCGCGTGGCCCCCCAGAACGACCGCGAGCGCCGCCAGGTGCTGCGCTTCGAGCGAATCGACGTGGTCGCCGCGCTCGGGCTCGCGGGATTGGTCAACGTGGCAATGCTGGCGCTCGCCGCACAACTCTTCCACGGCACGGGTCACACCGGGGTCTCGACGATCGAGCAGGCGCACGCCGGCATCGGGCACCTGGTCGGGGGCGGGGCGGCGCTCGCCTTCGCGGTCGCGTTGCTGGCCTCGGGTGCCTCGTCCTCGAGCGTGGGCACCTACGCCGGCCAGGTGGTGATGCAGGGCTTCATCAATTTCCGCATCCGCCTCTGGCTGCGGCGCCTGATCACCATGGTGCCGGCGATGATCGTGCTGGCCGTGGGCGTCAGCCCGACCCGCGCGCTGGTCATGAGCCAGGTCGTGCTGTCGTTCGGGATCCCGCTCGCGCTCGTGCCGCTGCTCGTGCTGACGGGCCGTCGCCAGGTCATGGGCCCGCTGGTCAACGGACGCGCGATGACCGTAGCCGCGTGGCTCGTGGCCGCGGTGATCATCTCCCTGAACGTGTACCTGATCGCCCAGACCGTGCTCGGGTAGCCTGCTGTTCCATGGGACTTGCCCAGACCTTCGAGCGCATCCTGGCCGAGCTGCCCGACGACTGGACCGATCTGGAGCTCGATCTGCGCATCCTCGACGAGCGCCGCTACGTCGAGGCTGCGGTGCTGCTGGTCAGCGCCAACCCGCAGCCCTACTCCCAGCGCGACTGGCACTGGCGGATCCTCGTCGCCCACCGCTTCGGACACGCGGCGGCACCCCCGGCCGTCCACCTCGCGCTGAAGCTGCTCGACGAGGACGGCATCGAGGGCGAGCTCGTCGTGCGCGAGGCCCGCACCGGGCGGGTGGAGGTCACGCAGATGTGGGGCCGCACCGAGTCCGTGCGCGAGGAGTTCAAGCGCCTACGCGCGCAGTAGCGCCGCTGTCGGCATGGCCCGCGTAGTCGCCTTCGTACCGGACCTGCTGTTCGGATCGAACGTCCTCGGCTCGCTGCGGGCGGCCGGCCACGAGGCCGTGCTGGTCAGCGGGCTCGACGATGTCTCGGCGCAGGCCGCCGACGTGCTGGTTGTCGATCTGACCGCCGATGTGCCCGAGCGCATCGAGCAGGTGCGCGCGGCCGAGCGTCTCGATGGGGTGGCCAAGCTGGCCTTCTACGCGCATGTCGAGAGCGACGTGCGCGCCGCGGCGCAGGAGGCGGGCTTCGAGCTCGTCGTCCCGCGCTCGCGCATGGCGCGGGAGGGTGCCGCCCTCGTCACGCGCCTCGCGGACGAAGAGGCCTAGCTGCCGACCAGCGCCTGTGTGCCGGCCACGAACTCGGGATCGAAGGTGCGGAACACGTTCGGGGGATGCCGCACGATCCGGAAGCGCGCCTCCCAGCGCGACCAGGCCTGGAGGGTCGAGAGCGTGAGCTCGCCGACGTGGCCGTCGGGGGCTTCAAAGGCCGGCGACACCGCGCCCAGCTCGGCGCTGACCAGCGCCGGGTCGAGGCCCGGGACCTTCGACTCGAGGTCGGCCGCGCTGCCGTCAGGGTCGTTGAGGGTCACGCCGTAGCCCCGCACGAGCGCCCGCACGACGGCGTGCGCGAGGCTCGGATCCGCGCGCAGCGACGCTCGGGTCGCGCACAGGACCAGCTCGGGGTAGGAGGGGGCGCCGAAGGCGTCGACGCGGAAGCTGTGAAAGCCCGGACGGCGCCGGGCGAGCGTGATGCCCTCGTCGCTCCAGAACGCGGTCGCCGCCGCGACGCGCCCGGCGAGCAGCGCCGGCACGGCGTTGAAGCCGATCGTCGCCGCCCTCACCTTGCCGGGATCGGCGCCGGCACCACTGACGATCGAGCGCAGCACGGCGTCGTCGCTCGGCAAGCCGGTCACGCCCACCGTGCGGCCCTCGAGCTGGCGCGGGCTGCGTACGGCAGGCTGGGCGATCAGCGCGGCCAGTGGGCGCTCGACGATTGCCATGATGCCGACGATGTCCTGGCCCCGCTCCCGCGCGATCGCCAGATCGTGGATGTCCAGGATCGCGAAATTGGCCCGCCCGGTCCCCAGCAGCTTGACCGAGTCGGTCGAGGCCGAGGGTGCGACGACATTGAGGTGGACGCCCTCGCCCTGGTCGAAACCGCGCGCCACCGCGGAGTAGATGCCCGCGTGAACGGCATTCGGGGTGAAGTCGAGCACCAGCGTGGCGTCCTCGTTGGGGCGCGGGCTCGTGCCACTCGAGGCGCAGCCGGTGGGCGCTGCGAGTGCGAGCGCCGCAGCGAGCAGGGTGAGCGCCGCGCGACTCATCGCGGCGGAGGATAGGCCGCGAACGCGCCCCCGGCGCCCGCGTGCCCCCGTCCGTAACATCCACAGACGAATGCGTCGCCGCGTCACGTTCAGCCGCAACCTCACGCTGTCGCTCTCGCGGACCTGCCGCTGCTACTGCAAGTACTGCGCCTTCGCCACGCACAAGCCGCACCTCTACGACCCCGGCGAGGTGGAGCGGATCCTCGACACCGCCGTGCGGCGCAACGTCAAGGAGCTGCTCGTGCTCACGGGCGAGATGCCTGAGCACAACGCGGCCGTGGCCGCGCGCCTAAAGGACTATGGCCACGGGGACTTCACGTCCTATGTCGTCTGGACCTGCGAGCGAGCGCTCGAGCGCGGACTGCTGCCGCACACCAACCTCGGGATTCTCTCGCGCGATGATCTGCGTCGGCTGAAGGCCGTAACCGCCTCTCAGGGGCTGATGCTCGAGTCGGTCGCCGAGCGCCTGATGGAGACTGTGCACGCCGGGTCGCCCACCAAGCACCCCCAGCGCCGGCTGGAGACGATCCAGGCCGCCGGCGAGCTGCGCATCCCGTTCACGAGCGGCATCCTCGTCGGCATCGGCGAGAACGAGGAGGAGCGGATCGCTGCGCTCGAGGCGCTGGCCGAGGCCCACCAGGCGTACGGACACATCCAGGAGGTCATCCTCCAGAACTTCGTCCCTCACCAGAGCTACTACGGCCGTGAGCCGGCCCAGATCGCCGACGCCGCCGCCCAGGACTACTGGCGCACCGGGATCGGCGCCGCCCTCGAGCACGCGGCGCCGAGCTGGGCCTCAGCGGTCACGCTGCAGGACATGAAGCGCCTGATCGCCGAGGCGCGCCGGCTGCTTCCGGGCGTGGGGATCCAGGTGCCGCCGAACCTCAGTGACTGGTGGCCCGAGCTCGTCCGGGCCGGCGCGACCGATCTCGGCGGACTGAGCGCCAATGGCGACCACATCTCGCCCGAGCATCCGTTTCCGAGCCCCCACCAGGTCCGCAAGCGCCTCAAGCAGGACGGCTTCGCGCTCACGGAGCGCCTCTGCGTGTATCCCGAGTTCATCGATTCCGAGTGGATCGCCCAGGGTGTCCTCGACGTGATCAAGACCAGATACTGGTCGTTCATCCCCCGGCGCGGCTCGGGCCGCACCAGCGAGCTGAGCGTGCCGGACACGACGGCGCCGCGGGCGATCGAGCGTGCCCGCGCGGGCCACGCCCTGACGCCGGACGAGCTGACCGCGCTGTTCGCCGAACGGCGCCCCGAGGTGATCGAGGAGATGCGACTCGCCGCCGACGAGTTGCGGGCCGAGCTGGCCGGCGACGCGGTGACCTTCGTCGTGAACCGCAACATCAACGTCTCGAACATCTGCGTCGTCGGCTGCGCCTTCTGCGGCTTCGGGCAGGGCCGGCGGTCGCCCGACGCCTACGAGCACTCCGAGGAGGAGTTCGCCCGCCGCGTCGCGGAGGCCGTGGAATTTGGCGCCACCGAGCTGTGCATGCAGTCGGGGATCCATCCCGACTGGGGGCTCGAGGAGTACGAGAAGTGGCTGCGCTTCGCGCGCCAGCTCGCCCCGCAGCTCCATCTGCACGCCTACTCGCCGATGGAGATCGCCCACATGTGCGACGTCAGCGGCCTGCCGCCGCGACGGGTGTTCGAGCGCCTGCGTGCCGCCGGGCTGGGCTCGACTCCGGGGACCGCCGCCGAGGTCCTCCACGACGGCGTGCGCGAGCGCATCTCGCCCAACAAGCTGCCCGTCGCGCGCTGGGTCGAGATCATCGAGGCCTCGCATGCCGAGGGCATCCGCTCGACCGTCACCGTGATGTTCGGGCACATCGAGGAGCCGTGGGAGCTGGCCGAGCACATGCGCGTCGTGCGCGAGCTGCAAACGCGCACCGGCGGCTTCACGGAATTTGTGCCGCTGTCCTTCATTCCTTTCCACACGCTGCTCGGCCGCACGCACGGCGTGCAGGAGATCTCGCGCGAGGAGAACCTCAAGCACACCGCCGCCTTCCGGCTCGCCCTCGGCCGCACGATCACCAATCTCCAGGCCAGCTGGGTGAAGATGGGCCTCGACGCGGCCACAGAGTCGCTGCGCTGGGGCGTCAACGACCTCGGCGGCACGCTCATGGAGGAGAGCATCAGCCGGCTCGCGGGCAGCTACCACGGCGTGCAGCTCAGCCCCGAGGACCTCGTGGCCGCGGCGCACGCCGCCGGTCGCCCCGCCGCCGAGCGCACGACCCTCTATGACATCCGCCGTCGCTACGAGGTCCCGGTCGCGGCCTAGCCGCCGCGCGCCGCACCGGCCGACCCCCCAGTTGGGGGTAAGCAGTTGCCAGCAGCCGGCAAAGCGACGATCCTGACCGTGTGTCAGTCGAGATCGCCCACTTCCGCCCCGACGACGAACCGTGCCTGGTGCTCGTGTCGCTGTCCTGCCCGGCCTGTCTGTCGAGTGAGGTCGACTGGAAGCTGCTGGACACAGCGGAGGATGCGCGGGTGCGCTGCCGCTGCGGATCCTGCGGCGGCGAGCGCATCGTCTACCTCACCGAGAGCCAGGCGCTGCGGCTCGAGCTCCAGAAGCCATGGCCGCTGGACCTGAACCCGCGCGCCCAGGCGCTCCTCTGACGGCCGCCCGGCCGGCGGCGCTGTTCGCCGGCGTCGAGCCGCTGGAGGTCTTCGTGGAGCTGCTCTCGGGGATCGAGACGGACACGGCCTCGACCGAGTTCTACGACCGGATCTGCGAGGCCATCTGCCGCCTCACCACGATGCGCCGCGCGGCGATCTTCATGGCCGACGCCGGCCGCAGCCGCGTCCGCGCCGTCGGCTCGCACGGCACGTCGTTCGAGCAGCTCTCGGTGCTTCGGCCGACGCTCGTTGACACGCCGATCGCTCAGCAGGCGCTCGAGCAGGACGAGGTCGTGGTCGTCTCCGAGCGCATCGAGGAGGCCGTGCCGGCCGAGTACGCGCGCGTGCTCGGCATCACCACACTGGTCTGCACGCCGCTCAGCGCCGCGGGGCGCGGCTACGGCGTGATCTGCGCCGATCGCGGCGGCGGCCGCTTCGAGCTCTCAGACGGTGAGCGGCACGTGCTCTGGACGCTCGGCAAGACCGCGGCGCTGGTTGCCACGGCGCGCAACGCCACGCGTCAGCAGGAGCGCGCGCGGCGGCTGTCCGAGCGGCTCGACCTGGCCCGGGAGATTCACGAGCGCGTGATGCAGCGACTGTTCGGTGTCTCGCTGGCCCTGTCGGCCGAGCAACCGCTCGACCCGGTGCAGCGCGAACGAAGCCGGATCGAGATGCACCAGGCCCTGGCCGATCTGCGGATCGCCCTCGAGCGTCCGCTCGCCCCGCTGGCGCGCGAGACGGGCACCACGCTGGCCGCCGAGCTCGAGCGCGCCGCCGCAGCGCTCGGCGTGCCCGTCCATATCCGCTGGACGCCCGAGGTGATCGTCCCGCCCGACCTCGAGCCGCTCGCCCAATCGGTCCTGGGCGAGGCCCTGAGGAACATCGCCAAGCACGCGGCGCCGACCGAGGTGCGGGTGAGCGTGGCGCGGGACGCCGACACGTTTGCGCTCGAGCTCCACAACGACGGCGTGCGCGCGGGCGCCCGTGGCGGGGGCATGGGCCTGCGACTGGCCACCTTCGAGGCGCTGCAACTCGGGGGGGTGGTCGAGTTCGGCCCGAGCCGCGCGGGCTGGTGGCGGGTGCGCCTTGTCGTGCCGCTGCGGCGGGATGAGGCATGACGATTCGCGCCAACGAGGAGCGCCGGCTCAGGGTGCTCGTGGTCGACGACCACGACGTCGTGCACTGGGGCTTCCGGGTGCTGCTCGGCGAGCAACGGTGGGTGGAGCGCTGTCTGGCCGCACGCACCGCCGCCGAGGCCCTCGAGCTGACGCGCAGCTTCCATCCGGACGTTGCGCTCGTGGACCTCTTCCTGACCGGAGAGTCAGGGGCGGACCTGTGCGAATCGATCCGCGCGGCCTCGCCGACGACCCGCGTGCTCCTGATCTCCGGCGCCGGCCGGATCTCGCCTCACGCCGCGCGCGCGGCCGGGGCCTCGGGATTCGTCTCCAAGGACTGGAAGGCCCACGACGTCGCCATGGCGGTGCGCATGGTGGGGCTGGGGATGACCATGTTCCCGCCGCGGCCCGAGCAACCGCCGACGATCCTCACCGAGCGCGAGCGCGAGGTGCTCGACCTGATCGCCGCGGGTTCGACCAATCGCGAGATCGCCGATAGCCTGTTCCTCTCACCGCACACGGTCAAGGAGCACACGAGCGCTCTGTACCGCGAGCTGCGCGCGCGCAACCGCGCCGAGGCGGTGCAGCGCGCGCAGCGCATCGGGCTGCTCAGCTGAGCCCGATCAGTCCAGTCCCTGCTGCTGAATGGAGCCGTGGTCGCAGACGCTCGTGGCCGGGCTCACCGGCGCGATCAGGCTGCCACCACCGGGCGCGAGCAGACGCACGCGCACCTTGTGGGCCGCCGGCTCGCAGGCCCCGTGCTGGGGCTCGCCGCCACCGGGGATGTCCGGCGAGAAGCGCAGCTCGGCGCCCAGTGATCGCCCGGGGGCGATCGTGCTCGTCTCCGAAGCGTCCACGTTGACGTTGTGCGTCGGCAGCGGGCTGCCGTTGGCCTTGAGCAGCCTCAGAGCGACGTGATTGCGCAGCGCGCACGTGGTGTGCCCGTTGTTGGTGATCCGCAACGAGTAGGAGATGTGCCCCGCCCCGGCGCTGCCGCGGATGACCTTCATCCTGCCCGACACGTGCGACGCCGCGCAGCCGGCCACGTGCGGGCTGCTCGCGCTGGCCAGCCCCGCGCCCACTCCGAGTGGCAGGATCATCGCCAGCAGGCCGCGGGAAATGAGCTTCGGGTCCACAGGATCACCTCTTCTGGGTCGTTGACGTGCTCGTGGATATTCGTGGCCTCTCGCCGCCCCACCTGCCCAGGCGGGCCGGCTGCCGCCCCCCGAACGGGGGGTAACGGCCTCGGCGGCTGTATCCATGACCTCCCGGGCGCGTAGGGTGAGCACATGGGCCTGACAGCGATCATCTTCCCTGGTCAGGGAAGCCAGACGCCAGGCATGCGCGACTCGGTCGCCGAGCATCGGCCGGACCTGCTCGAGCTGGCTGCCGAGGTGGTCGGTGAAGATCCGTTCGGGCGCGTCAACGAGGGCACCGACTTCGCCCAGCCCGCGATCTTCTGCGCCAGCCTGGCCGGATGGGCGTCGCTCGGGCGCCCCGCGGGCGAGTTGATGGCCGGCCATTCGCTCGGCGAGCTGGCCGCGCTGGTGGCGGCGGGCAGCCTCGGCGAACGCCACGGGCTCGAGCTCGTGACCCTCAGAGGGCGCCTCATGCAGCGCTCCGGCACGGAGGCCGGGGACGGCGGGATGCTCGCTCTGCTCGGAGCCGGCGCTGCCGGGCACGCCGCGGAGCTGGCCGCCGGGCATGGACTCGCGGTGGCCAACGACAACTCCCCCGGCCAGATCGTGCTCTCCGGTGCGCGGGCGGCCTTCCCCGGTGCCGCCACCGCGGCCAAGGCGCTCGGACTGCGCGCCTTGGAGCTCGACGTCACGGGCGCCTTCCACTCGCCCATGATGGCCGCGGCCGTGCCCGAGTTCGAGGCCGCCCTGGCCGAGGTGGAGATCGCCACACCGCGCGTTCCCGTGCTCTGCGCGGTCACCGCGGAGCCCTTCGACGACATCCGCGCGCGGCTCGCCCAGGCTCTGACCAGCCCCGTGCGCTGGCGCGAGACGATGCTCGCGCTGAACGCGCGCGGCGCCGACCGCTTCGTCGAGGTGGGCCCCGGACGCGTGCTCACCGGCCTGGCCAAACGGACGCTGAAGGATGTGGAGTTAGTTGCTGGAGTGGTCTGATCCGCCGCTCGCCACGGTGCCCACGCAGCTCTCGCCGGCCTCGGGGACGATCGTCGCCCCGCGCACGGCGGCGATCCTCGCGATGGCGACCGAGCTACCCACGGGGCGGCTCACGAGCGCTGAGCTCGCCGCGTCGCTGGGGATCTCCGAGGACTGGATCGTGTCACGCACCGGCATCCGGGAGCGGCGGCGGACCGAGCCCAGCGAGCGTCTGTCGGACTACGCCGCGCGGGCCGGGGCCGCGGCCCTGGCCTGCGCGGACGTACGGGCCGAGGAGCTCGACCTGGTGATCGTGGCCACGATGACTCAGGACGAGCTCACGCCGAATACGGCGCCGCTCGTCGCCCACGGGCTCGGGGCCGTGCACGCGGGCGCCATGGACGTGGGCGCGGCCTGTACCGCGTTCCTCGCCGGGCTGGCGCTGGGGGCGGGACAGATCGAGTGCGGCCGCGCAGAGCGCATACTGCTCGTCGGTGCCGACTTCATCACCCGCATCACCGACTACACCGACCGGCGCACCGCGCCGCTGTCCGCCGACGCCGCCGGGGCCGTCGTACTCGGCGTTGGCGACACGGCCGAGCGCGGCGCCGTCGGCCCGGTCGTGCTCGGGTGCGACGGATCGCACGGAGCGAGCCTCATGGCCACCCATGCGGAGCGCAAGCTGCGCATGGACGGGCCCGAGGTGTTCCGCCACGCGGTCGCGCGCATGAGCGACGTGACGCTCGAGGCCGTCGGGCTCGCCGGCCTGGAGCTCGGCGAGATCGATCTGTTCGTCTACCACCAGGCCAACGCGCGCATCACGCGCGCCGTGGGCGAGCGCCTCGGTCTGGCGCCCGAGCGCGTCGTCGATTGCATCGAGACGCTCGGCAACGCCTCCGCGGCGACCCTGCCGCTGGCCCTCGGCGCCGCCGCACGCGATGGCCGGCTGAGGCCGGGTGCGCGCGTGCTGGTGAGCGCGTTCGGAGCCGGCTTCACGTGGGGTGGGGGAGTACTCAGCTGGGGCGCTCTGGGGCATGCCTGACCCCGAGCGCCAGGGGGTCGCGCTGGTCACGGGAGCCGGGCGGGGGATCGGCGCCGCGATCGCCCGTGGGCTGGCCGCCGACGGCTGGCCCGTGGCCGTGAACTATCGCGCCGACGCCGACGGCGCGGCGGCGGTCGTGGCCGAGATCGAGGCTCGGGGCGGCCGTGCCACCGCGCTGGCCGCCGACGTATGTGACCCCGGAGCCGCGGACGAGCTCTTCGCTGGAGCCGAGCGGGCGCTCGGCGGGACCGTGCTCGCACTGGTCAACAACGCCGGCATCAGCCGCGACGACCTCGTGCCCACGCTCGGCGATGAGGAGTGGGCGGCGGTGCTCGAGACGAATCTGAGTGCGGCGTTCCGGATGACCCGCCGGGCGCTCAAGCCGATGCTGAGAGCCCGCTACGGACGGATCGTCAACATCGCCTCGGTGGTCGGTCTGCGGGCCAACGCGGGCCAGGCGAACTATGCGGCCGCCAAGGCCGGCCTGATCGCGTTGACCAAAACGGCCGCGATCGAGGTGGCGCGCCGCGGGATCACAGTGAACGCCGTGGCGCCCGGCTGGATCGACACCGACATGACCGCGGGCGTGCCCAGCGACCTGCTGAGTGCCGTGCCCGCGCGGCGGGCCGGAACCCCGGAGGAGGTTGCCGCATGCGTACGCTTTCTGGCATCGGACAGCGCGGGTTACGTGACCGGTGCGGTACTGACAGTCGACGGCGGCCTGGCCGCCTGAGCTCAATGGAAAGGAAGTAGAGCATGGCCACCATCACCACCGAGCAGGTGCAGGACCGCGTCGTCGAGGCGCTCGCCAGCTTCGGCCCGGACGCCAGCCAGATCACGCGCGAGGCGACATTCGAGTCGCTCGACATCGACTCGCTCGATCTGGTCGAGCTTGCCCAGATCGTGGAGGATGAGTACGGCGTCGTCCTCAAAGGCGAGGACATGAAGGAGCTGAAGACGGTCGGCGACGCTGTCGAGTTGATCGTCAGCCGCGCCGGGTGAAGCGCCGCGTCGTCATAACCGGCCTGGGCGCCGTCACGCCGCTCGGCGTGGGCGCCTCGACGCTGCACGAGCGCTGGGCGGCCGGCGAGTCGGGGATCCTTGACGGTGCGGGCGCCTGCTCGGATTTCGACCCGAAGGAGTTCCTGTCGGTCAAGGAGGCACGCCGACTCGACCGCTTCTCGCAGTTCGCGGTCGTCGCCGCCGACCAGGCGCTGGCCCAGGCCGGCTGGGGGTCCGAGCTCCCGCACGACCCGCTGCGCACGGGCTGCGTGATCTCGACCGGGATCGGTGGCATCGAAACGGTCGAGACCCAGCACGACGTGATGCGCGAGCGTGGAGCCAAGATGGTCTCACCGCTCGGCATTCCTCAGTACATGCCAAACGCGGCCGCCGCTGCGGTCTCGATGCGCCACGGGCTGCAGGGTCAGATGTACGGCGTGGTCTCGGCCTGCTCAGGCGGCGGGCACGCGCTTGGCTCAGCGCTGCGGATGATCCAGTACGGGGACGCCGATGCCGTGGTGGCCGGCGGCGCCGAGGCGACGTTGACGGCCTTCGGCTTCGCCTGTTTCAACTCGATGCAGGCGCTCTCGCCGACCGGCATATCACGGCCGTTCGATGCGCGGCGCGACGGCTTCGTGATGGGCGAGGGCGGCGCGGTCCTGGTGCTCGAGGAGGCGGAGGCGGCGCGGCAGCGCGGCGCGACGATCCTGGGCGAGCTCAGCGGCTACGGCTCGACGTCCGACGCATACCACCTCACGGCCCCGGAACCGTCCGGCGGCCCGGCGGCCCGGGCGATCGCCCTGGCCCTCGCCGACGCCGAGCTCACGCCGCAGGAGGTGAGCTACGTGAACGCGCACGGCACCTCCACGCAGCTCAACGACGCGGCCGAGACGGCCGCGATCAAGCGCGCGCTCGGTGAGGAGCGCGCCAGGCAGATTCCGGTCTCCTCGACCAAGTCGGCGATCGGGCACCTGCTTGGCGCCGCCGGCGCGGTCGAAGCCGTGGCCACCGTCCAGGCGCTGCGCGAGCGGGTGATCCCGCCGACGCTCAACCTCGAGGTCCCCGATCCCGAGCTCGATCTCGACTACGTGCCGGGCTGCGCGCGTGAGCTCGTGACCGGCAATGGCGGCCCGCCGGCCGCGATCTCGAACTCGTTCGCGTTCGGCGGTCACAACGTGGCCCTGGTGTTCCGGGGAACCTCCTAGTGACGGAGCTGCCCGCATGAGCGCCACCGCCGTGCGCGAGCCCGTCACGCGGCTCGCGCCGCTCGAGCGGCTCGAGGCCCTGTGCGACCCGGGCAGTCTGCAGATCGTCCGCTCGCGGGTCAGCTCGGCAAGGCTGGGAGCGCGGGCCGAGCCCGGCGACGGGGTGCTCGGCGCCACCGGGCTGGTCGCCGGGCGGCCTGTGGCCTGCTACGCCCAGGACGGGCGCTTCCTCGGCGGCTCGTACCGGCGCGAGCTGCGGGTGGCGAGCCACCCGGAGGCCGAGCGCGCCCGGCGCGCGGACGCCTATGCCGGCGAGCACTTGCGCGCCGACGCCGCGGCCGCGGAGGGCTTCGTGGACGAGCTTGTAGAGCCGGTCGAGACGCGCTCGCGGCTCGCCGGCGCGCTGCGGACGCTCGCCGGTGACCGCGGGTAGGCTGCGGACCGTGATCCTGGCCGGCAAGCGCCTACTCATCACTGGCGTCATCACCAAGGACTCGATCGCCTTCCACGTTGCCGCCCAGGCGCAACGCGAAGGAGCCGAGATCCTGCTCACGAGCTTCGGGCGCGTGCGCCGCATGACCGAGCGCGCGGCGCAGCGCCTCGCGCCGCCCGTCGAGGTGCTCGAGCTCGACGTCAACAACGCGCAGAACCTCGAGGCGCTCACCGAGACGCTGCGCGAGCGCTGGGGGCGCGTCGATGGCGCCCTGCACGCGATCGCCTTCGCGCCCGAGGACGCGCTCGGGGGAAACTTCCTGCACACGCCGCCGGAGAGCGCGGCCCAGGCCTTCGTCACCAGCGCCTTCTCGCTCAAGGCGCTGGCGGCCGCGCTCGCGCCCCTGATGCCCGCCGGCGCGAGCCTCGTCGGGTTGGACTTCGATGGTTCGGTCGCCTGGCCGATCTACGACTGGATGGGTGTTTCGAAGGCGGCACTCGAGGCGGTCTCGAGGTATCTCGCTCGCGACCTGGGCCCCGTGGGCGTGCGCATCAACCTCGTCGCCGCGGGGCCACTCGGCACCGTCGCGGCGCGCGGTATACCCGGCTTTGAAAGGCTGGCCGACCTGTGGCGGGCGCAGGCGCCGCTCGGCTGGGACGCGGGAGACCCGGCACCGGTCGCCGACGCCGTCTGCTTCCTGCTCTCGGACCACTCACGCGCCATGACCGGCGAGATCCTGCACGTCGATGGCGGCTTCCACGCCCTCGGTGCGCCGCTCGAGCCACCTACCTGAACAGGTCCTCCTGCTCGGCGCGCAGCAAGGCGGCCGCCCCCGGACCGTCCTCGGCCGTGACGTGCCGGCCGGCGCCGCGAACCAGCACGACCGGCTCGCGCGAGTCCTTGGCCCGCACCAGGTCGGCGGCCGCGGCGAGCTCATCGGCCACCGCGATCCAGGTCGCCTGGAGCTCACGGCCGCGAGCGTCGCCTCGGCCGCGCCAGTCCTCGAGCGGTCCGAGTCCGGCCACGCCGATCGCCACGTCGACCTGACCGTGGCGCCAGGCGCGACCGAAGGAGTCGGTCACGATCACTGCCGGGCAGACCCCCGTGCGCTCGCCGATCAGGGCTCGCAGCGCCCGCGCCGAGGCATCGGGATCGAGGGGCAACATGATCACGGTTCCGTCCTGCGCGGCATTGGAGGCATCGACGCCGGCATTCGCGCACACGAAACCGTGACGCGTCACGCAGATCAGCACGCCCCGCTGCGCGCGCAGGAGTCCGACGGATTCGTCGAGCACGACCTGCACCTGTCGTGGGTCCTTGTCGTGCTGCCGGGCGAGCTCGACCGCGCGGTTGCTCGGCGCCACCTCGCTCAGGCGGCGCGTCCGGCCTTCGGCCTTGGAGATCACCTTGTGAGCGACCACGAGGACATCGCCGGCCTGCAGGCCCTTCGGCAGGGCGTCGATGATCAGCGCCGCCAGATCGTCACCGGCGCTTACCTCGGGGATGCCCCGCAGGGCCATGCAGCGCAGCATCGAGCCAGGGGAGAGGCGGGGTCACCTACCCCCGGCTGCGCAGCAGCTGATTGAGCATTCCGCGCGTGTGAGCCGCGCCGCCGTGCCGGGCGGCGAGCAGATCCTGCAGCGCGGCCAGGTCCTCGGGTGTGTCGACGTCATGACCCAGGGAAGGCACTTCCAGCACCTCCGCGGCGATGCCGGCGGCGCGGGCGTTGGTGGCGTGGCGAGCGCAGCTGCCGGGACCGAAGGCCGGCGTGAGGGTGTCGGGTGGCGTGAGCAGCAGTCCGTTGGTGCCGGTGCCGTGACGGTCGGGGATGATCAGCACCGAGGGGGCGGTGACCGTGTGCCGGATGAGCGCGTCGACTTCGGCCGGATCGATGGCGGGGCAGTCCCCCGGCACGAGCAGGGCCCGCTCGAACCCGGTCTCGACGGCATGGGCGACGCCGAGCGCGGCGGCGGCGTTGTGCCCGGTCTCCACGTCGTCGAGCACCGCCGCGCCGTGCCCGCCGGCGATCTGTTGCGCGGCGTGGTCGGTGGTGACCACGAGCATCTCATCAACCGCCGCGGCGCGGCGCAGGGCGACGAGCACGTCGGAGAACATGGCCTCGGCCAGGGCTCGGCGCGGCCCCGGGTTGAGCTCCGGCTCGAGCCGCTGCTTGGCATGGTTGAAGCTTTTGATGGGGAGGATGGCGAGGGTGCGCATGAGCAGACAACGCTAGCCCTATTGGGCGCCCCTGGGTGCTGAGGTCAGGCCGAGCGCGAATTCGAGCGCCTCGTGCGCCAGGCGGCGGCGCGTGGCAGCGTCGGCCATCAGCGTTCCGGTCTCGAGCACGGGCACGCCCACAGCCGTTTCGTCGGCCACCAGTCCGTCGATCACGCCGCGATAGAGCGCGGCGACACCGTCAGCGCTCAACGGCTCGCCCGCCCAGACCATGAACGGTTCGGTGGGGCCCTTGACGACCCGGCCGCCGACCAGTGGGCTGACCGCCACCACCGGCGCCGGGCTGCCTATGAGCGCCTCGCGCATCCCCGGGAGCGCCAGGATCGGGCCGATCGAGATGATCGGGTTGGAGGGGCCGATCAGGATCGCCCGCGCGCTCGCGATCGCCTCGAACACCTCGGGGGAAGGTGGCGCGGCGCGGGCCCCGCGGAAGTCGACGTCCTCCACCGGCCCCTCGCCCCTGGCCTTGATCATGAACTCCTGAAACGGCCACACCCGCCCGTGCGCGCGCACCGAGGTCCGCACCGGCCGGTCGCTCATCGGCAGCACGCGCGCTCGGATGCCGAGTGCCGCCACGATCGCGGCGTGGGCCTCGGTCAGGCGGGCTCCTTCGTCGAGCGCTCGCGCGCGCTCGATCCCGAGCGCCAGGTCGCGGTCGCCGAGGTTGAACCACACCTCCACACCCAGTTCGCGCAGCCCATCCATGACCTGGAAGGTGTCGCCCGCCAGTCCCCAGCCGCGATCGTCGATCCGATCGGCCAGCCAGAAGCTGACCAGGTCCGGGTCGGGGGATACATAGGCGCCGTAGATCTCGATGTCGTCGCCGGTGTTGGCCACCACGACGAGATCCTCGCCGACGACATCGAGCATCCCGCGGGCCAGCTTGGCGCCGCCCGTGCCGCCGGCCAGCACGACCACGGGTCCGCGGTCAGTCAACGGGCAGGCCGGTGATCTTGATGCCGGCGCGTGTCTTGTGACGCACGTTGATCGAGATGATCAGCGGCGTCAGCTGCTCGACGATCCGTGCCATCTCAAGTGGTCCACAATCGACTGCGCGCAGCCCGGGGATCAGGTCGATGAGCTCACGGATCCTGGCCTTGTCCTCCCGCCGGTCTCCGCACACCAGCACGTCCTCGTCGAGCCCGTGCTCGAGGTCCGTGAGCAGCGACGCGCTCACGGTGTGCAGGCCCGAGACAACCCGCACGCCCTCGGGCACCATCTCCTGGGCCTGCTGAGCCGCGGAGCCCTGCCAGACGCCGAGCGTGCGGGTCGCCTTGCCGCTGACGGCGGCGGCGAGCGGCACGGTCGCGTCGAGGACGAGCTGCGCGGGCGTGAGCGCAGCCTTGAGGTTCGTGAGTGTCTCGGACTGGTTGCGGAAGGGGACCGAGAGCACAACGATCTCGGCCTCGTGGACGGCGTCGGCGTTGGCCAGACCGGAGAACGCGCCCTCGGGCACGAGCTCGCGCGCCCGCGACGCTGCCGCTATGGCACGGGCCTCGTCGCGCGAGCCGATGACGATCGGCACGCCGGCACGGGCCAGGCGCAATCCGAGGCCGAACCCGAGCGCCCCGGTGCCACCGACGATGCATACGGGGTTTGGCACGGGCGGGACTCTACCCGGGGATCGCGCCCGATCCCCGGGCCGACGGCTACCCTAGGCGCGATGCGGTTTCGTAGCCGGTCCGTCTTGTTGCTGGTGCTCGCGACCGCAGCCTTCGCTGCGGCCGAGGCCGGAGCGAGCGCGCAGTCGCGCACCCAAGCACTCCCGAATCCGCTCGTCGTTCGCACCTCCTACCTGCGCCAGGACGGCCAGCGGCTGGTGTGGTACGTGCGGACCAGGGAAGCCTTCTCGCCCAATGAGCTGAACCGCGACCATCGTGAGCTCTGCCTGCTGGTGGAACGGGCGGCGACCGCGACAGCGGTGGGCGAGCTGTGCGTCAAGCACCCCGGCAGCAGGCAGCATCCGCAGCTCGTCTACAGCCACCTGACGCGCTCCGGCGTGGGGCGGGCGCGGGTGATCGCCGCCACGGTGACCCGCCGGAACGCCCAGGAGCTCACCGCGAGCTTCCTCCCGTCCGAGGTACAGGTCGACTACCGGCCCCTGCGCTGGCAGGTCCTGAGCGCGACTGCCAATTCGGCCTGCGCGAGCGTGGGCTCCTCACGTTCGTGCGACGCCAAGTTCCCCGCCTTCCCGGCCCTGGCCAGGCTCCACACGCCGCGGATCGTCGGCTGCACGGCCAGCGGGCCGGCCCTGGCCTTCAACGGCGCACGCACGAGCCGCGTCGTCGCGCTCACCTTCGATGACGGCCCGTGGCCCGACACGCCCGCGTTCCTCGACATCCTCGAGCGCGAGCACGTGCCGGCGACGTTCTTCCAGATCGGCGAGCAGATCGCGTCCTACGGCTCGGCGGTGGACAACCGCATGCTGGCCGACGGCGACATCATCGGCGACCACACCTGGAGCCACGCCAACGTGGCCGGTGCCGGACCGCTGGCCGCGTCGCAGATCTCACAGGCCTCCGCGGCGATCCAGCGTGTCACGGGTGGCTTCAGACCGTGCCTCTTCCGTCCGCCCGGCGGGTCCTACAGCAGCGCGCTCGTCACGCAGGCACGCGGCATGGGCTTCACCACGATTCTCTGGGACGTTGATCCCGCCGACTGGTCGCGGCCCGGGACCGACGCCATCTATCAGCGGGTGGTCGGCGCCGTGCGCAACGGCTCGATCATCATCCAGCACGATGGCGGCGGCGATCGCTCCCAGACCCTGGCCGCACTGCCGCGTGAGATCGCCACGCTCAAGGCGCGGGGGTTCAGGTTCGTGACCGTGGCCGCGCTGCTCGGGCAGCGCGTCGTCTACCGCTGAGCGCCATAAACTGGCATGAGCACGTGAGCTCTCTGCCAGATCATGTCCGCATCCGCGAGGTTGGCCCGCGCGACGGGTTTCAGAACGAGCCCGAGATCATCCCCACGCCCGACAAGGTCCGCCTGATCGAGCTGCTGGGTGCGACCGGCCTACGGCGGATCGAGGTGACGAGTTTCGTACGCCCGGACGTGATCCCGCAGCTCGCCGATGCCGAGGAGGTGCTCGGGACCGTCAGGCTGTCGCCTGAGGTTGCGGTAAGCGTGCTCATCCCCAACGAGCGCGGCCTCGAGCGGGCGCTCGCCCAGCGCGAGCGGTTTCACGAGATCAACGGCTTCCTCTCCGCCTCGGAAGCCCACAACACCAAGAACGTCGGACGGCCGGTGGAGGACTCGCTGGCCGGGCTGCAGCGCACGTTCGCTCGCGCACGGGCCGAGGGGCTGCGCTGCGAGGGTGTGATCTCGGTGGCCTTCGGCTGCCCCTACGAGGGCCATGTCCCGCCCGAGCGCGTCTTCACGATCGCCCGCAGCCTGGCCGAGGCCGGGGCCGAGGAGGTCGGATTCGGCGACACGACGGGCATGGCCAATCCCGTGCAGGTCCGTGAGTTCTTCACCGCGGCCCGGGCCGAGCTGCCCGACGTCGAGCTCACGGCCCATTTCCACAACACCCGCGGCCAGGGCCTGGCCAATGTCTTCGCCGCCCTGGAGGCTGGCGTGACGAGCTTCGAATCGAGCTTCGGCGAGCTCGGCGGCTGCCCGGTTCCAGCGGGGGCAACGGGCAACATCGCGACCGAGGATCTGATCTCGATGCTCGAGGAGATGGACGTCCGGACGGGGGTCGACCTGCCGGCGCTGCTCGAGGCCTCACGCGCCGTCCAGAGCCTGCTCGGACGCTCGCTCGGCAGCCACGTGTTGAGTGCCGGGCCGGTGGAGTGGGAGCGCTAACCACTACTCTGCCCGTCCTCAGACGATCAGCGACAACGGAGACGGCATGGCGGAGATCGAGAAGTTGGGCGTGCTCGGCTGCGGCCTCATGGGCCACGGGATCACGCAGGTGGCAGCTCAGTCCGGCTATCAGGTGGTCGTTCGCGAGGTCGACGACGCCACGTTGGCCAAGGGCATCGGCAAGATCGAGAAGCAACTCGCCCGTGCGGTCGAGAAGGGCCGGAGCTCGCAGGAGGACGCCGACGCGGTGCGCGGGCGGATCGAGGGCACGACCGATTACGCCGCGCTCGCCGACTGCGACCTGGTCATCGAGGCGATCACCGAGGATCTCGGGCTGAAGCTCGAGATGTGGAGCGAGGTCGATCCGATCGTCAAGACCGAGGCCTTCTTTGCCACCAACACCTCGTCGCTGGCCGTCATCGAGCAGGCTGCGGCGACCAGCCGGCCGGAGCGCTTCATCGGCCTGCACTTCTTCAACCCCGTACAGGTCATGAAGCTGCTCGAGGTCGTCCGCAGCGTGGCCAGCAGCGAGGAGGCCGTCGCGCTCGGGGTCGATTTCGGCCAGCGCCTGGGCAAGCTCACCGTGCAGACCAAGGACAAGGCCGGCTTCATCGTCAACCGGCTGCTCGTGCCGTACATGCTCGACGCGATCCGGGCGCACGAGGAGGGCGTGGGCTCGATCACCGAGATCGATCAGGCCATGAAGGCGGGCGCCGGGCACCCCATGGGTCCGCTCGCGCTGTGCGACTTCGTCGGCCTCGACACGCTCGGCGCGATCTGCGATGTGCTCTTCGACGAGTTCCGCGAGCGACGCTTCGCCCAGCCGCCGACGCTGCGCAAGATGCTCGCCGCCGGCTGGTACGGCAACAAATCGGGCAAGGGCTTCTTCGACTATTCCGGCGAGGCGCCTGTGGAGAACCCGGGGCTGGCGTGATCCTGGAGCGGCTGCGACCCGAGCCCCACCGCGGTCCGGTGATCGCCGCGGGCGCCGTCCCGCTGGCCCTGGCCGCGATCGTGATCGAGCTCCGGATGCGGCAGTGGTCGCTCGGGCCGAAGTTCATCCTCGTCGCCCTCACGGCCGCGCTGATCATGACCATGGGGTGGCTGGCGCCGCTCGAGAGCGGCGTGCCGCGCGCCTACCAGTCGGTGCTGCTGGTGGCCGGGCTGCTGCTGCTGGCGATCACGCTCGAGCTGCTGGCCGAGGTCCTGGGCGCCCACCGTCCGCCCGGCCCGGGGGCGAGCACGTGGACGTTCGCGACGCTCGCCGCCGTGTCCGCGGCGAGCGCCCGGCGGGCCAACTCGGGGGTCTGCACGCTGATCGCCGCGCTGGCCGGCGCCGTCGCGCTGGAGGCCTTCGCCGTGTGGGTGTTTCATCCGCACGGAAGCGGCACCTTTCGCGCGGTGTTGGTGCTGGCCACGCTGGTCTACATCGCCGGGGCGATCCGCCTGCGCGACCGGCGCCGGAGTCATGCCGTCGGGCTGGTCAACGCGGCCGGGCTGGCCACGCTGCTGCTGGCCGTGACCTTCGTCGCGCAGCGCGTGCTCGCAGCGGCCTTCGGCGACCTCGGCGCGGTCGGTGTTCTGCGCGGGCAGGCGGGCGCCCCCTTCGGCTGGGAGCTCTACGTGCTGGCGATCGGGTTCGGGCTGCTGGCCTACGCCGCGGCCGACCGTGAGCCCGGACCGGCCTATCTGGGTGTCGCCGTGCTGCTGAGCTTCGCGGTACTGGCCGGTTCGGGCTCGGGGGCGAGCGCGGCTCGCTCGTTGGCTGGCCTCTCTTCCTGCTCGTCCTCGGTGCGCTTGGCCTGTTCATCGGCCTGCGGCCCAGCCGGCCGCTGCCGCCGGAGCCGCCGCAGCCGCCGGCCTCCTCGACGATTCCGCTGCGCGCGGTGGAGGATCAGAGGTGAAGGACTTCGAGTCCGCGGTCGAGCGGGCGCTGGCCGGCGGTCCCGAGCGCCACCGAGCGAAGGCGGCCGAGGCGGGGAAGCTCCCGGTGCGCGAGCGCGTGACCAGGCTGCTCGACCCTGATTCGTTTGCCGAGGAGGGGCTGCTGGCGGGCTGGGAGCAGGACGGCCTGGGGGCGGAGGGCGTGGTCACCGGCGTGGGCACGATCGACGGACGCCCGGTCGCCGTGATGGCCAACGACCCGACCGTGAAGGCCGGTTCGTGGGCGCCCAAGACGGTCGAGAAGATCCTGCGCGTGCAGGAGCGCGCGCTCTCGCTGCGCTGCCCGCTCGTGTACCTGGTCGACTCGGCGGGCGCGCGGATCGACCAACAGGTACAGATGTTTCCGGGCCGCCGCCACGCGGGGCGGATCTTCTTCAATCAGGTGCAGCTGTCGGGCATCGTGCCTCAGGTGTGCGTGCTCTTCGGCCCGAGTGCGGCCGGCGGCGCCTACATCCCCGCCTTCTGTGATGTCGTGATCATGCGTGACGGCAACGCCTCGATGTACCTCGGCTCGCCGCGCATGGCCGAGATGGTGATCGGCGAGCACGTGACGCTCGAGGAGATGGGCGGCGCTCGCATGCACACCTCCAAGAGCGGCGTGGGCCACGCCCTGGTGGGCTCCGACGAGGAGGGCATCGACTACGCGCGGCGCTACCTCTCCTATTTCCCCCCGAACTGGGAGACCGCGCCGCCGAGCGCCGCCCCGGCGGCCCCGGCCTCCGAGCTGCCGATCCGCGACCTCATCCCGGCCGATGAGAACAAGCCGTTCACCTATGCACGATCCGCCCCTCGGCGATCGAAGAAAGCAGCCAGCCCACTTGCGCATTCGCCCAGATCCAAGCGTGCGCAGTCTGGGCTCGGCACGACTGCTCTTGTTCGTGGGCCCTCCGGGCCCGGGCCATCGCAAAGGCGACATCTCGATGCCGCGACGTTCGTAGCTTCGAGGCGGGCGGTGCCCGAATAGCAATCGTCGGGGTCGATCGCCGGCACAATCGCTTCGGCCCTCCGGGGCGCCTGCTGGCGCGGTGATCGCTTGGCCACGATCTGGATCGTCAGGGCCAGCCCAGCCGCGCTATCGCTTCGCCCGATCCGAGCGTCCGCACGGGCGCCGTGTCGGCCGGCAGAGCTGCATAGGAGCGCGCCCTTTCCGCAGGCGTTCTCGTGAGCCCCGCTATTCGGCGACTGGCGCGATTCCGGTGGCCCGGTGGGACGGGCCCGGCGTGACCGGGTTTGGTCCGTTTCCAGCAGCCCGCCGCGGGCCTTTTAGCCGTTGACGTGGTGGCCGCTTCCGCGCGCCTGCGACGCTGGCGTGGGTCAGCTCCGGCGCGAGCAGCCGAGGCAGGTCCTGGCTAACGACGCCAAGTTCCGTCGTTGGCCTAGCGCGCTGATGTTGACGCGAGCCCGGCACCCGGGATGCGCGAGTTCCGCGCGAAGGGCAACTCTCGCAGGTGGCGGCGCATGCCTGCGAGAGAACGAAGGCAGACCACCCGGGCGCTTCATATGGAGGTGGCCAATCGATCCTCAGCGGGCGAGGTTGGCGCTTGCGGCAGCCGGTCGCGCTGGCGTGCTATCGCAGCCTCAAGCTCGGGTTGGCGCAGCCACTTGGCTCAACCGGATCGTATGAAACCGCCCCGCATACGTGCCGGCGAACATAAACGAGGGCCCCAGCAGCGTGCTGGGGCCCTCGTGCTCGATGTCGCTGCGTCTGAGCTTGCGACGGGTGTCAGTACTTAGTGACCTTGTCCCAGAACGCGCAGTTGTGCTGTGACGCATAGAAGCTCGACGGCACGGTCGCGCTGGTGTCACCCGGCTGGAGAGTCATGACCGGGTGCCCGGCGGCGGTGTATCGGTCCCATGCGGGAGTCTGCGGAGCGACCGGACTTCCGGTCTGCGCGAGATGCGTCCATTCCCGCAACAGCTGCAACTGCAGCGCGCCTTGGTCTGCATCGAGCTGCGACGTGTTGAAATGCACCAGCCCGTTCGTGCCGCTGTGCTGGGCGCCGTTGACGTCCGTCACATCCTCACCGGCGGGGTTGTCCGAGTCGGCGTTGATGTCGGAGTACACGGGCATGAACTTCGATGCCCTGCGGTCCAGCTGCAGCATCGGGCAGACCGATGCCGAGTCGGCCATGATCGTCCGGTACGCCGTGTACGGCGAATCGAACCTGCTCAACGGATAGAGACGCTCCACGGTCGGCGCCAGCCTCCCGAACTGCTCGCGTACCAGGGTGCCGTACTGCGCCGGCGTCTCGGCGACCACGATATTCGACCCGAAGGAGTTCGTGTACACGCCGCCGTTGAACTCGTCACGCCCCACATCGGTGATGAGTGTGACGTGGTTGGCGTGTCCGGTGGTGAGTGCCTCCACCGGCGACATCGTCAGCGTGGTGCCGTTGATGATCGGCCCGATCGTGCCACCAGCCGTGGGATCGCCGACCTGTCCGCCGTCTGCCAACAGCGTCGCGGCCGGAACCGCGCGCAGGCAGGCGGCGACGTCTGCGACATTCCCGCAACCGACCTTCGCGGCGAACTGCGCGCCGGCCTTCTGCGCCTGCGCCTCGGTGAAGTAGTGCGACTTGCAGTCGGCCTTCGACCACACGATGTTGTTCTGGTAGTTGTAGAAGCCGCTGACGCTGATCGCCTTCTGGAACAGTCCGCTGGCGGTCGGCGAGGCGACCTGAGCACAGGTGCTCGCGCCACCGGCGGACTCCCCGAACACCGTGACGTTGCTCGGGTCACCACCGAACTGGGAGATGTTCTGCTGGACCCAGCGCAGGCCTGCCTGCTGGTCCTCCAACCCGTAGTCGCCGGAGTGCGGACCCAGCGCCTTGTCCGCCAGGAAGCCGAGAATTCCCAGCCGGTAGTTGACGTAGACGTAGACGACATTGCCGGTGCGGACCAGATTCGACCCGTCGTCGGTACGAGCCTCGCCGATGAACCCGCCGCCATGGAACTCGAACATCACCGGGAGCTTCGCGCCGGGCTTCGTGCCCGCCGGGACCATGATCTTGAGGTTGAGGCAGTCCTCACTTGAGTTGGCATGGGTGAACTGGGTGAACACGTTCGTGCATTCCACGGCCTCCTGCGTGCTGGCCAGCACGCCGCTCCAGGGTGCGTGCGGCTGCGGAGGGCGCCAGCGCAGGTTGCCCACGGGAGCCGCGGCGTACGGGACGCTGAAGTAGGTCGTAATGCCGTCGGACGTGACACCGCAGACCGACCCCTTATCGGTTTGAACGGTCGTGTTGGCACTGCAGGCGGGATTAGTCGTAGAAGCCGCGTGCGATGACGCCGCATGCACGGCGCCGCCCACGGCCAGCGCCAACACGGCGGCCGCGAGAGGAACAGCCACCCTCCGACGCCTGATTTGAGATCCAAGACTCATAGAAACACTCACCTCACATTTCTCGAGGCCCCCGGCAGAAGAAGATTGCCTCCTCGCCGGTGGCCCCGCACATAGATATTCGAGATACGTCGATGATCACCGATCAACCCCGTCTTCGCCGGAGTCGTCGACACGTGGGACGGCGTCACGCTACGACACCTTTCAAGGCCCGGTCGACAGACGCGCGTCGACCAAGACGATCGCCGCGATCGGTGGGTAGCGGAGGCGGCTGTCCATCCGGGTGGTCACTACCCCGGGACGCTGCTCGATGCCCCGATCGAGCTGGCTTACAGCGATCACGGGCCAATCGAGCTCTCGCGCGAGCTGCTTGAGCCGGCGCGAGAAAGCCGACACGTCCTCGACGCGATTGCCGGTTGGATGCTCCGCCCGCATGAGCTGCAGGTAATCGACACCGATCAGATCAAGCGTGCCGCCGCGCACTGCGATCTGCCGGGCCCGCGCACGCAAGCTCGTGACCGTTCCACCTTAGTCGCCGGACGGGTGCCTGGCTGACTTCTTCGTTGCGCACCGGAAGCCTCCCAGCAGAACTCCGCCGACATCCCTGTCCCATCGCGAAAGCACGTCCCTCGTGCCTCGTGGGCACAGTCATCCTTTTCGCAACAGGAGGGCCGAGCGGAGTGTTAGCCAGATCCACTCGGGCGGCGAGCACAACGCAGTAAGCGGCCACCTCGAATCGGCTGTCGACATCGCTGCGATGCCGCTGAAGGGGCCACCAAACGCGTGGCACCAAGACCGCTGATCCTTGCCTGGAGCAGCCACCACAGCCGACCTGGCGGCACGATCGCTTTTGCCGCGAGTCGCTCTCAAACCTCACGATAGGTTTGGCGACGTTGCGGTGCTCAGCCGACGAACGGGACGGACGAGCGCTTGCGTTTGAAGGCGATCGTGATCGTGGCTGGGTCCTGTCCGAGAACCGCGCTGAGTGCCTCGTCCGGCCTGTCTACCAGGTTGACGGCCGGGGCGGTTCGCAAGGCGCACCAGCGATTCAAGGGTCCCCTCCCGGGGGGTTACTCCCCGGCGGAAGACGGCCCGTCCGGGCTGTCTCCCGCCGGTGAGTGGATGCATTCCCGGTTCAGGGGAAGTCACAGGAACATCAAGAACAATCCGGGGAACGGCAACCGGCCGGCCTCGGATACTCCCGGCCGTCAACGAGCAGAGCCACGCCTAGGACGCGTCTTCCCGAGCGCCTGCTGGCGAGAATGCCAACGCTCGATCTCCGGTCGTAGCCAGAGGCTTGGCCGGCCGCGGCCGAGATCCAGGACTGGCCGCGGCATCTCCGGATATCGCCGCATGTAGAGGCTCACCGTGTTGCGGTGGGAGAGTCCGAGGATGCGTGCGACGTCATGGGCGTCAATGAGGTCTTCAAGGACTACGCGGCGGGGCATGAGACGAGCCTAGTCGGCCGACCGGATGCGATGTCTACGCGTGTGATCAATTCCGTCCGGACCCAAGGGTAGTCTACACGTGCAAAACAAATAAGGCGACCCCGGCGGTGATTGCGACACCCCGGGGTCTGGCCGAGACCTTATGGGAGGTCCCGACAATGCAAGCGTACGCAAGTGCGGACGTGGCGATGGCTGCCGAACCCCGCCCCCTCGATCTTCGCTCGGCGGCACCGGGCAGCGAGAGCAAGGTCTCGCCGAGCGCATTCGGTTTGGAGGCGATGCTGTCGCAGCTCGCCGATCTCGTCGCCGCAAGGGTGATCGAGAAGCTCGCCCCACCGGACAACCAGGCTGACGACGACTGGTTCGACACGCGCGGTGCCTCGGAATACCTAGGCATCCATCGTGACAGCCTTCGTCGCTTAGCCGCCGAGCGAGCGATCCCCGCAGAACAAGCGGGCGCTGGTTGCAAGTTGTTCTTCCGCCGATCAGATCTGGACGCGTGGCGGCGCCGGGCCTCGGCGTCGGTCATCGGCATCCGGAGCCGGCACGATGGCTGAGTCGTCGGCGGCTCCGAGGCGTGTGCGGGTGGAACGGGCGATCTACCGACGCTCGACGGGCGTCCTGGAGATCTGCTTCAAGGACGAAGGGGGTCGGCTGCGGTGGCGAACGGTCGATGGGGGCATCCTCGCGGCCCGCAAGCTGCGAGATGACATAGCCGCGCGCAAGGCTCGGGGCGACCAAGTCGCTCCGAACCCGAAGCTGCGCTTCGGCGAAGCTGCCAATGCGTGGCTCACAGGTCCGGTCCTCGACCTGCGAGATGCGACGCAGGTGAAGTATCGAAGCATCGTGGACGGTCATCTTCGCCCACGCCTCGATGCGCGACGTCTCGATGCCATCACGGCTGACGACTTGGCATGCCTGGTTCGCGACCTGCGCGCGGAGAGCAAGAGCGAAGCAACGTGACGAACAGCGGTCCCGATTGCTCGACGAGACCGAACGTGACTACGTGGCGCTTGTCGCCGCGGGCGCTGAGATCAGCGGCGCGGAGAGCCGGGACCTCGTCCTTGATGACCCTGAGAGCGTGCCATCCATCAAAGACGCCGGTGCCGGTGCGCAGGTCAGTGCTGACGGATCGGTTCTCGCCTGAGAAGCCGGCGAGTCACCGCCTCGGTTGGCGCAGGTGATCCGCAAACGCCGCAAGCGAAGCCGAGACGGCAGCACTGATCAGCGCGCCCCGCTGCATTCGTGAACTTACGCCTGCGACCAGAAGCATCGTCCCAGCGTGAAGCGACCGCGTCGGCGCCGTCAGCAACAGCACGCCCCACGCGGCATGGGTAACGAACAAGCGCGTTTCGGCTGGGGACCGGTTCATCGCTCGACCACCTTTGAGGCTGCTGCTTTCCGCATCGGCGCGACTAACTTTACAGCGTAAGATCGTCGTCTGGGATGGCTCGCGATACGGTTCCGCCGATCAGTGTCAGGGAGGAGCCGGAGGAGCGGGCGTGGTGGCGAAGGTCGACGCAGGGTCATTTCTGGCGATCGTTTTCTCGGCGGCGCTCGCCGCGGCGCTTGTCACCGCGACTCCTCGTCGCTATGCCCCTCCGGTGGTGGTCGTCGAGCTCCTGCTCGGGATCATCATCGGACCGAACTTCCTTGATCTGGGCGCATGTCGACGCGTTCGTTGAGTTCTTCTCCAATCTTGGATTGGGGATGTTGTTCTTCTTTGCCGGCTATGAGATTGATTTCGACCGCGTCCGGGGCCCGGCGCTGACGCTGGCCACGTGGGGGTGGCTGATGTCGGTCGCGCTGGCCTACGGGATCGGAGGGGCGCTGGAGGCGGCGGGGTTTGTGATTTCGTTTCTGTTCGCGGGTTCGGCGCTGGCGACGACCGCGATCGGGACGCTGATCCCGATCCTCCGCGACGAAGGGGAGCTGCGGACTCGCTTCGGGACGTATCTGCTCGCGGCCGGCGCCGTCGGGGAGTTCGGTCCGATTCTCCTGCTGACACTCGTGCTCTCGACGCACCGTGCGATCAATCGTGCGCTGCCCTTGATCGCGTTCATCGCGCTGGCGGTCGTGATCGCCGTCGTCTCGGTGCGGACGGCGCCGATGGGATGGTCGGCGCTGGAACGATCGATCGAGGCCAGCAACCAGCTGGCGGTACGGCTCGCCGCGCTGCTCGTGTTCGGGCTGGCGGCGCTGGCGGCACAGCTTGGGCTCGACGTCGTGCTCGGCGGCTTCGTCGCCGGGATGATCACCCGCATGGCCGTCCGTGGCCGCGAGGTCTCGGTGCTGGAGTCAAAGCTCTCAGCGGTCGGATTCGGTTTGCTGATCCCGTTCTTCTTCATCGTGAGCGGCGTCGAGTTCGATCTCGACGCCTTGCTGGCGAGTCCCAGCGCGCTGCTCAAGCTGCCGCTGTTCCTCGGCTTGTTCCTGGTGGTCCGCGGTCTGCCGGCACTCCTGCTGTACCGCGGCGTCCTTGCCGCCCGCGATCGGGTCGCCCTCGCTTTTTACTGCGCGACGGCGTTGCCGCTGGTGGTCGCGATCACCTCTGTGGCGACCCATGACGGACACATGCGCACCGGAACGGCCGCCGCACTCGTCGGCGCGGCGATCCTCTCGACCCTGATCTTTCCGTTTGTCGGCAGGGCACTCCGGAGCGGCACCCGGAAATTGTCGTCCGGCTGACAAATTCCGTGCGCTCGGCGCACCGATGGGGGAGCTGACCGGTTCGGGGACTATGACCAGGCTGTGGAGCTTCACCGGGCGGCGTCATTGGGTGCGCCGGCAATCTCGTTGCTCGATCTGCGGGACCCGCCTGTGCGCGGACGACGCGATCGGGTTTGTCGGCTCCGAGCTCGTGCACGCCGAGTGCGCGCTGGTTCATCTGTTCATGTCCTCGTCCGGCGGCGCTGGGCGTGAGCGCACGTCCACGGCGCCATCCGCCGAAGCGCGTGAGGGCTGGCAGGCGGTGCTGTCGGATTTGATCGCCGTGCAGCAATTGAACGCCGGGGCGAGCCCACACCATCGACGGACCGGGCTTCCGTGAGCTCAGGAGCTCGTCGTCGCTGAGCCTGCGCTGAGTACAGCCGGCGCTGGCTGCCGGCCGCCATCGGCGGTCGGCGCGAGCACGATCGCCCGCTCACCGGGATGCAGCTCGAGGTCGGGGTGCGCGGCGTGGATCTCGCGACCTTGGGTGACCGCGACGACGGTGCACCCCGGAGGCCACGCGATGTCTGCGACGCGACGCCCGCTGGCCGGAGAGTCCGGCAGGATCCGCAGCTCGAGCATTTCGTAGCCGCGCAAGGGCGTGCTGGGAATGTGAATCGCTGCAGCTGGGTCCTTGGCCGCGAAGTCGGCCGCTGCCGCTCCGGCCTCGATCTCGCCCTCTCCCGAGCTGAGCGTCGTCTCGAGCGCGCGCAGAACGTCGGCGCGTGTCAACCAGCCGCGCAGCCGGCCGTCGTGGGAGAGCACCGGGAGCCCGTCGCGGCCGTAGAGCACGAGTTGTCGGCGCGCCCGCTCGAGGTCCTCGTCGGCGAACAGCACCTGTGGCTGGCGCGCGAGCGTCACCGGACCGACGAGGCGTTCCCACACGGCGCCGTCGACTGCCGTCGGCAGGCCACCCCGGTCCTCACCGAACCGGGGGCCGTGACCGTCGAGGTCGGCGAGCGGCTGCATGACCTGCTCTACGGTCAACGCCTGGAGCGCGCCGATGGCCTTGGGTCGTTCGATGTCGATCCCGCGGCGTAGGAGCTTGGTCGTGTAGATGCTGCCGTGGGTGATGCGCTTCGCCAATTGCGCGCTGATCCCGCAGGCCAGCATGATCGGAAGCGCCAGGGTGAAGTTGCCGGTCATCTCGGCGACGCTGGCGATTGCCGTCAACGGTGCCTGGGCCGCCGCGGCAAACACACCGCCCATGGCCACGATCCCATACAGCGCCGGCGGCCCGACGGCGGAGCCGAACAGGTGGTTGACGATGATCCCGAACGCGGTGCCGGCACTCGCGCCGATGAACAGTGAGGGTGCGAACACGCCGCCCGAACCACCGATCCAGAGCGTGAGGCTGGCGGCGAGGATCTTGCCGACCATCAACAGGACGACGAACCACAACAGGTAGTGGCCGGCGAACACGCGATCCATCACCGGGTAGCCGACGCCGTACATCTGCGGCAACGCGAGCAGCACGAGCCCGAGGAGCAGACCGCCGGCGACGGGGCGCAGCCACTCCGGCCGACCCGCCCAGATCTTGTCCGCTGCGTCTTCGCCCTTGTACAGCGTCTTCTGAAACGCGACGCCGATCAGTCCGGCGGTGACGCCAAGCACCCCGATCAGCAGATAGGTCACGTCGTTGGTGACGGTCAGGTCGTGCGGAACGGCGGTGAAGAACGGCGCTCCGCCGAAGAACGCCCGGCTGATCACGTCGGCGGAGACCGCCGAGAGGATCGTGGCTGAGAGGGCGTCCAGCGAGAACTCCTTCAGCACGATCTCGAAGCCGAAGAACACCCCGGTGATCGGCGCGTTGAACGTGGCCGAGATCGCGCCCGCGGCGCCGCACGCCACGATCATCCGCAGCCGGCCCTCGCTCATCCGGACCAGCTGACCGAGCGTCGAAGCGAGCGCCGAGCCGATCTGCACGATCGGTCCCTCCCGGCCGACCGACCCACCGCCGCCGATGCACAGCGCCGACGCGAGTGCCTTGACGACGGTCACCGGTGGACGGATCCGCCCGCCGTTCTCGGCGACCGCGAGCATCACCTCGGGCACGCCATGGCCGCGCGCCTCCCGCGCGAACCGCTGAATCAGCGGTCCATAGAGCAGCCCGGCGAGCACCGGAACGATGAGTACGAACCAGATGCCGAGGGACGGAAGGTGAGCACTCGCGGTGTGCCCGAACTCACCGTAGGTCCGGTGGCCGGTGAACACCCACGTGAAGAAATACACGAGGTCGCGGAACACCGCCGCGCCCAACCCGGCCCCGGCGCCCACGATCAGCGCCATGACAACGAGGCCGAGCCGCGACCCGGCGAGCCAGTCCAATGTCCGACGGAGTGGCGTTCGCCCGACGCTCGTCGCGCTTCCCGGTCCCTGGGTCATCTCAGTGACTCACCGCGATCTCGCGCGGGCCACCATCCGGAGATCGGCGATCGGGTCCGCGAAGAAGTCGCGCGGCGGGAAGTCCTGCGAGCAGGCACGTGGCACACCCGAGCAGCAAGGCGAGGTGCACGGTCGACGCGGATGCACCGCCGGACAGCGCCAATCCGGCCAGACCGGCTCCGGTGGCAGCACCGAGCAACCGGCCAACCGAGAGAACCGCCGAGACCCGACCGTGTAGGGCAGGGGGTGTCGCGTTCAGTGCGGCGCGCGACACCGGCACGAATAGCATCCCGAGCCCAAGTCCGATCGGAATCAGCGGCGCCAGCGTGATCGGGCTCCGCAGTGAGACCTCCGGAAGCCCGAGCACCAGCAGCCCGAGCGCGGCCGCGAGGAAGCCGGCGGTGACCGGAAGCTGCTCGCCCCGGCGGTCAGCGAGGCGACCCGCGATTGGCGCGGCGGCTCCGACGAGCAGCGCCACCACGACGAGCACGCTCGAGGCGCCGAGCGCCGAGAACCCAGCCGTCCGCTGCAGGTACTGCTCTGCGAGGTAGAACGCGCCGATCATGACCGCGAAGGTCAGTGCGGCAATGAATGCGGCGGCAAGCACGACTCGGGTAACAGCGGCGGTGCGAGGACCAGTGCACGGCTCCGTTGTGAGGGCCGGGAGATGCGTGATCACCGCCCAGATCGCCAGCAGCGAGAGCGGGACGAGCGCCCACCAGTCTGCCCGCCAACCAAAGGCGACCGTCAACAGCCCGCCGATGAGGGGGCCAAGAAGATTGGAGATGCCGGCACTCGCCCCCCAGACGCCGAGCGCGTGACCGCGGCGCTCGGGCGGGAAGCCGCTGACGGCGCCGGCCAGAGCCGCGGGGCTGACGAGCCCGGCGCCGGCGCCTTGCACAACCCGCGTCGCCACGAGCGCGCCGATCCCGGTGCTGACGGCGCCCGCCGCCGCGCCGATCGCGAAGAGTCCGAGCCCGGCAACGGCAAGGCGTCGCGCGCCGAACCGGTCGACGAGCACGCCGCCGGGGAGAAGCATCAGCGCGTAGGCGGCGAAGTACGCGCCCAGCACGATCGACGTGGACGCGCCGCTGACGCCGAGGCCATGAGCGACCGCGGGCAGCGCGACCGTGATCAGAGTCCCATCGAGCTGGAGGAGCGCCGCGGCGCCCGTGCAGGCCGCGAGACGGGTCCAGGCGCGGTGCGAGTCCGACTCCGCGCCGTCAGACATCTGGGTTCGTCAATCCACTGAGGAGTGCGTTCAGCCCAAGCTCGTAGCCGGCGTCAGCGTCAAGCTCGGCGAGCTCCTTGGCTCGGCCGGCGAGGACCGGAAACGCATCCTTTGGCAACGCGCGCAGTCGCCTGCGACCGGCCGGGTGCGCGGCGTCGACGGTGAACCCCGTCGCCTCGGCCAGGGCGTAGCCGCGGGCGTAGCTGACGATCGCGCGATAGATCCCGAGTGCCGTGCCCGGCGTGAATCCCGCCGCCACGAGCACCTGGAGCAGCTCTTCAACCGGTCGCAATGACGTCGGGCTGTCAAATGGCTGAAGGCCGAGCAGTTGAAAAGTGGCCGGGCGGGCCACAGCAAGTTCGCGCAGCACGGTGGCAAAGCGCCGGCATGCCTCGCGCCAGTCGCCGGCGGGGTCGAGCGCGTGGAGCGGGGTCAGCAGCCGGTCGCCGATCGCGGAGAGCAACTCATCGCGGCCCGCGAAATGGTGGTAGATGGCCATCCCCTCGACGCCGAGCCGCGAGCCGAGCCGGCGCATGCTGAGCGCGCCGGGTCCGTCGCGTTCGATCAGCTCGATCGCGGCGTCGAGGATCACGTCGCGGTTGAGCGGGCTGCGCGGCTTCCGCCGAGCCGGGGATGCGGAGGTCGTTCGGGGCATGACGGCAATTACTTTACACTGTAAGGACCGTGTGGGCGCCGATCAGGAGACGAACCCCTCTACGCGTTGGGATCGCGGCCGTCGCGCTTGTCCTCGTGCTCGTGGGCTGCGTTGAGTTCGCCTCCGGCGGCCGCGGGGCGTGGCAGGCCCCGGCCGTCACCAACCCGGCGCTCGACCCGGGGTTGCGACTGTCCGGTCCCGCGCCTGATTTCACGCTGAACGATCAGTCCGGGAGGCGCGTCTCGCTGCATGAATTCGGCGGCAAGGTTGTGATCCTGGCGTTCAACGACTCGGAGTGCACGACGATCTGTCCGCTGACGACGAGCGCGATGCTCGACGCCCGGGCGATGCTCGGGTCGGCCGCCCGGCACGTGCAGCTGCTCGCGGTCAACGCCAACCCGACCGCGACCTCTGTGGCCGACGTGCGCCGCTACTCGGAGCTACACGGGATGACCCGCCACTGGCATTTCCTGACCGGATCGCTCGCGCGGCTGAAGCAGGTCTGGCGGGCGTACAAGATCGAAGCGTCGATCGACCACGGCCAGATCGATCACACCCCGGCGCTGTTCGTCATCGATCCGCAGGGGCACCTCGCCCGGCTGTATCTGACCCAGCAGTCCTACGCCGCGGTCCCCCAGCTCGGGCAGCTGCTGGCGCAGCAGGCCTCGCGGCTGCTTCCGAACCATCCCCGCGTCCAGGTGCGCGTGTCATACAGCGAGATCCGTGGCGTCGATCCGCAGGCGACGGTCATCGCGCGGCAGGCCGGCGGTGGGACGCTCACGCTGGGCCCGCACGGCCGGCCGCGCCTGTATCTGTTCTTCGCGACCTGGGACGCGCAGATCACTCCGCTCGGAGCGCGCCTGGGTCAGCTCGCTCGGTATCAGTCGGCCGCGCGACGGGATCATCTGCCGCTGCTCACCGCTGTCGATGAGGGGAGCGTCGAGCCTTCTGATCGGGCCCTGCCGCGGTTGCTGGCGACGCTTTCCCATCCGCTGCCGTACCCGGTTGCCGTTGACGGCAACGGGCGCGTCGCCGACGGCTACGGGGTTCAGGATGAACCGTGGCTCGTCCTCGTTTCCGGCGGCGGGCAGATCATCTGGTACGACGATGTCGCGACATCGGGGTGGCCGAGCGAAGCAGTGCTCGGGCGGCACGTGAGAGACGCGCTGGCTCGGCCCGGGCGCGCTCCGGCCGGAGCGGCCGCCGCGCAGGTTGAGCTGGCCGGATCGCCACCGCGCCTCGCCTCGCTGCACGCTCAGGCCGACCGGCTGCTCAGCGGCGAACCGGCCCTGGCCGCGCGGATTCGCTCGCTGCGGGGACTTCCGATCGTGCTCAACGCGTGGGGGGCATGGTGCGGTCCGTGCCGCGCGGAGTTCGGTCTGCTGGCGAGCGCGGCGGCACGCTACGGCCGCCGGGTTGCGTTTCTGGGTGCGGACGTGAACGACACCCCCAGTGACGCTGGAGCGTTCCTGGCCCAGCATCAGGTCAGCTACCCGAGCTATCAGATGGCATCGAGCCAGCTGACCGGCGTCGTGCCGTCCGGCCTGATCGGGACGCCAACGACGATCTTCATCACCGCAGCGGGCAAGGTCGCAGGCGTGCACACCGGCGAGTACGCATCCCAAGGGACCCTGGACGGCGATATCGAAACCTACTTGCTCGGTCGCTGATGGCGCGGGGCTGGCTCACTCCGGGAGCACTGTCCGGCCTGCACATCGCGGAGTTCGGACCACCCCTGATCGCGACGGTCGTCTATGCGCTGCTGTATGGGCGTCGGGCACGGACGCTCGCTCGGGAGAGGCGGCCGATCGCGACGTGGCGCGTCGTCTCATTCGCCGCCGGCGTCCTGCTCGTCGCCGTCGTTCAGATCGGGCCGGTCGACACGCTGGCCGACGATGTGCTCGTCGCGCACATGGTTCAGCACATCGTCATCGGCGATATCGCCTCGTTGCTGATCGTGTTTGGGTTGACCGGCCCGGTCGTCGCGCCGTTGCTGCACATCCGGGTCACCCGACCGCTGCGCGTGCTCGCACATCCGTTCATCGCCGTGGTTCTGTGGGCGGTGAACCTGTACGTGTGGCACCTGCCGCTGCTCTATCAGCTCGCCGTTCGCCACGACCTGATCCATGCGCTCGAGCACGCGTGCCTGGTGTGGTTCGGCACGCTTCTGTGGCTCTCTCTGATCGGGCCGCTCCCGAAGCCGAGTTGGTTCGCCGGCTGGGCTGCGCTCGGCTACGTCGTCGCGATCCGGTTTCTCGGCGCGGTCCTCGCCAACGCGCTGGTGTGGGCGCAGACGGTCTTCTACCCCGTCTATGAGGCCAGTGACGCCGCGCGTGGCCTCAATCCCCTGTCCGATCAGAACGTGGCCGGCGCCGTGATGATGGTCGAGCAGATTGTCCTAACGACGCTGCTCCTCGGATGGCTGTTCGCTCGCTTCGCCCGCCAGGATGAGCGACGCCAGGCGTTGCTGGACCTCGCCGCCGAGCGCGGCGTCGAGCTGTCGGAGGAGCGCGCGACGCGCGCCGCCCGGGCAGGCGCGGACGAGCGCATGCGCGAACGTCTCATGCGGATGGCACCGGAGCCGGCCGGGGCCGAATCGACCTCGACGCGACCCGGCGGTTCACGATGAGGCCGAGGCGACCCGGTCCACGGATGAAGCGATTGCTGCGAGCACCGGCGCGCCTTTACGACTGGCATCTCGGGTGGCTCCTCGGGCGGCGCTTCTTGCGCCTCACGCACGTCGGCCGCCGATCCGGTCGCTGCTACCAGACGGTGCTTGAGGTAGTCGGCGAGAACCCGCGGACAGGTGAGGTGATCGTTGTTGCCGGATTCGGACGCTCGGCCGGCTGGTATCGCAACATCCAGGCCGGCGGGGCTCGCGAGGTCGAGATCGGCATGGAGCGGTTCGTCCCCGTCCATCGTGTACTGGGGCAGGCCAATGCCGAGGCGGTGCTCGCTGAATACGAACGACGCAACCGCCTCGTCGCACCGCTCATCCGTGCCGTTCTCAGCCGTCTTGTCGGGTGGCGATATGACGGCAGCGAATCCGCTCGTCGCGCACTCGTTTGCGAACTTCCGATGGTCGGTCTTCGGCCACGTCCCGGATCGGCTCCGGTGCGTAGAGACCTGCGTGACTGGTCCCGTGCCGGGTAGACAGGGTTGCATGGAATCGCGACGCGAGCTGCTTGCGATCTCCTGCTGTTGGACGTCGATCTGCCGCTGCTGGCTCTGGATCTCCGCAAGCAGCAGGACCGGCAGCTCCTGGTATCAGACGTTCTCCGGCGCCGAGGATCTCGCTGTAAGAGGCCTATCGGCTGACAGCGGGCGTCACGCCGCCGAACGCCCCCGCGAAGAACACGAGCGGATCCCGGACGTCCGATAACCGCAGGTCGTCGACGCGGCCGACGACGATCCAATGGTCGCCCGCGGGATGCTCCGCTATGACCTCGCAGTCGAGCGTCGCGAGCGCATCGCTGAGCAGCGGTACGCCGCCGATCCCCGGATCCCAATCGAGGTTGGCGAACCGGTCCGCCTCGGGCGGGGTCGCGCGCACGGCGAAGGCTTCGTGATGGCGGGCGAGCACATTCACCCCGAAGCGACCCGTCCGCCGCATCCGCGACCAGGTGAGCGAGCTGCGTGCAGCGCAGAACGAGACGAGCGGGGGCTCGAGCGACACCGACGCGAGCGAGTTCACGATCAGCCCGGTCGGCTCGCCGGCCGGCGCCGCGGTAACGAAGGCGACGCCGGTGACGAAGCGCCCCAGAGCGGTTCGGAAGGCGGCCGCGTCGAATGACGCCGGAGTCGACCCACCGGCATCCACCGTCTCGGCGGACACCGGGGCGAGCGCGATCCGTCCCATAGTGCTCACCGTCCTCAGTTCAGTGGAGCTCGGCCGGTTCGCCGAGGGCGACGTGAGCGAGGTAGTCATAGGCGCGGTTGGCGCCGAGCGGGTGCATGAACGACCCGGCTTTGACGTCGCGGTAGGCGCGTGCGAGCGGGCTCCCGTTGATGTAGCCCGCTCCGCCCGAGAGTGCGAGGGCGCGGTCGACGACGCGTGCGGCTGCCTCGTTCACGAATGCCTTGGCCGCCTGCGCCTCGGCGAACAGAGCGCCCAGTTCCTCGGCGGTGCCGTCGGACGCCGGGTTGGCCGCCCGGTGCTCATCGATCAGGTCCGCCGCGCGCGACAGGACCCCGCGCGAGACCGCGAGGTCAACGGCGTTGTCGGCAATCTGCATGCGCGGACGCGCGTCGCCGTTGATCCGACCGGCGATGCCCCGGCGGGCGATCGCGTCGGCCGATTCGGCGATACCGAGCGAGGCTGCGGCGTGAAACAGCCCGGAGTGCAGGTTGCGCTCCATGTACGGCAACGGATCGCCGGCGACAAAGCCGCCGCGCACGCCCGACTCGGGCAGCTCGACGCCCTCCAGGGAGACGGAGTTGCTGCCGGAAGCGCGCATCCCCATTGCGTCCCAGTCGTCGTGGATGATCACGCCGGGCGCGTCGGTGGGGACCATCGCGTACGCATAGCGCTCGACACCCTCCTCATCGACGTAGGTGACGGCCACATACAGGTCGGTGGCCGCCGGGGACATCGTGCAGAACATCTTGCGACCGTCGATCCGCCAGCCGGAGCCGGTCGCGGGTGGCGACCGTGCCCGGGCGCGTGAGATCCTGCCCGCGCTCGCTGATCGCGGCGGCCAGCACCACGCCGTCATCGACGATCTGCTCGAGTGAGCCGGCGAAGGCGCGGGCACGACGCTCGGCCCCGGCCGCTGCCGCCACGTCGTGGCGGCGGACCATGTTGAGCACCGCGACCAGGTGCATGTTCACCCCGATGGCCACCGAGGCGTCGCCCCGGGCCAGGCGACTGGAGGCGACGACGAGGTCGTGCGCGGACGACACGCCGAGCCCGCCGAGCTCGATCGGGATGGGTGCGGCGAAATAGCCGGCCGCCTTGAGCGCGTCGATCGCCTCAAACGGGTAGGTGCCGTCGCGGTCGTGCTCGGCGGCGCGCGCGGCCAGCTGCTCTGAGAGCTCCTCGGCAATCGAGACGAGGCGAGCACCGGTATCGGTATGGGCTGTCAGTTCGATCGGCATGGCGAAAGATCTCCAATCCGCTCATCATGCGGCCCGTGGCCGGAGCATTTGGCCCGGCCACGGGACCGCACGCGAGCCTTAGTCGGTGGCCACCTCGACGGCGACGGGGACGCCGTTGGTGACCATGTCGTAGACGGCTGAGCGCTGCTGGGCGCGCTCCACGACCTCGCGGAGCTTCTCCTCGGGGGCGTTGCCGGTCACCCGGAACGACACGCCGATGCGCTCGAACCCGTTGCGGGGCTCGTCGTCGACGCCCAGCGCGCCGCGCACGTCCATGTCGCCGGTCAGCGTCGACTCGACGGAGGTGAGCTCGACCTTGCGTGCTGCGGCCACGTAGACGATCGACGTGGTCAGGCAGGCGGCGAGGGCGTGCAGCAGGTACTCCGCCGGGTTCGGGCCGGTGTCGGTGCCGAGCAGGATCGCCGGCTCGCCCGCGTCGATCACGAACGCCTCGCTGCGGGTCGTGTCCTCGCCGCCCGCGGCATAGAGGTCCTTGATCGTCGAGCGGTTGTGCGCCCCGTCGATCCACCGGTTGGTGGCGCGGAACTGGAACTTGGCCAGCTCCGGCTGCGCCCTGATCAGATCGAGCGTGGCGAACAGCTTTTCGGTGTCGACGCCGTTGCGGGTCGTGTTTGTGATGGTGGTCATTGCGAGACCTCCTGGGTCGTTGTTGTGTTGGTCAAATCCTGCACCGAAGCCGCTTGAGCGGCATCGGCGCCATCACCCAAATTGGGGCTGGAAGGGTGGCGGGAACCACGTACGCGTCTGGTCGCCAGGAGCGAGATGCTGTGCGCGGCGTACTTCTCGGTCGTTTGCTGCGCCCGCTCGCTGGTGAAGCGAGCTCGAGTTGGGCTGGACAAGTTGCAGCTCGAGCCCGGCGGCCGCGTGTGCCCCAAGGGGTCGCGGTGTAACGGCCGAGGCGGCCGCTCGGACGGAGGCGGGTCATTACCCCGTCACCTCCGTGCAGGCGGTCCTGGCCGGCAGCTGCTGCCAGTTTCGAGACATACCGCGCGTCAAGGCGTGTCTGGCGCGGCATCACGCGACCTCGCCGACCGCGCGTCCGGCATAGATGAAAGGGTGGACGAACGCATCGGATGCGTCCGCGGCGCTCACCGGGAACGTGACAGCTTGACTCTCGCGATCCACGACCACGATGCGCAGCGCATCGGTCATGGGGTTCCACTCGAGCGTAACCTCGAGACCGTCTGTGGTCCTACGATCCAGTTCCCGATAGATGCTGGGGGCCATCGCGACGGCATTGCTCTCTATGGCGCGTAGCGCAGTCGGATGGCAGGGACCGGGCTGAGCGCGAGCAGCGACACCCTCGTGGGCGCGGTCGCTCAATGGCGCCCCAGGGTGCTGGCGCAGCCGGGCGCGTTGCTCGCGCATGAGGCGGCGATAAAGGTATGGGGACATGGGTGGTTCCTTACGCTTGAGGTGATGTGGGATCTGTTGTTCGATGGTCAGCCGCGGCGCTGGCGCGCGAGCGCGAGGTCGTAACGCCTGTCGGTAAGCGAGTTCATGCCGTGGGCGCAAAGCGGCGGGTAGCCGGGGGCCCCGGCGAGCGCGCCGGCGTGTGGCGCGGCAGCTCGCGGCTCGGTCGTAGTGGGTTTCAGCGCGAGCAGCGAGATGCTCTGCGCGCCGTACTTCTCGGTCGTCTGCCGCGCCCGCTCGCTCGTGAAGCGGTAGGCCGGGTTGGGTTGCACCACCTGCAGCTCGAGTCCGGCGGCGGCGATGTCCGCCATGTAGAGCTCTCTCTGGCTCGCCCCGGCGATGCAGGCCGCCCAGAGCTCCGCCTGGCACGCGGTGCGAGCAGCGATCTGCCGCTCGGTCACGATGTCGGCGAGCGCCAACCGTCCTCCCGGGCGCAGGACGCGCGCGGCCTCCGCGAACACGCGGCGCTTCTCGGGCGAGAGGTTCACCACGCCGTTCGAGATCACGACATCAAACGAGCCGGTCTCGAAGGGCAGCTCCTCCGTCCGCGCGCGGCGGAAGCTGACGTGGTCATCGCGCACCAGGCGCTCGGCTTTCGCCAGCTGCTCGGGTGTGATGTCGACGCCGGTGACGCTGCCGTTCCGACCGACCTGGACCGCCGCCGCGAAGGCATCCATGCCCGAGCCGCTGCCCAGGTCGAGCACGCGCTCGCCGGGAAGCAGGCGCGCGAGGCCAAAGTGGTAGCCAACGCCGGCGAACGAGTTGACGGCCTCGGCCGGCAGCCGGTCGAGCAGCTCGGCCGGGTACCCGAGCGCCTCCGCGAGCGGCCGACCAGTCGGGAAGTGAAGATCCGTCTCCACGCCGTTGGCCACGTCGCGGTACATGTCCGCGATCTGTCGATCGAGCTCTTCGGGATCGACGCCGCGCTGAACTGGGTGTGTGGGGTGTGTCTGCATGCCGGCAGCCTCGCCGGCACGCCTTCCCGAAACCTTCTCCGGGCACGGATCCAAGCTCTTGCTCTGTCATGGTCATTGCGGGACCTCCTCGGTCGTAGCGGTGTTCGCTCAAGACCTTCCTGTGAAGCGGCTCGCGGCACATCGGCACCATCACCCAAATGGGCGCGCTACGGGTGGCGGGCACCACGTACCGAACCCGTCACGCAGGAAGCTCGCTCCTCCCGATCAGCCGAGGCTTTAGTGCGTCGTCACCTCGACGGCGACTGGCACGCCGTGGGTGACCATGTCGTAGACCGCCGAACGCGCTTTGGCTCGCTCCACGACCTCGCGGAGCTTCTCCTCCGGCGCGTCGCCGGTCACGCGGAACGACACGCCGATCCGCTCGAACCCATTGCGCGGCTCCTCGTCCACGCCGAGTGCGCCACGCACGTCCATGTCGCCGGTGACGGTCGACTCCACGGACGTGAGCTCCACCTTGCGTGCCGCGGCCACGTAGACGATCGATGTCGTCAGGCAGGCGGCGAGCGCGTGCAGCAGATACTCGGCCGGGTTGGGGCCGGTGTCCTCGCCGATCAGGATCGCCGGCTCGCCGGCATCGAGATCGAACGCCTGCGCCCGGGACGTGTCCTCCTGGCAGGCGGCGTAGAAATCCCTGATGGTCGAGCGGTTGTGCGCGCCATCGATCCAGCGGTTGCTGGCTCGGAACTGAAAGCGCGCGATCTCCGGCCGAGCTTTGATCGCGTCGAGCGTCCCGTACAGCTTGGCGACATCGACGCCATTGCGACGAGTGTCAGTGATCGTGCTCACGAGTCCTCCGTTCTGGAAGTGGATCATCAATGCGAGCAGCAAACCCGAGGCCGGTAGCGCTGCGGTAGGCGCGGGGTAAATGTGCCCGCTTCTCAGGCGTCGAACGCGCGGGTGCGTCAAGGCGTGCGAGGCTCTCTGGACTCACCAGAGCCACCGGCGCGAGCTGCGCAGCATGAAGCTCGACGTCAAGCGCCGGAGGGGGTCGGGCAAGCACGGCTCGTCTCGCTTGCACAGCGCCAGGACCGCGATCACCTAGCCGCGGCAGCGGACGAGGCGACCGA